>PBOB01000033.1 GCA_002724185.1 Acidiferrobacteraceae bacterium | reverse complement strand
GAGAATGGGCGCTCCTGGTGACTTTTACAATGGAATGCATGAGCTTGCAAACGAAGATGACTTAGAAGCGATGGAATATGAATGTGGCGACACCGATACACCATCTGTTTGGACGCCCGGTGACGATACGATATATGTAGAAGATGATTGTGGTGAAGCGACATTAGATTTTACTTACGGATTCAACTACAATGTTCATTTACAGAATTTCCCTAATGCAGATTTCGGTCTACCAGAATATTGGAATGATGTACAGATTACTGATGATTATGATTGTAGTTATGGAGGTGGTTGTGATGATTATGATCCCGATTATGGAGATGAATATTTAGAGAATATAGAATATGAAACAGAGGTTCACAAAAAGGAAACATATGTGGATGACTTTCTGACCGGTTCGAACCGAGAATTCATGGAAACTGGGCCTGTGATCACACCCAATGCAATGAGTTTTCCGATTATAGGAATGGCCTATATCAAAGGAGTAACGGCTATGGGTGAAGCTCTAGGACCTGCAATTGAAAATGAAGGTGAACAGGCTGGAGAAGATATGGAAGAGGCACGTAATGAAGGTGAAGATAGTGAAGATAATAGAACTGTCATAGAGAATGTAATGGAGGATATAGTCGACTCCACATTCCAGCGTGATATGGAGAGGATTGGAGATGGAGTAGCTGATGAATTCGAAGATGGAGATTATTCAATAGAACCTCAACCTCCATTTTATGGAGGAGATGCGAAAATGGTATGGGATGTTGATTCGGGGCATGGAATCTGCTGGCAAGTAGATGTTCAGACAGAAGAGGATGGACCGATGAAGTCTATGTTCGGTCCAAATTTGGGCGAATCAGATGAGCATGAGATAGATGGCGTATCTTATCATTTCGGAGCTGAAGCGGCAGCTACACAAGATAAAGTAGCAGATATGGAAGATAGTCAAGATATCTACATTACTGAAGAAGAAAAGAAGGAGATGGAGAATGACAATAAAAATCCATATGATGATGTACTAGAAGGAATTCCTTTCCCTAATATTCTATTGATTGTTCTAGCGATCGTATGTGTAGCAACGATAGTTAGAAAAGATGATTGAACTGAATCGCAAAACTCGCCTGAGGATTCTGATCTCATGTGTGGCAATACTGCTGTTCTATACAGTATTACAGAGTAATTGGTATGAGATTAAAGGTGAGGGAGAATTCACGATGGGACCCCCAAAAGAATCGAATTTCACTGTAACTTATGATATAGAACCTGATAGTGAAGATGGTTCTTTCAAATTGGGACGTGCGACGCCTTTCATTAATTGGATGAGCACCAGAGATTCGGACAGTAATCAGACATCTCCACCTGGAGGTTCTGATTCGGGAGATGAGACTGAATCGAAAGCTACAGATTATACTAGATATGGAATAAAGGTGATGGGTGTTTTACTAATCTGTTCACTTATCGGAAGAATATTTTACGAACAGAAACATTCATTGAAAATTGCCTTTGTTATCTGGATGGTGGGTGCACTGCTATTCTCAGTAGGAATACCATTATCACTCGGAATGGATAATGGAGATGATCTGAGTGAAGGAGAGACGCCGATTGAAGAGCCGACCCCCGAATCTGAAGAGTTTCCCTTCTTCAGTATAACCTCAGATATGGATCTGATATTTGGAGGAGTTCAATTCAATTTCAACGCGAGCGGATATGATAGTGGTTTACTAACAGATGAAGAGATAAGTAATTTGAGTCATGCACCACCACAGAAAGGTGATGTCGGTTATGATGAGTTTGTAGCATTTGAAGGAAGTTTCAGCCTTAAGCCATCAAAAGGTTTCCATTACTGGCTCATGATACCTCTGTTTTGGCTGATTGAAATCGATTTCAAAAGTTTAAAGAAAAGATTAAATCTATAATATTATAATATAGAATAAAGTATAATCTATAATATTATAATTAATACTAATAAATAATGAACTAATATAATTTTTACGCAAACCTAGGGTTTTCGCGTTTTTTAGGGATCGAAATAATAGGGCAAAAAACGGTTATTTTATATATTACTTTCTATAATGTATATTATAACAAGTAATATGGAACTAATCGAATTGGAGCAGTCTGGCATACAGAAAATGATAGATTCAGTAGTGAACAAGCGTCAGAATGCTAACAGCCGTGCAACTTACAATTCTGCGCTAAAACAGTTCTTC
The DNA here is from genome assembly GCA_002724185.1 of Acidiferrobacteraceae bacterium. Lineage (GTDB taxonomy): Bacteria > Pseudomonadota > Gammaproteobacteria > Arenicellales > UBA868 > CAJXWH01. The sequence goes on along the minus strand of PBOB01000033.1, from coordinate 5,175 downwards.
GCCTGGTATGATGAAGGAAAATACGAGAATTTGGGCGTAGAAACGATGCGAGAGTACCTACTTTACCTAGAAAAGCGGGGTAAAACGCGTTCAACAGTCTCTACACACGTATCTGTACTTAGACAGTTATTCAAAGATCTGAGAAGAATGGGTGTGATTGATGAGAATACATATACAGACTTAATGGAAATCAGAGTTAAACCTCAATTAGGACGAAGAATCAAAAATTGGCTAAAACAGGAAGAGGTCGGAAAATTAATCAGAGAGATGAAAAACGAGAAATTGAAAGATATTAGAGACCGCGCGATAATTGCAGCAGTAATCGGTACCGGTTTGCGTAGATTTGAGATATGTAATCTGAAAACTAGCCAATTTCAAGAATTTGAGGAGCGTTACGTATTTGCGAACATTCAGGGGAAGGGTGACCGGTATCGTACAGTGCCGATTCCCGAATATACATTGAAATGCTTAGAAGAGTGGCTAAACGCGTCTGAAAGTATGCGTGAAACGGATGATGATAATATATTCTTCTCGATAAAGAAGAATGGAATGCGTGGTAATAGTGGAATAACGCCTCAAGGAATTAGAGATCTGATCGTTAAACATACGGAGAAGATACTGGGAAAACCTGTACTACCGCACGATTTACGAAGAACTTTCGCCCAATTGGCCTACAAAAACGGTGCAGATTTGAGACAAGTACAGATTGCACTGGGACATAGTAGTATTCGGACTACGGAAGTTTATCTAGGATTGGATCAGGATTTCACTAACGCACCTGGAGATTATATCCAAGTAGAGTTGTAAATCAGCTCCTACGGAATAATGCGACGAGAGAGACTAACACTACAGCAAAAATTGTAGAGAGTGAAGGTACTGGTTCTCCATCATCATCTGTAACATTAACATTACCTTCGTCATCAATTGTAACATTTACTACTATAATTGTAACACGAACTACATCTGTTCCAGTAAAACCATCATTATCTGTTACACGTAGTGTGGCATTGTATATTCCTTCAATATTGTATATGTATATCTCTACACCATTATCTCCAGAATTCCATTCAAAAACACCGTCGCCATCGAAATCCCATTCATAGAGAACTACTGTGCCGTCCTCATCAGAACCGACACCGCTAAATTGAATTGGAACGCTCGGATATCCTGTTACATCTATACCTGCAGTTGCTACGGGAGTTGCATAAATCCATATAGTTGCATTGACAATCTCACTCACTCCATTAGTAGTGTTTACTGAGAAATAGATTGTGTGATTCCCTAAAGATAGGTTTGATGTATTGAAAGATGAAAAATTACTCAATGGACCGTCAATACTAGATTCCCATAGATAATCGGTAATCTCCCCATAATTCACTATTGCACTGCCATTGAAATCTACTGAATCTCCCTGTTCAGCCTGCTGTGCAGATATCGAATCTATAAACGCTACAGGTGCATCGTAACAGCCACCTTCGCATTCGAGAAGAATTCCGGAATTAAAGAATTTACCATAATATACGAATACATCTTGCCACGATTTATATTCTATCGTTACAGAAATATTGGCCCCTTGATTCAGCCTATCATCGAAATTATATCTTAAAATCCATAAGCAGGGATCATAGCGATCCTGTTCGCATTCGAAATTATAATCCTCTTCGCCGTAGTCTGCAACAACTAATACTTCGCCATCACTCTCTACAGTCCATCTCATTTGGAAATCGGCATCATAATCATCATCGTCAGGATCTTCCACCCACCACATACTGAATTGCATACCGGTAATAGAGAGATTATCAGTCAAATCCTCAGAAGTCCAAGTACCGATTGTTGTCCAATCATTACCGAATCTACTTACCCCTTGATTTTCAGATTCCCAAGAACGTAGAGGACCTAACTCATAATAGACAGAATAATCAATGTCAGTATCCAATGTACCATTATCTGGAAAATCATTAATGAAATAACGAATTTCCTCATATTCCGTTTGGAATTCGATTGTTACGGGATTGGTATATTCTCTCAAATCCCATACACATTGTTCACCACCATTACACCATTGAATCCATACATTCGAAGTATAATTCCCTGCTTCAGAAATAGATTCTTCAAACCAAAAATACTCAGGTTCAGTGCCATTGACAAGGTAATTAGTATATTTCCAAGTATCGTATAGGTCTCCCGATTCATAATATATTTCAGCTATAACATCAACTCCAATTACCGCATCACAACTGACATCTACATCGAAATCTATAGCTAATCTGTCACGAAGATGAGTATCCCAATCGGGGCCATCAATTGAGTAAAATGCGATACCGTAAAAATGTGGTTCAGTTACACACTCAATACCGCCTTCAGAACCCTCAAAAAGAATTCCAGAATCATCCCTCATATCGTTATAAAAGATGAATATATCTTGAAATGACTGATATTCTATCTTTACTGAGAGAGATTGGCCTGCGACAAATGTCTCAGATATTTCCATAAAACCGACCCACTCACAGGGATCCCACCTATCCCGTTCACACGTATATTCATCGTCTCCAGTATCTTGATAATGTGCTATTTCATTACCATCGGCTGATAAAGTCCATCTCATTTGCATTCTAGCGTTGTAGTTCTCATCTTCATCATCTTCTACCCACCACATATTGAATTCTATTCCGGTAAAGGAAAAGTCAGCGTCTAAATCTTCAGAATTCCAAGTACCAATCTCCGTCCATTCTCTGCTTCTTGCAGAATTAGAAAATTGAGTGTATGCACTTGGAGGTTGTTCCTCTATTGATTCATCACCATATGCTTCTGATAATTCACGATCTTCTAGATCTATATCTGCTGTTAATTTAAAATGCATTTCACCTTCTGCTGAAACATCATTGGAAAGCATACCTGAAACGGCCAAAACTAGCACTGCTAACAGCGAAAAGCGGATTGCTTGCATAAACTACCTATTGTTGCTCCAATATATCTATTACCACCCTCACCCACGTAAGCTATAATTCTATTAACAGGCCCGATAATCGGATTATTATGTACTATTTGATCTTGCAGTTCTTGAAGAGAATCATTAAGGAATATTTCCCCCAAAGTACGTTGAGGACAATTGGAACATTAGGGAAGATTATGGCAGCCATTGGAGGTTTAGGACTCGCAATTGCATTGTATCTTTATTCAGGTCTTGACGCCAACGACCCTTGGGGAGGTATCGCAGTGGTTGTGATTGGTGTTCCTAGTGTGTTATTGATTGTACTGGGATGGGAAATGTATACATTAGAGTGAATCTTCCCTGAAAGAAAGAATCAAGAACCGTCGTAAACAGGTCTCTCATCTAGATATAGAAATAGAGAGAATTGCCACCAACATATCATATCGAAAGAGGCGACTAGATTCTCAGTACCGGTGGCATTATCGGTACCCATCCAAGCGATCATCTCATCCACAGTATCACACAGTTCGTGATAACAGTCATAACCGCCCGTTATGGCGCCGAAATCGAGAGAAACTACACCTAGTCTATCTGCAAAGCGGATGTAATCACTACGACCTCTCTGTGACTCGTGTACGGAGATTGTGTTGGGATGCTTGTGACTGTGGTCTTTCATCGCCGCATAGCCCTCAGACTCATTGTAATACATCTCACGGCCATTTCGAAGGACTTCTGCGATATCGTTGTTAGTCGACCCAATCCACTCAGTCAGACCGACCATCTCGATCTGTTCATTGATCTCATTATCCGTTTCAGGAATGATATCGACAACTAGGGTGTAATCGCCAGGATAATTGACACCTGCACTATCAATATTGAGGTAATTAGTAATTGTAACGCCTGGGGGAATATTATCAATCCATCTATCGACACCATCATAGCCATTCTCTTCATTGGACCAGAAACAGACGACCATTGTTCTACGATGATCTAATTGAGCTAATGCTTGAGCAACGAACATCGACATAACGACTCCTGCAGTATTGTCATGAGCACCTATCCTAGTTCCAGAACCTATAGAACCGCCCGGTTCAGCTACATCCAAATGCGCACCTAAAACGAGCCATTCGTCTGGAAATAGCGTCCCGGTCTTGTAACCACAGACGTTGACAGCATACGGTGAAGATGAATCACGATAGCGATGAATCTCGGCATCTAAACCGTACGACATAAATTTCGATGCGATATACGATAAGGCATCCTCGTAAGCGGGATCATTAGGGCTGAAGGGTCCCCAACGATCATTGTACCCAGTATCTTCATCAGTAAATTTTATCATCTCTTCTAAAACGGAATAACCATCGACTAGGCCGACACTATGCTTAGTTCCTTGTTCGACCGTTAAATCATCTCTAAATGGACGAGATACGGGCACTTCAACATAGCCGACACCGGTAGTATTCATCTGTTGAGGTCTCGTCGATAAGAAGGTTGAGTTATCGGAATAGCGAATTGCAGCATTAGAATTGTTCGAACCCTGGTTAGTAGCACCTCTTAGAATCCATTCATCCCAGCTCTCATTTGTTGCTCTAAGTGGCCAGTTATTACGTCCCAATTCTCCGACGAGAAAGATCGCTTTTTCGTTATTCGGAGGAACGAGAATATCGATACTAATCGAATCCCAATTAGAAGAGAAATCGAGAACGGTGCCGTTCTGAATATAGCCCGATGTAGGATTAACTACGAGATATGGAACGAAGACGCTCATCGGCTTCTCGGCAGTGAAATCCACCATCTGAAAATCGGCAGCAGTGAGTACTGAAGGTGAGATATTTAGTGAGTCAGAAAGAACATCTTCATCGTCGAGAGAAACGCCTAAACAGCCCGAAATGGTAGGAAATAAAAATAGCAACCCCACGAATAGCGTGCGCTCCCTGTCCATAGAATAACAGAGAGATATGGGATATTTACTTTAGCTTGTTTAATTAATTAAAAGATATAATAAAATGGAATAAACTTAATAATGTAATATTATATTTTATTATTGTTTAGCATATTTGTAGATTAGATTACCCTCATCGTCCATTTCAGAGAACTCAACAATCTGATCCTTATGGTGAAGCTCGTCGACACAGCGCAATATCCGAGTCTCTGTGAAGCCGTGTTGTGTTAACCATTCGACTATCTCTTCTAAGGTTGCTCCTTGGCCCCCTTTGAGACTGATAAAGTCCTTAGCCTCGACT
>PBOB01000032.1 GCA_002724185.1 Acidiferrobacteraceae bacterium | reverse complement strand
TGGCATATCGGAGATTCGGCAATCGAGATTGGAATACCATTCATCATCGAAAGTAAGAGTCTCGGAGCTAGAGAATTCGGATTGTTCGGGGCCGTGGGGGCCTTCGGAGCGATGATTGGTTCTGTGATTGCAGGCATGAAGCCGATTCCCAAGGAATCCAGAGGCACAGTGTTCTACATGTTCATTGGAGGTATTGCTTGGTGTATGCTGATGTGGGCTATGCCAATCCCATTCTGGGCGATTCTACTGTTTGTTCTCATCGAGGGAACTCTTGGAGGTACTTTGGGAGTGATTTGGAGGACTACAATGTCGGACAGTGTAGACCAGCACCTGCGGGGCAGAGTAAATTCCCTCGATGCTATTGGCTCTCTGATATTCATCCCACTAGCACCAGTACTAGGAGGGTGGATGATTGAGGCTACTAATGTCCTGACCACATATTCTATCGCTGTAGCATTCATGGTACTGACAACAACTGCCGGCCTAATCGTACCTTCATTCAGGCGCTTCGATAGGATTGAGCATCCGGACTTTCCGATTACTCCCGATCAAAGTCAATCTGACTGATATCCACTGAGAACCATTTGTCATAATAGTCCCTCTGAAGTTTGACTACTGGGACTAGGATAAAGACGAAGATAATCCAAGATAGAGCAGTCTTGCCCATGCTTACGGGAATCTGTGTCAAGATTAGGCCGTCGAAAAGCAAGCAGCAGGATAAATACACAACTCTGCCCAATGTTGTAAATACGCTCTCTCCTTCTTGGGCTAGTACTCTCTTGACCCTATCCTCTCTCCATTCGTCAGAGGCTTTCTTCAATCTCCAGAAAGCAGCTTCTCGCTCTTCCTTCTTGTCCAAAATTGGAAGTGGAGGAAGTTCTCCTTCCGGACTTGTATCAGGCTCAGTCATGCCGCCCTCATAGTGAATCGTCGTTGACCGGGAGAGTCATTCCTAGGCCCAATGGGAAGTGACATGCTACCTTGTGGCCATCCCCTAGGTCTTCTAGAGTTGGCTCTTCTACGTCGCAAAGACCCTTCTCGGCAATAGGGCAACGAGTGTGGAATCTGCATCCAGAAGGAGGATTAGCAGGACTTGGAACATCTCCACTCAGCACGATTCTATCCTTCTTCTCCTTATCTAGAGAGGGTTCGGGAATTGCCGATAGAAGGGCATGGGTGTATGGGTGCGCTGGTTTCTTGAATAGGTCAGCGGTGTCGGCTAGCTCGACGATTTTACCAAGATACATCACAGCGACTCTGTCACTGATGTGGTTGACTACGTTCAAGGCATGGGTGATGAATACGAAAGTTAGACCGTGCTTTTCTTGAATATCCTCTAGTAGGTTCAGAACCTGTGCTTGAACCGATACATCGAGAGCGCTAGTAGGCTCATCTAAGAGGATGAACTCAGGGTCTAATGAGAGAGCCCTTGCTAATGCGATTCTCTGTTTCTGGCCGCCTGAAAATTCATGCGGGAATCTGTTCATGTGTTCTCTCTTCAAACCAACAGAATCGAGGAGTTTGGCTACCTTATTTGTCAACTCAGCGCCTTCTGAAAGCCCATTGACCATCAGGGGCTCACCGACGATTGACCTAACTGACATTCTCGGATTCATTGAGCCACCGGGATCTTGGAATACTATCTGCATCCTTTTCCTGATTTCTCGATTGGCCATATCAAGAATATTTGTCCCGTCGTATACAACTGAGCCGTCAGTAATCGGAATTAGTCCCAGCAATACTCTGCCCAGAGTTGTTTTTCCACAACCTGATTCGCCAACTATTCCTAGAGTCTCGCCTCTCTTTATCTGCAAATCAACACCGTCCACGGCCCTCACATAATTCTTGACTGTGGACAGCATCCCTCCTTTTATCGGGAACCACTTCTTCATCCCATTCACTTCAATCAGAACGTCGTCGTCTCGAATTTCACTCACTTGGGACACCTCCTTGCAAATCAGATTTCAAATATGCAGCGGCAAATTCATCGAATTCGGCTTGAACATCTGAGACGTTGGCTGTTTTGTCAGTATGATGACAAGCGGCGAAATGTCCGGGTTCCACTTCAACCATAGGAGGAGGGCTTGTCACGCACTTCTCATCTGCGAATGGGCATCTGGGATGGAACCGGCAGCCATCGAAGTGTAGATTCGGATCGGGCACTTGCCCGGGTATGATTGGTAGTACATCTCTCCTACCGGCCTCATCATCGATAGTAGGGATGCTGTGGAGCAGACCGACCGTGTAGGGCATCCTAGGTCTGGATAGAACATCTTCTATGCTACCAGTTTCCACAACAGAACCCGCGTACATCACGGTGACATCATCACACATCTCAGCAATTACTCCCAAGTCGTGCGTAATCAGCAGGATTGCTGTTCCCTTCTCATCTCGGAGATCTTGCATCAATTTGAGAATCTGAGCCTGGATGGTCACATCGAGAGCTGTTGTGGGCTCATCGGCGATTAGTAACCTTGGTTCACAAGCCATCATCATTGCAATCATTACCCTCTGGCGCATACCTCCTGAGAGTTCATGTGGGTACATCTTGACTACATTCTCGGGATTTGGTATCTTTACGTCCTCAAGTATCTCGATAACCTGATTTGTGTGTGCTGGATCGAGCCTTAGATAGTCGAGGAAGATAATTACAGGCAGGGCTAGCAATGTGCAAATTACTAGCATCCCCATTAGAGCCGAAAATGGCATCCATAGCATCAGATAAACCACAATTGAAGATGCCACTCCTAGAGGTAGGTTGGGTAATGCAAATGTTAGCAATGGCAAAATCGCTAGCTGCGATGCTCCAGAATGCCCGAATAGTGAATCAATATCTTCCAATGCCTGTTCCTTTTCATGCTCACGATCCCTCAATCTTTGTTCCTCATATGGCGAGTCAGGCGCATTCATGGAAGATATTGCTGAGGCAATAGGAATAGCAGGCAGGAGTAAGAATGCCCAGATTTCAGCCCGCTCGGCGAATCCCCAAGTGTGTGCGGCGGCAACGAAAGCAAGTATTCCGATTAAGACTGAAGAAGCGAACGGCCTAGATCTAACTGCTTTGATAGACAGAGAGATTGGACTGATTAGAGCCTGAATGATTCTGATGCGGCGAGGAGTCTCGGCTTCCACAAGTCTATCATGCTCAAACATAACTTCAGAAATCTGCTTCTCAATAGTGTATAGTGGATTGAGTGCCGACATTGGCTCTTGGAAAATCATGCTAATCTCATTTCCTCGAACCCATCTCAAGAACTTCTGATGCTTGCGGGCTTCCTTCTTTGATGCGAATCCTGCGAGCCAAGAAACTATAGTGAGCGAGGCGAATATCTTGAAAATGTTCCAGAATATGATAGGCTCAACTAGAATTACTCCGAATAGCGAGAAAATGGAAGCCATGACTCCGATAACAATAATCCAACCAGAAATATCCTGAATCTTCTTATCCGAATCTGAGTCTCTGAATAACATCTCTTTACCTTGGTACTTCACGCTACCCTCGTCAACATCGCAAGTTGCAAGACCGATTGTAACTAGAGAAGTTACAGACTTGCCGCAACCCGACTCCCCCACAAGTCCCATAATCTGCTTATCCTTGACTTTCAAGTCCACAGAATGCAAGGCCTCGATTGGGCCGTCTAGAGTATCGAAATGGACTCTAAGACCTTCAATCTCTAGAACATTCTCAGACAATCTCTCACCTCCTATTCTTGGGATCTACGACGTCCCTAATTCCATCTCCAAGCAGATTGAATCCGAGCACAGTCACTGCTATTGCTAGACCCGGGTAAAGCATCAACCACGGCGAATCTAGGAAGTATCGTCTACTCTCAGAAATCAGAATACCCCACTCGGCAGTACCCGGCTCAGCCCCCAAACCAATGAATGAGAGGCCAGAAGCGGAGAGAATTGTACCTCCAATGTCCAAAGTGAAGGCGACCAGTAACGGAGCCCATGCATTCGGCAGAATGTGTCGGAACATGATTCGGCTAGATGGGGCACCCACGCTTCTGGCTGCTTCGACGAAAGTCATCTCCTTGACATACAAGACCTGTCCGCGAATCAGTCTCGCGTAACCTGGCCAACCGGTAAAGATGAGGGCGGCCTGAACCTTCCAGAGTCGATCAAAATCCTTGATGATGACAATATCTCCACCTTCAGTACCTGAGAAGTTGAATAGAAGTGCTAGAGATATGAAAACTGCTAAAGTTCTGAAAGTTAAGTATCTCCATGGATTGGTCCAGTCAAAAGAGTCTTTGAGGCGCTCCATTCCTCCTTCAAAGCTCGAGTTATTGATGAATCTCTTATCTGCAAGAATTACTACTCCGGATAGTGCGATTATAGCAACGACTGCAGTTAGCCTCCAAATCTTACTTTCAGATAGTTCGAAAATTTCTGGCCATCCAAATAAATTGGACGGGGACCAACCGAATATGAAAACTAACGCCGGTAAAAGAAGTATCCACCATCTATATTCTACAAGCTTGCTCATCACATGAGAGTCGGTCTGCCCATGTTTAGGAACCGTAGAAGATAGAAATGAATTAGAATATGAGCCGATGACTAGGATTGGCAATAGAACTGCAAGCCAGACTGGAGTGGTTAGACTCGTTACCTGATTCATCGCAGCGACGAATGCCATTGCAAGAATCAATCCCGGTATTGCAAAGAAGATATCGCAGATTCTCATAATCACTTCATCTACTCTGCCACCAAAGTATCCACTAATGCTTCCAACAATAGTCCCAATTACAACTGTTAGAACGGCAACTGTGATTCCAATCTTGAGTGAAACCCTAGCCCCATACAGTACCTTGCTAAACAGATCTTGACCCTGGTCGTTGGTGCCGAAGATGCATACATCGTAGCCATCGGGAAGCCACCAATGATGCATGGCCTCGTTATCGAACTCGTATGTCACCCATACTCCTGCATACAGAGAGGTGTTGCTGTATAAATCAGGAGATAGGACCAATATGGATGAATTATCTGGATCGATGCTAAGCAGAGAAGAGTTGAGGTCATAGCCTTGGGAATCTTCTATCTTGATGATTGTGATTGCAGATAGAGTATCTCTGTAGTATCTGTTGTCATCCCCTACCTTGTCATCCGATTCGGCGACAACTGTTTCGGAGAATAATGGGCTGTTTGGATTGGTGACAATTTTCTGTTCATGCCAATCGCATTCCTCGGAGAAAGGTTCCACTCTACGGGGCTCATAGTCAATCGACCACTTGTCCTCCGTATCCTGCAGGTTTCTGTAGGGGTGTTCGACGGCGATGTCATCGGCAAAAATGGCGATTAGAGAAACCGAGAGTACCATCATAAGGCCGAGTATTGCCAATAAGGATCGTTTGTAGATTTTCCAACTTCTAGAGAGATCGTTTCTAGACTGAGATAGAGACTCTCTAAGGCGCCTGAGGCTCTCCTCGCGTTCCTCCTTGCCATCGTCCCAACTTCTCATTCTAGCCTCACCCTTGGATCGATAATTGCGTACGTGATGTCAACGATTAGATTGGAAAGAAGGAAAATTACAGACGTAATCAGAGTGACTCCCATTATCACTACGAAGTCCAGATATTGCAGAGAAGTAACTGCGACCCTTCCCATTCCATTGAATGCGAATACGGTTTCAGTCAGCACTGCTCCACCTATGGCTCCTCCAATTGAGAATCCAAGGATAGTCACTATCGGAACCAAGGCATTTCTGCAGGCATGAACAACAACAACTCTGAATTCTGACAACCCCTTAGCCCTAGCAGTCCTGACATAATCCTCATTCAGGACCTCGAGTAGGCTTGCTCGCATGTACCTTAGGAGTGAGCCTGCAGAAGCAATTCCTAGAGCCGCACAAGGAAGTGCTAGATGCACCAATGTGTCCTTGAAAAGCAACCAGTTGGAATTCCATTCCTCAGGCATCGTAGCCAATTTCTCATCCGTTACGAACCAACTGTCCACTAGGTGGAAGCCGGTCCCTCCGGCAGGATAGAATGAGTAGAATCCATCTTCGGGATAGGTGTAACTGGGATCGTGTCTTCCATAAATTGGGAAACATCCGCCCTCAGTACCGAAAATAGGGTCGCAAATTCCTCCATGTTCGGTCCCAGTTGCAAGATACAACTGCAACATCATTGCGAACCAGAAAATCGGTAGACTGACGAAAGCGATAGCAAAGAATCTCGAAACGTGATCGAACATCCGATCTTGTCTAACTGCGCTGATAATCCCAAGGATGATGCCGAGGGGATAGGCAATAAACAGGGCTAGGAATGACATCTCCAAAGTAATCGGAGCAGCGTCTTTGATTACATCGACAACTGGCCGATGATAGAGTAACGAATCCCCCCAGTCGCCCTCGGCCAAATCGGTTACATATCTCCAGAATTGTACCCCTACTGGGTCGTCCATCTTCAGCCTAATTCTATTGGATTCGTAAGCTGTAATTGGTTCGCCATCTTCAGTATAGTCGACAATTAATCCGCATTTATCTCCGCACTGGATTGCTGCAGGGTCTCCCGGAATTATATGGGCGATGGCGAATGTGAAAATCGCCACTCCAATCATGACTGGAATCAAGAGTAACAGGCGACGAACAATGAATTCGTGCAGCTTCAAGTGACTCCCTCACTTCGTCGCTACACTCGTCGAACCTATCACAGTTACCACGCCTGCCGTAGGCAGGCGTGATTGGAATTGTTTCGGCGCGACGGCAGCCGCCGAAGCGGCCGCCGCCGGCCTTACGTAACTCGACTAACTTACTCGCAAGAGCCGACTAGCTCGCCGTTAACTCTCGGCAGCTTGTCGTAGTCGAACCAGTGGGCGGACCCAATGGCTACCCAGTCAGGGCTGCAGATATCGTCGTGCTTGACACCGACACCGTTGTACTGACCAATGATGATCATGTTCGGGTCCATTGTCCAAGCAGCGAAGGCATCCACGTAAGCCTGCTCACGGGTTGCATCGTCCTGAGACTGTCTGCCAGTTAGCAGAGCAGCGTCGACGTCATCGTTGTGGTAACCAGTACCATACGCGTCGCCTCCGATGTCGTGGCTGCCGGCGAACGGCGACCAGTAGTTATCGGGGTCAAGGTAGTCAGGAGCCCAGCCGCTGAAGCGGATATCCCAGGTCCTGGTGTAGTACATCGTCAGGTACTCTGGCCAAGGCTTGGCGTCACCTGAAGTTGCAACTCCGATTGTACCTAGAGCCTCTTCCAATTGTGCGGCCATAGCGATACGGTAGTCGTTACCCTCGTTGGCCATCACGCGCAGAACGTTTGGCAAGCGGCACTCGTCGCCGTCTCTGTCAGCCTCTGGTACTACTGTAGGTGCCTCACCGTGAGTCAGTGAAGCGCAGTCGTATTGGCGGATGAATCCTGCGTCCTCAAGGATTTGCTCAGCGTGAGCGATTTGGTATGTGAAGACCTCGTACTGAGTGTGCGCATACAAGAATCCTGTCGGAATTGGACCATACTGAGGTGCCAACGAGTTGTCATAGGTCTCTCTGCGGTGAGTCTCGTAGTCGAATGCATACGAGATTGCCTCACGCAGTGCAGCGGTCTCCATGACGTTACAGTCGTTGGTTCCATCTCCATCACAGTCGTGGTTAATCACGAGTGTCGAGTTGGAGTCAGGGTTAGTGTTGTCCTCACCAGCGTCCAGTACCTTCGGGTTTAGGTTGAAGGCGGACAGAGTTGTGGTGAAGGTTTCCCTGTATGAGCAGATGTAACCATCCTCGCTGGCTACGTTCGGCTTGTCGTCGAGAGCGTCGTCCTCACCAGCATCGAAGGCACCGTTTCCGTTCTCATCGATGTAGCAGAAGTTGACCAAGTCCTCGATGTTGATGCTACCGAAGTCTACCTCTCCATCGGTGAAGGCCAATAGTCTGGTGGAAGCTTCGGTCACAATAGACATAGTGTGTCTGTTGATGTTGTAATCTCCACTCTCCCAGTACATCCAGTTTGGAGTTAGGACAATCCTGTCCTCACGGACCCAGGACTGAACTAGGTAAGCGTTGGTACCTGCTCCGAATGGTCCCTCATCCAGCCAGCCGTGGCAGAAGTCGTCAGATGTGACGTCTCCGTTCTCGTCTGTCTCAACTACTCTGTTTGCCTCACATAGATCAGCATTAATCACGGCACCGACAGTGTATGCGATGGTCGAAACAAAGGCTGAGGATGGAGCGAACAGCGTGACGCTGAAGGATGTGTCACTGTGAACGGAGAAGCTGTCGCCTCCCATGTCATCGTGGTTTCCATCTGCATCATTGCAGTCGAAAGACTGGTCCAAAATCCAGTTGACGTGGCTTGCAGGTCCACCGTATCCGATAACCCTGCACCATGAGTAGACTACATCGTCTGCAGTCATCTTGTCACCGTTGCTGAAGTGCACATCGTCCCTTAGGTCGAAGGTGTAGGTCAGGCCATCTGCACTGACTGAGTAGCCAGTAGCTAGACGTGGCTCGATGATAGCATTCCCGTTGCCGTCGCCAGCATAGCGGTAGAGCGTGTCGTAGACCTGCTCAATGACATCACCTGAAGCGGAGTCGTAGGCGTCACCGGGGTCGATTGTTGAAGCGTCACCGATGGACATCTCAACGATCTCGCAGGGGTTGTTGGTACCCTGCTCACGGCACTTTCTCGACTTTTCCAACTCGTAGAGGGCCTCGCTGAAGCTCATGTCACCCGCTCCGTAAGCCGCCATTATGTCGGCTTGTGCCATGCCATAGTCGCAAGAGCCGTCATCCATCTCCGCAGCCGCAGCGTGGTTATTGGCGGCAGGGTCGGTACAGCCCATTACTGGTTCTGGCTCAGGCTCTGGCTCAGCGTAGGTACACGAGCCATCGTCCTTAGTGGCGTCGGGGTTGTAGTTCTCAGCGTCCGCATAGGTACAACCCATGACGTCCTCGACAACTGGTTCCTCGTCATCGTCGTCCCCGCCAAGACATCCGGCGAGGACTGACGCAATCATTAGCGTGCAAAGAAGTGTTGCTTTTAGCTTAGACTTCATGTCTCTTGCGTGCATGTATAGAGTATTTAGTATCGATGCAAAATGAGTCAAAATACACCGTTTGGAATAGTTATTGAGTGTCAATATTCCTATATTTCGTTGAATTGCAACAGCTGAGAGGGTGCATTGAGAATGGTGGACGTGCCGAGATTTGAACTCGGGGCCTCTTCCATGCCAAGGAAGCGCGCTTCCA
>PBOB01000031.1 GCA_002724185.1 Acidiferrobacteraceae bacterium | reverse complement strand
CACTCCTACATGGCTGCACGACTGTGCTTTACGAAGGAAAGCCTGTTGGAACACCGGATCCAGGCGCATTTTGGCGTGTGATCTCCGAACATAATATTGATGTTATGTTTACCGCACCGACCGCGATCCGTGCTATTCGGCAGCAAGACCCTAGCGGTAACTATCTCAGCAAATATAATTTGACTAATTTGCGCTCACTTTTTTTGGCTGGTGAACGTTGTGATTCACCCACGCTAAAATGGCTAGAAGATAAGACTCAAGTTCCGATAATTGATCACTGGTGGCAAACGGAAACTGGCTGGGCTATTGCTGCTAATTGTCTTGGAATTGAGCCGCTACCAATCATAGCCGGTTCTTCAAGTCGAGCATGCCCCGGGTGGGATGTCTGTGTTTTAGACAGTTCTGGCGACAAAGTAGCCCCATCAACAATCGGTGCAATTTGTGTAAAGACGCCGCTGCCACCCGGCACTTTTCCAGCACTTTGGAATGCAAAACAACGTTACCATGACTCATATTTCTCTAGATTTAAAGGTTACTATGAAACTGGAGATGCGGGGATGATTGATAAAAATGGGTACATCTATGTGATGGCTCGTACTGACGATGTGATCAATGTGGCTGGCCATAGATTGTCAACTGGCGCTCTTGAGGAAGTATTAGCTATGCACTCTGACGTTGCTGAATGTGCCGTGATTGGAGCTGCTGATTCTCTCAAAGGTCAACTCCCACTCGGCTTTCTTGTACTTAATTCTGGATGTACGGAAGAACATGAGAAAATTATTGCATCATGCATTGAACTTGTTCGCAATAACATTGGGGCAGTCGCAGCGTTTAAATCAGCAGTTGTAGTTCGGCGACTACCAAAAACTAGATCAGGAAAAATACTACGGGCAACTATGAAGAAAATCGCGGATGGCGATAACTATAGAGTTCCTGCTACCATAGAAGATGTCACGGTCCTCTCAGAGATTGTAGAAACTTTAAAGGGCGCAGGTTATCCACCAAATAACTAAAATTTGAATTGATTTTTCCGAGAATGTACACTTTCGGTCAATTTTCTTTGTTAAGTGCTTGTTCCATTAAGTTCCGCGACATTCAAATACCTGAATAGCATCTTTATAACGAAAAATATACTGTCGCAACTAAGCTACCTACTAACAATAGCATCCCCAAGCGCAACCACCACTTCTTAAATCGATCTGAGAAAACTATCGATTGCCTGAACCAATCACTTGTTCTCATATAAAGAAATCTCGAACAGTGGGATGCTTACTCATAATACATTTGCGCTAAGAGGCTATTGCCAAAAGAAATCAACGATTATCTCGAATCCACCGCTTAAAGTGGAACTCAGCACGACCTTTATCCACCAAATATAAAGTTTCAAGAAGTTCTAGATTCCTAAAAATCTCTAGTCGCCCTTCGCTCTCATACCAGTAACCAATATAGGAACCTTGCTTAAATTGAGCTCCGAGAATTTTGTCCCCATGCTGAAGGGGCAATTCATCTAGATTCCCTACATTAGCCTCAACACCCGAGTTGTCAATACGACCTACTAGAAGTGTCCACGCAAAGGTTAGCAGCGCAATAACCCCAATTATCGTAGTATTCATTTCAGTCTACTCTATACACTTAATAGTAATTATGGCCATAATCTGATTCTTACTTGACCCCTCGAACTTCGCTATTTTACCGCAACACTTGAAACGCATCTTATAATAACAATTCTAGCGTGTATGGAGAGATCATTGTGACATCTAATAACTGAAAGTCTTGGCAAGTCTTTTGATTCCAAAAGATAGTTGACGTTACTAGCAACCTAAGCTAATAAATTGCGACGAATTCCAGTTCTTTGCAAGATTGCCGTTGCAATCTCTTCTATAGACACGCCCGTCGTGCTAAAAAAGGGTATGCCAAATCGCCGGAATAGTCCCTCAGCGCTCTCCACTTCAAAGCGACATTGCTTGAGATCAGCATAAAAGCTGCCTGGTCGGCGCTCCTGCCTAATGTCATGAAGTCGAACAGGATCAATTGTGAGACCGATAATCTGAGACGTATGTGATTGTAAAACCACTGGAAAATGCTCATTCTGTAGTTCATCACCCGTAAGCGGATAATTCGCGCAAAATAAACCAGAATGCATTGCCAAATACATGGAGACAGGCGTTTTCCCTATCCTCGATACACCAACCAGAATAACATCCGCACGACGGTAGTCGTTAGTATTGAGCCCATCGTCACAATCCATTGAATAATGGACAGCTCTTATTCGACTAGTATAGAGATCCGCATCAACAACACCATGTCCATATCCCACCTTATGGCTTGGCTCCATAGCAAGCTCTGTAGAAAGTAGATCCAAGAAGCTACCAAATAAATCCAGCACCAAAGCGTGGGATTCTCTAATCTGATCAGTGAATTCATTCTCCACAAATGTTGAAAATACAATCGGGGTAGCGCCATCTTTCTCCGCAGCATCGTTAATTTGTCGAATAGCGTCTTTCGCCTTATCATCACTGTCTATAAACGGTAGCGTTATGGGTTCCGACGTCGCATCTGGAAATTGTGAGAGCAAGCTGTGCCCAAGGATGCCAGCTGTGATACCAGTACCATCAGAAACGATAAAAACAGACCGATTAGTCATATTAAAATCCCTCACAAAACATAAGTTTTATAAATTTCTGGCAGAATACAATGCTTCCCCAAAAATTTGCCTTAACTGATGTCATGAATCCAATAATCTGTGATCATACACCCTACTTTGAGCCGTGGCAGGAAACAAGTGAGTAAACAAAAAATTGTTCAGCTAGATCAAGTTGGCATAGGCGACGTAGCCAGTGTTGGCGGCAAGAATGCCTCACTCGGAGAAATGATTAGCGAATTGAGTACAGTTGGCATAAAGGTACCCACGGGTTTTGCAACTACCGCCAGCGGATACGATGACTTTCTTTCAAAAAATGATCTGAAAAGCCGCATCGAAAAAGCTCTCAACTCAATCGATATTAATGATGTTACAGCCTTGTCGGAAACTGGGAGTGTGATCCGAGAATGGATTCTCGCAACCCCGTTACCCCAAGAACTAGAGCGCAATATCCGAAATGCGTATCAGGAGCTTGGAAACGGACAAAGCATTGCTGTAGCTGTAAGATCATCTGCAACAGCAGAAGATCTACCAGAAGCGTCATTTGCGGGTCAACAAGAATCATTTCTCAATATCCGAGGAGCCGACTCAGTTATAGATGCTGTCCACAAAGTTTTTGCATCCCTTTTCAACAACAGGGCTATTGCCTATAGGCAACATAAGGGCTTCTCCCATAATAATATTGCATTATCTGTCGGTATTCAAAAAATGGTGAGAAGCGACACAGGATCAAGTGGCGTAATGTTTACGCTAGATACTGAATCTGGGTTTCGTGATGTCGTATTTATTACAGCCTCTCTAGGACTGGGAGAATGCGTTGTCCAAGGATCAGTAAATCCAGATGAATTTTATGTTCATAAATCAACACTCCGCTCTGGGAGGCCAGCTATTCTCCGCAAGAATCTTGGGGAGAAACTTATAAAGATGATTTACGCTGACGACAAAACAGAGTGTGGAACCCAGACCATAGAAACTACTGCCGAAGAAAGAACTCGCTTCTCAATAACAGATCATCAGGTGCACCAATTAGCAGAAATGGCGCTGAAGATAGAGGATCATTATTGCTGCCCGATGGACATAGAATGGGGTCTGGACGGCGTCACCAATGAACTGCTCATATTGCAGGCTCGACCTGAAACCGTAAGCAGTCGTAACAACCAGCATATTCTTAGGAGGTATCAGATACAAGGACCCAGAACAACTATTACACAAGGTCGTAGTATTGGCCAAAAGATTGGCAGTGGAGTAGCACGAATTATTCCCAGTGCCGAGCAACTTGGCCAAGTACATGATGGTGACATTCTAGTGACTGATATGACTGATCCAGACTGGGAGCCTGTTATGAAACGCGCCTCAGCTATAGTAACCAATAGAGGCGGTCGAACATGTCATGCTGCAATCATTGCTAGGGAGCTAGGCGTTCCAGCCGTAGTTGGCTGTGGTGATGCGACAAAAAAGATCACTAACGAGTCTGAAGTAACAGTTTCTTGCGCCGAAGGCGATACTGGACATGTCTACAAAGGGCTCATTCCATACGAAGTAGATGAAATTAAAGTTGACTCTATGCCTAGAATTTCAACAAAAATAACCATGAACGTTGGCAATCCTGACCGAGCATTTGATTTTCAGAGGCTACCAAATACAGGAGTTGGTCTAGCGCGATTAGAGTTCATTATCGCAAACATGATTGGTATACATCCTAAAGCACTTATAGACTATGATAAGATGCCGTCCGATACTCGTGAACATATCGACAAAATTATAGCAGGCTACAACTCGCCAATTGCTTTTTACACCGAAAAGCTCGCCGAAGGTATAGCAACGATTACAGCAGCCTTTTCCCCTAGTCCAGTTATCGTTCGACTATCTGATTTTAAGTCGAATGAATATTCCAACCTGATTGGCGGTCAATACTTCGAACCAACTGAAGAAAACCCTATGCTAGGTTTACGTGGAGCATCACGCTACCTTGATCCTCAATTTAGAGAGTGTTTCGCACTTGAATGTAAGGCGATTAATCACGTTCGAAAAAATATGGGATTTACAAACCTATGGATAATGGTCCCGTTTGTGCGTACCCCCATAGAAGCAAAGCAGGTTACAGCACTATTGTCCGAATTTGAGCTTACGAGAGGTTTAGAGGGGCTCAAGATTATGATGATGTGTGAACTACCCTCCAACGTCCTTCTTGCAGAAGAATTCTTGGCGTATTTTGATGGATTTTCTATTGGATCGAATGATCTCACTCAGCTAACTCTAGGTCTTGACCGAGATTCAGCTGATATCGCACACCTTTTTGATGAAAGAAACAAAGCAGTCAAATATCTGCTGGAAAAAGCTATACAAGCCTGTCGCAAAGCTGATAAATATGTAGGTATTTGTGGTCAAGGCCCGTCTGATCATCTTGACCTAGCACATTGGCTAATTGATCAAGGAATAGAGTCGATTTCGTTAAATCCTGATACCGTAGTCGAAACTTGGCTGTCTTTGGCGAGCCCGCGCAAAAACTGATTACGCTGGTGCCTTACTGATACAAATATTGACGAAACAGGATCGAAATAAAGTCTACCTTGTGAAATTAACCTTCCCTATTCCTGTCTAGATCTTTCCGAGTTCGCTAGCACCTCACCTAACCCAGCAAGCGCTTTATGTGTAACGACTTTGATCGCTGGTGGTGTCGTAATTGGGGAATGTGTTTGGTTCTCTATATGCCGGGAATGCTCATTATCGTGACAATATACACATAGATTTTCCCAGTTACTCCCGTCGTCAGGGTTGTTCTCATGATTGTGATCCTTGTGATGGACCGTCAATTCGTGAAGAGTATCCTCATTAAACTCTCTGGCGCAACGCGCGCAAATCCAGGGATGCATCTTAAGTGACATTGTTCGATAGTCGCGCTCTCTAGCAACTCTAGCCTCTATTGCATGAGACACCACTTTCTCGATATCGTCTTTCATAGACCTAGCATACTAGCTTCGAATCATCTGGGAACCTGGCAGACTGATCCTACAATTTGTTGATGTAAGATAACTCATGTCATACGCAAAACTCATTATCTGGCTACTCTAATATCATCAATAATAGTAATGTGATGCATTATACGCTCGTTGGAGAAATAATCAGAGATTGCATAATGTCAGATACATCTATTGTTCCACATAGCGAATGCCTGACTAGCCCAATTGAAACATATTTGATGCTCTGGTCTATCTATTTGGTCACACAAGTAGTGAACAACCACATAACTATAAAT
>PBOB01000030.1 GCA_002724185.1 Acidiferrobacteraceae bacterium | reverse complement strand
TATTATTGGGTTAATTGTTGAATGGTGTTTGATTAGGTTTCTTTACGGTCGCATGGTTGATACTTTGCTAGCGACCTGGGGGCTTAGCCTATTTTTTATTGGGCTTATCACGACAATATTTGGTGCACAAACAGCGACTACAATTTCACCGCCATTCGGTGCAATAACAATTGGAGATTACAGTTCGAGTGGTTATGAGCTGTTTCTTATTGTTATAGCGATTCTAGCAGTTGCTTTAGTCTATCTACTATTCCGATATACGAAACTAGGTTTGGTTGCGCGCGGAACTATGCAAGGTGCTGACATGGCGGCGTCGCTGGGAGTTAGCACGCAGCGCGTGTATTCGACAACATTTGGTATTGGTGCCGCTTTGTCTGGATTGGCGGGTGGATTGTTAGCTCCTATAACGGGTGTGTTACCAACGATTGGTGCGATTTATATAGGCAAAGCGTTCATTACTGTAATCTCGGGTGGAACGGCAATACTTGCAGGTACTGCCTCAGCTTCTATTCTCTTAGGCGCAGTTAACGGTATCGTAGCGTTTGTAGTTGGTCCGACTATGGGTGAAGTGGCATTACTTCTCCTTGCAATAGTGCTTTTAAGATTGATGCCACAGGGCATTACAGGCCGATTTTTTAAGCGAAGTCTGTGAAACGTTCCAGAGAAATTAACTCGCTGATCTCGATTGGTATTGTCGGGTTGATCATCCTGTTTGGTGCACCCCTTAGCTTAGACTTATTCTCAGTTATTAGCCTCACTACTGCAATAAGCCTTGCAATTTTGGCATTGAGCTTGGGGCTAATTTGGGGATTCGGTGGAATTTTGTGTTTTGGACAGACTGCGTTTTTTGGAATAGGGGGGTATGCGTATGCTATTGCGGCACTTAATTTTGGTGGTAGTACTGGGGCGATTATAGCTGCGGTACTAGTCGCTGCTGCGGCGGCTGCGATACTAGGATACTTTATGTTTTATGGGCGTTTGAGTGACGTCTACTTAGCTGTCATTACATTGACCGTCACACTTATTCTCTATAGCGTGATAAGACGCACGTCGGGCCCTGAATACAAAATTGGTATTGCTAAACTGGGCGGTTTTAATGGGATAAATGTGCCTCCCATTAACTATCCATGGGACGCAACTCAGTTTTTATATCCCGAACATGTTTTCTATGTTGCAATGGTGGCATTGTTGCTTGCCTACTTTTTGTGTGTCTGGCTGACAAAGTCGCATTTTGGTCGGGTCTGTGTGTCTATTCGAGAGAATGAGGTTCGTACTGAACTTCTTGGTTATGACATCCGATTTTATAAACTATGTATGTTTACAGTAGGAGGTGCTATAGCTGGACTCGGTGGCATCATGTTTGCTAATTCAATTGGGCGAATTACTCCAGATGTTTTTAATCTTTATAACGCCGCCCTGGCAATCATATGGGTCATTATTGGCGGTAGGGGAACCTTGATAGGACCTGTTTTTGGCGCACTGATATTGTTCTATTTAACGTCCTTCCTGGGTAGGCAAGCTGTTGTAAATATCAACTTGTTTCTAGGATTGGTATTAATCGTTTTCGTGCTAGTCGTGCCAAAGGGGATTGTTCCATCTCTCGTCGAACTATGGGATCGACGGAAATCTCGGCGGATGACTGCACGCTCGGCACGAAGAATGAGACGGCGTGGACGATCAAGGGTCAAGGAGGTTCAAGTTGAGGACTAACGTCGTGCTTGAGACCAGGTCGTTATCGATGCATTTCGGTGGCGTAGTGGCGGTGAATAGAGTCGATTTCTCTCTTCGAGAAAATGAGTTACGTTGTCTGATCGGCCCTAATGGAGCAGGAAAAAGCACTTTTTTTAAATGCCTAACGGCACAATTACGGCCTACATCAGGTGAAGTGGTTATTCGAGATTTCAATGTTTCAGGTAGCGAGTCCCACCAAGTTGCCAGAATGGGTGTGGGCATTAAAACTCAGGTGCCGAACCTATTTGACGGGCTCGATGTCGAAGAAAATATTTGGTTGTCGGCGAGTCAGTCGGCTAGTTTAAAGCGTTCTCGGGTAATTACTTCCGAAGTGATCGAACGCCTACAGCTGGGAGATGTACGCAAGTCTCAACTGGGGTCATTGGCTCATGGTCAAAGACAATTGGTTGAACTCGGTATGGTGTTGGCGGGTGAACCTTGGTTAGTAATTCTGGATGAACCTACTGCAGGCATGACTCAGGAAGAGGTAATTCGTACCGCGGAAATTATTAGAGAAATCAACAAAAGCGCCACGATGATCGTTGTTGAGCATGATATGCAATTTATTCGTATGATCGCTCGAAAAGTCACAGTCTTTCATCAAGGGCAGATTTTGCTTGAAGGTGATATGGATGAGGTTTCAGCGGATGCTAGAGTCCGTGAAGTCTATCTCGGGCATCGGAAGACATCATGAGTGATGCATTGATTCTGAACGTCAGAGACTTGCACGCAGGTTATGGACGTGTGCCTGTCCTGCATGGAATTGACCTCTCAGTGAATGAAGGTCAAATTGTAGGAGTGTTGGGACACAATGGGATGGGGAAAACCACCTTACTTAAGACTTTGATGGGTATTGTTCCGGCTAGCTCTGGTCGAGTCGAATTTGATGGAGTAGATATTTCCGATGAACCAGCCTATGAGCGTTCTCGCCTCGGGTTAGGTTATGTCCCTCAAGGGCGAGGTATTTTTCCTCAACTTTCTGTCTACGACAATCTGAGAATGGGTGTTGTCGAGCATGGAGAAGACGAACACGAAGCGATCGAATTAGTGCTACAGGAGTTCCCACTACTACAGCCCCTGCTAGATCGATCCGGTGGGGCACTAAGTGGTGGTGAGCAACAAATTTTGGCACTGGCTCGTTGCTTGATTAGTAAGCCTGATTTGGTATTTCTAGATGAACCGACAGAGGGAATTCAGCCTTCAATAGTTGATGGCATTATCGAGTTGTTACAACGGCTGAACTCTGAACACGGCCTTTCAATTGTTCTTGTGGAACAAAATTTAGAGTTTGTAACTTCGCTATCTGACCGTGTCTTACTGCTTCAAAAAGGTGATATCACAGGCGAGGTTGGTGGGGATGAATCTTCGAATTCCGCACTAATTGAAGAATTTGTTGGATTTGGATCGGGCGTATCGGTGCCTGTCCGCCAGGATAATAGTGAAGTGGTGGATACTGTGCCGTCTAATATGCCTGAAAGACAAAATACTGAAACGACGAAAAAGCAGAGGTTTGACTATATGACTGTAAAAAGACCTACCCATGATCAGCTCAAACAAATCACACGAGATCTTGGAATGAATCTTTCCGACGATCGAATTTCAGAATTCCTAGACGTAATGGAGGATACGATGAAGGTGTATGACATGGTTGATGCCATGCCTGACTATCTCCCTACTGTTGATTATCCGAGGACACCGGGCTATCGGCCTACTCCAGAAGAGAATCCGATGAATGCGTGGTATATAAAATGTGAAGTCAAAGGTGCACCCAGGGGTCAACTAAGTGGAAAGACGATTGTACTCAAAGACAATATAAGTTTGGCCGGTGTGCCGATGATGAACGGTGCATCTACGTTGGAAGGTTATATACCTGATATTGATGCTACCGTGGTAACTCGGATTTTGGATGCTGGGGGAACTATCGTCGGTAAAGCACATTGTGAATACTTCTGCCTGTCAGGGGGTAGCCACACTAATGCCACTGGACCTTGTCATAACCCCCATAAGATGGGTTATTCTGCCGGCGGCTCGTCTTCGGGATCAGGTGCACTCGTCGGCGCGGGTGAAGTCGATATGGCAATGGGTGGGGATCAAGGTGGGTCCATCCGTATGCCGGCTTCTTATTCGGGCTGTTATGGATTGAAGCCTACCCATGGGCTAGTGCCGTATACCGGGGTTATGCCAATTGAGACTACCATTGACCACACTGGACCAATGACTCAAAACGTTGCCGATAACGCGCTTCTATTAGAGGTTATCGCGGGGGAAGACGGCCTAGATCCTAGGCAGTATGCCCCGAAGGTCGATCGCTACACTTCTGCTTTGGGCAGAGGCGTTCGTGGTCTGAAAATTGGTGTAGTTGATGAAGGGTTTAACCGACCTGAATCTGAGTCTGACGTTGATGCAAAGGTGAGGGAATCGGCTGAGAAGTTGCGTGAGCTTGGAGCTGACGTTGAGCAAATATCGATCCCAATGCATAACGAAGGTGCTGCTATCTGGACACCTATTGGTTTAGAGGGTCTAACCAATCAGATGATGCATGGCAATGGATTTGGAACTGGCTGGGAAGGCATGTACTCCACGAGCCTATTAGATCATCATGCTAACTGGACGAATCGGGCTGATGAGTTATCTGATACGTTGAAGGTTTGCATGTTTGTCGGTGAGTATTTCTTGCGGCACTATCGAGGTCATTTCTACGCCAAGGCCCAGAATCTTAGCCGTAAACTAAAAGAAACTTACAACGAGTCATTAGCAAAATTTGACCTATTGTTGATGCCCACTACTCCAATGAAGGCGACTCCATTACCACCACCCGATGCTTCACTCGCTTTGTACTGCCAAAGAGCATTTGAAATGCTTGGGAACACTAGCCCGTTTGATGTAACCGGCCATCCGGCCATGTCGATCCCATGTGGGATGAGTGATGGGTTACCTGTTGGTTTGATGTTGGTAAGTCGCCATTATGGTGAATCCACTATTTACCAAGCGGCCCATGCTTTCGAGCAACTCGGAGATTGGAAACAGATGTAGCCTCTCACCACAGAAGGCAGCTTAATAATATGGTGGTAGCCAGTGAAAATTTAGAGCATTCAGGATTGGTGTCTGGGTCAGATCAAGCGTATGTTGTTGGTCAGATTCATCCGGGACTCGAAGAGATCACAATTTCTGAGTATTTTGCCCGTACCGTATCACGCTACCCCGATCGTGAGGCCTGTATTTTTTGTGAGTCTGGAGAACGATGGACTTGGTCCCAGCTCTCTCAAAAGGTTGACCAGCTTGCGGCCGGACTTCTCGCCATTGGCGTCTATAAAGGAGACCGCGTTGGAATTTGGTCTCCCAATAAGCCTGAGTGGGTCTTGGCTCAATTTGCTACAGCAAGGATTGGGGCAATTTTGGTCAATATTAATCCAGCGTATCGGCGCGCCGAGTTGAAGTATGCATTATCAAAAGTAGGTGTGAAGGTGTTGATTCCCGCCGAGTCATTCAAGT
>PBOB01000017.1 GCA_002724185.1 Acidiferrobacteraceae bacterium | reverse complement strand
GGTCGGCGCGAAAATTGGTAATCCAACCCCTGCAACCTTCATAACCCACAGAATCTGTCGATACCACCTCAGCATCGAACACAAACATAACATGGCCATCATCTGACAAGCGACTAACAGTAACTGGACCGTTACGAAAAACAAAATCAGCGACAGCGCCAGTTCTTCGTGAATCCGGGACTTTTCGGCCCAGCATTGCATGATTTAAACATCGAACTCCTGCGTCATTTGCAAGCCCTAGTGGACTACCGCCGCAGTGCCACATCAACATTGCTTCCTTATCGGTATCAATAGCTGCCATGTCAAGCAAATACGCCTCTTCCAATGCAATGTTACGCATAAGGATCATCGTAGCGGCTCCCATAACATCGCCTTCACTGGCAACGGGAACACCTTTTTGATCCTCAAGCCATGAAAATGCGAATCCAGGATGGATATCTAATTCTGCTTGGAACGCAGGCCAATCGCTTACAGCAAGGGCTGAGTAGTGATGGTCTGAAGCGAAATCATCGAGCGCCGCATAAATTGACGATGTAATATCTAAATCACGTTGAGAAACTTCAACTAGATTTCCTGTCCGAGATCTAATGTTTTCACCTATCTTCCTAATTCGTGTCGTATCGACCTCCGAAATACGGTCAAATATTTCTTTAAGCTCATGATGCCCTACTCCTACGCCCATTAAATCAGCCATTCGACGCTCGTCAAACGTGAAGTTATAAAATGTTGGTGCGATCCCTCCAATAAGCCCAATCGAGCCATTATGCAAAGCTTTCTTCCCTCGTAAAGCGGTAACGGTTGTGGCAAGCCGATCTCGGAACCAATGATGGCTTGTATCACCATAGAACCACTTGTAACCGATAGATTCGTCTCTTAAATAGCGCCGAATGATGCTAGCGCTCATATCAATTGAAACAAACCCATTGAACAGTATCTCGCCTTCGGATGTAGGCTCCGGATGAGTCCATAACCCCAATGGAATTCTCCTCTTTGCTATCTCCATCACGATATCGCCCATTAAGAATGTCGCATGATGAAGCAACACGAAATCTACACCTTTAGAAATCATGTTATCGATAGCAATGCTAGCTTCGCTTGCACAATCGATCGGTGTTTCTGTAAAGACTACATGGAAACCTAACTCTTCACCCAATCGCTGCAACCCCTCAACGGAAGACGTAAATAAGTTATATTCCTCCGCATAATAGGTTCTAAGATGCGCACCGATATAGCCGACTATAAATTCTGGTTCTGATTTAGTCATAGCATCCTCTCTACACAACTAGAGTTACTCACGCTGACTGTCATAATTTCAGATAGTTGTATATTGATGTTAAATTTTAGTTCACAAATCTTGTTCATATTATTGGATAGCTTGCTTCTAAATCGTCGCGCTCGATCAAACCTCCTTGCGCAAAACCATTTTTATAAACCAGTAAATCGCCCCTCCAATAATCGCCCCACATATTGGAGCAACGATATAAACAAGAAGCCAGCCGCCTCGTGGGCCGGGTATTGCAATCTCGCCCCACCCAAGAAAATAGGACACCAACCGAGGTCCAAAATCGCGCGCGGGATTAAGGGCTGCTTGAGTTAACGGTGCAATAACTGAAATTATAGCTGCGACGCCAACTCCGATAAGCACGGCAGCAAGCGCAGTTGGAGGTCTTGATGGATTGCTATCGCTGGTTAGCGTAAATACAAGTAGCGCCAACATTGCAGTACCAACAACCTCAGCGATAAATGCGGTTCGAAGCGTGACCACCCGCCATGCATCTTCAGCTGTTCCAAAAATCGCTGGATTTGGGAAATACTCTCCGAACACCATTCCGCTCAGTTCACTTCCAGGCCCCCCTCTAAGCAGACCGTTGATGCGCTCAAACTCTATGATTGAATCAGAAAACATCGCATATAGCACTAGCGACGCACAAGCTGCTCCTGCAATCTGCGCGATCCAGTAAGGTACAACCCGTGACCATGGAAAGCGGTTAAATATGGCAAAAGCAGCCGTAATGGCCGGGTTAATATGAGCTCCCGAGAGGGAGCTTGCGGTATAGATCCCTAAGCTAACCCCAAAAGCCCACACCACCGCCACTTGCCATAGCCCTGCTTGAGCTCCAGTCACTACAGCTGCGTTGACAGCGCCCACACCAAAAAATACTAATATAAAGGTGCCGATATACTCACCCACTAATGCACGCCACAACTTTGGTTTCGATGCTGGCATAACGAATATTATTTCCAATAAGGCGCTCTTGGCCTAGTTATTCATATCAAAATCAGTTAAAAATTTATTTAGATCGCGAGCGCCGTGGAGTTTAGTCCTAACTAGTTTTGGCTGTATACGACCCACCACACCACTAAGTATAGATTGGCTAAGGTCAGCAGAGCTCAAATTTACATTACTAAATGTTGCGTTCGTAAAATCTGCTCCTACCATTTGTGCGAGCTCTAGATTACTATCAGTGAAATCAGCATTACTAAAATCCGCTCCATATGCTCTAACCCATGCCATATCTGCACCTGCGAATGAGGAACGTCTTCCTCGGACCCAACTCATATCTGCATATGCTAGATTCGCCGCATCAAACTTCGTGCCAATAATAATACTCTCCGACAAGTCCACACTTACTAGATTGGAGCCCGACAAATCAGAATCTGATAAATTTACACCACGAAGTATTGCGCCGATTGGCCCGCGATTACCTAAGCCAGTAGAGCCGAAAGAGGCGCCTTGCAAATTGGCGCTGGTTATCACTGACTGAGACATGTCACAATCAATTAATACAGCATCTTCTAAATTTACATTATGTAACGAAGATTTCACAAGACTCGCCCCTGGCAAAAACGCATTGCTAAGGTCGCTATCATCTAGGATTGCTGAATCAAGGACGGCTCTCACCAAGCTTGTGGAATGGAGTATGGCGCCACGCAAATCAGCACGCGTCAAATCACTCGCATCAAGCTTTGCCCCACTTAAATTAACAGAGCGTAAGTCTGCTTCTCTGAGATAAGATTCCCTCAGGTCTGCATTCTTAAGGCTAGCTCCTCTAAGATTCGTACCCACAAGATTAGCACCCGTTAAGACAGCATTATCCAGATTTTTGCCCGCGAGATTCATTCCAGATAGATCAACACCTGCGTGATAATGGAGCTGATCATCTGAATTCGCCAATATGGGTAAAGACACCAATAACAGAGATAGTCCTACACACCGAACCCAATAAAAATTGATGCTGAAACCTGTCATGTAGCAATATTCCGTGGTAGAAAACTCATGCGCTCCCGCCACTGTGGCATAGCACGAATACGTTTGACGTCTGCCCAGACGCCCTTGTAGTAGGGAATCGTAGTATCGGGGTCAACATGATCCGACACGAGATCGCCTACTGAGCCTGCAGGATGACCAAACAGCATAAACGTATGCCCTCTCTTAACGGCCATCGTCAGGTATGCCATTGCGTCAACCGATCCTAAATCATTAGAAACTTTGACCAGGTCACCTGAGCTGATTGCCAGTTCTAGCGCATCATCTGGATGCATTTCGATAAAAGGCACCGGATTGTGCTCCCAGAAATATGGAATCCTTTGGTGATGGTAAAGCGTTTGCCAGATATGGTTAGCTCTACCATTATTCACCCAAAACCGATACTTGCTCTTCTGGCGTTCAAGCTTCGCGCCATAGCTTGGCCAAGGTCTAGGTGCTGCTATAAATCGAGCTTTTCCGGTTCTCGTGTAAAACGATCCGCCCTCGTGCATTCTTACCGTGCCTACTGGGGTCCCATTAACTAACCGCGTCGGCGTTTGTATTCCCTCATTGCCAGCTTGGCGAAGCAAATTATACGTAACGCCAGCGTACCCCTCCATTGAATCATTCTTACTACCATCATATTGGTAACGAGCATGTATAAAGACGTCCTCCGAAGTTTTCCAATCGTAGTCGAGAAACTTGCTTGCCATTAGAGGATTTCTGTCTTTTGTATATAGTTGATTAAGGCGCTTGGCGAACATTGCAATAATGCGCCAGTCGGGAAGAGCAACTCCAGGCGGATCCATGAATTTCGGATATAAGCGCAACCTCCGTTCACCGTTGATAGATGTCAAGTTCATCTCACCCCACTGAGCAGCGGGCAAGACTAGTTGAGCAAGGCGTGTTGTCTCTGTTGGATAGATATCTTGGCCTATTAAAAACATCCCACCCTCTTTCAGCGCGTCAACAATGCGAGCTACCCTCACTCCCGTGCTCTTGCCCTCAGTATGGCTGATTGCATCTTGAACTAGGCTTGTGCGCTCAATCAACGCCTGTTTCATCGATCTTGAATTAAGTGTTGTAAGAATTGGATTACACCCGCCAACCCAATAGCATTTCACCTCACCCCTCCGCACAGCCTCGTCAACATTGCGTGCTGGCCGTCCCCCATCATATGGCGGTCTTACATATGCTTCTTGATGGCCGCCTAAACGACTGATGCCGGTCCCTGGTCGCCCAACATTACCAGTTAGTAGGCCAAGCCCAACAATCGAAGCTATATTTTCATAATTCTTCACGCCCCAGATAAGACCTTTTTCGTAATGAAGTAGTGTGCGTCGACGAAATCCGCCCATTTTTGGCGCTGCGATCCACTCTGCTGCAAGGTAGATTTTTTCTGATTTAACACCCGTAAGTGCAGCAGCTTCATCAACAACGGTCGCAAGTAATCGATCGACTGAGAGACTAGATCGCTGATACGCCTCGAACGTTTGCCACTCAGCTCTACGTCGAATGAATCCAATATCATGCCAACGCTTATCTAAAATAATACGTGCAATAGCGTTAAGCAAAATAATGTCGGTTCCTGGCTCGATTTGTAGATGTAGCACACGGTCACCTCCAGCTGCCTCTGCGCTTGCCACAGACATCGTCCGCCTAGGATCAACAAAAATAATTCGCCCCTTATCGACCGGTTCCACTCCGAATGCTTGTTTTTTCTCAGATAATGAGGCGCCGGATATGTTCGGAATCATGTGAGCTAAAAAATAATTTGTTTGTGTTTCGTAAGGATTTGCCCCAACGATTAATGTCGTGTCAGACAATCGTGCATCAGCATAGGCATTAGTAAGGGGAACCAATCCAGCATCAGCAGCAGCATGTACCTCACTATTGTAAGCAGGACGATTATGGATAGAAGCAGTTCGAGTACCGATTGATGAAAAGAACAATCGGCCTACAGCCCAATTATTCTCAAAACCACCCCCGCCTCCGCCATGATCAAAGAATTTCATCCCTACTGCATCCGGACCCCAACGGTCAATGACTGCCTTGACAACACTGGCTCCTAAGTCAGAGGCTTCAGCCCATGGAATTGGTTTCTCACCAGAGTTAAGTCGGAGTAGCGGTGTATGCAAGCGATCAGAGGTCGCTCGGTCAGGAGAATATAGCGTCTGCGCAAGTCCACCACCTCGTACAGATGATAACCCTTGATTGACGGAACAATTTTCATCTGGGATTATTGCTATGTTGTAGCGATCACCATTAGAGTCAGTAACGGTGCTCTGCATCGCAGGCGCTATCCATTGTTGTAACGCGGGTAACTGTCCTCGGAAATCAATACCGAGGGCGTTACCAAGAGGGCTGCTGTCTCCATCTTGCCCTACTGGCCAACGATATACACGATACCCACAACCAACAATACAAAACTGACACACAGTATCAAATCTTTCCGCATTTGGGGGTGGCAAGGACACGGAAGTCACTGGGCAGAACTAGATTATGTTGGTTTGACGACCATAAATAAGACCAGTCACCCCGTACGCCTGAATTACATCCTCGTCAAGTCGTAACATAACCTGGGGTAATGACTGGCTAGCTTGACCGATCACCATTGTTCCGGCTCGAGCAGGATCAAAAGTACTCCAGTGGCACGGACAGATTAGTAGCTGACGGCCTGGTCGGTATCCGACGGGGCATCCTTTGTGGGTGCAAAGCCGAGAATAAGCCACGATAGAATTATTTGGCCCGATGCCGCCTGTAGCAGCCTCCTCTAAGCGGATTAAGATTGCCGGTGATGCACTATCTGGATAGCTAAACTCAATGACATTCTGTGATTCAACCTCTGCCAATGTTCCGATATTCAAAACAGGAAAGACCTGCTCCGCGCTGGTTGAGGCCAACGTATTTTGAGTAAGCTGGGCAGCTGGTAGCACAGCACCTGCTACACTAGCCTTGATGAAATTTCTTCTATCAACCATGTTAACTTCTCCTCCCAATCCTAGCCGATCATAGAATCGTCACTCAATAAATGTTCGCTAGTAAGTTGTTTGGGATCATCGCCGTCGAAAATAAAATTAATAGAGATTATAGCCTTGACTTTAAAATAAGGCCGAAACTAATTTCCTGACCACGTAATGTACAAGTTGCAATCATGGAAATCATTAAACTCTGGCTCTGACGATGACATGATTGACAGGCCATTCGCTTTTTGATCTTCTTGGCTTATACTGCTCAACAGTGTTCTATTTCCCACAAAATGATTCCCAATCATATGGCTGACTATAACGTACCAAGAGCCCCCAGGTAATTGGACGCCGTCAATAGGCCCCAGTCGGGTGCTCATCGGTCTCGCTGTTTTCCAGTCCATTAGGACCTGAGCATTCTCGATCTCAATGCTATCTAATATAAGTAGGCGCTGCTTCTTCCATGCATGCGACTTGCCTAGCAATGTGACCTTTTCTTGTGGAGTAACACATAAAACAGCATGTCGATAGACACCCTTGATATCAAACCTCTCATATAATGCATCAGAAGCCTGAACCGGGAAGACGCCAATTTCACTTCTACTATCAGATGATGCTGACTTTGCTCTATGAATGGCTTCATCTTCTGAAATTAATGCTGGACTTGACCACTCTAAATCCTTTAGCCCTTCATAGTCAAAATCTGGCAAGACAAACCGTTTCGCCCACATTGCGCAACCCCCTTGTGATTAACTTAAATACTTAGACCTTAAACCTGCTCCGTGGAGAATATACATCATCTATATCTTTTGAGTTAGTGCTGAACATGATCTGCTACATGAATCATAGCTCCTTTAGCGACCAAACGAAAAACTGACTAAAACTGTGCGAAACTTCTGTCTATTAGAAACATGCATTTTTTGCATGCGCGAATTCGGATACCATACCCACTATAGACTGATATCGCTACAGGAGATGTCCGAGCCGTTCGGTTCACGATTCTTGGTGGCTCGCTCTAATTTTTTGGGCTACGATACAGGCTAAGTTAAAATTCATTCAAATCGAGCATAACAGTGACAACCTACACTATCCTTTACTGGCAAGAAATACCCTCTTTCGTCGAAGTTAAAGATGGCGATACAACCAAGAAAGCACAGCTCAGCGATAAATTCCAAGATCTAATAGATAGAGCAGCGATGAGGCGTAAACTAGCAGGAACAGATGCCTATTTGGAAGGTTTCAATCGCGGTGAGCCAATTGAAAAAGATGGAAATGTTGACGACGTCCTTCAATCTGTCACAGAGAAGCTGGAGTCCGAGTTTGATAAAATCGCTGAAGCCGCACTAAATCGTCAATCTAATTAATCCGGAATACTATTTTTGCTCCCACCGCCTCGCGTCTATAACCATTACTTTCTGATCTACTCCGAGCCGAATAGCATTTGATTTCGAAAAAGAGCAATAGCCCTCAAGCTCTGGCCCTTGCTGGGAACTTCATACCGGTGATTGGTGACATCAATTCCGACACTATTCTTAGAATTCATGGATACAAAAAACCCACCGATGTGAGGCCTGTCATTCGTGATACAGCGCAAATTATGCTCGAAAAAGGCATGCAGCTTTTTGAGCCTATCGTGCATTATCAAAGAATGGGAATCGAATCAGTAACCGAGACCCAGCTAAAACTTAAAGGATCCAATATCACGTTAGTCAATCCCGATTTTGGAACTGTTCTCTCTGAGTGTACAGAAGCGGCAGTTTTTCTCTTAACACTTGGAAAGAAGCCCGATGAGTTATCTAGCATGCTGCAAGAGTCGGACGAATTACTGGAAGCTGTATTTCTTGAATCTGCTTCGTGGCTAGCCATAGAGCGAGCTACTAGATCTTTTGTTGGTGAGTTACGACAGGTTTGCGCGAATGATGGCCTCCGNCTNACNAAACGATTAGCGCCTGGCTACAAAGATTGGCCCCTCACTGATCAAAGAAAGCTCTTTGAGCTCTTTTCTGATATACCCATAGATATCACACTGCTCGATGGGGACTGCATGAAGCCTAAAATGTCGCGCTCTGGATTAATCGGAATCCGCCCAGCTTCTAAAAGGATTCATTAATAGTGTGTAGTATTAAGCAAATTTTAACTCCTAATATCTAAGTAGATTACTCACCATAATGTTGACGCAGGAGAAACCAAATGTCGTTACCAAATAACCGTCTCATCATAATCGGAGAAAACTTTAATGCCACGAGGAAAATCAAAGTAACGAGCCCAAAAATATTTCATGAAGATGGAAAATTTGGTGTTGCGTACACTGATCTTGACGGCACGAAAAAGCTACTCGACTGCACCAGTATTTTTCCCGAAGATCCAAATGAACAGAAAACATTTCTTGTGCCTCATATTGCCCATGCCCTGCGAACAAAAGATATGGACTACATTCGCTGGATTATCAGATCGCAGGAGTCGGCGGGAGCGCATATTATTGACTTATGCGTTGATGAGATGTCGGTCTATCCTGAAGAGCGCTACGAATGGATTCGATGGCTAGTGCGAACTGCTCAGGAAATCACTGACAGTGTGGTATCAATCGACTCTTCTGACTCCGATACGATACGAGCAGGATTAGAAGCGCACGATCCAGCAAAGAGTCGACCGGCAATTAATTCCTTTAATCAAGAGGATGGTCGTCAAGTTCTAGTTGATATGGCAAAAGAGCGAAATGCCATATTATTTGCTAACGCTAGCGGAAATGCTGGCATGCCAAAGGATGGTGAAGAGCGAGTTGCGAATCTTGAGTTATGTATGAATCAGATGGACGCAGGTGGAATTGCGATGGAGGACCGGTTTCTTGATCCTCTTGTCTTTCCAATTGGAGCCGGCCCGGAATTCGGTAATCATTATCTAGATGCTGTGCGTGAACTTAGAAGCAGGTTTCCGGAGGTTCATATTTTTGGTGGGCATAGCAACGTATCCTTTGGACTGCCTCGTAGAAAGCTTGTAAATCACACATTTGTCACTCTTTCAGTATTGGCAGGCTGCGATTCTCTAATGGTTGATCCAGTCATGAATCCACCAGCTATTTTTGAAGATTTCCGCCATGCAGCCGATGCTCTCACAGCTAAAGATGAGTTTTCAATTCAGTTCCTCAAGTATTGTCGGGGACAGAAGTAGCTGAGATAACGTAGAAACAAAAATAGTAGTTCTCGGCTATTTAGTTGGCATAGCTGGTTGTACGACAAATATATTTGTGATATATAACAAATATTCTATCGAATTATTGCCAGGATCTAACTATGAAAGAATTGCTACCCAGAGAGCGCTTTGAGCGGGCAGTACGCCGGGAACCCGTCGATCGAGTACCGGTGCTATACCGTATGAAGAGTGAGGCGAAACAAAAACTTGCGCGTATCTATGGCATCGACGATGCAAGTACCGGCGTCAAGCATAACCCTGAACTAGAACTACGCTTAGGTAACGACGCAATCATTTATCAGATTGGCATCAACGCACAATTCTCACATCGGCCGATACCTATAGGCGAAACCTGGTCAAATCATTTTCATGTCGGCTACGGAAAAAGTGGATTACAAGGGCGTACAGAGGATGAAGAAGAGGAATTTCGCGGTACTCAAGATTTCTGGGGTCCAGCGAAAGTAGTCCCTGAGAATTTCCCAAACTTTCATCCTATAACATCAATGGAAGATCTAAAAAACTATAAGTGGCCAGATCCTAATGATCCAGAGCTGCTTGAACCAATTAAAGATCTATGCGCCAAATATCAACAGGATTATTTCATTATCGTTGATCTCTCTTCAACTCTTATTGAAGCTGCTTACGCGCATTTAGTTGGCACACAAAACTTCTTTCTAATGTTATTCGATCAACCGGAGCTCATACACGGCGTTTTGGATGGATTGACTGACTATTACACTGAAGTTGGCAAAAACGCTATCCGTCTTGGGGTGGATATGATCCGAGTTGGTGATGATGTTGGAGCTCAGCAATCAATGATGCTATCACCCGAGCAGTGGCGTGAATTAGCTAAACCTCGCTTTAAGCACATGTTTACTGAATTTAGGAAAGAAAATTCTGATCTCTATATAAAGCTCCATTCATGTGGTGATTATTCCCCCATAATTGGTGACGAAATTGAGCTTGGCGTTGACCTCTCGGGGCTAATGCAGCCTACTGGTGGCAATCTTGACCAAGTTGGCATAAAGAAGAAATATGGAAGCGATATCTCTTTAATTGGCGGGCTGTGTGTCCAGAGGCTCCTCCCACGCGGGCAAGTTGAAGACGTTCGGAAAGGTGTTCATGATGTGATAAAAAACCTTGGTACCGGCGGTGGATACATATTTTCACCAGCTCACTACATCTTAGCTGATGTTCCAGTTCAAAATATCTACACAATGATCGAAGCGCAAAGGGAATTTGGAGTGTACGGAAAATATCCATTAAATTAGTTTGCAACAACCCCGTCGACGCTACACCCCGGAGAGGAGATAATAGATGTCTAACGCAGAATTTATTGCACCCACAAACGGTAACCCAGTCTTGATTGAGCCAGTTGACTGGCAGCAACGTGTGCCTGAGGGCTGGGAATGGCAAAGTTTATGGGAAGCCGTAGAAGTTGGTAACCATATTTACACCGATGAGTTTGTTCGCAAAGCGATTGATGCAGAAATTGATCCTCGAGTGATCCTCGATGATGGTTTGTTCCCAGGCTTTAACTTGCAGGGTGACCGTTTTAGTGCGCAAGTTATATTTATCCCAGAGATGCTTATTACTGCCCGAGCTATGAAGGCAGGCTTAGCCCTTATACGTCCGCTCTTAGCAGCAATGGCGGAGAAGCCAGTTGGGACCTTCGTAATGGGAACAGTTCTAGGTGATATGCATGACATTGGCCAGTCTATTGTGACGATCATGTTAGAAAATGCTGGCTTCAATGTTATAAACCTTGGCACGGATATACACCCTGACAAATTCATTGAGACGGCAGAAAAAGAGAAAGCAGATTTAGTTGGATTCTCTGCCCTCCTTTCTACAACCGTCTACTATCAAAAGGTAACTATTGACGAATTTGAGAAAGCAGGTCATCGCGATAAAGTTAAAATACTCATTGGCGGTGCTCCAACAACCCAAGACTGGGCTGATGAATGTGGCGCTGATGGTTGGGGACGTGATGCCGTGCAAGCAGTAAAGCTCGCGCTAGAAAAGATGAAGGAGCCCAGGACAGCTTGGAATTAGCCTCTTAAGACTGATTACTGATAAATAAGTGCCACTTAAATGGTATTCCGCTGTTCTGAACCCCCGCAAGCCTACAACTAATGAATATCAATCTAGTTTTTGGTTTTCTGGGTTCTGGAAAAACAACTCTCGTTAAGCGATTAGTAGCTGACCAAGCTAACGACAATGTTGCTGTAATTGTCAACGAGTTTGGTGATGTAGGTATTGATGGCCTATTACTCAAAGGAAACAGTGTTGACATTGTTCAGCTAAACTCTGGTTGTCTATGCTGTAATCTGAAAGGCCCCATGGTTGATGCAATTGCTGAGATCAACGCTAGTGGACATGTAAAAACACTTTTTATTGAAAGTAGTGGAGTTGCGGAGCCGGTTGACACACTGAAGGCGCTAATCGATCCTGCTCTAACTACAACGGTGACGATAGGCCCTATTGTAACTGTTATCAACCTACCACATTTCGAAAAACTAAGAGATGCACTAGGTGATTTCTACACTGATCAGGTTAAAAATGCTGATGTTATCCTTCTAAATAAAGTCGATCTCATGGAGTCTGATGAGGCATTAATCCAAGGGAAGCTAGTGCGTGAACTTAACCCTTATGCTGACTTTCTTTATTCGAGCCATTGTGACGTCAGTTTGGCTGATCTATTCGAGTCAAGTTCACGTAAAGAAACTGATTTCGTCGCTCGTATTAAGGGCTTAAAACGTGGCACTATCCATGAACATGATCATATGCACAACAAGATGGACTCTCTTGTTGCTTCAAATAGCCAAAACATCTCTCGCTCTCAGATTATTGATTGGTTCACGAATCTGCCATGCCAAGTCTATCGAGCGAAAGGGTTTGCGATAGTAGACGGTGTACAATCCATATTGCACTACTCATTTGGTCAACTTGAAATTGAACCTAGCACTGCAACAAACAAAAATCAAATGATATTTATTGGGCAAAATCTTCTTCATTCTGAACTGACAACAGGCTATGAACGCTTGAAATTGACTGACTTATGAAACTAGCTAAGTCGACTTCATATATTAGTAAGGGGTCGTCTCAACCCTTCCAGCCCCATGGCAAGCAATAACGCAACCACGACCGTACGAATCCCCTTGTCAGATCAGGCATACAACCTGCTACTGCGTAGAATTATTCGTCTAGAACTTGCCCCCGGTGCACCCCTCCTCGAAAAAGAACTAATGGAGTTACTTTCAATTGGGCGCACACCGATACGCGAATCCCTACAGAGGCTTGCAACCGAAGGTCTAGTAAATCACCTGCCAAACAGAGGCATGTTTGTTGCTGAAATTAGTGCGAATAGCGTACGCAGCATATATGAGTTTCGGTCTCTAATAGAGGGTCAAACAGCACGATTAGCAGCTATCCGTGCGACTGCAACCGACATCAAGCACTTAGAGATATTGAATGACAGGCTCACAAACTCAACAGATGATAAGGAGCTTGATGAATACATAGCATGTGATCGTGATTTTCACAATGCACTCGCGCAGGCGTCTGGAAATCGCTACCTCCAGTCAGCTGTATCGGAAATATTTAATCTCCATTTGCGACTTTGGTTTTTTATTTCCCGCGAATCAAATAACTTAGAGTCATCTACTGGCGCCCATGATAAAATGACCACCTGCGTTGTAGCTGCGATTCGAAATCGGTCCGCAGATGATGCAGAAAGAGCGATCACAAGCTATATTTCAAAGCGACATAAGGAGCTAATTGAGTTGCTCTAAACCGCGCTCCACGTCGTTTGCATCGTTGATAACGGACATAGTTCTTCACTAAAACTCCTGCTGTTAATTCCACTGAGCATTTTCTTGCCGTCGTAGCTCTTTGCGATTGATTTTTCCTGTGCTCGTAAGTGGAAATTGATTAACAAATTCGACTATTCGTGGATATTTGAAGTATGCAAGAGTGGTCTTTACGTGGTTCTGTAACTCAGTCACCAACTGGTCCGAAGCATTCTCTGGGTTGGAGAGTGACACAAACGCTTTAATAGCATGTCCACGATCTTCGTCTGGTACACCAATTACAGCTGCCTCAACTACTTCAGGATGACTTACCAGCGCGTCTTCTATCTCAGCGGGACCAATTCGATATCCAGCGCTCTTAATTAGATCATCTTCTCGTCCTTTATACCAAAAATACCCGTCCTCATCGCGGTAGCCATAATCACCTGTAAGAATCCACTCTCCGTGCTGTATAGCTCTCGTCCGAGATTCGTTTTGCCAATACTCAATGAATAATGTTGGATCGTCCTGTCTTGCAGCAATTTCTCCTACAACACCATCCTTCACAGGAACTCTATTTTCATCGAGAACTGTGATTGTATGCCCTGGATAAGCTCGACCCATGGAGCCCGGCTTTATCGACCACAATCGTGAACAATTTCCAATTAAATGATTCACCTCTGTCAACCCGTAAAATTCATTGATAGGCGCACCCAGCTCTCTCTGCCCCCATTCAAGCACTGCAGCAGGTAAAGGCTCGCCTCCTGTCCCAATTGCTCGTAATGCGATCCCAGGCCAGGCGCCTCTCGGATCCTTGGTCTCAGCTAGCCTCTTCAATGCTGTTGGCGTCAGAAAACAATGTGATATGGAATGCTTTTCCAAAAATGAAAAAGTCCAGCTTGGCGTGAATTTTTGATCCCCAGCCACTACGGCATGGCCAAAATACCAACCTGTCAACATAACATTGAATATACCAGCAACCCACGACCAATCTGAAATTGTCCATAACCGCTGTCCTTCCTCATTCATATGCATCTCGTAAAAAAGTGATACCGACGAAAGGTATCCTCTCAGCAGACCTTGTCGATGCAATATTCCTTTTGGCATACCTGTCGAGCCAGATGTATAAAGCAAAAGTGCTGGGTCATTAACCGAGGTCTTAGCGCTCACAAAATCTCTTGATGCCGGTATATCTAGGATGCTCTGAAAATCAAGACGATTCTTTGTGATCTCTTTATTGTCAGAAATAATTGCTAACTCAATGCCAATGTCTTCTACGGTAGTAGCTATTCTTTCCCATAAAAGTTGTTCTGTAACGATAACTCGAGGATTACAGTCTTGAAGAACGTGACGGACAGCTTCGGGTCCATAGAGCTGTGATAGTGGAGCGACAATCGCACCTATCTTATATGCCGCGAGATGCGCCATTGCCGACTCGATACCTTGCCCTGCAAAACAAGCAACAACATCACCCTTCCCAACTCCCTTCTTTTGCAGGAAACTAGCTAGATTGTTAGACAGTGCAGCCAAATCTTGATAACTATAGGTGACTTGACTTCTATCATCTCTATCACAAATTAGTGCAATTCTGTCTGAAGCGCTGCCACCGGCATTCTTATCAACAGTATCCGTAGCCATATTAAAATACTTCTGTGGAGGAATATGGAAATGTTTCATAAGCATTTCATAGGTTGGCTTGTCGCCAGTAACCTCGCGGAGACGGTCTAAATTAATCTCATCTCCCGCGATAGTAACTCTAGAATGTTTTCCCAAATTGTTTTGCACATAACCTCCTAAATTATTGGTTGGGTGGCAATATTCCGATAATATGTTAAAACTGCACTCTATAGTTATCGTCTAAATATACACTTGATATTCGGATAAGAATATGTCCGACACGCATCTGTATTCAGTATTTATAGAGATTGTCAGCCATCATGTATACCAAGAGTTTTGGGCTAGAACTGTTGATCGGTTAATATAAAGACGTCTATTGGCCCCTGTAAGGAATCTCGAAATGCAGTTAACTTGTAATGAGTGGCTTGAACTTGCCGGCCTAACGCAACACGAAATTCCTGATCTTTTGATTCTAGAGGGAACTTGGTGGCATAAAAAGGCAGTTGAACAGCGGTTAGCATACCTCACAAATGTTCGTGAGACGAAATTGCCTGATATGTATACGGGGACTTACCAGAATCGTCGCATAATGTTTTGTTGTGCGTATGGCGCACCGCGTGCAATTGAACCTGTTCACATATGCGGAATAATGGGAACTCCGATTGTTGTTCAGATAGGATCATGCGGCGCCCTGCAGAAACATATCAAAACCGGCGATATTGTGATACCAGACCTAGCGCATATCGGTGAAGGGGCTTCTGAGTATTACGGCCAACATAGGCAATCGATCCCAGACCTAGCGCTTACAGGCAAAGCAAGAACTGAAATTATGAACAAGGGCATTACAACACATACGGGCAGTCACCTGACTACATCCGCATTATTTCAGCAAGATCTGGAAACAATTAAAAGATGGAACAAAGAGGGGTACCTTGCGGTCGACATGGAGACCTCCGCAGTGTTTTCAGTAGCGCAGTACTTCAAAATGCGTGCTGCCTCAATGCTCTTTGTATGGGACGAGCTACTTCGTGGCCGTACCTGGCTCGACACTTTCAATGAAGAAGAAACTGCACTGCAGGCTACCGCAAATCAGGCGACGTTTGAAGCCGCATTAAAGCTTAATTAATTTGATTGGAGAGTACTGAAATGGTTGAAAATGTATGGTTCCTTGTTGATCAAGCAGAAGAACAAATTGATGTTCTTTCGGTTGAGGAATTCGAAAACGAAATTAGTGCTGGTACAGCAGTCGGACTGGATATCCGCGATACAAGAGACCGGATTAGACAGGGAGTTATAGCCAATACGCTGCACGCACCAAGGGGTATGCTTGAGTTTCTTGTTGATCCGAATTCCGGCTACCATGATTCTATGTTCGATCCGTCTAAACGCTACATACTCTACTGCGGCTTAGGAGGGCAATCAGCTCTCGCTGCTAAAACTATGCTTGAAATGGGTTACAAGAACGTGGGTCATCTTGGTCCAGGCTTGACCGGTTGGGGGGAAGCAGGTAAGCCAATAGATACTGTCGACAAGTAAGTCTATCAACCGATAAGTCACATTCTGCTACCAACTCATAGGCTATAGCAATGATCCTAGAACAATTGAAAAATCTAGTAGGTTCGCGATATCTCCTAACCGAAGAAACTCAAAAGGCTGCATACCTAGTAGAGGGGCGTGGCGATTTTGAGAGTCAAGCTGATGCTGTCGTGTTACCAGCGAATACCGATGAGGTTTCGGGAGTAGTATCCTTTTGTGCCGAACACGGTATATCTGTAGTTCCTCAGGGAGGTAACACTGGTTTATGTGGCGGTGCTGTTGCACGTCAAGGTGACATCATACTAAACCTTAGCCGCATGAATAAAATTATAGAGCTCGATAGCATCGACAACACAATTACTGTTGAAGCTGGATGCATTCTCGCGGATATACAACAGGCCGCCCTCCAGGCTGACCGATATTTTCCTCTTAGTTTGGGGGCCGAGGGATCCTGTCAGATTGGTGGAAATTTAGCTACCAATGCAGGTGGTATTAATGTGCTCCGATATGGCAATGTCAGAGATCAAGTGATTGGGATCGAGGCTGTCATGCCTAATGGCGAGATAATGAATGACTTGAATCAGCTTAGAAAAAATAATACTGGCTATAGTCTTCGGCATCTTTTCGTCGGGGCCGAGGGCACACTTGGCATCATTACGAAGGCGACGCTGGCTATCTATCCGAGACCGCATCAGGTAGAAACCGCGTTTGTGGCGCTACGTGATTTAAATGCCAGTCTCGATTTACTCTCTATGGCTCGTAACAATAGTGAAAACCTGCTATCAAGCTTTGAGCTAATTCCAAGATTAGGTGTTAACCTCGCGGTCCGTCATATCCCCGGCTGCAAGAAGCCGCTGCCGGGGGATAACCCATGGTGTGTTTTGATCACTTATAGTGGCGCCACTAGCGTTACCGATCTGCGCAGCGTGATGGAAAATACGCTCGCTTCAGCATTAGCAGAGGGGTTTATTCTTGATGCAGCAATCAGCCAGAACGAACAACAGGCGCTCGAGATGTGGAAAATTCGGGAAGGCCTACGGGAAGCGCAGACAATAGAATGTGTAGCTTTCTCACATGACATATCAGTAAAGGTCTCAAACGTACCTTCACTGATCGAACGGACCAGCCATCAAGGCAAGCTCTTGGTGCCGGGCGTTCGACCATATCCTTTTGGTCATATTGGCGACGGCAATATACATTTAAGCTTTCTACAGCCCGAAGAGATGACAGCAGATAAATTTCAAACTTATAGAGCAGCATTTTCAGAGATGGTATTTGAGACTGTTGATGAGTTAGATGGCTCGTTCAGCGCTGAGCACGGTATCGGCATCTTACGAACCACAGAAATGTCTAGATATAAGGACCCTGTAAGCATATATACCATGCAAGCCATTAAAAAAGCACTTGACCCAAAAGGCATCTTAAACCCTGGGAAAGTGCTCCCGACAACTAATGATACCTAAGGTATTTGGATATCCCTATATTTTCTGAAGATTCGCCAACTTCTTAAATTCGACTGCCAAACCACAGCATCAATGTCTCGGAGCTTTAAGCAGATTGAATACTCCATTGGAGGCGATAGCTATAAATATTACTCCACCACCAATTAAGGTCGAACTGCTTGGGATTTCAGCGATAGTTAACCAAACCCAAAGAGGGGCGCAGATCACTTCTGTCAACCCAATTAACCCGACTTGGGCAGCCGGAACATAACGCGCTCCCGCAAACATAAAAATAAAACCCAGCCCAACTTGAAATATTC
Organism: Acidiferrobacteraceae bacterium; assembly: GCA_002724185.1. Classification (GTDB taxonomy): domain Bacteria; phylum Pseudomonadota; class Gammaproteobacteria; order Arenicellales; family UBA868; genus CAJXWH01. The sequence goes on along the minus strand of PBOB01000017.1, from coordinate 23,118 downwards.
CAAGATAAATGCTGAGCAAAAAATCGTGCCAGCTCAATATAAGTTCATTTGAAAACAATGCTGAAATAATCAATGCAAGTAATCCAGCCATTAGTAATGCTGGCAGCATATCTATGTCTCGGAATCGTCTAATTAGAATAATCGTTGCTGCGTAGGAAATGGGAATCCACAACGCAATTAAGTTTCCGAATAGGCGACCTCTTGCAACTTCTCCTCCAACCATAATACAAAGACCAACCACACCCGCAACAATAGCTATCCAGGTAACCCAAGGGACTTTTTCTTTTAATATAAACCAGCCCAATACAGCCATTAATAGTGGGGCAGCACTTATAGCAAATAATGCGTTAGCTACCGTTGTGTAAAGCAGTGCGAAAACATAGGCAACAAAACCGGTACCTAGGAATACCACAATTAATAACTCACTCCAACGAAATTGAAGAATGCTGGTTAGTGAGCGCTTACCTTGCCTAAGAAAGAGATAGGTAGCTACTGTTAGAGAGAATGCTAACGATCTGTAAAATAGTATTTCCCAGCCGCCAGCACTCTGTATCTCCCTTAACACAACTCCAGAGGTGCTTAATAATAGGGCAGATAACACAAGAAGAAACACGCCTCTCTGATAAGTATTCTTCAGCGCCTTAATCATGTAGCTGGCGTCGCCTTTAGTTTCGAAGAAGCTATTTGTCTCGAGACCAGTCGACTATAGAAGCCATTTCTTGCCAACAGGGCATCATGAGTTCCTGATTCAGCCACCCTGCCCCCGTCTATAACGAGTATCACATCTGACTCTCGCACAGTTGAAAGCCTATGCGCAATTACGATAGTTGTTCGATTAGATTTCAGTTGATCAAGAGCGCGTCTCACGGAATGCTCACTGATTGCGTCTAAGTGTGAAGTAGCCTCATCCAAGATCAAGATGGGCGCGTCTTTGAGAAATGCACGAGCTATAGCTACTCTCTGTCGCTGTCCGCCAGATAAACTTGTACCCCTCTCACCAACCATCGTATCGAGCCCATCTGGAAGATGCTTTACCAATTTATCCAGAGCCGCAGCACTAATTGCCGCATCTATGTCACCAGGCGTGGCATCGCTGTTGGCAATAACTATATTGTTACGTAGCGTATCATTAAATAAATAGGTATCTTGAGCCACAAGCGCGACCTGGCCTCGTACATTGTCCAAGGCAAAGTCCCGTATATCGTGCTGCCCAATCGATATTACTCCACTATCAGGATCCCAAAATCTCATCAATAAATGGGCTATGGTTGTTTTTCCTGCGCCAGATGGGCCAACTAATGCCACAGTTTGACCAGCTCTAATTTCAAGGCTGATATCATCTAAGACAACCTGCTGATGCCCAGGATAACTAAAACTAACAGCACTAAGATCTGCAGATGGTATCGAGAAATTAGATAGGCTGCTTTCACCATCTCGCACTGGTATTGGCTCTCTTTCCAGCGCATAGACACGACGTGTCGCTCCAAGGGTATCGGCCAGCTGACGACCAATCTCAGCAATTTCTGAAATAGGCAAAAATGCAGCCATAGCCAAAATCGTTAGCAGCGGGAGAATGCCAGGATCCAGTGATCCACTGTTTACAAGCAGAGCGCCTGAAATAACAACCGACAAGCCGCCCAACCCTGTAAAGATTTCAAGCAAGCTCTGCTGCAAGGTCAATTGCTCAAAATATGGCAAGCGTAGCCTAATATGGAGCCTAGCCAAGTCATCTATTTGCTCGCCTCTTCGATTTTCGTCTTGGAAGGCTAGAACTTCTGATAACCCCTGAATTGAATCTATCGCATGGGCAGAAAGTTCGCCCGCTGCCTCCCGAGCCCGTGAGCCTAGTTCGTCCACTTTACCGCGCATAATAAAAGGGCTCAGAGCTACTGCTATGAGAAAAGGAAGCAAAGAGAGTGCTAACCAGGAACTGTACATCCATAATACCGCTACGACCGTTGTGGGGACCAGAACTGAAACGAATGCCGGCGCTACCGTATGTGCAAAGAAATATTCGACCATTTCGATGTCCTGGGTGACAATCGCCATCAAGTCTCCTGTTCGGCGACGTGTCAAATATGCAGGGGCCAATGCATCCAGCTTGTTAAAAACAGCTATCCTTAATTCAGAAAGTAGTCTGAATGCCATATCATGGGCGATCCATGACTCGCACCAATGAAGAATACCCGCTGCGGGTGCAACAAATATAAGTAGGGTGATGTACTGGTCGAATGATTCACCGTTCTTTAGGGCCAGAACAATGAATGCACTTATTACACCTACTCCGATAAACGCTAGAACACGAGCCACTCCAAACACAAACACTAGTCCAACCTTCGCCTTCCATGGCAAGATATGCTTCATGAGGATGACGATAACTTCAGTCCATGAGAGTCCCTCGGCTTTCACAATTCCTTCTGTTGGCTGCACCTGATTCAAATCCTGAAAGTTATCTCTAGCAACTATCTTCTCATTAGCTGTCCAGTACAATTCACTGTCGCCGAAACCTGTATGAGAGCCATGAGTCTGTTCAGACATCAGAGCGCTGTATACACCACCGTTTTCGATCAATTCTTCATGCTTCCCCTCTTCGACAACAGATCCACCATCTAAAACAACAATTCGATCGCAATTAATTACGCTTGAAAGGCGGTGGGCCAACACTAGTGTGGTACGACCGACCATTAATCTTTCTAGTGCATCAAGAATTATCGCTTCATTTTCTGCATCAACAGCAGACAATGCTTCATCTAGGATAAGGATAGGACTATCCCTCAAGAGAGCTCGTGCGATTGCGATTCGCTGTCGCTGACCCCCAGACAGTTTGATTCCTTTTTCGCCGATTAAAGTATCATATCCAGATGGCAAACCCTCGATAAAATTATGAATATTAGCTGCTTCCGTAACTTTAACTAGCTCGTCATGTGTTGCAGCTGGATTACCCATCAGCAAATTTTCCCGGACGGTTCCGTGAAATAGAAACGTATCCTGGTGGACCACTGATATCTGACGACGTACCAAGTCGACTGGTAAATCCTGAACGTTGCAATTACCGATCTTCACAGCGCCACCCTGAGGATCGTGGAAACGTTGCAACAATCGAACTAAGCTAGATTTACCACATCCACTAGGACCGACAACCGCCACTCGTTCGCCTGGTTTGAGAGATAGATTGAGATCGCAATGAACAACCTCGCGTTGCCCAGGATATTGGAAAAATACTTCTTCAAAAGAAATTGAAGCTTCTAAATTGTTGGGGCAATTAGCTATCGCGGGCTCTTTAACTACTGGCTGTGCATCTAGCAATCGATACATAGAGAGCGCAGCCGATTTGCCAACCATACCCTGATGCAAAACACTCCTCAACTCGCGTAAGGGTCGAAATATTTCGATTCCTAACAGCAAAATGATTAGCAGAGCTGAAAGATCCATACCCCCACCAATAACCCGATATGCACCCAAAACTAAAGCCGCCGCAGCGCCAACAGCAATTGCTGTATCCGTAATACCTCTCGACAGAGTGTTAGTGCCTAACACCCACATTGTACTCTCGAACAATGCATGTGCTTTTTGCGTCAAGATTTGGCCTCGCTTACGACTTTGTCCAAAAGATTTTAGAGTAGCTAATCCTTGCACAGAGTCTAAAAACTCGGATGCAAATTCAGAATAGGCATGCTCGCGTTCTATTGATTTTTTCGTATCGAATTTATGCCACAGAGCTGGTGCAAACAATGCAACAATTGACGCAACTAAAAGTACCGTAGCGACGGGCACGTCGATAAAGATCACAAATGAGAATATGATGACTGGTGTAAAACAAGCTACTAACATCTGAGGAATATATTTTCCAAAATAAGTTTCGAGCTGCTCCACACCATCGATTAAGGTCAAGGCTAACTCTCCTGATCGCTGTTGGGTCACAAAACTTGGCCCTAGCATGACCAGTCGATCGTAAAGTGTTCTGCGAAGGACGAGTTGTATCTTGGCTGCAGTGCGGTGTGCGATCATGTTGCGTATGTGCTCGATGACGCCCCGAACCACCATAATTAGCGCGACAAGGCACAGAGGTACAATTAGGCTTTTAAATTCACTGCCAGCAATTACTTGCGCCAGCAACCATCCTAAAAGAGCTAATCGGGCAATACCAACTGAAACACCAATAAGCCCCAATAAGAATGCCAAAAATATCCTTGCTCGAAATCCTTTAGTGAATGCCCACAATCTAGGTTCAAAATGCACTTAGTTTCCTGCCTAACTAGTAAACATCGATATTAGATCCTACTCATGAACCGCATAAATAAATAGGTTAGTGGTGTTCCTGCAATATTGCGCCTCTCGGCTGCAAACGGCCAAACGATATTTGCTACTCAACAACTACCGTCCACTGATGTCTATCGGGTATCTCTCCATACTGAATACCGGTAAGTTCGTCGTAAAGTCTCTGAGCTAGAGTTTCTCTACCTAGATCAGGAAATTCAATATTAGCTGATCGATAAGAAATTGTTTTAACAGGTGCGATAACTGCTGCGGTCCCCGCACCAAATGCCTCAAGCAAGTATTTCTTTTCGATTGCCTCAGCAATTTCTTCCATCGAAACTCGCCGCTCTTCTCTACGGAGACCCCACTCATCAAGTAGCGTCAATACGCATTCTCGCGTTACTCCAGGTAGTATGGTGCCAGAAAGAGGCGGTGTAACTACACGGTCTTTAAATCGCAAAAAGATATTCATTTGACCAGCTTCTTCCACATAGTTGTGTTCATAAGAATCTAGCCACAATACTTGATCGAAACCTTGCTTCAAACTATCACCAGTTGGGCGCAAGGTGGAAGCGTAATTTCCACCTGTTTTTGCAGCGCCCATGCCGCCAGGAGCTGCTCGGGTAAAGCGATCCTCTGCCTTGAGTCGAATGCCCGGACCCGATCGATCAAAATATTCACTTACCGGAGCGGCCAGCACCAAGAATTCATAGGAGTTTGCAGGCCGAACTGAGAGATGACCCTCAGAGGCAAAAAGTAGAGGCCTCAAATACAGAGTCTGTAACCTACTTTTCGGTACCCATTGATGCTCAACCGAAACAAGTGTCACGATTGCTTCTAGAAAATTGTCTATTGATACTGCAGGAATACATAAGCGCTCACAAGAATTCCTAAGTCGAATTGCATTCTTGTCGGGCCTGAATAATCTAATACGATTATCATGGGTGCCACGGTAGGCTTTGAGCCCCTCGAAAACCGCTTGACCATAATGCAGACCAAGAGCCGCTGGATTTATAAGGATGTCTGTAAGAGGGGCAATGTTAGCCTCATGCCACTTGCCATTACTCCATTTTTGTCGGTAATAGTGATCAGAAAAAACATTTCCAAATTCTATCGTCATAGAATCTAGGGAGCTAAGCCGACTAGATGTTGTCTTTTTAATGGTAATCATATAGTCACACGCCGACGCGCAATGATCAATAGATATAGATCACAATTCTGCAGATCGACAATCTCTAACCTCAGCGCCATGAAAGCGCGCAACTTTGTTTGTAGGCGCCAATGGTTCGTCGTAGAAGAATTGTGGTAATTCATCGTCAGCTGGGGTAAATCCAGCAGCTTGGTTGAATTCTCTTTCTAGCTTTAATGTGGCCCGACCAAGCTCCATATAAAACTCTGGCTCCAGACTTGTTCCATGTGCAACATTAAGCGTGTTTACAATAAATTCAAGCTGTGTGAATGTTACTGATCGACCAAAGATGCATAGCCCAAGAGCATCTGATGCCGCATACTGTGTTTGTGCTTCAATGCTGGCGGCAACAATTTCTTCAAGGGTCAAATCGCTGCAATCAAGCACCGGCAAATTACCTGCAGTATGGTCAGCCCCTTGAGCAGTCATCATCATAGTTATACCTGTTGCCTCTACAACTCTCGGATCGTATGCACTTATCGCCTGCTTTTTAATTACAGGTATTCTTTGGACACCATAATGCTCACCAACATGAGCAGTTCCATTGGACCATAATTTACCTCTTTCTGTCCCCTTTTGAAGCTCCTCAAAGAACTGGCGCATAAATTCTATATCGCCAAATTCAGCCACACCTGCTTCCATTAATACACCGATCGTAGCGCCTGTTTCGATCGTGTCCAGCCCAAGATCATTAGCAAGAAAATTGATTCGAGCCAATTCATCTGGGTCGGTTAAGCCGCAATTTGATCCGATCAAACCTAACGTTTCATACTCAACTGGCGATACAATTTCCTTTCCATGCTCATCGACATATACATTGCTGCATTCAATTGTACATCCTGGCATGCATGCATGAGTCGTAATCCCACCCCGAGCTAGATTTTGCTCTCGGATGAAGTCGCCCCCCAGCTTAAATGGTTCAATATCTGGATCAACTAGCCTCCCTTCGCTAAAGTTGCGGACTGGTAGACCTCCTTGATGATTTTGAATATCAGCCATCATTGCGGTGCCGATATTTCGAAATGTATGGACAGGCTGCTGCTCATCTAGTAAACGATTGTATTCCTTTACAGAGCCCATCACCTTTTTGCGATCATGGAATGTTGGCATTTTATTGAGATCAACTACAATGGCTTTAACACGTTTGCTTCCCATTACCGCGCCAACTCCACCTCGTGCTGCTAAGCGAGATGGTCTAAGATCGACGTCACTTATTCCTATCCCTGAAACAAGCCCCTGATACTCGCCTACAGGCCCGCATATAGCCAGACTCGTCTTCGAGCCATATTTCTCATGGAGAGCGTTAGCTACATCGAAATTATTTCTACCAAGATAGTCAGTGCCACTGTCAAACGCTATAGAACCATCTTTGCATAAGTGAATAACAATCCAATCGTCGGCCGCATTCTCTAGAGTGAAGCCTGCAAGCTCTAGCTGACCGAGCGCAAAGCCGAAGGTTCCTCCTGAGTTTGATTCCTTTATACCACCTGTTAGTGGACTCTTACAGCCTACACTTAGTCGATTGGCATTTGAAAAATTTGTTCCAGCCAGGGGGCCAGCAGAAAAGATCAAAGGGTTCTCTGGAGAGAGCGGATCAACATTAGCCAATCCTCGATCAACAAGTGTTTTCGCAATGTAATAGCGGCCAGCTCGAATGACGGCTTCTCCTTCCCGTCGTTCTTCCGTGATTTTGTTCCGATAAAGATCGATATGTAAGTGTTTGCGCATTTTTGGCTCAATCAGGATTATGATCCCTAACCCTCCAGTGTTAACGATAAATATAATTCACAATCTACTTCGCTAATCGGCGCCAGATCAAAGGAATGGTAGCGGCTGCGAGAACTATCTTAAACACCTCTGCAGCTATAAATGGATACAGGCCCGCTTGTAGCGCTCTGTCTATGCCTATAAGTGACGCAAGCCATGCAATCCCCACCGAAAAAATAATAGCCTCGCCAATTAACATGGCACCAACTATTGATGGAACCGAGCGATCCCAACGTCTTTCAGCAAGCCAGCCAATGATACCCATCGCCAAGATGAAACCGAACAAATAACCTCCGGTTGGCCCTATGACGTAGAGATAGCCACTGCCAGTGGCAAAAACCGGAAGACCAAATATGCCCTCAAGCATATACAGTACTCCAGTTGCCAAACCGAGCCGAGCTCCGTAGGCAATACCAAGTACTAACACAACAAATGTTTGCATCGTCATTGGTACTGGCCAGAATGGAACTTGTACCTTGGCAGAAATCGCTAATAATATTGTTCCTAGTACAGCTAAACCGACCTGTTTAAGCAGCGAATTGCCTGTACTCTGCCAGATAGTACCTACAAGGGTAGTCTTCAATTCATCATCTCCCTAGAATAATTTGCTAACATTGTTTAAACGCCTAGATCCTCTGCAGCTAGACACCTGCCATACAATCGCCCTCTACTCGAACCTTGCTATCTAATGCTTCCACTCATATTGGTTCGATACGATAAATAAACAAACCAAGCCCCGATCTACAATAGTTCTTGCCAACCAGCTACTCTAGATTATACTCCCCCGTCGCACCGACCCAATTGTACTAGATAGTTTAATGGAGTCCTCATGTATATCACACTTGACATTTCGCCAAATACCATCCTGAAGTATGGAATGATGGGACTCAAGATCGCCTAATTTTACTGCGGAACCGGCAACTGTTGATCTAGGGAATCAATAACTACGGCAAAAACCATGATAGCCCCTTTAAGTGACGTACCTTACGCGGTAGATGATTCAGGCCCCCTTACTGGCCTTAAAATCCTTGATCTTTCTCGACTTGTTGCAGGCAATGCGCTGACCCACTTCCTCGCCGACTATGGAGCGGAAGTAATTAAAGTCGAGCGGCCAGGCTATGGTGATGACCTACGTAATTGGCGGGTCGAAGGGATCAGCCTATATTGGAAGATATACGCTAGAAATAAAAAGAGCTTATCCCTAAATTTTACAACCCCACGCGGCAAAGCGTTATTATTTCAATTGGTCGAATCGTCACAAATCCTTGTAGAGAATTTTATACCGGGCACGCTTGAGAAATGGGGGCTTGGACCAGAAGCGCTACACAAAATCAACCCAAATCTAGTAATTGTTCGAATATCTGGCTGGGGCCAAGAGGGCCCAGATCGACAATTTCCAGGATTCGGCTCGCTTGTCGAAGCGAGAAGCGGCTTCGCAGAGATGAACGGAATGCCAGACAGTCCTCCAATATTGCCACCACTAGCTTTAGCAGACATGATTGCTGGATTATATGGCGGTATCGCTACACTTGTAGCGCTACGTCACACAGAAGTCAGTGGGGGCTCAGGGCAAGTTATTGATCTTCCGCTCTTTGACCCCCTCTTAGCAATCCTAGGGCCTCAAGCGGCAGAATATGAGTTAACCGGTATCACGCCAAAAAGGATCGGAAGCCGTATACAAACTACGGCGCCTCGAAATGTGTATCTGTGCAAAGATGGTAGGTATGTAGCGCTGTCAGCATCGATGCAATCCATGTTCATTCGGCTGATGGAGACCATCGGACACCCTAATGCTGTCGAAGACCCGCGTTTTTCCTCGAATGCTGACCGGGTAAAGCACTGTAATGAGCTAGATGTTATTATCGGGGGGTTTATAGCGTCTCGTGAACAAAGTGAGAATTTAGCAATCTTTAGAGCAGCTGGGGTAACCGTAGGGCCAGTTCAGACCGTTGCTGACATCATTGACGATCCGATGGTCAAAGCTCGTAAGATTTTGATACGTGTGCCAGACGATGAGATAGAAAGCCTGATTACACATAATATACCAGCTACATTATCTCGAACCCCCGGGCTAATTCGCGATCCAGCACCAAAACTCGGTGAACACAATAGAGAGATACTTGTTGGCCTGGGCTATACAGACAATGAGATTGAGTCATACTCCAACGATGGCGTGATCTAGCTACTACACCTAGATTTGTATATGTCACTGGACGCTAAACGATGCGATTAGTGAAGTCCCGATCATCTAAATCCATTTTTTTTAGATTTTCTGTGAGTATATCGATGATACCGACTTCATACTTTTGCGTCTCCCCCGCGGAATGTGGCGTAATAAGCACGTTGCTAAGACCCCAAAATGGAGATTTAGAGCTAAGGGGCTCTTCGCTGAAATGGTCAAGCCCCGCCCCTGCGATATCTTTATTCTGGATAGCCTCTAGAAGCGCACGCTCATCGATACATCCGCCACGTGCAACATTTATTAGGTAGGCTGAACTTTTCATTTTTTTTAGTAGCGAAGTATTAATAATATTTTTCGTATCGGCATTCAAAGGACAACAAAGAACAATAAAGTCTGCATCAGAAACTAGCGCATCTAACTTGTTAGGTGGATATACCGCATGTGCAACGTCTGGAGGTTTCGAGATATCACGTTTAATACCAATGATCTTCATGCCGAAGGAGCGCGCAAGCTGTGCTAGCGCAGTCCCTATATCACCAAGACCCACTACAAGCATAACTCTACCTCTTAAGTCATCTTCTCTGCTACGTACTGATGAAATCATAGGTCGCCAATAATTAAGTCGCTGATTATCCCTCGCTAGGTGCAGTTGGCGAGCAAAACTTAGAATTAGGCCCATCGCATGCTGTGCTACCGCATCACGATTAACTCCAGCAGCATTAGCTAACCGGATTCGTCGTTTTCTCAACGCACTTAATGGAAATTGATCATAGCCAGCACTAATCGATTGTATATAACTCAACTTCTTCGCCGACTTAAGTAATTCATTTGACCAAAGTCCAGATATTACAAGAACGTCTATATCTTGAACCTGCATACTAAGATTTTCTCCAGACCATACTTGCCTGCTCTCGATATCTAATCGTCTCTGCTGAAATACTTCAGCTAGTCGATACGATGGATGTGCGAACAATATCTTCAGATTAAGATCAGCTATGCTCATAATTTTTTACTCTTGGTAGTTCTTACAATCAAGCCTATATTTGCATTGCCTCTTAAATAATTCGATGCGAATAGGTAACGCACTCATTTAGCCTAAAGCTACGTTGCCACTAACAAATGCTTTGAGAGATGCATAGACAGTTGAAGTTACGGGTGTTGGTATTCTATGCTTCAGGCCGAGCCTATGAACCACCCCTGCAAGACCTTCAAGCTCAAGGGGTCGACTCTTCTCAAGATCTACCAGTAAGGAGCTCTTGCCATTTCCTGGGTTTGCATCGAGCAAGTTCATCAAATCTAGCTCTATGCTATTTGCAAGATCCACGCCTGACGCTCTTCCCACCTCGGCGCATTCATGAACGCTCGCTGCAAATAGTGCACGCATGTCATTATCCGACCGCACTACACTAATATCTTGACGAGTGGCTGCCGTTACGGAGCTTACTCCCAAAATCCAGCAAAATTTCTCCCACAGCATCCTGTCCGCGTCCAGCGACAACTGAGCTGATACTCCAGCATCTCGAAATTCATCCAATAATGAGATTGCGCTGGAATTACATAGCGGTGATAGGAGCGCAAACTCAACTAATGGCTTTCCTTGAATAGCTCCTTTGAATTCGATTTCACCAGGAGTATTGATATTAGCGGGGAAGTATGCTGCACCCGGTATTATCTTTTCATGTCCTACTATAGCGCCAACAATAGATGGGCTTTCAACTCCATTCTGTAACGTAACAACCGATGTCTTTTGGCCGATAAGCGGCAGTATGGCCATCGATACAGCTTGTAGATCATACAATTTGACACATAACAGTACGATATCTACAACACCTACGTCCCGCGCTTCGTCCGAAACATGGACCGGGAAAACAGTAACGTTTTCTGCGCCAACGATATGAAGGCCTTTGCGCCTAAAAATATCCAAATAACTGCTCTTAACAAGGAATACAACATCAGAACCATTAGCTGCCAGTTTTCCTCCTAGGTAGCCACCAACACCGCCAACTCCGACAACTGCTATTTTCATCTAGCATCTTACCAAGCAAATAATTTATCAATAAGTTGCACGACCACCACTTAGATCGAACACACCGCCAGTAGTAAAGGAGTTCTCCTCAGACACAAGCCATGAAACCATAGCTGCAATCTCCTCAACATAAACAAATCTTCCTCTTGGAATTTTTGATAACATGTAGTCAATGTGGTCTTGACTAACCTGTTCAAAAATACGCGTCCTAGCCGCAGCTGGAGTAATGCAATTCACGGAAATGTTTTTGTCTGCAGTTTCCTTTGCAACTGATTTAGTTAAGGCAATGACCCCCGCTTTTGCTGCACTGTATGCAGCAGCGTTAGGGTTCCCCTCCTTACCTGCAATAGAGGCTACATTAACAACGCGACCATAATTTTGCTCTAGCATTGAGGGAATAACGGCACGTAAGCAATAGTAAACGCCATTTAAATCGACATCTACAACACGCCGCCAATCCTCAAGCGAATACGTCCAGCTTGGCCCAGTTGGACCAGCTATTCCTGCATTATTCACAAGTATATCAACATGACCAAAACATTCTCTGGTGGCAGTCTCAGCCGATTCTACTGAGTCCCAATCAGTAAGTTCTACCATGCACTGATGAAGGGTATCCGGGGACCCTAATGCAGTCTCTGCCTCATTCAAAGCCTGCTTGTCCTGGTCCCACAGACTAACCCTCCCGCCCGAATCCAGAATTCGTTTAGCAATGCTTAGGCCAATACCTTGTGCTCCACCTGTCACAATTGCGCATTGTCCATTTAGATCGATCTGATTCATGTAGTATTTGCCCTCTTAGCTATTTGTTCTAAGACTTCACCTGCTGTTAATTTATATGCGAAGTTTACGCCAAAGATGCGTGATGAAACTATACCGCAATCTGTTTAATGGGGACGATCTGTATATAGAGCGCGCTCCCAGCGTCAGTCCCCGCCCTTGTTATTGCTAGTAATCTATTCAAATAATTTGTAAGCTAGACTCATCATACGCTACAACTATACCGATGAAAAAGATTACTGTAATTGGCCAGCTGAACGCGGCGGGTATTGATTTACTAGAACAGCAAACCAGTATTCGCTATGAGGTGATCGAAACTTCCTCTGAAGATGAGTTATGTTCTGCTGTGGAAGCAAGTCATGGTATCTTGGTACGCTCTGCAACAATCAGCAGGAGAATTATCGAGAGCTGCCCGGACTTAGAGATTGTTTCACGACATGGCGTCGGCTATGACAATATCGACATTAACTGCCTAACAGAGCGAAATATTCCTCTCGCTCTTGCTATAGGCAGCAATCAAATAGCTGTAGCCGAGCAAGCAATGTTGCTCATACTTTCATTGGCCAAAAAGATCTTTGACTACGATATTGCCGTACGACATGGCAACTTTGACTTCAGGGAAAAACCGATAAGCTCGAACATAGAAGGCAAAGTGATGCTGATAATTGGATTTGGCCGCACGGGGCGGGCGCTAGCGAGTAGGGCCCAGGCGTTTGGTATCAAGATATACGTAGTTGATCCTTATGTTCCCTCAGGTTCCATTATTGATTCCGGCTGCTCTCCAGTCGATTCAATCTCGGATATTTTATCGAAAGTAGATATTCTTACGCTCCACTGCCCTAGAACCAGCGAAACAACTAACCTAATCACTGAGACTACACTTAAACAAATGAAACCTTCGGCGATCGTTATAAACACAGCGCGTGGCGGTATCATTAACGAACTGGATTTGGCAACCGCACTTGTTCAGGGCACAATTGCGGGCGCCGGTATTGATGTATTTTCGCAAGAGCCCCCAGAACCAGAACATCCGTTATTGAAATTGCCCAACGTCGTTCTCAGTCCGCATTGCGCTGGTGTCAGTCGCGAATCGCTAGAGCGAATGGCAATAATTTCCTGTGAAAATATTTTTGCAGCTTTCAATGGAGCTCTTAAGCCAGAAATGGTCGCAAATCCAGAGGTCATCAAATCTTAAGCTTAAGCTTAAAGTGATACACAGTAGTTACTTATATACCTATTTCAGCTACACTGTTACCTATAGGTAGCACGTGCTTAATGTTATTCCAAACCCTGATATAGCTAGAAGGTATCAAGATGAAACTACTACGGTATGGTCTACAAGGCCAAGAAAAACCGGCATTGTTAGATGACCAGGGTGTCATACGAGACCTTTCCCAACATGTCCAAGATATTAACCCTACAATTCTAAATCCCGAACAACTTCATACCCTGTCTGAAATTGATCCGATAGAACTACTAGCAGTGGAGGGACAACCAAGGATTGGCCCCTGCTTATCCGGTGTTGGCAAATTTATATGTATTGGACTTAATTACACTGATCACGCATTGGAGAGCGGCCAGCCGATACCAAGTGAGCCTGTAGTCTTTATGAAAGCGACGAGCTCAATCGTTGGTCCGAATGATGACATCGTGCTGCTACCAGGCTCAACTAAGACAGATTGGGAGGTTGAACTTGGGATCGTGATGGGCAGCGATGCAAAAAATATTACCGAGAGCGAGTCACTTGATTACGTAGCTGGCTACTGCATTGTTCATGACGTATCTGAACGAGAATGGCAGATGGAAAGGGGTGGTCAATGGGTTAAAGGCAAATCGGCGGACACGTACGGCCCGATTGGACCGTGGCTAGTAACAGGTGATGAAATTAATAATCCGCAGGAACTGGACCTTTGGCTCGAGGTGAATGGGATACGACATCAAGATGCTAACACTCGCACTATGATCTTTTCTGTCGCCGAAATCGTATCCTACCTCAGCCAATGCATGAGCCTTCAGGCTGGGGATATCATAGCTACCGGCACCCCTAAAGGAGTGGGTCTAGGTATGAAACCTCCAGTATACTTAAGTGCTGGAGACGAAGTTCGGCTATCAGTTGAGGGGCTAGGAACTCAACAGCAAAATGTCGTTCTCGCTAACGCATAATGCATTAAACCCATTACTTAGACCCTAAGGGAAGATATATTTCCATGAATCAGAATCACTTTTTCATTACCGGAGCTATGGGTTGTATTGGTGCATGGGTCGTCAAAAATCTAGTTGAAAAAGAATTAGCTGTGACTGTATTTGATATTAGCCCTAACCGTAGCCGCCTTGAGCTGATAATGGATGAGAGCCAACTGCAGCAAGTTGCGTTCGTTCGTGGAGATCTAACTGATACTGACCATGTTAAACGTAGTATCGTTGAGTCAGCTGCAACCCACATAATTCATTTAGGAGCACTTCAAGTGCCCTTTTGCAAAGACAATCCACCTAAAGGGGCAGCAGTCAATGTGGTCGGTACAACAAATATTTTCGAAGGCGCCAGAGAGGCGGGCGTCGAACAAGTTGTCTTCGCAAGTAGTGTCGCAGTCTATGGCGAAAGCAGCCTGTATTCCACCGAACTCTTACAGCATGACTCAGAACTACGACCGGCGACATTGTATGGCGTCTTCAAGCAGGCTAACGAAGGCACCGCAGCTGTTTATTGGCAAGACCATAGAATTGCAAGTATTGGATTACGACCATACACTGTTTATGGCCCAGGACGAGACCAAGGGCTAACATCAACACCAACCATGGCAATGTTGGCTGCTGCGAAGGGCGAGAATTATCATATTAGTTTTGGTGGGTACAACGGATTCCAGTTTGTTGACGATATCGCAAAGATCTTTATTCAAGCAGCATCTATCAAAAAAGAAGGCGCCGATGTTTATAATATTCGTGGCGCTGTTGTGCACGTTGACGATATAGTTCGTGCGATTAATGCTGTCGAGCCAAGCGTAACTATCACATCAGAAGATACTTCTCTTCCATTCCCAAAAGGGCAAACAGACGCAGAATTGAGAAATCTGCTTGGGAATATACCAGATACCTCACTAGACCATGGCGTCGCCCAGACCATTGACCATTTTCGAAACGCGATAGCACTAGGTCAGATATGAAATATAAGCATGCAAACTAATTCGGTTTATGTAGCTAGTAGTTATCTCTGCCATTCTTTCTGTTACTCATACACCGCCACGGGGTCTCCCACTTCATCACGATTTAGTGAGACACCAAGGCCCGGCTCGTCTGACGCGGACATTGCACCCTCAGCCCTAGAAGGTGCTCCGCTTGCATTAGATACTGATACATAACTATTAAAATCTGTTGCTGAAAACCGAAAGCGCTCAGGCGTAGAATGAGCTAAATGGGCAATTGTTGACGTTACAATATCACCGCCCCAGCTATCCTCTATTGTCATTGGGATGCCTAGATGCACGCAGACATCCCTTATTTTTCTAGCTCGTGTAAGCCCACCTACCTTAGAGATTTTTAGATTTATAGCGTCCATTGCGCGATCGCTGTGCGCACGGAGCAACATTTCTAACCCGTCAATATTTTCATCTAATATGAAAGGTAATGATATTCGTTCTCGTACAGACAAACAGTTCTCGTAACTTGCGCAAGGCTGTTCGATAAAGACATCTAGGTCACTGATAGCATTCGCAACTCTAATTGCTTCTGACGATAACCAACCTGTATTCGCATCTGCTACAAGAGTATCGCCTCCCTCAAGAACGTCAGCCACTGCTCGAATCCGTTCTATATCGTCCGTTACCGCACCGCCAACTTTTAACTGAAATTTCCGATAACCTTGACTCTTATACATCATAACGTTAGCCGCCATACTTTCGGGGCTGCTCTGGCTAATCGCACGATATAACTCTATGGCATTTCCGAACTTTCCACCAAGTAACTGCCAGATCGGTCTCCCCGTCTGCTGGCCAAGCAAATCCCAGCATGCAATATCGATGGCTGATTTCACATATGGGTGACCGAGAAGCGCTCTATCCATCGTTAATCCAATTCGTTCTATCTGGCTTGGGTCCTGTCCGATCAAATGCTGAGCAATTTCCTTAATACCTGCACGTGCTCCCAAACCAAATGCCGGCAAATAGAACGGACCCAGCGGACATACTTCCCCCACTCCGATTAAACCGTCCTTGGTCTCGATCTCGACGATTGTAGAATCAAACACATCAACAAACTTGCCGTCGGCCCATGCATAACGACCTTCTAAAAGTGGTAGATCTACCTGGTACACCTTGATTTTTTTAATATTCATAGCTCGACGCCTTTATTCCAAGTTAATTCTCAATTAATCAGTTGAATGGCGTGTCTCTAAGTTAATTTTTTGAGTTGAAATCCCCGACCGAAATGGGTCGTTATCAGCAAAGACTAACTCTCCTTCACCCGTCACATGCGCTTCTCCGGTAATGCTAACTATTACCTCTCCATTGTCCCAAATACCCGACAACTCAAACACACTCCCTATGATACTCTGCTGCCTCCAGACTTCTCCAGGTTTCAATTTGCCGCTGTCTATAAGACAAGCAACTTTCGCGCTACTACCTGTACCACATGGAGACCGATCATAGGCACCACCGGGGCAAAGAACAAAGTTTCGACTGTCTATCCCATCATCGCCTTGACCAAATAGCTCTATATGATCGATAAGAGCTCCGTCTTTTCCATAAATACCTGCTTTATCGAGACTCTTACGAATAGCACCAGCACAATCTGATAGAACGTCTATATTACTTGGTGAGATCTCCTGGCGGTGTTCCTCTGTCAAAAAAAACCAGTTGCCACCCCAGGCTACATCACCCGTAATAGGACCCAGACCTGGAACATTCAACCTAATATCACTTAAATATCTGAAACATGGTACGTTTGTTATAGTACACCTGCCGTTCTTATCGACGCCTGCCGAAATTGTTCCAGCTGGTGTATCAATCTTGTAGGATCCCGAGTCAATACGTCCTAGGTATCTCAGGGTCTCTATTAATCCCATTGTTCCATGGCCGCACATGCTAAGCACGCCAATATTATTAAAAAATATAACACCAGCAACGGCATCGGGATCGTCTGGAGTGCAGAGTAGTCCGCCAACCCAAGCATCGCCACCTCGAGGCTCATTCACTACTGCATTCCGAAAATTATCGTATCTATCGCGGAATATCTTCCAACGATCGTATATGCTACCTGAGCCCAGATCAGGCCCACCAGACAAGATAATCCGTGTTGGCTCACCGCCTGTATGCGAGTCAACTATTTGAACCCTCTTATAGATCACAAGCCTCCTCAAGTCGAAGAATGAAAAAACTATTGCTGGAAGTCACCTGTCTAAATAGACTATTTTCCCTCGAAGAGCAAGAAAATACTAATTTAGCGCAAAATGGAGAATGGCGATGATCGGAGAACCAATAAATCTAACAGTTCGAAAAACATTTGATAGGCCTCCGCTGGAGGATATTGCCTTATTTCGTAACTTTTCAACCGGATTTGTTGTGGATGCACAAAATGGCACTGGCGGCTTAGATCATCGCATCAAACCATTAGATAACAATATGTGCTTCATCGGCCCTGCTATCACTGTTGAAACAGCGCCGAGAGATTATCTGCCGGTCCAGCCTGCTATTGCACTTTCAAAACCCGGGGATGTTCTCGTTATTGCTACCTCGAACTACGAAGGTGCAGCAGTTATTGGTGATAACGTAGCCGCTATGGCCAAAAACTCAAACCTTGCAGCGATAATTACAGACGGGCTAGTACGTGATGTTGAAGGAATACTAGAGATTGATATCCCAGTATTTTGCGTCGGTATTTCGCCAAACTCTCCATACGCAAATGGACCGGGAACTGTAGGTCTTCCAATTTCAATGTCAGGCCGTGTAATAGAGTCAGGCGATATCATCATTGGCGACATTAACGGCGTTGTAACTATTCCGCGTATAGCAGCACATGAAATTGCTGCACAACTTGCAGCAGTTAAAGAGCTTGAAAAAGATCTTGAAAGTAAAGTGCGTAGTGGGCTTCGTTACGCGTCATGGGTCGATGATTATCTTGCATCTAGTTCAACTAGATTTGTAGACTAAATAGAATACTTATGGCATCTCAAACAATGAACATCGCTGATCTTGCTGAACTCACTGGCAAGGAAATAGCGTGTTCTGACTGGTTGACGATAGATCAGGAAATGATTGACTCTTTTGCTGATGTTACATCTGACCATCAATATATTCATGTCGATGTCGCGCGAATGAAAAAATATTTTCCACCAGGGAAAACTATTGCACATGGATTCTTAACACTATCTCTTCTAACAACACTACTCGCCTCGTGCACGCCAAATCTCGAAGATATTGCTACTAATATTAATTATGGCTTTAATAAAATTCGCTTTGTCTCCCCTGTATACTCTGGTGATAGCATTCGCGCTCGATTTTTTCTTCGCGAAATTATCGATAAGAAGCATGGTGAATGGCACGTGCAATACGATGTTACTGTAGAGGCCTCTAATCTTGATAAACCAGTACTTATTGCAGAATGGCTTGTAAGGCTATACGGTTAATGCTGACGCTACTTTAATCTCCGTCGGAAGAGTGTGAAGATCACTTCAGAGGCGCCTGCCAGAGAGATAAGTAAAATTCCTAAAACTTCTCTGATTCCAAATGGCTCATCAGTCAATATCGCCACTGCTATAGTCGCAACACTGATTTCGGTTAGAAAGAGAATTCCAGTCACGCCGGGACTAAGCATCGGAGCTCCCCAAAGAAGAGCAAAAACAGATGGGATTAGCAATAGCAGAACAATAGGTAAAAACCATGGCAAAACTACAATAATTTCGTTATAACCTGGCGATGGTGTGTGGATCGAAATAGGAATTACTGCCATCACTACTGCGAGTACCGTGGCCCAGAAAAAATAGCAAATTACCAAATCTCTTGGATCTATCTCCTCTTCCCTTTTCATTAGGACGGCACCAAAAGCCCAACTAATACCGGCAAGCAATGCTAGCCAATCTCCAAAGTTCGATGGAATAGGTATGCCAGGGCCCACGCTTAGAATAACGAACATACCGGAAAAACCGCACACTATTGCAGTAATTCGAGCAAATGTAATCGGTTCTTTTAGCCAAATTCGAGCAAACAACGTGCCCCATATCACCGTCATATAGAACAATAATAGAACTGGAATCACATCTGTATAGAAAAAAGCATTTGAATAGAAAACAAATGCAATACTTATAGCAATTCCGATCTTGTGCAATGTCCAGCCTAAAGCAGAAATAGACTTCCACCGCACTAATAATAATGGTATTAGTAGCAACAACGGGACAGCCGAAAATAGAACTGTTGCCCACATCTCTGAAATGCCAGCCTCGTTTAACGCACGAAGTGGAATCCAAAAAAGCCCCCAGACTACAGCAACAAAAATACAACTGAGCTTCGCAAGGTTTTCAGTTTGTTGGTTCTTAGGGACAGGCATAAATACTTAATTACGATTAGAAACTATCAGAATCGGCCAACAATTGTGAGATTGCCAATATACTGCAACATTCACCATCGAAGCACATCGACAATTACACAATATTTTCGCAATTAGTATGCTATCAGTGCTGAAGGATTCTTAACTAACAATAAATCAATGTCTGAATCAGTAAATCCTCTACTAAGCAGTGCTGGCACGATTGTTCTCAAAAAATGGCCGTACCCACCACCGCCAAAACTTTTCCATTGGGCCTTACACCAGATGTCATGCGAAACCAGTACCTGGTCTCCGTACCCTTTCTTGAATACTTCAGCTAGCCAATCCATTCTCTGCGAATCGTCCAAATAACGCATACGACTATTCTTAAGCATCATCCCAAAATTGTCATAACCAATACGATACCCTCTCTCCAACGCATACAAATGCATTGAAAAGTCCCATATTGAGCTCATGTGGCAGAGTATGACCTTTTCCGGTAGGACATTCTCCGACTCAAGTACTGACAATATTGCCGGCACGGCAGAAGCCCTATTTGGCTGATGTATACTTAGCGGTGCTCCTGTCTCAATAGAGGCTCGGCAGGCGGCTCGAAGCGAGCGTTCCTCCATCGGCGTCATGTCACCCACATAGTTAAGCGTGCCTCGCTCCTGTCCATTAATTCCTATTTCACCAATTATGCCGGAGCGTATTCCATCAACACCCTCAGTCAAATCTTTGACCATTCGCTGCATAAGCTCATCAGTGGTTGCAGTTAAGACCCACGGCTCGCAGGAATACTCGCAGTAGAAGCCACATCCCATCACAATCGGCACTCCTGAGCGACGGGAAATCATTTGAAGAACATGGGGGTCTCGGCCCATGCCTTCCGGCGTGACGTCTACAATAGTTCGGCCACCCAGTTGAACAAAGTCCTCGAGCTCGCTGATGGCAATCTCTGGATTATCTAGATTGATATTATCTTTGTTGGAGCATGAGCTAAGTATCACCCGTTCAATAAGATCGGGAGTTACTGGTAAATTAGCAAATTCTTCTGCGTCATCGGCATCATCTAATTCAAAAAAGCTCGACCCATCTGAAAAGAGGTGCTCATGAGTCAGAGTAATACCAAGGTCATCTTCAGGGGTTAAGCCCTGAACTGTATGCGCGTGGGCTTTATCGGCCATAGCTCCCAGTCCTCCAATCTAGTTAGGGTTTACCATTTTTTTGTCGTCGACTAGATGTTACACTTCCTTATAATAAGATCTAACGAAATTTTCAAGTCAATTCATCTAAATAAAATGTACTATGTAGAATTTTTTAAAAAGAAATCTGACGTTAGTTGGGAACGATTTCGCGATGTCATTGAGGGGGGTTATAGGCGATGGGTTGAGCTACACCCAGAAGATGCCCCAGTTCTTGCTGTTGGCAGAACATGGCGTCTCGGACCTCGCGATGCATCCTACATGATTGTGTACAAAATAGATAATTTTTCACAACTTGATGAGTGGACTAAGAATCGCAGTAGTGATCCAGATTCTGAAAAGGCTATCATGGAGGGAACGCTGGCCGTTGCAGATATGGATAGCGGAGTTTATGAAGACATTGGAATGGAACTACCTTAAGAGGATTTAATTATGTGCGGCATCAATATCAACCATGAGCCCCCCAAGGGCCGAGTACCTGCAATCGATACCGAAGTCCACCTATTTTACCGTGCGTTTCCGCGCGAATCAGGATTTGCGTTTGATTATCGTCGAGGTTACACATGGCAAGAACGCACCGGGGATCAACTTGTTGCGGAAATGGATCATGCTGCGGTTGAAAAGGCCTTCCTAATTTCTTACGATGGCTATGACATGCCTTACTATATGGATGTCGTGGACGCAGATCGAGGATCTTTCTGGGGTGGAGCTGACTACTGCAGACATTGGGCTGAAAAATATCCAGACCGGCTTCTCTGGTTCACTACCTTAAGAGATCCGAGAGATCGCTACGGACTCGCTCCTTTGGAACGTCACCTTGATCAGGGAGCTTGCGGCATCAAAGTATTCCCAGGATTCCTAGAGACAAATATTGATGATCCCATTCTTATGGATGCCTATTCGATGGTCCAAGACAAGGGCCGACGAGTAATTTTTGGATTTGAGGACACTAACCGGCCATCAACCCCTAGTACGCTTGCAGTCTGGGAAGCTTTTGCCCGTGTGGCGGAAGCATTTCCCAATCTACCAATGCAGACCAATCATATGGGATATCTTGATCCTCGGGAACCAGAAGCAAACCTTATGTATGAGGTTGTGCGCGCCCATCCGAATATTTATGTGTCTTGTTCTTGTCTGATCAGTATGTGGGAAGATGAGCATGAATATCCATTTCCAAATTATCGAGAACGAATCCATGCCCTTCGTGACGGATGTGGTCCGACTCAGATCGTCTACGGTACGGACTGGCCATGGCTTGAGCATCTCTATATGTATCCTCAGCTGGTCGAGTCGATCCGACGTCACGCAGATTTCTTTTCCGATGAGGATCGAGCGCTATTTCTGCACAAAAATGCCAGGCGTTATTTGGGCGAAAATGAGTCATGAAGAGTCACCTAGAAGCATTCTTCGCTGCTTGGATGCGTCACGACTCAGATGAAATGGCAGAGTTCTATCATCAAGACGCAGTAATGGAGGATCCTACACTGGATGAATCACGAGTAGGTAGGCTAGCTATACGAGACTACTACCAGGAAATGTTTGAATCACTCGAACAGCCTGAGCATGATCTGCTCGATTATGCTACCCAAAATGATCGAGTCTGGTTTGAGTGGACTTTTGCTAGTGGTGGTCTCGAAACACCGCGACTCAGCTACCACGGAGTATCCATACAAACTATTCCAGAAACACTAATCGTGCACGACCATGCCTTTTGGAGTCCAAATGCCTGAAGCACTCCCACTGTCTGGTGCAACAATCGCCCTCCTCGCCGGCCCTCTATATGAGGATATCGAAATTCACTATCCGAAGATTCGACTAGAAGAGGAAGGCGCACAGGTCATCGTCGTAGGTTATGATGAATCTGCGTATAAAGAGATATTCTGGTCTCTTGCACTGGCATCCAAAGGACGTTCTACTATTCCAGGGTTCGACGGCCGCGTATACAATGGCGTGCATGGCATGCCAATTGCTGCCGACATAATTGTTGAAGAGCTAGACTGGAATACAATCGATGCGGTCGTTATACCAGGTGGATATGCTGCCGATCATCTGCGTAGATCGTCCGCAATAATTGAATTTTGCAAATCGGTAGCCAGCAGTGGTCGTCCAGTAGCCGCTATTTGTCATGGTCCATGGGTCCTTGCATCTGCAGATCTTTTGCGTGGACGGCGAGTCACAGGCCATTTTGTCATCCGACCCGATG
>PBOB01000016.1 GCA_002724185.1 Acidiferrobacteraceae bacterium | reverse complement strand
CACCTATCATTGCAAAATCGCCTTGCGCAAGATTAATTGTGCGGGTGTTACGAAACACTACCACAACACCTACAGCCGTTAGTGCATAAAGCCCACCAACTGCTAAACCATCAGTAACTAACTGTATAAACATCTACCCCTCCCGCCTTATTCTCGTAAACTTAACGAACAAAAAAATAGACTAACTATACCTACAGCCCAAACTGACTCACCAGCTAACAGTGTCTACTATAACTGACGCAAGCACAACCCTAAATATCTTCTATCTTCTAATAGACATAACAAGGCTGCATGCTAAAATTCTAATGGTAGTATATTGGTGCAATATACATCTATAAAAAAGCTCGCTCTGCAATAAAACTGAGAACTAACAACGTCTTTACATAAACTACACTAGCTATGGCTACTCGAACGACTAACTTGAACTTACAAGTTAACGCTTAATTAAGAAATCCCATAGCGTCTGTCGGAGCACCTTCGCAGCAATTTGCCAATAAATATGCCATTGCCTCGTTGATGAGCACAAAATTAGCTCGATAGACAAGAGTTCTCCCCTCCCGGCTAACATGAACTAAGTTCATCGCTTTTAGTGTTTTAAGGTGGAAAGAGAGAGTGCTGGCTGAAATAGAAGCATGCTCCTTAATCTTCCCTGGCGTTATACCTTCGTAACCTGCTCGTACCAAGAAGCGAAATATTTCAAGTCTACGATCGTGACCAAGCCCTGAAAAAATGAGTGATGCAGTCTCGTTATCTAGGGCCATTGTTAGATATTCTTTCGTAAAGATCTATCCTACACCAGCCGACTGCAGTTCAGCCTCAGTATCCGAAAGATCAGTTACTGGCTGTGATAGCCACTCCAACATATAGACCTGCGAGGCATGTTCCTTAATAACTTCATCTATGTACCGTTTCTCCTGATTTTTCCGAGAAACTAAAACCGGATCTGATAGTTTACGCGATACTAAACTCTGATTAATAACCCAAGCAAACGGTTGTATATTTGCTCTAACTAAGTCTCTCTGCAGTTCTGCTGCTTCGTGGACGGGCGTTGCCTCTGCAAGCGTGCAAATAATTGGAAAAGTAAATAATGGATCACGTAAGCGGGGAAGCAACTTTATTACCTGATCCGGCACAGACCGAGATTGCCTCTCTACCTCACGGTGGAATGATTGTGCGGCATCAAGAAGCAAGATTGTATGCCCGGTGGGTGCAGTGTCCAGGACAACTATCTGATCAACTGCTTTCTCTACAATCCGAGCAAACGCCTGGAAAACAGCGATCTCTTCTGTGCATGGAGATGATAAATCCTCGTTAAGCAGCGCCAATCCATTAGCATCTAAGTTTGCACCCGTCGTTGCCATCACTTCGGCACGATAGCGCTCAACCTCTATCGCGGGATCAATTTCACTAAATTCGATATTGTCGCAATTCCCTCCTGCCATAGACCTAACATGATTTGCTGGGTCAGTTGTAGCCAACAGTACTCTCGCTCCTGTAAACGCAAGACGCTTTGCTAAACGTATAGCAATTGTTGTTTTCCCTACACCTCCTTTGCCCATCGTAAGGATCAAGCCATGTTGCTGTTCAGCAAGTCGTTGGGCTAAGCTATCAAACGACGCGGGAAGTGTTATTAGAGAACTATTTGGCCTAATAGTAGGAAGTTCGCGATCCGTAAAGAACCCTCGTAATGCATCAATTCCAACTAACTCCCCAGGCTTAAGCGGTATACGAGTTTGCTGGAGTCTACGCAATGTCATTGGCATCTTTCCTAAGGCGTGCGCGCCTCTCTTGTGCAATTCAATTGCCAGCTGATCAGTTGGATCGTTCAATTCGAAAATGCCGTTTACCACGAGCTGTTGTTCTGTAAGGCCGGCGTCTCGGAGTTCTTCGCTTGTCCGACTTGCCTCTGTCAATGCAGTTTGTTCTGGTCTTGATACCAAAACTAAAGTTGTTCGGAAAGGGTCACTGAGCGCTTTAACTGCTTCCTTATATAATGCTTCCTGTTCACGCATACCTTGTAGCGGGCCTATGCATGAAGTTCCGGCTGTACTTTTTTCAATATAGCCAGTCCAGGCTGCTGGCAAAGTTAACAGCCTCAAGGTGTGGCCAGTTGGTGCCGTATCAAATACTACATGGTCATAGCCATCGGTCACCCTTCTATCACCCAATAACTTTGCAAACTCATCAAACGCTGCAATCTCTACCGTGCATGCGCCTGCTAGCTGCTCCTCCATGCTTGCAATGGCTNCATCTGGTAAAAGATCACGATANGGCCCTATCACTCGCTCTCTATACTGCGCTGCTGCGANCTCTGGGTCCACGTTTAAAGCACTTAANCCTTTCAACTTTTCAATCGTAGTCGGCGACGTTCCAATTTCCTGCCCAAGCACCTCATCNATATTGGAGGCAGGGTCTGTAGATATCAACAGAACTTTCTTATCGGCACCAGCTAGGTGAACACTAACCGCGCACGCAGTAGAGGTTTTTCCTACTCCACCCTTGCCCGTAAAAAATATATGCGGAGTCTTAATTGATAACACATTCATATTGTCAACTGCAGCAACCCCTAGAGGATGTCTTTTTTTCAGCTTTCGGCGCCTCTAAGTGGAATGCTATTGCAAGTGCATCACGCGATAGGTAACCGCCGCTCTTAATAATCTCACCATCGGCAATCAGCAATGGAAGACAATCTATCCCATCCTGCTCCAATCTTGTTTTTACGACGGAATTGGTCGCGAATTCTCCAGGTTGGAATCCAAGATTGAATCGCTCTACCTGAACGCCTGATTCTTTTAACCACTCCAGAGATGCGGCAAACTGTGCGGGTTCGTCATCCGAATCTGGACCACAGGCACCAGTGGCACAGCACTGGACTGGATCATATACAACCAACTTGCTTGTCATAATTGCTCCCACTTTATTAGGTTTAGGATAAAAGATTTAGATCATTGATTAGAACAGTAGCTGATGTACTATTCGATTATTCTAGTATACTCAAATTGTCAGCCAGGAGCCAGCATAACGGAGCTTGATCAGATTTTTTCATTTCTTAAATCAAGCATTACTTAACATTAGCTTCGATTATGATTTAGGTAGTAGAAGTAAAAAATTAACAATTAAGCCGAATACAATATGATAGAAACGCCTGCAACCAGCACGTACCAGAAGTTGATTGAAGCCAGCAACCTAGCTTATGACGTTGACCGGGATCGATTTAAGATTGTTATTCCAAAAAGCGCAAACATTGGTTACGAAATATTGGGCCGTCATGCTGACTCTCCTAAGAGTGATGCTATCGCCATTATTTATGAAGATGATGGTGAAGTATCCAAACATACTTATGGCGAGCTACATCAGCAAGCGCTCCAATTTGCAGTTCATCTGTCGAATCTGGGCGTACAGCAAGGCACAACCGTTGCGGTTCATACAGGCCAACGCCCTGAGACGATTATCGCTCACGCAGCTATCTACTATCTTGGCGCGATTGTCCTAACGTTGTCACAATTATACGGTCCTGACACTATTGAACACATCCTCACACACTCAAACTGCCGTTTTATAGTAACAGATGATGATTCCTGGAAGCCGCTTCGACCGCATCGGAAGCGATTTAAAACTCTTGATCACTGTATTCTAGTATCAGGCAATTTACAGAACGAACTCTCTTTTATAGATATGACTAGGGGTGCAAACACTACGCCATTCAAAAGAGTAGAAACTGAAGCTGACGATCCCGCGCTACTAATGTATACGTCTGGCTCAACGGGTATGCCTAAAGGAATGCTTCATGGCCATAGGATAGTCCATGCCTATTATCCAACTCTAACCATGTTCTTTAACCTTGAGCTCGCTCGACCAGGAGCAGTGTTCTGGACACCAGCGGATTGGGCGTGGGTTGGTGGGCTACTAGATCTCGCCATACCAGCGCTCCAATCTGGGCAAACTGTTGTTGCATCAAATCATCGGTTTAGCGCGGAGTGGGCATTCGAGTTCATGGCGCGTCATTATGTGACACACTCATTCATGACACCAACAGCACTTAAGCGACTAGCGGAGATTCCTAATCCAAGGCGCCAATGGAACCTTGACCTAAGTATAGTATGTACGGGCGGTGAAAGCCTTCCAAGTGAAGTTGTTCGCTGGTCAGAAAAACAAATGCAGCTCGTGTGTAATGAGTTCTATGGTTTAACCGAATTTAATCATATGATTGGCAATTGTGCCGCACTCTATCCGGTTAGACCTGGTTCGATGGGTCGAGCGTTACCCGGTCGCACAGTGGCAATTATTGATGAGAGTGGTGACATACAGCCTGATGGTACAGTTGGTGAAATAGCGTCCTTGCGTAAGGATGAGCAAACCCTGTTTCTGGGATACTGGGGTTCAGAAGATCTACCAGAAAAAATGACTAGAGGCGAATGGCTGCTATCAGGTGATCTCGCCTATAAAGATAAAGATGGATACTTTTGGTATCAGGGAAGAAATGACGATTTGATAAAAAGCTCAGGATACAGAATAGGGCCTGCTGAGGTTGAGGATACATTAGTACGCCATCCTATGGTTGTAGAAGCTGCTGTCGTTGGCAAGCCAGACGTCGAACGAGGTCAGATAGTTTGCGCTTTTGTGCGTCTCGCAAAAAATGCTACCCCCTCAGAGGAGCTTAAAAAACAGCTGCAAAGCTATGTTAAAACTAATCTTGCTTATTATAAGTATCCTCGCACAATTTACTTTGTCGAATCATTCCCCCTTACTAATTCAGGAAAAATTCGCCGTAAGGATTTGCGTGCACGAGTTATAGCAGAGTGACCGATTACTATACGATTCAAAAAATAGATGCATTTGCTGTACGCGTACCGATCGATAAACCCGTATACACCTCATTTGGAACTATGTCCGATCGACGTACCCTGTTGGTTAGAATTGAGGATAGAGATGGGGTTGTTGGATGGGGAGAAATTTGGTGTAACTTCCCATCCGATGCGACCGAATATAGAGCCAAATTACTAGCTAAAGAAATTGCGCCTCGTCTAATAGACCGCGTAGTAAATGCCCCTGATGAAGTCTTTACAAGCCTGACCAGAGACCTCGAGATCCTAGCTAATCAATCTGGTGAAATTGGGCCTTTTGCCCAAATACTAGCTGGAATAGATATCGCTCTATGGGACATTTCGGCAAAAAGAGCTCGAATGCCTTTATGGAAATTCTTGGGGGGGCAATCCAAAAGCGTACCAATATACGCAAGCGGCTTTAGCCCTTCCGATGTCACAAATTTAATACCGGTAGCTATCGACGATGGTCATATCGCGTTCAAGATAAAAGCTGGCTTTGGTATCGAAGCTGACATTAATACTGTTGCGCTTGCGAGAAAATTACTTGGGCCTAAAGCTAAATTGATGGTTGATGTAAATCAAGCATGGTCACTGCAGGATGCCATAACGAACATCGGGATTATGTCCCAGTTCAACCTCACTTGGATCGAGGAGCCAATTAGAAGCAATAGTTCTAACACTGACTGGGAAGTATTGGCCGAGGCTAGTTTGGTACCCCTTGCAGCCGGTGAAAATCTTAATCGAGAACATGACTTTGTTAATATGATTGGTAGTAGAACTATTAGATACATTCAACCGGATATCGCCAAATGGGGCGGTGTCTCTGGTTGTTCAGTTATTGCAAATAAAATTAATCAATCGGGTCTATGTTACTGCCCTCACTGGCTTGGTGGCGGAGTCGGTTTACTAGCATCTGCACACGTACTTGCTGCTAATCCCGGATGCGGAATGCTCGAAGTTGATATTAACCCAAATCCGATGAGGGAGCTCTTGCTTAACTCACAAATCTCGATTGTAAACAGCATGCTGATCTTGAGTAATGTGCCCGGCATCGGTGTTGAGCCGCCTAGAGATCTACTAGACAGGTATCTAGTGCGCTTCTAGCTGCAAACCAAATATGTGTGTATCTGCTGTTACGCGATAAGCATAGGCTCATATGCGTTATGTAAGTCGGGATATACTATGTGATGAAATCTAAGCACAGAACACTTTAACAGATGGAGGTATCCCTTGCCCCTACCCACTTTCCCCCAACTATCTGATGATGAAATGAAGGCTCGCTTGAAGCCGCCATCCAAGAAAGTCCGCTGCGTGCTTGATACAGATTGCCGAAACGAGATTGATGATCAATTTGCTCTCGCATGGACTTTATTTTCTCCAGATCAAGTCCAACTAGAAGCGTGTTACGCCGAGCCTTATTCACATGAGTGCTATCGGAATGACTTAAAGAATTTAGTTAGCACTATCAAATCTGGCGCTAATTTGTTGCAGCAAGACGATGGCTCTTTGCTAGATTCACCGAGCCAGCTAGATGTAGCTCATGACCTTCGCAGTAGGAAATATTATAAATGGGCCAACGCATTGGTAAACCAAGGACTGGACCCAGATGAAATTGAAATGATTAGCCCGAAAACTGGAATGGAGAAAAGCTATGATGAAATCATCCATGTTTATGAACTGCTAGAAATTGACGCGAAAGACAAAGCATTTTATGGTGCAGATCAGTATCTTCAATCCTACGATAAACCGATAGTAAGTGAGGCTGTTAATGATCTTATAGAGCGAGCCATTGAGTACAAAGATGAGCCGTTATATGTTTCCGCCATTGGTTGTGTCACAAACATAGCCTCAGCTCTTATCATAGCACCTGAAATCGTAAAAAACATCGTTGTATTATGGACAGCGGCTTATCCAACGAGCGTACGTGTTCCAAATTCATCATTCAATCTCGATCAAGATATCTTAGCAGCTCAGTTATTGTTTGACTCTGGGGTACCTTACATCTACCTCCCTGGCTATCATGTAGGAGCGCAACTAACTCTCTCCCTACCTGATATGGAAGCCTGGATTCGCGATAAAGGAAAATTAGGCCATTATCTCTACAACGAATATCTCGATTGGTACGATAAACGTCAACAACAAACGCATGTATTCGATCATGATAGCTATACAGCTGAGGGGATGAGCGGGTATACGAAGGTAATATGGGATCTTATCAATATGGCGTGGCTAATTAACCCAACATGGGTTTCAACTCAGTTAATCAGAGCGCCTAAATTTGGCAAAGATACCTACTGGGATTGCAGTGACGCAAATCGGCATTTAATCCGGGAAGCCTATGACATTGATCGTGATGGAATCTTCCAGGATCTAATCGAAAAATTTAGGCAAGCTCCCTGACAATTGATTTATAGCCTTTTTCAAGTTTCAGGCATCAGACAAAGTCCGAGAAGCTTAGAATAAACAGGTAATACGCTGGCCTCACTCTTGGTTGAGAGGGCGTCGTGCATTACTGTATGAAATAACTTCTACTTGCCGACAGCCTGACCAATACGACCACTCGTGAAACCCAGCCGTATGACTACCCCTCA
>PBOB01000015.1 GCA_002724185.1 Acidiferrobacteraceae bacterium | reverse complement strand
CACCAAGAACAAGCGTAAGACCTGCAACGGCTGCATACCAGCCGTTGACCCTGAAGCTGCCCAAGATAACAAGAAATTCACCCACAAACCCCGAAGTACCAGGCAACCCGGCATTTGACATCGCAAAGAAAACCAGGAACATGGAAAACACTGGCATAGTATTCGCCACACCACCATAGCTATCGATTTCCCTGGAATGCATTCGGTCATAAAGAACACCGACACACAAAAATAAGGCTCCAGAAATAAAACCGTGTGAGATCATCTGCACAATGGCGCCTTCCATCCCCTGCGAGTCAAATATGAAGAAGCCTAGTGTCACGAACCCCATGTGTGATATCGACGAATACGCGATTAGTTTCTTCATATCTCGCTGCACCAGAGCCACTAGCGCAATGTAGACCACCGCAATCAATGACAACCCTATAACCCATATCGCAAGTTCAGAAGAAGCGTCCGGTGTAATCGGAATACTGAATCGGAGAAATCCGTAAGCGCCCATTTTTAGGGTAATGGCTGCCAAAATTACAGACCCGCCCGTAGGAGCTTCCACGTGAGCATCAGGTAGCCATGTATGTACCGGAAACATGGGCACCTTTACGGCGAAAGCTGCGAAGAATGCTAGAAAAATCAACACCTGTGTCGCATAGGTCAGTGGTGTTGCATGAAACGATGCGATGTTAAAGGTGTGATCTGATGCGAAATACAAATAGATAATCGCCACGAGCATCAGTAGAGATCCAACCAACGTATACAGAAAAAACTTTATAGCCGCATAAACCCGGTTTGATCCACCCCAAACCCCGATAATCAGGAACATCGGTATCAGCATGGCCTCCCAAAAGAGGTAGAAAAGAATGGCATCCATCGAACTAAAAACGCCGATCATCAACCCTTCCATAATCAGGAAGGACGCCATGTATTGAGCAACTCTTTTAGTAATAACCTCCCACCCGGCTATGACTACAATGATCGTTAGCAAAGTCGTCAGAATGATCAGCGGCATAGAGATACCGTCAACACCAAGAAAGTACTGAATGTGCAGGGTCTCGATCCACCTATAACGTTCTACAAACTGCATACTCGCCGTATTTATGTCGAAATCAGCATATATCGACAACGACAACAAGAATGTACCCACAGAAAACCCAAGCGCTATCTTTCTGGCTAACTGAGCATTACGATCACCGCCAGTCGACAAAATCAATATTCCACCCAATACCGGCAACCAGATCAAAATGCTGAGAATATTGGGGGTCATACTGTCCATTACGCTTTACATCGCCTCATAACCATAGGCCCCAGGATAAAAATACGACCACACCAATGATCATGACAAATGCGTAGTGATAAACATATCCGGTCTGGAGTCGCTTCAAAATACGTGAAAACCACCCAATCATGTTTGCTGTACCGTTTACCGCCAACCCGTCTATCAGCGCGACATCTGCCCGTTGCCAGAGCCACTCTCCAACGCGGGTACCACCGGACGCGAATAGCCATTGATAAAGCTCATCAAAACCATATTTCCTATGCAGTGTTCTGTAGACGAGCCACAGTCTCTGAGAAACTTTGCCTGGTAGTGAGGGTGCTTTAATGTAGAAGATCCATGCCAGGACAATACCGCCCAAAGCCAACCAGAGTGGCGCTGTAAAAAAGCCATGAGCCATCATCCCCACCGCCGTCAGATGATCGCCTTCTCCTGCTGAGGAGCGCTGAGCTACAACGTCCCCCAAAAAGTGCCCTCCCAGCACACTTTCAACCAGGAAAGCACCTGAAAATAACGAAGGCACGGCCAACAGGACAAGAGGCACTGTAACCACCCACGGACTTTCTTTCAGGTGTGAGCGCGCCTGTTTGTCCATACACGGCTCCCCGTGAAACACCATGAATATCAGGCGAAATGAATAGAACGCTGTCACGACAACACCCCCGAGGACGGCAGCATAGGCCAACCCAGCACCGGGTATGTTGGAGTGATGCACTGCCTCGATG
Organism: Acidiferrobacteraceae bacterium; assembly: GCA_002724185.1. GTDB lineage: Bacteria > Pseudomonadota > Gammaproteobacteria > Arenicellales > UBA868 > CAJXWH01. The sequence continues at coordinate 3,183 of PBOB01000015.1, read as the reverse complement.
ATCGCGTCCTTTGAGAAAAATCCGGAAAACGGAGGTATCCCTGCCAGCGCAAGACTCCCGATAACAGATGTAATGTAGGTAATGGGCATGTAGCGGCGAAGCCCGCCCATTCGCCGCATATCCTGCTCATGGTGCAATGCTATGATCACTGAACCCGCAGCGAGGAAAAGAAGTGCCTTAAAAAATGCATGGGTTGCTAGGTGAAAGATCGCGACCGAGTATGCTGATGCACCGAGTGCAACTGTCATGTAGCCCAACTGTGACAACGTTGAATAGGCTACTACCCGCTTAATATCGTTCTGCACGAGTCCAACCAGAGCCATAAAAAACGCGGTCAATCCACCGATAATCAAGATCACCGATAACGCTGTCGTCGAAAGCTCGAACAGTGGAGACATTCTTGCAACCAGAAAAATCCCGGCAGTCACCATCGTTGCCGCGTGAATCAGGGCCGAAATCGGTGTTGGGCCTTCCATAGAATCTGGCAACCACACATGTAACGGCACCTGTGCAGATTTGCCCATCGCCCCAACAAAAAGCAAGATGCATATAACCGTAATCCAACTCCATTCATAACCGAGTGCCCCGGTTACCACTGCAGTTTGCTTCTCGGACGCAGCAGAAAATACAGCGCTATAGTCCAGTGTGCCGAACAAGTACATTACTGCCGCTATGCCGAGAATAAATCCCAAGTCACCCACACGGTTAACCAGAAATGCTTTGAGATTTGCTGCAACCGCAGATTCTCGTTTAAACCAGAACCCAATGAGCAAGTAAGACACCAGACCCACCGCTTCCCAGCCAAAAAAGAGTTGTAGAAAGTTGTTGGCCATAACCAACATCAGCATTGCAAAAGTAAACAATGCGATATAACAAAAAAATCTGGTGTATCCCGGGTCACCCTGCATGTAGCCTATGGTATAGATATGCACCATCAGCGAGACNAAGGTAACAACGGCCATCATGACGGCTGACAGATGATCNATCAGGAACCCAACTTCAAANGATACGCCCCCGCTTGTTCCCCAAGTGTATATAGAGCCGTTAAATGACTGNCCGTCNAACACATCNAAAAGAACGACAACCGAGAGCACAAACGANAGAGCAACCCCTGTTATTGTGNTACGGTGTGTTGCANTGTTNCCAATTTTATTCCCGAAAAANCCGGCAATAATGGCAGCCGCGAGACAGGCTAACGGGACTGACAAATAGATCATCTTCATGANTNANNCGTNATCCACGCANNTGATCCAGATCCTGAACATTTATTGACCGACGGTTACGAAACAAAACAATTAGTATCGCCAGTCCAATCGCTGCTTCTGCTGCAGCCACCGTCAGAATGAAGAACACAAATACCTGCCCGGCCAAGTCATCCAGATAATAGGAAAACGCAATGAAATTCATGTTTACAGCCAGCAGGAGCAACTCTATGGCCATAAGAATGATTACAAGATTCCTACGATTTAGAAAAATACCAACGACACTGAGAGCAAAAAGAATTGCCCCAAGAACAAGGTAGTGGGATAGCGAAATCATTTGTTGATCTCGGGGCGTTTTTCTGTCGGCATACTGACTATACGAAGACGCTCCGACTTACTGACTTTGACTTGCTCTGAAGGAGACTGGTAGCGAGTATCTGGACGCCGCCGCATCGTCAACACTATGGCAGCGATTATTGCTACGAGCAGAATGAGGCCAGCAACTTCGAATGCAAAAACATAGTCGGTATATAGAACCAACCCCAACTCTTTGGTGTTACTGTAATCGGCATCATGTCCAACTGGTCGTGGTAACGAATGTGAGTCGAAGCGATCTGACATCATCACCACCGCGAACTCAACAACCATAATGCCAGCAACCAGGGCACCAACTGGCATATTTCGTGCAAACCCTTCCCGCATTCTTTCTATATCGATGTCAAGCATCATGACCACGAACAGAAACAGCACCATAACGGCACCGACGTAAACTAACACTAAGGCAATGGATAAAAACTCGGCTTCCAGGGTCATCCAGATACAGGCCGCGCTGAAAAATGACAAAACAAGAAACAACGCGGCCTTTACCGGGTTTCTAATCGTCACTACCATTGCCGCAGACACGACCAACACGGTTGCGAACAAGTAGAACAGTATAGAAAGCAGGGGCATAGAGTAGACCAGTTCTTTCGCTTTCTATCTATATGCTGAATCTTGCTGACGCGCGGACGCAATCTGCGCTTCGTAACGGTCGCCAAGATTGAGAAGGTCAGTTTTCATGACTACACCGGACTCGCCGGATTCAAAATGGTATTCATCGATGTCCGTTAGGACTATCGAGTCAACGGGACAAGCCTCCTCACAGAATCCACAGTAAATACATTTAAAAAGGTCAATGTCGTAACGCGTTGTCCTACGCGTTCCGTCCTCTCTTTCTTCCGAATCAATTGTGATGGCAAGTGCCGGACAAACTGCCTCACAGAGTTTGCAACCGATACAACGCTCCTCTCCGTTGGGGTAGCGACGAAGCGCGTGCAGTCCTCGAAAGCGGGGTGACTTAGGTGTTTTCTCCTCGGGATATTGAATCGTAAATTTTTTCTTGAAAAAATATCGGCCAGTGACACCCAGGCCTCTGACCAGTTCAGTTAGCCCCCATGTATCTAAAAATCGCTTAGCTAAAAACATTTGCTCTGCCTATGAAAAAATAACACCAAACGGCGTAAAAAACTTGAACACCCCTATAACCGCTATCCAGATAAGTGTCACTGGAATAAACACTTTCCAACCTAGGCGCATGATTTGGTCATATCGATATCTGGGAAAGGTCGCTCTAAACCACAAAAACAAAAATGCGACTACTGAAAGTTTCGCTAAAAACCAAAACAAGCCTGGCAGCCAGGTAAACGGTGGAAAATCAAACAGTGGATTCCAGCCGCCCAGAAAGAGAATTACCGTTAATGCCGAGATCATCAGCATATTTGCGTATTCCGCAAGGAAAAAAGCAGCAAAACCCATTCCTGAGTAGTCCACATGAAACCCTGCCACAATCTCGGATTCGCCTTCTGAAACGTCGAACGGCGCTCTGTTGGTCTCGGCAACACCTGAGATCAGATACACCAGGAAAAGTGGAAAAAGTGGTAGGAAGAACCACTGATGTAGACCGCCAGACTGTGCCTGAATAATTGTGTTGAGGTTTAAACTG
>PBOB01000014.1 GCA_002724185.1 Acidiferrobacteraceae bacterium | reverse complement strand
GCGGACGCGAAGAATGGATAAACACAGCCAACCAGCGAGATAATCAGCAGAACAATGAGAGCGAATCGCATGGGTTACCCTAATAAACTAGTGCCTGCGGTCCGCAATCGATGGTCCTTAGGCTGTGGTGCGACGGACTATTTGACGTGTGGATCATCGTCGGAACCTTTCCAGGCAAGTTTCCACCCGATCCAGAAGATAGCGATGCAAACGGCCAACCCGAGCACCGCAAAGAGCAAATAACCGATTTTCATGAGCATTCAATTTTAGTTCATTTCAAGACCCCAGTTTGTGGAGAAACCTTCTAAATTGCGACAAACTGTTCCGTTTTAGATGGGATGGTTGTGCGTTGATTCCCAGATAACCGGTGTTTGTTGAACTGGAACCGAAGCGCTGGCTGAGGTCGGTCGTGCATAGTGGGGTAAACCAGGTCCTTGGATGTTTAAGGCGCAAGGTGTCTGCTGTCATCCGGTTATCTGAACTCCCCATCCAGGTCCACGATTCCGAGTGTAATCCATAAAATTCCCCATTATTCAGTGCTAAAAAGCCAAAATCAGTCAGTTTAGTGGGTGCGTTGATTTTCGGCAGGTAATTAGACATAAAACGCCATGGCGGATAGACTCGCTATATGGCGAATACGAGGTTCTCACTACAGGAACTGGCCCATCTCGGGGGGTGCTCCCCTCGTTTGGTCCGTCGTTATATCGAGCAGGGTCTGTTACCACCCGCCCAGGTTCGAGGCCGCGGCGCGTATTACGCGGCGGTACACCTAGATCGTTTGCGCGCAGTGGGGGTCCTTAAATCCAGAGATCGGCTTAGAATCTCGGTGATTCGCCAGGTTTTGGACAATCTGAGCGGGGATGAGATCCAACAAGTAGCAGCGGGTACTGCGCTTGAATTGGATGCTTTACCATCCGTCAGGCCGTCCCCGGTTAACGCTGAACTGCCCGATTCAGCCGTTCAATCGCTACCGCAGGACGGCGCCGTGGCGGAGGGCGACGTGGAAATTTGGGCTACGGTCCGAATAACCGCTGATATTGAATTGCGAGCACGGGGTCTGAACGATAAAGCGCTGGGTCGACTGAGGGCAATTGCCGAACAGCTGCGACAAGTTGTCCAGACTAATCAGCCGCTGGTGCCAATCGGGGCAGGCGGATTAACACCCGGATACAATGAAAGGGAAACGCACTCACTGTTGACGCCACTCGATGACGCCTTACTGTGAGGGCTCTCTACCGGCTGTTGCGGGGGAAGGTCGACGACTCGGACGTCGCCAGATACGTATTACCGTCGGATCTGATTTCAATGAAAACGGCGTGTTGAGCGGGCAGTTATCGGCGACAAAAGGGTCCGACGAAAAACCATCAATTTGGGGTGTAGTCAGATGTTGAATCTAACAGGTCGTGTCATCATGATCTCGGGGGCCAATCGAGGGATCGGTCTGGCCGTTGCGCACCGACTCTTGGAAGGCGGTGCAAAACTGAGCTTGGGCATGAGAGACGAAATGGCAGCTGCAAGTCAGTTTGGCGATACCCAGGACATTATTTTGAATCGTTATCACGCTCACGATGTGGGTTCTGCCCAACGGTGGGTCGAGAATACGGCGTCAACTTTCGGGAAGATCGATGGGCTGGTCAATAATGCTGGGATGTCACAACCGGCAGTCAGCCTTATGGATGATGATGAAACCCGGCTGGACGAGATGTGGGCGGTCAATGTCAAGGGGCCTACAAGGTTAACGCGGTTCGCGATGCCTTACCTGGCAAAAAGTGGCAGCGGGCGTGTCGTAAACGTCGCGTCACTGTCCGGGAAACGCGTGAAAAATGACAATATGGGTTACGCGATGACCAAATTTGCCGTCGTGGCCTTAACTCACGCGACCCGACGTCAGGGCTGGGATCAAGGTATTCGGGCAACCGCAATTTGTCCAAGTTTCGTTCGGACAGATATGACTTCCGATGTCAATCGGGTTGATCCGAACGACATGATTCAACCTCAAGACCTGGCAGAGCTGATACACACGGCGCTCACGTTGCCTAACAATGCGGTAATGGCGGAAATGCTGGTGAATTACACACTCGAAGACATGTTCTGAACAGGCCTAACAATGATTTTCCCCGTATGGCATTGTCGATGGTGCTGATTTGATATTGATGATTTAAAAGGTTTTTACCGTATCTGATGTAGCCGCTAGAGTCGTAGTCGCTGTACCTCACATTTCACCGCAGAATTAACAGAATTCTCGGTTGCCGGTAGGAAAACCACTGCAAGTTTGGGTTTAAGATAGCAACATGAAACGTCTGTTTTCTATTGTGTTGTTCTGTGTTCTGGGAAGTGCTGGAAAGAGTTTTGCTTTACCTCCCTGCCCCCTCCCCGGGGATTTTTTCATCTGTGTTTCGGTTCTTACACATACACCAATGGAGCCAAGTACGTTGGGGAATTCAAAAACGGCGAGAGGCAAGGCCAAGGCACCATTATTTTATTGGCCAGTTTGTTCAAGGCAGAAAGGGTTACAGTTTTAGTGGGATGTTGGGAATGAGATAGAGGATTAAGGCGATGAATAAAGAAGTAAGCGTCAATCAACCGGGTGTTATGAGTAAAGATGAGTGGTCTAGTAGGGTTGAGTGTGCCGCCGGTCATCATCTACTCGAACTCTACAACCTGACAGATTTGGTTGAAGGAGTATTAGCAGTACGCGTCAAGGGTGAGTCAGATGCATATTTATTAAAGCCATATCGCCTATTCTATGATGAGGTAAGTGCATCCGATCTGGTTAAGGTACGGTTTGATGAAGAACCCGACGCTGGACCGGGTAGACCGTTAAATTACGCGTCCTGTAGTCAGGCGAAAGGCGTTCTTCAGGCACGAAGCGATGTGAATTGTGTTTTACATACCCACATCCCCGCCACCACAGTGGTTGCGTCTATTGAAGGTGGATTGTCACCTTTGATTCAGCACGCGCTGATAGTGCTTAACGAGATTGTTTATGTCGCTTGTGATATCGAGAACGATGACGAAGCAGTTGAAGACATCTTGGGTCAAATGGGTGACAAGAAGATTGCTATGATTAGAAATCATGGCATCTTAATTGCCACTCCAAGTGTCGCCGAGACAATTTTTCTTACAATAACCTTGGAGTATGCTTGTCAATGTCAGTTATCTGGACTACAGACTGGGAAGAAGAATTTACCTTTCAGCCCAGAATCCGCAGAAAAATTGTCAAAAGCATTTGTCAGTAATCCNAATAACAGAAATATCTTTGATGGNTCACTTCAGTGGGAAGGATGGTTAANAAAACTTGATCGAGCTAATTCATGCTATCGATCATGAAGCAACCAAAGACCAGCATTTTCAACTAGTCGTGAGACACATCTAAACAATTGAGGATGTTGGGAGTGGGGAGTAACAATCTTTTACGGTTTTACCCAAGGCTTACCAGAGCATTAGCTACTCTGCTCACTGTGACCCCTCACAGTGCTGGTTACCAACCAGAATTACTCACCCATACGATGACTCATATCAGATCATCCCCCACCATATTTAATTTTTTCTTCTCCCAATTTTTCCAACCCACTAAATTTTCGGATGCATCTTTTAGATGCTATTTGATCCTGATTGAAATCCGTCCTGTTGTTCGATATCGTCAATGTTCACAACAACAAGATAGGAGGATTCAATATGTATATTTCCAATTGGGTATTCCGACCAGCACCGGGTACGCACGCTGAGGTTGTGCAAAATAGTCAAGAGTTCAAAAGATTATGGGAGAAACATGGTGCAAACGAATGCCACTTGTTGAATCTGCAAGGTGGCGATGTGGGCTGTATGTCTTTTATTGCACAATTTGACAATGCAGAAGGCTATGGCAAAGCGAATGATGCCATAGTTGCTGATACTGAATTCCAAGAGTTGATGGCAAAAACAAGCGCACTTGGTGGTGAATGGGTACGACATAATCTAGCGCGAGCATTGTTTTAAAGGCTTATCAAGCTAGAGGACATCAATTTAAAGCCCCGCATTGTCGGGGCTTTTTCTTTGAGTGCTCAAAATCTTCCGATGGTGAGCGGGTACAACATAAGGTAATACGATAACTTTGAATGAGGGATGGGTAGGGGTTCAGTCTTGCCCTGTTGACGCTGTTGGTAGTTGCCACACCTATGCCACAAATTGCCACAGTGATTTTGGGAATGCATTTGCGAATAGCATTTTGGTGATGTAGATTGCGATTCTCTTACGAGATGGATAAAGGCGAGCAACTACATACGCTTACATGATATTGAATAGCGGGATAGGGTCGGCATGAGTGGCACAAAACGCAAACCATTGATTGGAGTTTCGGCCTGTCGTAAGCAGATTGATCCCCATCCGTTCAATATCGTGGGTGAGAAGTACATCAATGGCGTTGTTGATGGTGCTGATGCGATACCGATGATGATTCCGCCGCTCGGTGACCGGCTTGATATCGAAGAATTGCTGGGTCGGGTAGATGGCCTGCTGCTGACGGGTAGCCCGTCCAACATAGAACCACAGCACTACGGTGGCAAGAACAGTGTGCCGCCCCACGATCCCCACCGTGATGCCACCACACTTAAGTTACTGCGACGAGCGGTGGAGCGTGCTATACCATTGCTGGCTATTTGCCGGGGGTGTCAGGAGGTGAATGTGGCCTATGGTGGTACGTTGCATTCACAACTCGATCAGGTCGAGGGCCTGATTAGTCACCGCGAGGATAGCGCGCGGCCACTAGAAGAACAGTACGCGCCGACGCACAAACTGGAACTGGCAGACACAGGGCTGCTCGCGAGCTTGGTCGGTACAACAGAAGTGTCGGTCAATTCACTGCATACTCAGGGTGTGGCGGAGTTGGGCGCAGGGTTAGTGGTAGAAGCAACTGCACCTGACGGGTTGATCGAGGCTTTTTCAGTGCGAGGTTCAGCCGCCTTCAGTTTGGCCGTGCAATGGCATCCGGAGTGGAAAGTGGTTGAGAATCCGTTCTATCTTGCAATTTTCAGAGCTTTTGGCGCAGCCTGCCGGCAGCGGCTGGTTGGGGTTGTATGACTCTAACCAGCCGGGTTGGTCAGATATTTGTGTTTGCTGCTTGACCAAGCCTGTTGCGTACAGATTCAGCTGCAGCTTCAAGCAGTGCTTGCTCCTCATCAGTGATGGATAGCTCAATAATTTCTCGCAGACCGTTGCTATCCAGCACACAAGGCACCCCCAGTACAACGTCATGGATACCATACGAGCCGTTCAACATAACCGATACGGGCAGTGCACCAGGCCTGGCGCCACGAATGGCATCTAGGAGCTCACAAACGGCGTGTGCGGGTGCCAGTGTTGCAGATCCTGTCTTGCGTAATGCTACGACCGATTCACCGCCATGCACGGTGGTTTCGACACAGTCCCGAATTTCATCGTTTGATAGGACTGTCGTTACGGGCTTATTACGAATCAATGCGGTTGACACTATCGGTACCATTTCACCCCCATGACTGCCCAGCGTCACAGCCTCGACATCACTTACTAGCACCCCCGCCTTTTGTGCTAGCGACCACCGGAAGCGGCTAGAGTCCAATGTGCCTGCCATGCCCAGCACTCGGTGATAGGGAAAGCCGGTGGCTTCCAAGACG
>PBOB01000013.1 GCA_002724185.1 Acidiferrobacteraceae bacterium | reverse complement strand
CTGCGATCAGAAAATCGCCTGAAGCGACTCTAGATCTACTATCAGCATTGCTGATAGTCGCGAGCATTCTATTTCTGATGTGTTTTCTTCACCAAACACAGATAACTGGTTGGCTCTCGTCTGCTACCATGATTTACTTCGCATCATCATTGGTTGCATTTTATTGTTTGATTAGGCGGCAGGTGGCCCTATCAACACCATTTATACCCAGGAATTTGTTGCGGCGAAGTGCGGTGTCTCTTGGGTTAGTTTGTAATTTTCTAATGTATCTCGCTATCTTTGTAAATTGGTTTGTACTGCCATTTTTTGTCGCTGAAATTGTCGGCATGGGCCCGGCCAGTATTGGTGTTTTTCTCACAATTCCTGCGATATTTTTGCTGATTTCTTCGCCACTGGGTGGAGCTTTTGCCGACCGGACTCATCCTGCTCTTGCGAGTACCGTAGGTATGTTCATTATTTTTATCTTTCTGGCTTCGTTCCAGAGCGTAGACAATCTATCAACAAGTTTTGGATTTGCTGCAAGAATGGCCGGGTTAGGAGTAGGTATGGGCATTTTCCAGAGTAGTAATCTCAGTCTCATTATGGGGAACGTCAGTACGCGTGAGTTGGGTATAGCTGGTGGGCTGTCTGGACTGTCACGCAACTTGGGAACGGTCTGCAGCGTCGTATTTCTTGGCGCTATCTTCGTGGCATTGAAAACAACAGGACAAGAACTATCAGGCACCAGTTCGACGCAAGTAAGCGATGCAGTAATTATTTATATCGATGCATTTAAGTTTGTCTATGCCATTGCCGCAGCTATTGGCTTTCTAGGTGTTCTCCTTAACCTATGGTTGTGGCGCAGTCGAAAGGCATAGCGCTTGTTAACTTTTCAACATAAACGTCGTTGGACCATCGTTAACGAGTGTCACAACCATATGCGCACCGAACACACCGGTTTGTGTGGGTATACCGAAAGTACGAATTTGCTCTACAAAGAGTTCGTATAAGGGCTCAGCAATATCAGGGTCAGCCGCACGCAAACTCGGCCGTAGACCTTTTGTCGTGTCCGCACTCAACGTAAATTGCGAGACAACAAGAATTTCTCCTTTTGTCTGACCCACATTTAGGTTCATTTTGCCATGCGTGTCCGGGAATATTCGGTATCCGATTGTCTTCGCGCAGAGCTTTTTACAAACCGTGCTGTTGTCACCGGGCTCGACGGCAAGAAAGATTACTAGGCCTTGACTAATACTTGCGACTGTTGTGCATGCGACATCTATCCTGGCTTCAGACACTCGCTGGATCAGAGCAATCATATTAGCTGTCGTAAGATATAGGTAATAAATAGAGAGTCAGGGATATCACTATCGAGAAGGGCTGTATCTACGGAGGCAGCTGTTTCCTCGGGCATTGGTGAAACGATTGTATTTCGGCGCTCTGACCTGTTGAATGAGATGTTTGCTATTGCGCCGTCGGTTGAATACAAGATGGCTTGATGGGGCATAGTAAATCTCTAGTCAGTCTTGGAGTTCTGGAATTATTGTTCTTCCATATTCAGCTATTAGTTTTTCTTCTTCTCCGTTATCGATATAAATATTGAATTGCGTGATCCCCGAATCTTTTAGCCGGCGTAGTTTCTCGACGTGTTGATCGGGTGATCCGAGCACCGCAAAGTCTGCGACAACATCGGGGGTTATAAAATCTAGAAATGGGTTATCACTTTGGCCGTGTTTCTGATAATCGTAGCCACGACGCTTTTCAATGTAGCCGGCAAGGCTCGCAGGAATTGCTGAACTGTCAGGACCATATCGCTCCACTATATCTGCAACATGGTTTCCCACCATAGCTGGAAACCATTTGGTTCGTTCTACACAATGGTCCATTGAACCGATGTAAGCAGGTGCTGCTGCCATGATCTGATAACCCTCCATGTCTCGTTTCTTTTCTACACCTGCCTTTAATGTCTGGTCAGCCAACCATTTGCAGATCATGGGTTCGGCGATCTGAAGTACAACACCGTCACCGTGTTCACCNGCGACCCTGANCGCTTTGGGCCCGTAGGCTGCGATCCATATGGGAAGTTCGTAACCGCTNGCCCATGGAAACTCGACNGGAGCTGGGCAGTCCGCATAAATTGTTTGAGCGCCGCGAACCATCGATTTGACCTTGTCACAAAACTCAACCACCTCATTGAGATTCGCAGGTTTTTTGTCCATGACACGAAGTGAACTGTCTCCGCGGCCTACCCCAACATCAAATCGACCCTTACTCTGGAAGGCAAGGCTTCCAAAAAGACTGGCAGCAACCGACCAGTCCCTTACCCCGGGGTTTGTCACACACGGTCCAAACCGCATGGTCTGTGTATGCTCGATACACATGGCGATGGTCACATAGCAGTCACGCCAAAGAATATGTGAATCGAAAAACCAGCTGTACTCAAAACCAGCCTCTTCCGCTTGCCTCACCAAATAGCGTGTCCGCTCCGGAGAACCTTCGCCTTTGAACGTAATGCCGAACTGCATTATTCACTCCTTCTCAATTTAAACCAAAGAACTACTGAGCCGTGACCTAGACAGACGCCTTATCTTCAATTTCAAAAACAACTAGGACGAGCACAACCCTATCAGGTATAAATGGTGCGGTATAACCCTACAAATACCTAACTATCTAAAAATACGGTAAGTCTCGGTTTTCGCCTATGATCAATTGGCCACATTACGAACCCCCAACCCAGTATCTAGGCTCAAACGCCCGACAGAGCGATTACAGAGGCTTCCAGGCCTAGAATATACTGGTTTATGAACGGTAATCTATTACAGTCTGACAATCCAGCCTAAGCCCGACTAAGATAAACAAAATCCTTTCAGTGCCGAGGCAACATTATATGCAAGTCGATCGAGACTTCGACGCTCTAATAGTCGGCGGTGGTATCGCAGGCTTGTACCTCTTGTACCGGCTAAGGGGTATCGGTATGTCCGCTCTCGCATTTGAGGCTGGGCCCAACGTAGGTGGGACATGGTATTGGAATAGATACCCTGGATGTCGATGTGATGTTGAAAGCCTTGAATATTCGTATTCATTTGCTAATGACCTACAACAGGAATGGAATTGGCCCGAACGTTACGGTACCCAGCCAGAGATACTTAAATATGTAAATTACGTGGCCGATAAATTCGATCTACGTCGCGATATTCGGTTTAGCACACGAATTAAATCCGCCACCTATTCTCGTAGAAAAATGCTGTGGACGCTTTCTACTGATAAAGGTGAAAACATTCGAGCTTCGTATTGTGTGATGGCGACTGGAAATCTATCGATTCCGCAAACTCCAGATTTTCATGGCATTGAGCGTTTCAAAGGTGATTGGTTTCATACTGGATTATGGCCTCATGAAGGGGTTGATTTTTCTGGTAAACGGGTGGGGATTATCGGAACTGGCTCCTCTGGCATTCAATCTATCCCCAACATCGCTCAGCAAGCCGATCACCTCTATGTATTTCAGCGTACCGCGAACTTCAGTTTACCTGCACGCAACGGTCCGCTTGACCCGCAAATTGAGCAACGACACAAGTCTGAATATCCTGCACGACGGAAAGCAGCATTTGATACCCCGTTTGGTATTTCAGGCTATCCCCCACCTGATAAATCTGCGCTAGAGGTCTCAGAAAAAGAAAGAACGCACATCTACGAACAAAAGTGGCAAGAAGGTGGGCAGATTAGCTTTCTCTATGCATTTAATGACCTCCTGTTAAACAAGGCATCAAATGACACTGCGGCCGAATTTGTCCGACAAAAAATTAGAAAAACTGTGAACGATCCGACCGTAGCGGAACTATTGGCACCCAAGAGCCATCCAATTGGCACCAAAAGACTAATACTCGATACCAACTATTATGAGACCTACAACCGAAGTAATGTCACACTGGTTGATGTCAGTCATCAACCTATTGAAGAAATCACTTGCGATGCAATCCAGACAGGAGATGCCCAATACATAGTCGACTCTATCGTCTTTGCCACAGGGTTTGATGCGATGACTGGTGCAATTCTGGATATAGATATCAATGTTGAAGATGGGTTTTCAATTAATGATGCATGGAAACAAGGGCCTACCACTTATCTTGGGCTCATGATGGCCGGCTTCCCAAATCTCTTTACGATTACTGGCCCGGGTAGCCCGGGCGTAAAGAGTCAGATGATCCTTTCAATTGAGCAACATGTCGATTTTATCGCAGACTGCCTACAACACTTGAGGTCCCGAGATTTAGTTCAAATTGAGGCGACATTTGAAGCAGAGGAGTCGTGGGTAAAGCATGTCAAGGATGTTGCCGATTCAACGCTTTATCCTTTGGCAAATTCTTGGTATATGGGCGTCAATATTCCGGGCAAACCCAAGGTGTTCATGCCCTACGTCGGTGGTGTTCACACGTACAAACAAAAATGTGACGACGTCGTTGCTAATGGATACACCGGATTTATTATGTCACCATAAACACATCATGCCTCTAGAGCCGTTCTCTTTGCCTACCCAGCTGGGTCAGTTCCATCTAGAACGCCGGCTCTCCATATTCGAGTGGACATCAACCAGTACGGTTTTACCGTCTTTGTTTAGATGTTGTGCACTTTTTAAGGCATCAATCAATTCCCTTGGAGACTCTACAACAAAACCAACCGCACCCATGCCTTCTGCTATCTGAGCGTAGTTTCCGTACATCGCGGAAACACCGTACTGTTTTCGCGCTGTTGGGAAGCCGCCAGGATAGGTTGCCATACCTCCATTATTCAAAACAACAGTTGTGATTGGCACCTCGGCACGCACAGCCGTCTCAATATCGGCACCTGACATTCCGAAGGCACCATCCCCCATTAGATTAAGGCAAAATCGCTCTGGGTGAGCAAGTTTGGCACCAATCATCAAGGGAATACCGAATCCCAGGTGAGTGGTTTTCCCCCACCCTACATAACTGTGAGGTGTCGTCGCCGTATAAAATGGCACGATAGAATCACGCGGTGCACCAGCATCGTGAGTGACAATGCTATTTTCATGATCAAGCACACTATCGATTTCCTTAATCACACGATAAGTGTTAAGTGGTTCTGAATCTGACTCCAGCAAAGGCTTCCATTGATCAAACCACTTTTTACGATTATCCTGAATTTCACGAACAACTTCTGTTTTATCTCGAATATCACCGCCCAGTTGGACTTTTACCTCCTCGATTAACGCTTGCAAAGTCAGACGGGCGTCTCCAACCAGGCCTATCCGCACATCTTCGTCCTTGCCGATATCATCCGGGTTGTTAGAATTTTGGATTATAAAAACATCCGAGCGTATCGTTTGGGCGTAAGGTGATCTGGTCAAACTTGATCCGATTGCGATCAACACATCGCAATGCTGAAGCCAATAGTGTGCAGGACCGGTCGTTGTACCAGCTCCTGCTCCCAACGCCAGCGGATGTCGCTCATCGAATGCTGATTTTCCGGGCATCGTAGTAAAAACCGGTATGGCAGCGAGTTCAGCCAAGTCCTTCAGCTCGCTCGTTGCTTCCGCGGCCAATACCCCAGCCCCTGCCCACAGTAACGGCCGTGTCGCTCCAAGCAATGCCTGAACCGCATCTCTTAGATCCAAGCTGTCGGGTCGTTGCTTTACTGTTGGTGGCGGCAGGTACTGGTCAACATGTTCTGTAGCTTGCATCGCACAAACATCCGCAATGAGTTCAACAGCAACCGGGCCTGGGGACCCATTGCGCAGTGCGCTAAATGCCCGACGCATCACAGCAACAACCTGCTCAGGCCGATAAATTGCTTCGACACGCTTCACAACCCCCGGGTAGTTTTGACTGACCGAATAATTTGGCTGGACAGCCAATTCCGAAAGACTCACGCCCCCGGGTAATATCAGGATCGGAATATTGTCAGCATAAGCCTGGGCTACCCCTCCG
>PBOB01000012.1 GCA_002724185.1 Acidiferrobacteraceae bacterium | reverse complement strand
TATAGTCATGTAATGGTCCTCATCGGCTCTCTGTGTTTATCCATCGTCACTTTTTTCGCTATCCTCTAACGGTGCATCTTCTCCAGTTACGTCGGGTGCCGTCTCGGCAGCTTCTTCGGAGGCAACAGGAACAACTGGAACGTCAACCGGATCTACCGAAGCAACGCCAGCTGTATCTACGGTTTCAGAAACCTCTACATAATCGTCGGCGTCACCAGCGATTACCTCTGGCAGAATACTTCTCGCCTCCAAAACAGCATCAGCAGCATGAGAAAGATAAAGGCGCACCGCCCTTATCGCATCATCGTTACCAGGAATGGGATAATCGATTCCCTCTGGTGAACTGTTGGTGTCAACAATACCGACTACCGGAATTTTCAACTTTTTAGCTTCGGCAACTGCAATTTTCTCGTGGTCGACATCGACAACAAATATACAATCTGGTAGGCCCGTCATGTCACGTATGCCAGAAAGACTGCGGTCTAGTTTATTTCGCTCTCGCTCCAGATTGAGCGCTTCTTTTTTGCTTAGCCGGTCTATGGCACCACTGATATTTAATTCATCAAGTTCAATCAACCTCGCTATAGAGTTCTTGACTGTTTTAAAGTTGGTCAACATGCCCCCGAGCCAGCGGTGATCTACGAAGGGGCAACCGCATCGTTCAGCATGCTCCCGAACCAGTTTACTCGCCTGGCGTTTTGTCCCAACGAACAACACCGTTCCTTTTGCCGCAGTAACGCTCCCTAAAAAGTTCAACGCCTCTTGAAATAAAGGTAACGTAGCTTCCAAATTGATGATATGAATTTTGTTGCGGCTACCGAAGATGTAGGGTGCCATCTTTGGTGACCAATAACGGGTCTGGTGGCCAAAATGAACGCCAGCTTCTAACATCTGACGCATGTTAATGTCTGCCATGTGATCTCCTTCGGGTTAAGTTTCGGCAGGTACCTCTATCGCCAACTCATCTGTTTTTGGACAAATGAGCACCCGGGCGATCGATTATGCTACCTGCCAGGATTTGGGGGCGGGATTCTATCCGAACAATCTGAAAATCGCCAGTGTTTGATGTTTGTGCATCATACATACTGCCCAGTTATGGCTTTCACAATAGACTTTAGGGGACACCTGACAAAATGTTCGTGTAGGATAGGTTACCCCAAAATGAGCGAAATAGCCGTGTTCCATGACCGTAACGATAAAAACTGCCGCTGAATTGGCCAAGATGCGGGTAGCCGGCCAACTAACCAAACAAGTGTTAGATATGGTCACGCCTCACGTGGTGGCTGGAATCACCACGGGTGAGCTCGATCAAATTTGTCACCGATACATCGTCGATGACCTCGGTGCTATACCTGCTCCGTTAAACTATAGGGGATTTCCCAAATCGATCTGTACAAGTGTGAATCACGTGGTCTGCCACGGTATTCCAGGAAAAAGAAAACTCAAATCCGGCGATATCATTAACATCGATGTCACCGTAATAAAGGATGGCTACCATGGAGACGCCAGCAGAATGTTTGCAATTGGCGACGTCTCAATTCGAGCTCAACGTCTGATAAATATTACTCGTGAGTGTCTTGAAACGGCTATTCGTCTTGTACGCCCTGGCACCCGCCTTGGAGACATCGGCGCTGCGATTCAACAGCATGCTGAAGGTAACGGGTTTTCAGTTGTCCGCGAATACTGTGGCCACGGCATTGGGCGTGTATTTCATGAAGACCCGCAGGTACTGCATTACGGTACGTTTGGCAGTGGATTGGAACTTTCGCCTGGAATGACCTTTACAATCGAACCAATGGTCAATGCGGGGAAAAAAGAAACTCGCCTACTTCCGGACGACTGGACCGTTGTTACCAGAGATCATAGTCTAAGTGCGCAGTGGGAACATACTATAGGTGTCACTGAAGACGGTCATGAGATACTAACAAGCTAACCGTCTCAACCGGTCTGAATAATGTGGTTATCACGTAACCGTATCCTGGATACCCGGGTCCTGCACCAGTTNATGGAGGATTCCAATAGAGTTAGCCTAGTCAAAACACTGCTGCATGAGAGTAACGGTGTATTAAGNAACTATCATCTGGGTGGNGCTCCNTCACAGGATATCGTNACTGCTCACGCCTGGTTTGTAGATCAGGTNATCANGGCTATCTGGGNACATCNTGCTCCTTCGNCGGAAAAAGGTCGCTCCGTCGCACTCATTGCCGTTGGTGGCTATGGTAGGTCTGAGCTTCATCCAGGATCGGACATCGATTTACTGGTCCTCTTTCAAAAAGCACCCACTAAAACACAGCGACAAAACACTGAATCGTTAATTCGAACACTCTGGGATGTCGGACTTACAATCGGCCATAGCGTTCGCACACTCCGAGATTGCACCTCCCAGTCACGTAATGATGTGACTGTAATGACCAACTTGCTGGAATCGAGGGTACTTGCCGGCGATGCTGAATTACTGAGCCAGCTCAAATTACAAACCGGTGTCGACCTGATGTGGCCAGCTGCAAAGTATCTAGAAGCCAAGATCGAAGAGCAGTCAGCCCGCCACCTACGCTACGATGACACTGCCTATACCCTCGAGCCACAAATCAAAGAAGGACCGGGTGGATTAAGAGATCTCCAGACCATTGGCTGGGTTGCTCACCGGGTACTTAGTCAGCAGGGACTCCGCTACCTTATTTCTTACAATTATCTAACCGAACACGAATATCGAGACCTGATCAGAGGGAGGAACTTTCTGTGGAAGATTCGCACTGCATTGCACTTCGCGTCAGGTCGAGCTGAAGACCGGCTTCTTTTCGATTACCAGCGCGAGATCGCCAAGCAATTTGGCTATAAAGACACAACAACGCTAGCAGTCGAGAAACTCATGAAACGGTATTACCGAACAGCCGGGGAAATTCGACTACTCAATACGACTGTACTGCAGCAACTACAAGCGGTCACGAAACCTAAAACAAAGGGCCGAAAGAATAGAACTGTTGACCTAAATCGACGTTTTTATATGAAGAACGGGGTTATTGAAATACGCAATCCCAATGTATTTCAAACATCACCTTTTGCCCTCCTGGAAGTTTTCTTACTTTTACAACAGCACCCAGATCTCAAAGGCATTGGAGTAGACACTATCAGGTCAATTCGTAAGAATCTTTTCCGAATAGATGCCGGATTCCGCCAAGACCTTAGATGTAGAAGTCTATTTATGGAAATTCTGAAGGCTCCACTTGGACAGACACGGGCACTCCGCCAAATGAACGCATACGGCATTCTAGGAGCTTACATACCCCAATTCGGCCGAATCATAGGCCAGATGCAACATGACCTATTTCATGTCTATACAGTCGACGCACATCTTCTGTTTGTCGTAAGAAACCTCCGGCGTCTTGAGATGCCCGAACACGACGCCGAGTATCCGGCAGAGAGTCAGTTGATGCGTACCATTTTCAAACGCCATCGCCTTTTTATAGCTGCACTGTTTCACGACATTTCAAAGGGACAAGGAGGCGACCACTCCAAGCTGGGCGAATCCGAAACTTATCGATTTTGCAGAAAACACAGCATGAGCGATTATGACTGTCATTTCGTTTCATGGCTGGTCCGTCACCATCTCACCATGTCGTGGATAGCACAACGAGAAGATACCTCAGATGTTGGTGTGATAGATGACTTTGCGCGCCTGGTCGGAGATCAGGAACACTTGGACAATCTTTATCTACTTACGGTAGCTGATATACGAGGCACCAGTCCTCATGTATGGAACGACTGGAAGGCAAAACTTCTAAGTGACCTATACGACCTAACGACACAGGCTCTTCGTCGCGACATTGGGTCACCGCTATTAGCATCAGAAAGAATAGAAGACCTAAAAAATGACTCGTTGATTTATCTGAAGGAGGTGTCAATCAAGCAAGAAATGGCAGAAAGTGTATGGTCGGTAATGGACGACGAGTATTTTCTTCGGAATTCTCCATCGGCTATTGCCTGGCACACCCGCCTCCTGGCATCATCCCCTATCGCGTTCCTGCCAATAGTGGATACGATAAGTAATAGTAAATCTGGTACTACTGAGGTGTTTGTCTGTGCTCCTGACTCGGAGCATTTGCTGTGTAATGTGACTGCGGGTTTTGATCGAGAAAATCTAAATATTGTCGATGCTCGTGTGCACCGCACCTTTTCTGGCTTGGTTGTGATGACATTTGTTGTGTTGAATGTTGGTCGTAACAAACCCACGAAAAGCAGCCTGAATTCTACAAAACAGTCTTTGAGAGCGCAGATAATAGATCCAAAGCCTGGGAAAGACCCCCAACGAACTCGACTTTCTCGCTCCCTGCTGAATTTTCCTATAGACACAAAGGTGACATTTCCAAAGCCAAAAGATCAAAACAAAACGATTATGGTAATAACGGCCCAAGACCGACCTGGGTTACTCCATCAAGTTGCGAAGGCATTTATTGAATGTAAAACACATCTAGTGAGCGCTAAAATCAGCACCTTCGGTGAAAGAGTGGAAGATATATTTTACATTACGGACCGTGACGGCCAGCCGATAAACAACTCGAAAGAAAGAAAGAAAATTGCAAAAACCGTTTGTGCCGCATTGCCTTCCTAACGCCTTGATTTCCTTTAAACAATCGACATTATGAATACTATTAAAGAAACTATTGTAGCGGCATACGAGAGTCGCGAGTCGTTGACTCGTTCTTCAGCCAGTGCCGAACTGATCCAAGCAGTACAAGATGCGCTTAAACTCCTAGATAACGGTGACGCCAGAGTCGCTGAACCAACAGCTACCGGATGGGTGGTGAATGAGTGGCTCAAGAAAGCGGTATTGTTGTCATTCATGCTTGGCGAAAATAGAGTATTAGAATCTGGGGACACCAAGTACTATGACAAGGTTGCCGGCAAGTTCGACAGTTACGACGATAGTCGATTTCAAACTGGTGGATACCGTGTTGTCCCGCCAGCCATGGTTCGCCACGGTGCTTATCTTGCACCCAATGTCATTCTCATGCCGAGCTATGTCAATATTGGAGCCTACGTAGGGGAAGGTACCATGGTCGATACGTGGGCAACGGTTGGCTCTTGTGCCCAAATCGGAAAGAACGTCCACCTGTCGGGAGGTGTGGGTATCGGTGGGGTCCTTGAGCCTCTTCAAGCTGGACCAGTAATAATAGAGGACGATTGTTTTATTGGTGCAAGATCAGAAGTGGTTGAAGGAGTTATAGTTGAAAAAGGTGCGGTTCTATCTATGGGAGTGTTTATAGGTGCTTCAACAAAAATAATAGACAGAAGCACAGGAGAAATACATATGGGAAGAGTGCCCGCATACTCTGTAGTAGTTCCTGGCAGTTTACCTGGAAAAAATTTACCAGACGGTTCTCCGGGACCAAATCTTTATTGTGCAGTGATTGTTAAAAGAGTAGATGCTCAAACAAGAGACAAGACATCTATTAATGAGTTGTTGAGAGATTAATTA
>PBOB01000011.1 GCA_002724185.1 Acidiferrobacteraceae bacterium | reverse complement strand
TGCAAGGCGAGCCTCGACGCATGCGCGTGCGGGCGTATTATCTGTAGATACCCAGGCGTCCCATACTTCGTTCATTTCATCGAAGCTATCCATGCTTGCAAGCCATATGGTGGCATAAAGTAAATTTGACTTGTCCGTGCCAGATTCTCGCAATAAGACGTCAATTTGATCCAAAATTGTCGAGGTTTGCGTAGCTACTTCAGTTCCTGGTGCATCTACTGCAACTTGGCCCGCCAAATAAACAACATTGCTATGGATCACAGCCTGACTCATCCGCTGACCTGGATTAATTCTCTTTATATCCATAATTTCACCATTCTGTTAGGTTAATTTTAGTAACTCTTAGCGTAACATAATAAAAGCATCTTTCAGTGCATGCCAGTATTGGTTAGCATTGTATCCATTTATTTGGCAAGTAATATATAGTCATTAATCTGGGAGCATTATAGAGAGCTATGAGGTCATTTTGATGAAGAACTTATGGGATGATAGTTATGCTGATTCACTCTTGGGCGATATCCTTGCTCTGAGAGTATATTCGTCGAGACTGATCGGTCGAAACCCTAATTTAGTGTTGCATGGTGGAGGTAATACTTCGGTTAAGGCGCCTTTTTTAGATCTTTTCGGGGAAAGCCATGAAGCCATATTCGTAAAAGGTAGCGGCTGGGATTTGGCCACCATTGAGGTTGCTGGTTTTGCACCAGTGAAGATTGAGGCTTTGAGAAGGTTAGCAGAGTTGGAAACCCTGACTGATCGAGACATGGTGCAAGCTCAGCGCGTAGCAATGCTAGACCAGAACGCTCCAAATCCTTCTGTTGAAGCAATCTTGCATGCAATCATCCCTTTTACTTTTGTTGATCATACACACGCAGATGCAGTAGTTACATTAACAAATACACATGATGGTCGGGCCATCATCGAAGCGCTCTACGGTGATCGAGTATTGATTGTTCCATATGTGATGCCAGGATTTGATTTGGCAAAAAGGATATTTGAACTAACGCGAGATATTGACTGGTCCAGACTAGACGGTATTGTGCTAATGCAGCACGGAATTTTTTCGTTCTCTGATGATGCTAAGAGCAGTTATAGCAGGATGATAAAGTTAGTAACTGAAGCGGAACAAGTTATCAAGCCGCGCCCACAGGTGGCCGGTGTAGGGCAAATTGATGCTCTATCTCTGAGTGAGATCCGCTTTGCAACATCACGGGCAGCAGGCAGGCCAGTCTTAATGAAATTCAATGGCTCATCTGAACATCTTGCTTTTGCGAGTGCGCCAAATATTAATTCTATTTCTTGTCGCGGGCCATTGACACCTGATCACGTTATTCGCACCAAGAGAGTGCCTGCAATTATTGATAAGGAACCATTAGCAGTGATAGAAGAATACGTGCGAAATTACGATGATTACTTCAATCGGTTGAATGATGGTCATCTGACTCAGCTGGATCCAGCACCACGATGGCTGATCTGGCCAGGCAGAGGAACCATATGTGTTGGTTCTAGCGATAATGAAGTACAGATTGTGTCTGATATTGTTGATCATACGATTCAAGCTATTACTGATGCCGAGAGGTTAGGTGGTTGGACAGCGCTTCCTGAGAAGGATATTTTTGCAGTGGAGTACTGGGAATTGGAGCAGGCTAAGTTGGGTCGAGAGAGCGACCGATCGCCATTAAATGGTTGTATCGCTCTGGTAACAGGGGCGGCAAGTGGGATTGGGCGCGCATGTGTTGAGAGGTTGGCAGCTGACGGGGCCCATGTTCTAGCATTAGATAGGGATCCGACAGTACAGGATATGTTTCTTAATCTCTCTGTCACCACATTTGTATGTGATCTGACTAATTCGGCTGATGTAGAAACTACATTAGAATCAGCAACTCGTATATTTGGTGGGCTAGATATCTTAGTTAACAACGCTGGTATCTTCACATCCACGATGCTGATAGAGGAAATGGATTATGCTAAGTGGCAGAGTAGTCTCGATACCAATCTTACGGCAGCCATGCAGGTAATGAAGCTATCTATACCGTTTCTCCGCAATGGTTGGAATCCTACTATGGTGATTATCGGATCTAAGAATGTGCCAGCCCCTGGTTCTGGTGCATCAGCTTATTCGGTTGCGAAAGCTGGACTCACTCAACTAAGCAGACTTGCAGCAATTGAGCTCGGTAGGTATCGAATAAGAGTAAACACCGTACATCCAAATGCAGTATTTGATACCGCTATTTGGACGGATGAAGTTTTGGCCGAACGTGCATTACAATATAATTTATCTATTGAAGAATACCGAAGTAGTAATATCTTAGGGGTCGAGATTACATCGACAGATGTTGCTGAAATGGTATGTGCGATGGTGGGGCCAGCGTTTATGCGAACTACGGGAGCTCAAGTGCCAGTAGATGGAGGTGTTAAAGGTGTTGTTTAGCGACGACGCTAAAATACACCGAACAATGTAGCGATGACTTTAAACTACGACTATAGCGACTTAACCTCTTAAGCTATTTTGGATCAATGGGGACGCTAGGCAGGATTTCTAGGGACTCCTCAAGCAGTGCTGCAGCTCCCAAGAGAGCTGCCTCACCCCCTGGCTTTCCTACCATCTGTAGACCTACAGGGAGCTTGGTATCAGTGAATCCACATGGAATTG
This sequence comes from Acidiferrobacteraceae bacterium, assembly GCA_002724185.1. Classification (GTDB taxonomy): domain Bacteria; phylum Pseudomonadota; class Gammaproteobacteria; order Arenicellales; family UBA868; genus CAJXWH01. Next base: position 69,496 of record PBOB01000011.1, on the reverse strand, counting down.
ACAGTGCGGGCGCACCAATTATAGTTATTGCATAAGCTATCGAGCACCATTCAATATAGTTTGAGAATGTGTGTTCTCCGACACTTTCAACATAACGGGTACTTGCTGGATATGGGGCAACTATCGTAGCTGGAGATAGTAGCAAGTCATATTTGTTGAAGAAGTCAACAGCGCCAGCGTAAATTCGACTCCGCTCTGCCATTGCACTGACTATTTCCTCACTGGTCAGCTTCAGTCCTTTCTCTATATTCCATACTATCTCTGGTTTAAGTATCTTTCGATATTTATTTAGTAGAGGTCCAAGATTAGCCGCAAAAGAGATCGCGCGAAGAGTTTGAAATACATGTTGTAGTCCAGAAAAGTCGGGATGCGCCTCTTCCACTGGTACACCAATTTCACAAAACTTTTCCGCAGCAAATTTACATATATTTGCGATCTTTTCATCGACAGGTGTGACTCCAAAGTCTCTCGAGAAAGCGATTCTTTTTGGTTTGACTTTGGCATCGACAGCTAGCTCGAAATCTTTGGGTACATCAAAATGAGATATTGGATCGCGATCGTGACGACCGACCATGTTGTCGAATAGCATCGCAACATCCCCGATATTGCGAGCCATCGGTCCATCAACAGACATTCTGTCAAATGCCAAAGGGCCGGGATCTGCGGGAATGCGACCGATAGTTGGCCTCAATCCAACTACACCACAGAAGCTTGCTGGATTTCGTAAAGATCCTCCAAGATCAGAGCCCGTTGCTAACCAAGCCATACCGGTTGCCAGTGCGACAGCAGACCCGCCAGACGATCCAGCAGCCGATAGACTCGTGTTCCAGGGGTTAAGTGTAGTGCCGAAAATATCATTGAAGGTGTTTGCTCCTGCACCGAACTCCGGAGTATTAGACTTAGCATAAATAATCGCACCATTGCTTTCTATGCGATCAATTAGTAAGTCCGATTTAGTTGGAACATGATTTTCATAAACTCTTGAGCCCCAGGTAGTTCTAACACCACTGACAGCCATTAAGTCTTTAATTGCAATCGGTATCCCCTTGAGTGGAGTTTCGGAATAATCGAGTTTCTTTGCCAGTGAATATGCTCGTTCGAAGCAAAGAGTTGGCAAAGCGTTTACGTGGCTATCTACTTCATTAATTCGGTTATTAGCTGCAGTAAGCAGCTCTTGCGGGGAAACACTTTTCTTAGCCAATAGTGAGCGAATCTCGCGGGCACTCATACAGATGAGGTCATTAGTTTTAGGCAAGTCAATCAACTGTTATTTCCACTGTGCCAAGCATTTTATAGTCTGCCACAATGTGCTCATTGGCTTTTGCATCGAAGATGTCGGTCATTACGCCAGTTGTAACAATGTCGCCTGCGCAGAGCTTCTGGCCACGGGAATTAAGTTGATTTGCAAGCCAAGCAAGAACGCCAAAGGGGCCACCATCGATATTTTTTGCTGTACCCTTCCGTTCCGTTTTTCCAGAAACTATCAAGGACACTTGTGCTTCTTCGATCATTTTCACAGACCAGCCTTTAATGTTATCACCAACTACTAACTTTCTATGTACACCATTATCGGCTATAGCAGCGAGGATCCCCATATGAGGCCAAGTGGAGAATCGACTTTCTACTATTTCAATAGCTGGCATTATGGATTCTGCCGATTCTGCAGCTGCATGGGCTGTCCATTTTCTATCATCCGTCATGTCTATTCCAACGCGAATTGCTATTTCTGGTTCAACGCCGACCATATGCAGTTCGTCGTGTTTAATCGTAATGGGGCTTCGATAGATTTCATCGGCCAAGCATCGGCCTGAGAATGGGGATTCAACTGCGAGCATTTCCCTGGCAGTTTGATTAGTACAGCCAATTTTGTATCCGACTGCTGTACCCCAATCGCGAGATAGTGCACTGACAAGGCACTCTTGAGCTTGATAGGCTTCCAGAGTTGTTGATGGTGCGATATTACTGGGTATTGATGCCAGCATATGGCCAGGGCGCCTGGCTTGAAGCAGTAGCTGAGCGACTTGTTCGGGATCAAACATGAGATTTATAAATTGTGCAATTAAGCTTTTGTAAAAAGCGCTTACTATTAACCTCGCCAGTGTAAGAGAAGTATTGGATAATCACCAGTATTCGTTACCACTATCCAGTCAGCTAGGATCCGAATTTGGGAAAGTCAGCTTTTCCCGGTGTGATTTGGTAAATAATACATAGCTAAATATAATTAGTCCTGCTAGTCTGTCCTAGTCGTCCCGTGAACCAAATTACACATTGGGGTTATCAATGGAAAGCTTACAGACTGTTGTCAATTCTTGGAATGATTTTGATACGCTCCGACATGTGATTGTTGGGAGGGCTGATCTAACCTGCATACCACCATCAGAGCCTGCAACAGAAGCAAAAATACCAAGCAATAGCGATATGCGAGGGATGTGGGGTCCTCGTCCGTTAGCAACAATCGAAAAAGCCAATGAGCAACTGGATTCTTTAACTTGTTTGTTAGAAGGTCGCGGCATTCGTGTTGATCGTCCGACACCGATACAGTGGAATCAGGCGGTAGTTACACCAGATTTTTCGACTCAGTCTATGTTTGGCTGTATGCCTCCACGTGATGTGTTGTTAACAGTAGGTAAAGAAATTTTATCTGCTCCCATGTCTTTTCGTTGCCGATATTGGGAGTATCTTGCCTATCATACGTTGATGCAGCAATATTTCGATGATGACCCGGAGTTTAGATGGGAGCAAGCCCCACGCCCTCGTCTGACAGACAGATCATACAAAGCTGGATATTTTGATGATATAACAATTGAGGAGCGCTTAGAGCGGACTGCAATGTTGGATTTTGTTACTACAGAAGATGAACCATTGTTTGATGCAGCTGATGTTCTCCGTATAGGGAAAGATTTATTTTGCCAGCATGGTCTTACAACTAATCGTAGGGGGATGAAATGGTTGCAGCGCCATTTTCCAAATCATCGAATACACGTGGTAAATTTTCCAGGAGATCCGTACCCTATTCACATAGATGCTACATTTGTTCCTTTGCGTCCGGGGCTAATTATGAATAATCCCAATAGGAGGTTACCTGAGGATCAACGTAAGATCTTTGCTGCTAATGATTGGGAAATAGTTGATGCTGCTAGGCCTGCTCATAATAGCCCACCACCGCTATGCTATTCCAGCGTTTGGTTGTCGATGAATGTATTGATATTAGATCACAAGACCGTTGTAGTCGAGGCGAGCGAGAATTACCAAATGGATCAGTTTTATGAGCTTGGTTTTGAGGTCTTGCCACTCGCTTTTAGGGACGCCTACCCATTTGGTGGTGGCCTACATTGCGCCACAGCAGATGTATTGCGCGTAGGTGATTGCGAGGATTATTTTCCAAACCAAGTTCCTGGCACGCAGATTTCCTAACTATCACATAGCGACTTGGTCATATTCATACTTGCGACCAAAGTGGTGTACGGCATAAAAGATTAATTTATCGTTGGTCAGTTCGTTGCGACGCTATTGTCTTTTGACTATCAGAAAAATAGATCGCCCCGCAACAGCAGACAGAACCAAAGATCCGCCTAATAATGCTTTGAATGTTGGCTGTTCGTCAAAGGCTAGCCAGACCCATATTGGGCCGAGGGTAAATTCAATCAGTGTTATCAGCATTATTTCTGCTCCTTGGACATATCGCGATCCTAATACAAAGAGGTAGTGAACCGTACTAACTATTATCCCCCCCCATATAATACATATTGAAAAATCATGAAGTGACAATTTGTATTCGAACTGCGCACCAAAAAGCCCTAGAAAAACACCAACAATGCCACCGATTGCGCTAGCGGGTAGCATATTTCTATTCTTGCCTTTTCTCAAACATATTACAAATAAAGAGAAAAAGATTGCGCATAATAGCGCGACTAAGTTCCCCTTGGGTGATCCTGTATCCAGTCCATCTAGAACCATAATTCCAATACCGATCATAGCAATTACAATAGCTATGAGTGTTAAGCGAGATACGGATTCCTTTAAGAATATTCGCGCAAGTATTGCTGTAATTAAGGGGCATGCGCTTAGGGTGAAGAGCGCGTTGGCGATAGTTGTATACGACATCGCCAATACTACGGTTGTATTTGCTAATCCTAAGCATAGGCCCGCACCAATCCCAATCCAACCCATTTGACGTACCAGTGCGACAAAACGGCCTCGATGAGTAAGCCATAACAAGAGAAGCATGGTGGGGAAAAAACATAGGTTTCGACCGTAAACAATTTGCCATTCGTTTGTAGTCTCAAAACTTCGGAGCATAAAACCATTAACCGAAACCAGTAGCGAGCTGACAGCGATTAGAGGTACCGCAAAACGTTGAGCGAATGACGGACTCATTGTAATTTATTTTGCACTGTATTTTTGTTTTGAGTGATTGTTCTGATTGATAGAATTGTTAGCGTAATCAGAATAGTCGCACCTCCGATCAGAGTTTCAATTGAAGGGAATTCATCGATCACAAGCCAGACCCATAAAGGACCGAGAATTGGCTCAACGAGCATTATAAGGCCGACTTCAGGTGCTGGTAGATAACGTGGCCCTAATGTGATTAAAGCGGTTGATATAGGTAATATAGCTAAGCCAAGTAGTATCATAAAGACCCAGCTAAGGCCAGTCATTGACATCGGTGTTGCTAGTGGCCATGCAATTAATGCAGTCACAAACATGCTCCAACCTACAGCAGGAATCATACTGATACTGCGATAACGCCGAAGCAATACGAAGTTTGTAGCTAAAAGTATCGATACTAGTAGTGCTGAAGCATCTCCAATTATGGTTCCACCTACTAAGCTCTGAGAAAAGATTATAGCAAGCCCAATAAATACTGCTGTAGATGCATACCATGTTCTATTTGCAACTTTTTCACGGAGGACAAGAACACTTAAGATAGCGCCGAACAGGGGCGATATACTCATTATAACGAGTGTATTTGCTGCGCTCGTTTCTTGTACGGCAAGCACAAAAAAAATGTGCATAACAGCATTTACCGAAATAATTTGTATTTCTGGTTTACGAATGGTAATTAGTCTGCGGATACCCTCTCGAGATCCTATGACAAGTATGATCCCAAGCATACCAATAGCGCACAATAATCCTCGCCAGAACAGTAGAGTCCATAGATCGGCTCCTATCAATCGCAATAACAATATATCTGGACTAAGAATCAAGATTCCCACCGCTGTAAGCATGGCTCCTTTTAAATTGTTATTTGGTGACATAAATAATAATTATTTCTATAGCAGTGAGAGCTGTTCGATTTTTTGTTTCCATTAGATTACGATTACTTGCTTAGTACTCCAATAATCAAAGACATTGTCTAGGCAGTTACTGATGCCATTTTAGGAGAAATCTATCTTTACGCAGGAACCGTGGAACAGTAGTGATTAACAAACTAGGTTTGGGAGTATAGCTATTTTTTATTTATAGTTGTAATTCTTTTCGCTGACCATATGTTTGTTGCTTCCGACCAGAATTCTGAAACATCGGCTAGGGGGCGATCTGGAGGACTTTGCCCAAGAAACTTCCACGCGGCAAGCAATAAATTAAGAGGGTAATCAGTCGACACGGCTGAGGCTCCGGTGCTTTTACTGAGTTTTGTACCACGGCTATCTACGACCAAAGGGATATGGCCATAGCTTGGCACGTCTAACCCAAGCTGTATCTGTAAATAAAGTTGTCGTGGTGTTGAAGTGAGTAGATCCGCACCCCGAATAATATGAGTGATGTTTTCGACTGAGTCATCAACGACGACCGCAAGTTGGTAAGCCGTATATCCGTCAGCCCGTCCAACCACAAAGTCACCAACTTCTTTCCCAAGATTCTGCTTAATTGGTCCTGCGAATCTATCTACGAATTGTGTTGATTTATGATTTACCCGCATTCGGATTGAGCGCCCAACGCTGCCACTAGGAAGACCATTTCGACAAGTCCCAGGATAGATAATCCCTAATTCTGTTCTTCTGCCTGCATCTTTAACTTCTTTTCGGCTGCAACCGCAGTAGTAGGCTAAATCATCCTGCAGTAAGCCTGACAGGATTGAGTGATATAGCTCCTTACGTTCAGTTTGAAACGTTGGTTTGGCTGCCCATTCAAAGCCGAAGACTTCTAAGGTGCGCAGAATGGTATCTACTGACTCTGAGATTTTTCTTGATTCATCAATGTCGTCAAATCTCAATATCCATTCACCTTTATGGTAAAGAGCATCTGCATAGCTAGCCACAGCTGTTACGAGTGACCCAAAGTGCAGAGGGCCAGTTGGGGTTGGAGCGAATCGTCCTCGATAGAATGTCCTCTTTGGTGGCATATTATTTCTTATCCATCAAATTTAACGTATTATTGTATTTTCTCACGCAAATAGTGTTCTATAAACAAAGCAATCCTTACCTAAGGAATACATTCGATGCGAAGTCCGTTTACTCCGAATATTTTGGAGTTACCCAATGCCTTACCAATTTTCCCACTTAATGGAGCAGTTGTTCTTCCTCATGGGCAATTGCCTTTGAACATATTTGAGAATCGCTATTTAAATATGGTTTCAGACACACTTGCCGGTAATCGCTTGATTGGAATGATTCAACCAATTGATGGCGAGAAAGATGAGCCATTAGATGTCTACCGTACGGGATGCGTTGGGCGTATTGCAAGTTTTACTGAAACTCGTGATGGTCGAATCCAAATTGTTTTGAGCGGAATTTGTCGTTTTGATATTGAGCGCGAATTGCAGGACATCAATGATTATCGATATGCAGAGGTTTCGTGGGATCGGTTTGCGCATGATTTCGATGATTCGGAAATTGACTATTGTAGAGATAGGCTGCTGTCTATCGTAAAGAAGTATTTGAATCTTCAGGGCCTAACAATAGAATGGAAATTGCTAGATAATCTAGAGTTTCCAGAGCTCATAGATACGCTGTGTTCAATACTGCCTTTCTTGCCACGTGAGAAGCAGGGATTAGTCGAATCGCTAACTATCCAAGACAGGTGCGAACTTCTTGCGGCGCTATGTGAATTTGCGGTTCAGCCTGCGAGTGGTGGAGAAGACCTAACGCATTAATCGATATAGATTTGTACTTAGATTATCTTATAGATCTCGCACAACCAAGCATCTGTACTCAGCATAGAAATGAGAATTTTAGACGCCATATGCTTGTCGTAGTAGTGAAATCGGATGAGTTGGTTTACTACCGTCTCCTATACCATTTTGAAATTGTTGCGCCGCAATTGGGCAGTCACTTCCATAGTAGTCCACCTTTTCCTTAATTATTCTGTTGATCACTGGTCGAGCAATTTTTAGAGAGGCTTCGTGAGTTTCTTTCTTGACTGCATATGTTCCATCATGACCCGAACATCGCTCTATCATCACGACCTTTGTGTTCGGGATAAGTTCAAGAATTTGGCGCGTCCTTGGACCAATATTTTGCACCCGCTGGTGACATGCTGCATGATAAGCAATCTTCCCTAGCCCATTAACAAATTTAGTATTAAATAGTCCGTCTTTCTGTCGCAGAAAAAGGTATTCAAATGGATCAAACCAGTGTGAGCGAATTCGATCAAGCTCCTGGTTGTCAGGAAACAACAGAGGTAGTTCCTGTTTGAACATCAAGATACATGAGGGTACAGGTGCAATTATGTCCCATCCATCGTCAATTATGTCAATCAATTGCTGTTGGTTACGTTCCAGTTGTTTGCTTACAGCCTTTAAATCACCTAATTCTAGTTTTGGCATCCCACAGCACTTCTCTCTGTCAACTAGCGTAGTGGGAATTTGATTATGTTCTAGTATCGTGACTAGATCTTTTACGATTTCAGGAGAGTTATAATTACCATAGCAAGTTGTGAAAACAGCAACTTTACCTGTTGTTCTTTCTGTTGACGTCGCATTTAAGTTCAACGGTTTGTGCTTTCTCAGCTGCCGACGAGCTGTTTTGGTGTAATAAGTTGGCAGTAAAGCTCTGGTGTCAATGCCAATGAATCTTTGAAGGAGCTTTCTTGTTAGATTTGAACGATTAGCAGTGTTTACGCAGTTAACGATTATTGGTATGCCAGCGATTTGGCCAACTTTGTCTGTACTTGTGATTATGCGATCGCGGAGTGGGGGGGTTGTTTTTTCAAATCGAGCTGCTTTGGCCCGAAGCATAAGATGAGGAAAATCCACGTTCCATTCGTGTGGTGGGACGTACGGACATTTAGTCATATAACATAAGTCGCATAGGTAACATTGATCAACGACTTTCCAGTAGTCCTCCTTCTTTATGCCGTCGACCTCCATCGTTGCTGATTCATCTACGAGATCAAAAAGTGTAGGGAACGCTTGACATAAACTCACGCAGCGCCGACACCCATGACAAATGTCATAAACGCGCTCCATCTCCGAAAAGAGGCTGTTTTCATCACGAAATATGGAGCTTTGCCACTCGATCGGATATCGGGTAGGGGCCTCTATACTGCCTTCTTGATTTGGATGTCTTACCATGTTTCGCGACGGAGGTTAGACTGGCTGGGAGCTAAGTGCAACTATTTGTGGTAGGTTTCTCATAATCATTGCTGTTTGAACCATAGTTTTGAGGCGGAAATAGGACTTAGTGTTGCCCATGGCCGACCTAAAAATACAAGGGGGTATTAAGTGGCAGATAGAAGACTACAAGTCTTTTCGACAGTGGCTAGGCTTTTGAGCTTTACAAAAGCTGCCAAAGTTCTTCATATGACTCAGCCCGCAGTAACTTTTCAGATTCGCCAACTCGAAGAGTATTTCAATACTCGTCTTTTTGATCGCACTCATAAAGGTATCACTCTTACAAAAGCAGGTGAGATTGTTAAGTCTTATTCTGATCAGATAATAACTCATTATAGTGCGATGGATAATGCTGTTAGACAATTGACAGGCGATGTACAAGGACTCCTTGTTTTGGGGGCTAGCACTACAATCGGAGAATATGTGGTGCCCAGTCTCCTCGGTGATTACCAGGCAAAGTATCCTGATGTTTCAATTAGGTTGCAGGTCACGAATACGCTGGGTGTAGTTCATATGGTGGAGAATAACCAAGTCGATATTGGTATTGTGGAGGGGCCCGTTCATAACAAGAATTTGGTTGCATATGTTTGTTGGAATGATGAATTGGTGGCAGTCATGCCTAATGACCATCCATTGCAAGACGTGAAAGAGCTAACTTTATCTGAGTTCCTGCAGTATCCCTTCATAACTAGAGAGGAAGGTTCAGGTACAAGAGAGGTAATCAATAAGTTTCTCGCTGATCAGAACTTGGATCTTGGTGACTTTAATCTAATAATGGAATTGGGTAGCCCAGAGTCAATCAAGAGTGCTGTTGTTGCTGGATTAGGGGTATCTATATTGTCCATTGCCACTTTGGAAAAGGAGCGCAAGCTTCATTCGTTGTCTTACAGAAGTCTGAGCCCACAAATCACTAGACCCTTTTCAATTATCTACCAAAGACAGAAGTTTCGTGTTAAAACTATTGAGGAATTCTTGGAGTTTAACAAGTCGCACGGACAATGGAGTAATGGATAAGTTCTCCCGTATTTCTTTCCTTTATCAGGCAGTTATCGTTAACGTTGGTTAGAAGATTCTAAATATGGATATTGACTCAATAGACTCGGATGGATATCGACGAAATGTTGGGATTGTTCTATGCAATAGTGAAGCCAAAGTATTATGGGCTCGTCGTAGCCAGCGAGATGGATGGCAATTTCCGCAGGGTGGTATCGAAATTGCTGAATCTGCTAAGGATGCCGTTTATCGCGAATTATATGAAGAGATTGGGTTATCGCCTGGCCAGGTACATATGTTAGGTTCGACACGAGGCTGGCTTCGATATGATGTTCCCCCTTATTATCAGCGATCCAAAGGGACTCGGTTCCGTGGACAAAAACAGATGTGGTTTTTATTTCATATGTTGGGTCCAGATTCCGATATACGTTTAGACAGCGTCGAGAATCCAGAATTCGATCTTTGGCAATGGGTTGATTACTGGACACCTCTACGTCAAATAATTGCTTTCAAGAGACAAGTATATCGCCGTGCTTTGACAGAACTAGAACCATTGGCTGTGGGTATTTCGGGTACGGATAGGAATCCAATCTAATTGGTAAAATTTTTTGTTTTCTGGATTTTACTAATAAGTTTTGTAGTCGAGTTAGGGTAGTTAAATGGTAGCGAATGCAGTTGCCCACCTTGTTTTGCGACATGTTCCTTTCCTACTATACTCCTCTCTTCCCAGTCACCACCTTTTACGAGATGATCAGGATTTACGAGTTGTATGAGCTCTATTGGTGAATCTTCGTCAAATGGTGTCACACAGTCTACGCAAGCTAGGCCCGCTAAGACTTTCATTCTTTCATCTAACGGATTGTATGGTCTGTGATCCCCTTTCTTGAGTTTACGAATAGACTCGTCACTATTTACAGCGACTAGTAAAAAACTGCCAAGTTGAGCAGATCGGTTTAAATAATCGACATGTCCGACATGCAGAATATCAAAGCAACCATTTGTAAATACAAGTGGCCGGGTGGCCGCACTGATTAGCTTTTCCAGGCCTCCACGATCTTCAATAATCTTGTTAGTGTAGTTCACTGTGGGATAGTAGCCGACACTTCATACTTAAAGATATTCAAAAACTTTCACGACCCGAGCAACGCCCGAGACGCTACGAGCGATTTGTGCTGCAAAATTCGCCTCTTTTTTGGTCACGGAGCCCATGAGGTAAACGTTGGCTCTTTCGGTGACTACTTTAATTCTGTGGCCATCGATTTCTTCTGAATCTAGTAGCGATGCCCGGACTTGCGCAGTTATTAGGGTGTCATTAGCGCGACTATTAATATTACTTTTTCCGGCCAATTCAATACGATTAATGACTTGTCTAGATTTAGCATACGATTTCACTATATCGATAATTCGGGAAATCTTACCTTGCGTTGGAACTTCACCGGTAAGAAGAATCACTTCATTAAAGACGGTCACATTTACATGTATCGCTGTACGGCCATTAGCCTTTAGTTGCACATCCTTATTAATGTGTCTCGTAATAATGCGATCTAGTTGGCTATCATTCCAATATTCTTTAAGTGTTCTTTTGTGACTTTGCAGCATTACGTACCCAACTCCGATTCCAGAAGCCACTACAGTTGCAGGCAAGGGTGGCGGTATAGACGCGCAACCACTAACCACAACTGTCGGTAACAATACTATTAGCATTATCCGTTTATAAGATTTTAACCATAGCAAGCTACCATTCATAATGACAATTCCTCTGATATGTGCAGTTCGATGAGGTTACATATGCAATGAATGATTATAGCGTGTGTTTCTTGAACATGGGCGGTTACCATGGAGGGAACTCGAACTTCTAGACCTTTGTTTTTGACCAAACTTGCGAGGTTGCCACCATCCTTGCCTGTAAGAGCTACTACTTGCATGCCGAGGTTGTATGCAGCTTTCACCGAGAGATCGATATTTGGCGAATTGCCAGAGGTTGTGATTACTATCAACAAATCATTAGGGCGTCCTAACGCTTCTACTTGGCGAGAAAAAATCTGTGTGAAGTCATAGTCATTGCCGGCTGCAGTAATGATAGAGGTATCAGCAGTCAGAGCTATCGCGCCTAAGGCTTGGCGATCACGCTCATATCGGCATACTAATTCCGCGGCAAAGTGTTGAGCGTCACTTGCTGAGCCGCCATTTCCACAAATCAAAATCTTACCGTTATTTTCTAATACTTTTGCAGCTATTGAGGCCGCTTGCACGATGTGAGTATTAATACTGTTTACAGTATCCGCGGTTGTTGCTGAGCTTTTATTGAAGTGATCGCGAATGACTTGTTCAGGATTCATTGATTGTTCCTATCTATTCAAAAGAGTATTGAGTATATAGAACTCTTTGCAATATGTTCTTATATCTAGCGGGTCCTGATAAACATATCGTTAGTATCTCTTGTTAATGATTGTTATAAATTGGTAAGATTATAGTGTTATTACTGCGATATCATGCATCTCGAGCTATTGGTCTTTGTCGGAAAGTTCTAGCTGCGGCGGTTCGGGAGAAGTTGCAAGCCGCAAATGAACAGCTTGCGCTTTGCTAATTTGGAACCATTCTAGCTGTCTACGAATTCTACCGTTAGCTTCCAAGCGAAGTGTGCCGGTTGTACCCTTATATGCAAGGTTATTGTTTCTTTGCATTAAGTGGATGTTTTGTGTGAGCCCATATGAATCCATACCGAGCGCATAAAATCGATCTAATACCGTTCCATAGCGAGATTTCTTCTTAGGGACTTGTTTTCTCAGCGATTGACTTACTAAGCCATGATTTAAAATCCATGGAATATCGCCAAATATAACTCCTTCTAGGTCTAGATCGGCTACCAAGTCTGGTATCCCGATATAGTTACTCTTGAGGCTATACACAGGTAGATCATGTGCGTGGTGGAATTCAATTTGTGGTTTTATCAAGCGAGTCTGCTGAGTGTTTCCTAACAAGAATACTACATCGATGTCTTGCCGGCGACGTGCGGAGAACTTGACAGATGGAGTATTGGGCAGTGCGTCTCTCAGTTCATTGAGGCGTGTACTACTTAAGTCGATGTTAAACAATGCTTTGATAGATTGACTATGATCACTCACTGCAATGTCATATGCGTAGGATTGTGTGACTCTGCCACCTAGTATTTTCCATTGTGCCGACCAAGCGGAAAATATACGATGACCTTGTTTTGTGTCAGGATACAATGCAACGGCATGTCGAGCACCATCTGAATATGCTCTATCAGCCACTGCTTCTGCATCATCTTCTGGTGACAAGCTAAATTGAAATATATTATCGTTTTGATCGTTGACGGATTCTAGGTGTCCAAGCACCAAGGTCGGTACTGGAAATTTCTCACGGCGTGCAAGACTTTCGACGGCCGATTTCCCGAGTGGGCCAATAACAAAGTCTGCACCGTCTCTCAGTGCAGCTTCGTAGTAGGCCTCGATTAGTTCTGTTTGATTCCCGTAATCATATATGCGGAATTTGGGCATGTTCACTCCCATTCCTTGGCTCGATGCTAGTGAGAATCCATCCATTATTGCTATAGCTGCATCTTGCAAATCTGAGGATATAGGCATCAATAGGGCAATTTGCTGAGCTATGCCTTCATGTAAGCGCTGGGTAGCGACAATATGCTCAGATACATAGTTGTATGCGCCGTGAGACGAATTTTGTTGCATCCATGTTTTGAGCTCCTGTAATGAATTGCGCGCTGTGGCCTGCTCCAACGCAAGAGCAAGAGTAAACCACGCGATCGAATATGGATCTGTTGTCGCGTCCATGTATTCTTCAATCTCCTGGGCGCTTCTTGAGAGCAAGTCATTGAATATCAATTTGGCTGTTTTTCGGGACAGAACATTGTCGCTATTAACTGTAGTAACCTTACTCTCCTGGAGTGCGCTTACAACTCTTCCTAAGCTGATTAGATTTGCAGTTCGTAACCACGCTGCGATTAATTTATGACGACCCGATAGGGTTGATTCATCTATTTTGTTGAGTGACTTAAGTGATTGTTGCGATTTGCCATTCATATAGAAGGCTTTTGCTTCGAGTAGTCTCAATAGCGACAATTGGGATACGTTGAGAGCTACGTTATCAAATTGATGTATCAACCTAACGGCAATAGCAAAATGACCGGCGCTCAAGAGCTGTTCAACAGAATTAAGAAGTAAGACAATTGCTTCTTTACTGGGAAGGTAATCAGTACTGACTTGATGAACAAATTCCCAAGATAGCTGCTGCTGCATTTTTGGGGGGGAGTTACTGCCATCCTGTATAGCGTTCCGCTCAGCACTATTGATCTGGTCGGGGTCTATCCATTCTGCAGCGACACCTGCATCATTTTGTTCAGCTTTGAGCGGTGTTTGAATGCTCATACAAAGTATAAAAGCTAAAATACCCACTATTAGTGATCGGCAGCAGTTTATCGCTGTATTATTGGGTGGCCAATTTGTTGCGTAGACGCATACCATGCATTCAGTATACCGGATAGATTAATTTAACAGGGGCCAGCGCTACAGGAGATATCTAACTGGGGATTGATGACTGAGTTAGTCGCGCTCCAATGGAGAAAATATGGGAAAATCGCAACTAGATGTTGACCCATCAACTTTGTATGTAGTTGCCACACCGATTGGGAATTTAGGTGATATATCTTCACGTGCATTACAAATTATAGAGAATGTTTCGCTTGTTGCCGCGGAGGATACACGCCACACTCGCAGACTACTTAGTCATTTTGGGGTTAAGGCTTCTTTAGTCTCTTTGCATGATCAAAATGAAATACGTCAGTGTAAGTTCTTGGTCAACAAAATACAGCAAGGCGCAAGTATTGCACTCGTTAGTGATGCAGGAACACCATTAATTAGTGATCCCGGATATCGTTTAGTTCGTGCCGTACGAGCATCTGGATTCGAAGTGCGTGCGGTACCCGGTGCTAGTGCGATTACCGCCGCTCTTTCTATTTGCGGCTTGCCGATTAATCGTTTCGTTTTTGAAGGATTCTTGCCAACCCGCTCGCCATCTAGGCGGTCCCGTCTTCTAAAGCTAGTTGACGAGGAACGCACGATGGTTTTATTTGAATCACCTAGGCGGCTCATATCTAGTCTGGGCGACATTCAAGATATATTTGGTCCTTGTCGACAGCTATCTGTAGTGCGTGAGATCACTAAGAAATTTGAGTCCGTTATTATAGGGACAGTGCATTCTGTTATTGAAGCGATAAGCGTAGACCAAAGATTGCAACAAGGTGAGGTTGTACTAGTTATTGATGGTGCCGACAAGACGTCTCATGGCAGTCAAAAAATAGATCCGGCTACTGTGGGACGTATTTTAGTTGAGCATTTGCCCCCTCGAGTAGCAAGTGAGGTTGCGGCAAAAATAGTTGGTGGTCGAAAGAATGATCTTTACCGTCTGATCTTAGAGTTGGCAGAAAAACCTTAAGTTTTTGCATAAGCACTTGCCTTCTGTCTCGGGTCAAATTATGTTCAGCATTGGGAGTCGGCCGGGTGATCGCGATCTTGTCTCTGCGGTGATCGTTTTGCGTTGGTCGCGGTATAAGATCGAGGAAAGTCCGGGCTCCGAAGGGCAGGGTGCCAGATAACTTCTGGGCGGTGCGAACCGACGGATAGTGCCACAGAAAAGATACCGCCAACTAAATTAGTTGGTAAGGGTGAAAAGGTGCGGTAAGAGCGCACCGCGTTGGTGGTAACGCCAGCGGCAGGGCAAACCCCACCTGGAGCAAGACCAAATAGAAATCCTATCGTGTTGCCCGCGCGGGATTCGGGTAGGTCGCTCGAGATGTGTGGTGACATGCATCCAAGAGGAATGATCACTCTCGACAGAACCCGGCTTATAGGCCGACTCCCATAATTTAAAAAGATAGTAATTTCAGATGGTTGTCACGTTACTCTAATGTTGACTCTATATATCTTGCTATCACATTAACTTCTTGAGTCCATTTGAGCTCTGTTTATGAACTATAAAATCGAGCTTGCCTAAGTTTCCTAATGTTAATAAAAGTCGCGAGGTTTAGTTGTTTTTGGGGTTGACATTGGTGGATTATGGTGAATATAGTGTCACTTAGTGGGAATTAGTGGTTAATAATGGAGAATAGAGAACAGGTTAGTCGATCATGCAGAGCCCATACCCGTTTGGTGGGGCCGAATCGCCCGGTGTAAAGCAGCAAACGAATACGCCGCGGGTGGCGGCATATCCACCCCCATCCTCCTTTGGTGATTACCCGACCCCACCCGGGGTCGGGTGTTTTTTCCATCTAGCTAGTTGGTCGGACAGTGGAGTCCGACCCTGAAATTGTTTCTCATTAATACAAATACAAGTTTTCATCATGTTTCGCGGCGCAAGTGCACTAAGCTTAGATGACAAGGGTCGTCTGGGAATCCCTGCTAAGTTTAGAGATGCCTTAGCTGAAAGATGTAACGGGCAGGTAGTACTTACAGTGAATTATCGTGAGCGGTGTTTATGGTTATATCCTATGGACGAATGGGACATCGTGGAAAAGAAAGTAGCAGAGTTACCAAGTTTTGATCCCACTGCCCAAGAGTTAAAACGTTTTCTTATTGGTTACGCGGACGACTGCGAATTAGATACTGCAGGGCGTGTTCGAGTTTCTGCACCGCTTCGTGAATTTGCTGAACTTGGTAAGCGCATTGTATTACTTGGTCAGAGGAATAAGTTCGAAATATGGGATGAAGCTTTGTGGAATCGGCGTCGTGATGAATGGTTAAGGCAGCCCCAGGAGCGAGAATTGCCAATCGAACTTGAATCAATTTCTTTGTGACCTGGAGCGAACAGGTGCTTGCCCTAGAACACTCTCCAGTCATGCTAGGGGAGGTTATGCAGGCTCTAAAAATAAAAGAAGATGGAACCTATGTTGATGCGACCTTTGGTCGTGGTGGTCATACTCGTGCGATATTGGATCGGCTTGGNCCTGATGGTAGAGTTCTAGCTATTGACCGTGACCCTGATGCATGTACTGCAGCACATTCACTATTTAAAGGTGAAAAACGCTTAACTGTAGTCCATGCAAGATTCTCCGATCTATCAAAGATTATTTGTCGACAGAGTCTGCGGGATAAAATTCTTGGAATTGTTTTCGATCTCGGAGTCTCATCAGCCCAACTAGATAGGTCTCATCGCGGGTTCAGCTTTTTGAGGGGTGGACCACTAGATATGAGAATGGATTCTACATCTGGTGAAACAGCCGCGGAATGGTTAGCTCACGTAGATGAGAATGACCTTTATCGTGTTCTTCGAGATTTTGGAGAAGAACGGTTTGCTCGTCGGATAGCACGTAAAGTTGTTCAAGACCGTAGACAATTGCCGATCAACACTACCAGCGTCTTAGCCAGTCTTGTGGCCGAAGCTATTCCTACTAGAGAGCGCAACAAACACCCTGCTACTCGATCATTTCAAGCTATAAGGATTCATATTAATCAAGAGCTTGAAGAACTTAAGGCAGTTCTGCCTCAGGCTATTGAGATGCTGACACCACAGGGGCGTCTCGCGGTGCTTAGTTTCCACTCTTTGGAGGACCGAATAGTTAAAGATTTTATACGCTATTCAGTTAAGGGCGATCAATATCCGCCGGATCTTCCGATAACCAAGGACCAGCTGCACCCCATCTTAAGAATTGTAGGTAAACCACTTCGCCCAACAATAGATGAAGTAGATATTAATCCGAGATGTAGAAGTGCGATCCTAAGAATTGCTGAAAAGCTAGATTTAACATCGTGACCAAAACATCCCTAATTATGGCGGTAATGATTTTTGTTTCTGCTATGTCAGTTGTTTTTGTTAGATCAGCCAATCGCCAAAACTTTCTGACTCTAAAAGTTGCAACACTTGAAAGGGATCGACTTACTGAAGAATGGGGTCGATTACAACTAGAGCGTGCAACATGGTCTCTCCATGAGCTTATCGAAGAAGAGGCGCGTACAACCTTAAAAATGAACGCTCCTAAACCAAGTGACATTATCGTGATTCGGTTGGATTCCCAGTCTTGAAAAGTTTGAGCAAGTCTAAGGATATAGGGTTGTCTATCTCAGGAAGGCATTGGTTCGTATTGACACTTCTATTAATTATGATGCTGCTGTTATTATTTCGCGCATTTAGTTTACAAGTTCTAAATAACGGATACTTGAAAGATAGAGGCAGAGCGAGCCAGCTTAGTGAAGTAGCAGTGAAGCCCGTGCGGGGTCGAATACTAGATCGCAGAGGTGAGGTGCTCGCTATAAGCACACCCGTTGATTCGATATGTGCTGATCCGAGAGTTTTGCTCCCATCGAATGAATATCTAGATCAGTTGGCAGATATACTGGACCTTCCTCTCAGTCAACTTAGAAAATTGCTTCAGAGTCGCGCAGGAGCTAAGTTTGTTTATCTCCGTAGACATCTTCCTCCCGAAACTACTCGGGTTGCTTTAGATCTTAATTTACCAGGCGTTTTCAAGCAGAGGGAATATCATCGCTACTATCCAGCCGGACCAAATGTCGGCCATGTTTTGGGATTTACTGATATTGATGAGAAAGGTCAGGAAGGTGTTGAGCTCGCCTTCGATCGACATTTGTCAGGCGTTGAGGGGAAGAAACGAGTTCTCCGTGATGCTAGGAGACGTATTGTTGAAGACGTAGATAGCGTTAAGCCTGTTTATGATGGAAAAGACCTAAATTTGAGTCTGGACATTAGGTTGCAGACAGCAGCGAGGCGTTACCTGGCTGAGGCTGTCTACAAGCATGAAGCCGCTGGAGGTTCTGCCTTGTTGCTAGATGCAAAAACCGCAGAAGTCCTGGCGATGGTTAATTTGCCTGACTATAACCCCAATGATCGACGTGGGATTAAGGTCAATAACATTAGAAATAGAGCAGTTACCGATTTGTTAGAGCCTGGCTCTACTGTCAAGCCTTTTACCATGTCTTTGGCTTTGGCCAGCGGATCATTTACGCCCGATAGTCCTGTCGACACTAGCCCCGGCCATTATAAAATTGATGGCTGGACAATCCATGACATTCGTAATTTTGGTAGCCTGACACTCTCCGGAGTGTTGATCAAGTCAAGCAATGTTGGTACCGCAAAAATTGCGATGGACATGGCGCCTGAAGAGCTGTATCGAACGTTTCGCGATGTAGGTTTTGGACAAGCTACCGGTGTCGAGTTGCCTGGCGAACGTGTTGGAAGTCTCCCCAATCGCAAGCGTTGGCGAGAAAGTGAGCATGCTACTTTAGCTTATGGTTATGGAGTTGCAGTTACGCCGCTACAGCTAGCGAAAGCATATGGAATTCTTGCTGCTGGAGGTATGTCGATCCCAATTACTATCCGTAAGCGAGATCGTGTGCCTATAGGCTCTAGAATCTTGCCAGCAGATGTTGTAACTGAGATAAATATGATGTTGGAGCAAGTTGTAAGTCCAGAGGGCACTGCACGACAGGCAATGATTTCAGGATACCGAGTGGCTGGGAAAACAGGAACAGTCCGAAAGCTGTCTGCTCAGGGTGATTATCAAAAGGACAGCTACCTAGCCTTGTTCGCTGGTTTTGCTCCAGTGTCTGATCCTAGGTTTGTACTAGTTGTTCTTATCGATGAACCCGGACTAGACCACTATTATGGTGGTGAAGTTGCAGCACCTGTATTCGCGAGAATTATGTCAGACGCCTTGAGGTTGAGCGGAATACCGGTCGATAAACAACCATCTACACAGCTTGTATTTAGTCGGCAAGCAGTTGACTTAGGCGCTTGATGATGAAAAGACTACAAATAGTAGAATCGCTAAATAGACTGTTGGATGGGATAGTAACTGCTCCGGTACCAGAAGGAATTTGTATAACCGGTCTTAGCTTGGATAGTAGAGCTATCGAGCATGGAAACTTATTTCTCGGACTTCCTGGGATTCAGTCCGATGGCCGATCTTTTGTGCGTCAGGCTATAACTTCGGGTGCATCGGCAGTATTGTTGGAGGGGAATGATAGCGCTAATCAAGAATTTGAAGTGCCTTGCTATCGGGTAAGTAATCTTCGCGAACATGTCGGTCTAATTGCTAGTCGATTTTATGGATCACCATCGCGATTCCTGTGTATCGTTGGTTTTACAGGAACGAATGGTAAAACTACATGCGCGGCTCTTGCAACTCAAGCATTAGCAAGGATGGGGCATGATTGCGGCATGATTGGTACTTTAGGCATGGGGCGTTGGGGAGACCTTGAATCAACCGATTTAACTACCCCAGACGCCGTAGCCTTGCAGGCAGGTCTAGCACAGATGGTTGAATCGGGAATAGATACGGTTTGTATGGAGGTTTCATCTCACGCCTTAGATCAGTCGCGTGTTAAGGCATTAGACTTTGACGCTGCTGTGTTGACGAATATTAGTCGCGATCATATAGATTATCATGGTAGCTTAGAAAGTTATGCTGCAACCAAGTTTCTACTTTTCCAAGAGCATAGTGTACAAGCTGCAGTTATCAATGTTGCCGATCCTTATGGATTTGATTTAGTTAACTCTAGTACGTCCGAAAACATATGGACTTATGGATATGACAACACCGCTAGTGTATACATTAAGAAAACTGAAATATCTTCATCTAGTATTCGCTTATGGCTGGAGACATCTGATGGTCCTTTATATATTGAAGCGCCACTTCTAGGGCGAATTAATGCGATTAATCTAGTTGCTGTAGTAACTGTATTACTTGCTTTAGATCACAAAATAGCAGAGATAGAAGATGCGATGTCTTGTATCGAGCCAATTCCTGGGCGAATGGAAATTGTTAGTTCAGTCGATTCACCTGTGCGTGTGGTAATTGATTATGCTCACACACCTAATGCTCTAGAGCAATCGCTGTTTTCTTTGCGTGAACATACAAGTCAACATCTTTGGTGTGTCTTCGGATGTGGCGGTAATCGCGACAAGGGAAAACGCGCCATTATGGGTAGTGTCTCAGATCGGTTAGCAGACAAAATTGTGCTGACTAATGACAATCCACGAGATGAAGATCCAAACCAAATATTAAGTGATATCGAAGTAGGTATTAGACATCATGATGTGGTTAAGATTCCAGAACGTCAGGCGGCCATCAGCTATGCAATTTCACACGCTGGTAGCGGTGATATTGTTCTTGTAGCTGGTAAGGGTCATGAAACTCAACAGATTGTTGGTTCAGACTACATACCATTATGCGATCGTACTATTGCGATTAATTGCTTGGAGGCAATGCACTAATGAACTTGTTAACGGCTGCATCAGCTGTGGACGGACATGTTGTCGGAGACGATGCTGTTTTCGAGCAGGTAGTCACAGATACTCGTGAGCTAAGTGGCGGCGAATTATTTATAGCATTGCAGGGTAAACGTTATGACGGTCGCGATTTTGCACAAGACGCAAAACGCTCTGGTGCCGTTGCTGTCATGGCAAACCAGCAACTCGAGGTCGATCTACCTACCCTTGTTGTAGCTGATACGACAAAATCTTTGGGACAGCTAGCAGCTTATTGGAGGGAGCAATTTGAAATGCCTGTGATAGGCGTCACGGGTAGCAATGGCAAAACCACTGTTCGAGAGATGATTGCCCGGATACTAGAAGTTGACGGTCCGACTCTTGCAGCAAAGGACAATCTAAATAACCACATTGGCGTGCCTCTTACTCTACTGCAACTGCGCGATTTTCATCGTTATAGTGTGGTCGAAATGGGCATGAATAACCCTGGTGAAATTGGTTATCTTTCAAAGATCGCCAGACCAACTGTTGCTGTGATTACTAATGCTGCTCCAGCACATCTTGAAGGATTAGGCAGCGTGACTGGAGTCGCACGAGCAAAAGGAGAAATTTTTCTTGGCCTAGAAAAAGAGGGAGTTGCTGTCATTAATGCCGATGATCGTTTTGCAGCCTACTGGTTGGCTCGTGGTCGTCGTCATAAAATTATAACTTTTGGTATTGAAAAGCAAGCTCAGGTGAGAGGCAAAGTGAAGCAGTTGAGCGCCGGGGTTGAACTCAGCGTTGAGTTCCCAAACGCTAAGATTAATATCACGCTAAAGTTACTTGGCATACACAATGCACGCAATGGTTTGGCAGCAGCAGCTGCCGCCTGGGCACTTGGTTGTCGAGCTGACCAAATAAAAGAAGGACTAGAACAAGTTAGGCCGGTAAATCGACGTTTGCAGCCCATCCTCGGCAAGAAGAAGGCTCAGATAATTGATGACAGTTATAACGCGAATCCTGATTCGATGAATTGTGCAATTGAAGTGCTTTCACAAATGAGTGGCGATCGAATTTTAGTGATTGGGGATATGGCTGAGCTTGGTTCAGAGTCTGAATCATCTCATCGTGCAATTGGTGTGTATGCGCGGAAAAGAGGTATTGATCGTCTATTGTCAACAGGCTCTCATGCATCTCTTGCGGGAGAGGAATTTGGAGCAGGCTCTTGCCACTACGAGAACATCGATAAGTTATCTGATGCGGTGATCGATCTATTGGCGCCAGGTGTTAACGTATTAGTAAAAGGTTCACGTTCCGCGGGAATGGAGCGTGTTGTTGAAGCCATTACTGAGGTTCATGAAGAAAACAAATGTTAAGTTGGATTTTTGAGCGTTTGGCCTCTGAATTCAGCGGATTCAATGTTTTCCGCTATTTAACATTTCGCGCTATTTGCGGAGTTGTAACTGCTATGGCTATTTGCTTTCTATTCGGACCTTCAATGATAGCGCGCCTTGGCCGTTTACAGATTGGAGAGACTATTCGTTCAGATGGACCACCCACACATCATAGTAAGGGTGGTACCCCGACAATGGGCGGCGTATTAATGCTGATTTCCATCGTTTTTTCTACGTTACTCTGGGCTGATCTCAACAACAGATTTGTATGGATCGCGCTCGCGACATGCATTGGATTTGGAATTATCGGTTGGTTTGATGACTGGAGAAAGTTAGGCAGAAACGATACACGCGGCATTGGTGCTCGCAATAAATTCTTTTGGCAGTCTCTAATTGGACTTGCTGCAGGCGTTATTCTTTTTCTTACTGCACAGGGTGTAGTTGAAACTCAGTTGATTGTTCCTCTTTTTAAAGAGGTTGCTCTTAACATTGGGTTTGGCTTTGTGATACTGACATGGTTTGTGGTTGTTGGATTTAGCAATGCTGTTAATTTAACAGATGGCCTGGACGGTTTAGCTATTATGCCTAGCGTATTAGTAGCCGGAGGCCTAGGGGTATTTGCTTATCTTACTGGACACTCTATTTTTGCTGAGTATCTTGGTATCCCTTACGTTTCAGGAGCTGGAGAAGTTCTCGTTTTTTGTGCAGCTTTAGCTGGTGCGGGACTAGGATTTCTTTGGTTTAATACTTACCCAGCACAGGTTTTTATGGGAGATATCGGCGCATTAGCTATTGGTGCATCTCTTGGAATAGTAGCAGTGATAGTGAGGCAAGAAATCGTGTTGCTCGTGATGGGGGGACTCTTCGTTATAGAAACCATTTCGGTTGTTTTGCAGGTTCTTTCTTTTAAGTTTTTTGGCAGAAGAATTTTTAAGATGGCTCCTTTGCACCACCATTTTGAGCTAAAGGGCTGGCCAGAGCCACGTGTAATCGTAAGATTCTGGATAGTTAGTTTGATTCTAGTGCTTGTCGGTCTTGCTACTTTAAAAGTCAGGTAAGTCCGAAATCATGTCATATACGAATACTTCAACTACTTGCCCGCTAAACTGGACTAAGGCATATGTTGTTGGTTTGGGCGCAACTGGCTTTTCGTGCGCGTGTTACTTGGACAATCTAGGTATTGAGGTGGCGGTATTTGACACAAGAAGACATCCACCATTTGCAGATCGTCTATCAAATGAAAAACCTAATATAAGACAAATTTTTGGATCTTTTGAAAGAGGACATTTTGTTGATACCGAAGTGCTAGTAGTAAGCCCTGGCGTATCTCTGTCAGAACCTGCAATTCAAAGTGCGCGTGATATCGGTATTGAGATCATAGGTGACATTGAGCTGTTCTGCCGCGTTGCTAATCGTCCAATCATAGGCATCACTGGCTCTAATGGTAAGAGCACTGTCACAACATTAGCAGAAAAATTACTAGTTGCTGCAAATATTTCAGTTCTAACTGGAGGTAACATTGGCAAGCCAGCATTAGATTTGCTCGCTGAAGATGAGCCTAGTTTTTACCTATTGGAACTTTCTAGTTTCCAGCTTGAATCCGTTTCTACTATTTCCCTTGAAGTCGGAGTGCTCCTCAATGTTTCTCCAGACCATATGGATCGTTATGATAATTTTGAATCATATTTAAACGCCAAAACTAGTATTGCACAAGGAGCTACCACTCTAATTATTAATCGTGATGATCCTGCTTTATCGAGTCTGATTAATGAGGTCAATGAATCTAACGTCCTAACATTTGGACTAACCAATCCATCGTCAGATGTAGAACTGGGAGTATTGAAGCGTAATTCCGCCGACTGGTTAGTTTGGGGAAGCGATTATTTGTTGCCAGCAAAAGATCTAAGAATTGAGGGTCGCCATAATGTTGCCAATGCGCTTGCGGCTTTTGCAATTGCAAGCACAGTTTCTTCAAATAATCGGTCTGAAAAATTACAAGCTCTTCGTGAGTTTAAGGGATTACCCCACCGGTGTGAATTAATACGAAATTATCGCGGTGTTGCTTGGATAAATGACTCTAAAGGTACCAATGTTGGGGCGACGGTTGCCGCTCTTGAAGGTATGCATTGTCCGGTTATTCTAATAGCCGGCGGCCAGGCTAAGCAGGCAGATTTTGCTCCACTTGAAAAAGCTGTCCGGCGTTTTGCGAGGCAAGTTGTACTTTACGGTGAGGATCGAGAACAGATAAGTCGCGCCTTGCCTAGTTATATACCTGTTACTAAGGTGACGACATTGCAGGAGGCTACTGCTCTCGCCTCTTCTTTCGCACAACCAGGCGATGCTGTTTTATTTTCCCCAGCATGCGCAAGTTTCGACATGTTCGATAGTTTTGAGCATCGGGGAGATGCTTTTAAGGAAATAGTGTTGGATATGCAATGCTGAGGAACAAAATTACTTTAATGCCGGGGCTCGACTCCAGTTCAAGGTTTGACGTGACCTTAGCTAGTGTAGTTGGAATTCTTATTACCACTGGAGTGGTAATGGTTTTTTCAGCATCTGTTGGGGTCCAAAGCGTACTTGTGGGAGAGTCATATTCTTCATTGGAGACGCTATTACGAATCGCAAAACATATAGTTAGTGTTGTGGTGGGTATTTCAGTAATGGTTTTAGTTGCGTCTATCGATATCAATTCTTGGCGCCGAATTAATCGCGGATTGTTCTTTGTAGGTATTCTGCTGCTAGCGATTTTAGTTATACCTGGATTGGCAGAAAAAATTAATGGTAGTAGACGATGGTTCCAGGTTGGATCAATAGGAATTCAGCCATCTGAAATAGTAAAAGTTTTAGTGATCCTTTATTTAGCAGACTATTACACAGGACGCAGTGTAGAGGTCAGATCATTTATTGGCGGCATCATCAAGCCAGCTATTCCAATTAGTATCATTGGTGTGCTGCTACTCCTAGAGCCAGACTTTGGCTCAACAGCGGTCGTATTGTTCGTAGCACTAGGCATGATGTTTCTATCGGGGGTAAGACTGTATCATCTTAGTGGCGCGCTCATCAGCGCGGTTGTTGTATTAGTCGTTTTAGTACGACTTAACCCGGAGCGCATGGAACGTCTCTTATGTTTCCAGAATCCGTTTGAAAATGCACTAGGTTGTGGCTATCAATTGTCGCAGGCACTTATCGCTATTGGTAGCGGAGAATGGTTCGGGGTTGGTCTTGGCTCTAGTGTCCAGAAGTTATTCTATATTCCACATGCCAATAATGACTTTCTTGTTGCCGTAATAGCTGAGGAATTAGGTTTTCTTGGTATTTGTTTATTGATCCTTCTTTATGCGGTTCTATTGTGGCAGATTTTCCGAATCGCGCGTCGTTCATTGGTCTCTGGTGATCTGTTTGGAGCTCGCATATGCCAAGGAATTGGATTGTTATTAGCAGTTCAAACCATGATCCACTTGGGCGTTAACTTCGGTGTAGTGCCGACCAAGGGAATAAATATTCCACTAATGAGTTCAGGTGGTAGCAGTATGGTTGCGACTTGCTTTGCTATTGGTTTGTTATTTTCTATTGATCGCAATCATCGAGATTCAAACAGGCTCGTCCGCAAGTGAAGACAGTATTAATAATGGCAGGAGGCACAGGAGGTCATATTTATCCGGCACTGGCGGTTTCTTCATGTCTTTTGGCTGAGGGTGTGAAAGTGGTATGGCTTGGTACTCGTATTGGACTGGAATCGGAACTAGTGTCACATAAAAATATAGTTTTGGAGTGGATAAATGTTAAAGGGGTTCGCGGCAAAGGCTTACTGCGTTCAATTGGAGCTCTGTTGTTAGCTTTGATTGGCTTCTGGCAAGCTCTCCTCATCATTCGAAGACATCGTCCAGATGTTCTCTTAGGTATGGGTGGCTATGTTGCTGGTCCTGGAGCTCTAGCTGGGTTCTTAGCGAGATTACCATTGGTAATCCACGAGGCAAATGCGAGAGCTGGATTAACCAATCGCTTGCTATCATTATTGTCGACAAATGTGCTAACCGGTTTCCCAGATACACCTGGTTTAGGTCGTTGTGCTGAATGGGTGGGCAATCCTGTTCGCTCAGCGATTGTCGCTACCGACCTACCATCAAAACGTGATCTTGGAAAATATACGCCATTACGATTACTGGTCATAGGTGGTTCGCAAGGAGCAGAAATTTTTAATAGCACAGTACCAGAAGCTATTGCGCAGTTACCGATAGTCGATAGACCGAGCATTCTTCATCAGTCAGGACAGACTAAGGAAAGTATTACTAAACAGCGTTATAACGGATTTGGAGTTAAGGCCGATGTTGTAGATTACATTGATGATATTGCTGGCGCCTATCAAAATTCTGATCTTATAATTTGTCGCTCTGGCGCTATGACAATCGCTGAAATCACAGTCGCTGGATTGCCTGCCATACTTGTGCCATTTCCAAGTGCTGTAGATGATCACCAAACATGCAATGCCAACTTTTTGGTGCATCACGGTGCAGCTTATTTGATCTCACAAGACGATCTATCAAGTGTTAGCCTTGCCAATGTCTTAAAGCAGCTACTCGGTAATCCATCAAGGCTGATGGAGCTTGCCGAGAAGGCTAGATCCTTGGCGTGTCCTGATGCTGCTGAAAGAGTAGCAGAGGTGTGCCTGGAGAAGTTAGGTGCGTGAATTTGTTCAACGTATTCACTTTGTGGGTATTGGTGGTTCCGGTATGAGCGGTATAGCAGCAGTGCTGCTTGATCAGGGTTATTGCGTGTCTGGATCCGACATTACTGAATCCTTAGCATTAGATCGTCTACGAAGCCAGGGCGCAGAGATATCGATTGGCCATTCGGCCGGAAATCTCAATGCTGCAGATGTGGTAGTCTTTTCAACGGCTGTGTCTGATGACAACCCAGAGCTTATCGCTGCAAAAGCCCAAAACATTCCAATTATTCCTCGCGCTGAAATGCTCGGAGAACTCATGCGGTTTAGACAGGGTATTGCGGTTGCTGGAACCCACGGCAAGACAACTACAACAAGCCTCATTGCAAATATTCTTGCGGCAGGTGGATTTGATCCAACATTTGTAGTTGGTGGACTTCTAAATAGTGTACAAGGTAATGCCCAACTCGGAAGCGGGCAATTTCTTGTTGCGGAAGCGGATGAGAGCGATGCATCTTTCTTGCGACTCTATCCCTCAGTAGCTGTAGTAACAAATGTTGATCAAGATCACATGTCTACGTATGGAGGTGATTTCGAACGACTTAAACAAGTTTTTCTAGATTTCTTGAATAACTTGCCATTTTATGGCCTTGCAGTTCTTTGTATAGATGATCCAGTTGTGTGTGTGCTACGACGGCAATTACGTAAGCCCATTATTACGTATGGATTTAGTGATAATGCTGACTATTTCGCTAAGAAGGTGCAACAGGTAGGACCTAGAATGCATTTCGAGGTTCACCGACCGGAAGGCGTGCCAGTAGAGATCGATTTGTCTTTGCCAGGCACCCACAATGTTCTGAATGCCTTAGCTGCTATCGCAATCTGTGACAAACTTGGTGTTGCCGCAGAAGATATAAGAGAGAGTCTTTCCACGTTTCAGGGGATCGGACGAAGATTCGAGGTATTAGGTCATCTGCCTTGTAGCGATTCTTCTGTAATTTTAGTCGATGACTATGCACACCACCCTAGAGAGCTCAAAGCAACTCTCGATGCAGCACGAGGATGCTGGCCAAACAGAGACCTGCTAGTGGTCTTTCAACCTCATCGCTATAGCAGGACACAAGACTTATTTGATGATTTTGTTCAGCTTCTAGGCAAGGAAAAGCGGTTGATTTTGTGCCAGGTTTATGCCGCTGGGGAAGAGCCTATATCAGGTGCTGATGGACCTGCATTATTCCAAGCTATCAAAAGTCAAGGAGAATCCGAAGCTACGTATTTGGAAGATATATTTGATTTGCCGAAAATATTACCAGATTTAATGAAACCTAATGACGTTCTCTTAACGATGGGGGCAGGTAGCATAGGTCGCCTATCAAGGAGTTTATGTTCTCTATTAGGTGGTGGCGGCGAGGGCTCGTCCTGATGAGTAGTCTGTCCACTAAATCGGAAATTTCATTTGATATGATTCAGGGGTCAGTTCTGCTAAATGAATTGATGTCTAGACACACGAGTTGGCGTGTTGGTGGTCCGGTGGATTACTGGTTTGTTCCTAGTGATAAGAGAGATTTATCTAGATTCTTAAATATTCTGCCTATTGAGATACCAATATATTGGATGGGTCTAGGTAGCAATTTGCTTGTGCGCGACGGCGGATTCAGGGGTGCAGTTATTTGTACTCACGGCGGTTTATCTAAGCTTGAGATTCGGCAAAATAATGAAGTCTATGCGGGCGCAGGGGTGGCTTGTGCCAAGCTAGCAAGACGTACTGCTCGGGCAGGATTGTCTGGCGCTGAGTTTATGGCTGGTATACCAGGCACCGTTGGGGGCGCTCTCGCGATGAATGCAGGCGCGTTTGGCGCTGAGACTTGGGATCTAGTGAATGAAGTTGAGATTGTAAATAGGTGTGGTGATGTAGAAAAAAGACCTCGTATTGATTTTAGCACCGGCTACAGAAACGTACAGCTCCGAAAAAATGAGTGGTTTTTGGGGGCAGTGTTTAATCTTTCCCCAAGTGAATCTATAACAACTAGAAACCAAGTTCTCGAAATTCTAGATGTTCGATTGGAGAAGCAGCCAATTGGCAGTGCAAGTGCAGGCTCAGTTTTCCAAAATCCGGGTAATGACTACGCAGCTCGACTTATTGAATCAGCTGGCTTTAAAGGACAGCGAGTT
Source organism: Acidiferrobacteraceae bacterium (assembly GCA_002724185.1). Lineage (GTDB taxonomy): Bacteria > Pseudomonadota > Gammaproteobacteria > Arenicellales > UBA868 > CAJXWH01. The sequence goes on along the minus strand of PBOB01000011.1, from coordinate 40,488 downwards.
GGAGGTGCGATGGTTTCTTCAAAACATGCTAACTTTATTATCAATGAGAGTAATGCTAGTGCTGCAGATATCGAAGAGCTGATACGCATAATACAGGTCGAAGTATGCAAGCAATTTCAAATTAATCTTCAACTAGAAGTTCGTATAGTGGGTGTCAAATGATTGGCTTGACTCGATCTCGGATAACATCAAGCTTCTCTACATGGTCTACTCTAGACGTTAGAAACAACATGTCGTCAGATAGAGCTAATCATTTTTGGTCATTACCAACAATCACAGCGACTACTCTTATAAGCATATTTTGCATCGTTCTTCTGCTTGATCAACTTTTACGGCCTGGATTTTTTATCATTCAGGAAATCCAGCTAGAGGGCACTCAATATAGGGTTGATCCGCGGTTGGTCGAGCGTACTGCTTGGCGCAGTATAGATGGTAATTTCTTTAGCGTAAATCTCGACGTGATTGAGCAAGAGCTTAGAAAAATTCCTGGGGTTTATAGGATTGCAATTCGCAGAGTATGGCCGGGAACTTTACATATTTCTATTGTCGAGTCAGAAGGCATGGCTAAATGGTTGCCAAGCGATGCTAATAAACCGTCCAGTGGTGAGCAATGGCTAAACTTGCCGCCGGGCCGAGTTGTAAGTTCGACTCCCAAATTATCGGGCCCCTCGATAAAGCGTTCAATCATTATGGATGCATATTTACAGGGAATGGATAAATTATGGTCTTTGGACTTGGAAATTTCAGCAGTGGATCTAAGCCGCTCTGGGGACTGGACCTTTAAGATTCAATCCGCTCGATTTGAGCAGTTTGAATTCACGTTAATAGTTGGCCGGCATGAACCACTAGCTAAGCTGGCAGATTTTGCTGATGCCTATCAGGCTGATCTATGGCAAAGATCCAGTTCTATTGAATCTATTGATCTGAGATATCCAAGCGGCTTCGCGGTACGCTGGAACTCGGCAAATTTAACGTTTAATGATAGTGGTCAATAATGCGAAGCTTAGAGAAAGAAAATTTAATTGTAGGCCTTGATATTGGCACCTCCAAAATCTTAGCAGTGGTTGCTGAGGTCCGAGGTGAAGATGAACTTGAGGTTATTGGAGTCGGGCACTGCCCGTCCAAAGGTCTAAAAAAGGGTGTTGTTGCTAATATCGAATCTACGGTTGAATCAATTCAAAGCGCAATTGAGGAAGCTGAGCTCACGTCGGATTGTCAAATAATGTCTGTTTATACCGGGATCGCAGGCGCCCACGTTAATAGTTTGAATTCACATGGAGTAGTAGCTATAAGAACAGAAGAAGTTAGTGATACTGATGTGGAGAGAGTGATAGAAGCAGCCCGGGCATTAGCAATTCCAACGGATCAAAAAGTTCTTCATATACTACCGCAAGATTTCATTATTGATGGTCAGCAAGGTATTCGCGAGCCCATTGGCATGAGTGGAATTCGTTTGGAATCAAAGGTGCACATCATCACCGGTGCTGTCAGTGCTGTTCAAAATATTCTTAAGTGCATACGCCGTTGTGGATTAGAGACAGATGAAGTTATCTTGGAACCTTTAGCCTCCAGCCTAGCTGTTCTAGAAGATGATGAAAAAGATCTCGGTGTTTGTTTGATCGATATAGGCGGTGGAACCACTGACATTGCTATATTTGCAGAAGGATCTATTAGGCACACATCAGTAATTCCCATTGCTGGTGATCAGGTAACTAAAGACATTGCGATTGCATTACGTACGCCTACCGTAGCTGCGGAGGAGCTAAAGACTCAATATGGGTCTGCGTTTTCTCGTTTGGTTACCGAAAGCGAGCCAATCGATGTGCCAAGTGTCGGAGAGCAGGATTCTAGGACGCTTACCCCTTCCAATATAGCCGAGGTGATTGAACCTCGAGTGGAAGAGCTATTTCTACTTATACAGGCTGAGATATTCAATAGTGGTTTTGAGGAGATGTTAGGTGCAGGTATTGTACTAACTGGTGGCACTTCTCGGATGCAGGGAATGACGGAGTTAGCCGAAGAGGTATTTGGTATTCCAGTTCGGTTGGGTCTACCGCGATATGTTGGTGGCCTCAGTGAAGTAGTACGAAGTCCAATTTATGCAACTGCATTTGGTCTAGTTAGATTTGGACAGCAGGTGCGGCGAGAACCTTCGATCTCTCGTATGAGATTATCAGGGGGACGAAAGTTGATCTTGCGGATCAAAGACTGGTTTCGAGGTGAATTTGGTGACAGGGGGAAGTATGAGTGAATATCAGCGATTGATTTTGGTGGTCGACTATTCGTATCAGGTTAGTCGATCTAATTCCAATTTGTTCTAAAGTCACAGTAACGGGAGGCGTAAAATGTTTGAGCTCACGGATACGGCTGGGCAGTCAGCAGTAATCAAGGTGATAGGAATAGGTGGCGGAGGTGGGAATGCCGTCGATCATATGCTTTCAGCGAGTTTAGAAGGTGTAGAATTTGTGAATGCAAACACCGATGCACAAGCGTTGCATCGCTCGGATGTTTCAAAGATCTTGCAGTTGGGTGAGAATCTCACCAAAGGTCTCGGAGCCGGTGCGGATCCTGATATTGGCCGACAGGCTGCTATGGAGGACAGAGACAAAATTTCTGAAGTTCTCGATCATACCGACATGGTTTTTATCACAGCAGGAATGGGTGGTGGTACAGGGACAGGTGCTGCACCTGTGATAGCGCAATTAGCCAGGGAGAAGGGTATTTTGACGGTAGCAGTAGTTACACGCCCGTTCTCATTTGAGGGCAATAAACGTATTCATGCAGCAGATCAGGGAATCCGAGAATTAGGGCAGCTGGTGGACTCGCTGATAATCATACCAAATGAGAAAATTTTCGATGTTATGGGCGGACGCGTGACGCTTCTCGATGCTTTTGCATCGGCTAATGAGGTTTTGCTGAATGCAGTTCAGGGCATTTCTGAGCTAATTACGAGACCCGGCCTAATTAATGTGGATTTCGCAGATGTGCGGACTGTTATGGCGGAAATGGGAATGGCCATGATGGGTTCTGCAACTGCTGATGGTTCTGATCGCGCAGTTGAGGCAGTTCGCGCCGCTATATCTAGCCCACTCCTGGAGGATGTTGACATTCACGGTGCTAAGGGCGTTTTGGTGAACGTTTCAGCCGGCCCAGATATGGAACTAGATGAATTCGCTCAAGTCGGTGAAGTTATAAGCGAGTACGCTTCAGAGGATGCAACTGTGGTGATTGGCACGGTTTTAGATCCAGAAATGGAAGGCAATCTTAGGGTTACAATGGTAGCTACAGGTATAAAAAATGGTCAGTCGTTCCCTGAGGTTCGGGTGATCGAAGGAGGTCGCTCGGAACAGCAGGATGAAATTGACTATGATCAGCCGACTGTAATCCGTCGTCGCCCTCGTCAATCGTTATCGAATAGCATGCCGTCCAATGCTGCTGAAGATTTAGATTATCTTGATATTCCAGCATTTTTGCGACGTCAAAGTGACTGACCTGGTAGTAACTGATCTAGCTTTGCTTGGTTATAACCAGCGGACTGTTTGCATTTTCAGGAGTTATGTCAAAAATATGGTAAAAAAATTGTAATTTTGGTGTTAAAAATGCCGGAAATGCTGTAGGATCGCCTGTGGCTAGGGGACATCTGGGTCTCATGGCCTTGGACTGGTTCTTGGAAGATATAGACACTGGATGATCTCGCAAAGAACTCTTAAGAATGTTATCCGAGCCACTGGGGTGGGCTTGCATACGGGTGATAAAGTGCTGATGGCGCTTAGGCCAGCACCATCCAATAACGGCATAGTTTTTCGCCGTGTCGATCTTGATCCTGTAGTCGAGTTACCGGCATCAGTCGGTTATGTCGGTGATACTCGGATGTCAACGACTCTCGAAAATGATGGTGTCAGTGTATCTACAGTAGAGCACCTAATGTCGGCATTTGCTGGTCTAGGAATTGACAATGCATATGTCGATATCGATTCGGCTGAGGTTCCGATTATGGATGGTAGCGCAGGACCTTTTGTGTTTTTGATTCAATCTGCTGGCGTTGAAGATCAGGGTATTGCCAAAAACTTCTTTCGGGTCATTCGTCCTGTGGAGGTTCGTGAGGGAGATAAGTGGGCGCGATTTGAACCGTTTGAAGGATTCAAAGTTGAATTTAGTATCGACTTCGAGCATCCTATATTGCAGTCGTCATCACAATCTGCATGCGTTGACTTTTCTACAACTTCCTATTTAAAGGAAGTAAGTCGGGCGAGGACATTTGGCTTCTTACAAGATGTTGAGTCTTTGCAGGAATCAGGTTTAGCCAGGGGTGGTAGCCTGGATAATGCGATCGTGATGGATCGTTTCCATATTTTGAATGAAGATGGCCTGAGGTATGGTGATGAATTTGTTAAGCATAAAATTCTTGACGCCATCGGGGATCTATATCTGCTGGGTCACTCACTTATAGGATCATTCAGTGCATACAAGTCTGGGCATGAGCTGAATAATCGACTGTTGCGCAAGATAGAGGCAATGAATGATGCATGGGAGCTAGTTTCTTATGATGACATTCAAAGTGTGCCAATTAATTTTCTCCAACCACTTGCAGTAGACTCCATATAAACCCCTTCTAGTCCCTAGATGCATGGAGTGCTAGCGCCTAGTACCATCGACCTGCCTAATAACAATTAGGGCTCCTAATTATAGTGGACCAACTACGTCTTTAAGTGTCATATTGGGTCTAGGGAAAATTTCTAGGCAAGCAACAACTTGTTGAAGGAAAAGGCGGAACGAGCTTAATGAAGCGCATAAACACATTCGGAATTATAGGCGCAGGGGTTATTGGTGCCGGTTGGACTGTCCGGGCACTTGCTCGTGGATTGGATGTTTTAGTTTGGGATCCAAATCCTATATCGCTAAAGCAGCTTCGAAGCACCGTCGACCAAGTCTGGCCAACCATGATGCGAATTGGATTGGCCCCTGACGCCTCAACAGCTCGTTTGAGCATCGCGGATTCAGTTGAGACAATTGCAGAACGGGCTGACTTTATCCAGGAGAGCGCCCCAGAACGGTTAGAGCTAAAGAAGGATCTACATCATCGCATCGATCTTGTTGCTCGCCACGATGTGATAATCGCATCGAGCACTTCGGGTCTGTTGCCCAGTGAATTGCAATCATCATGTCGAAATCCAGAGAGAGTTGTAGTTGGCCACCCATTTAATCCTGTATATATTCTCCCACTCGTTGAAGTGGTAGGAGGCTCGGCGACGAGCGAGAGTAATGTCACAAAAGCCATCGGCTTTTACAAATCAATTGGAATGCATCCGTTATTAGTCCGCAAAGAAGTGCCTGGATTCTTATCTGACCGCCTGCAAGAGGCGTTATGGCGGGAGGCCCTGCATCTGGTTAGTGAGGGTGTTGCAACTCCTGAAGAATTGGACATAGCAATATCTTATGGGCCTGGTCTACGATGGGCGTTGTGGGGCACATGCATGATTTTTCACTTGGCAGGAGGTCCCGGTGGTATGCGCCATATGCTGGAGCATTTTAATCCTGAATTATTTCCATGGTCTCGTATACCTCCACCGTCTATTACAAAAGAGCTAGTCGATGAAATGCATGCTGGTTGTGAAGAGCAGATGGACAGCAGAAGTATTCAGGATATCGAAAAAATAAGAGACGATGCGTTAGTGGACATATTAAAGGTTTTGCATGAGAACGGAGTGGGCGCTGGAAAATATTTCAGAGGAGTGTAGATGCTATTGTTGCCCATTTGGTCTAACTAGTTCAACTAGAGCAAATAAGATAGAGTAGGAGCAGCCCAAGATGAAATTTAATCTAACTGATGAGCAGCGAATCTTGGTAGAAAGCACCCGGACCTTTGTTGCAAAAGAACTTTATCCTCACGAAGATGATGTCGAAGCAAGAAATCAAGTGCAACCAGAAGTTGCAGAGCAGATCCGCCGAAAGTCAATAGATAAGGGATTTTATGCAGCGAACATGCCGGAAGAATTAGGTGGTGGAGGTTTGGATACGGTTTCTCTTTCGCTATTTGAAAGAGAATTGGGTAGAGCGAATTTTGCACTGCAATACCTTGTTGCGAGGCCAAGCAACATTCTACAGGCGTGCGTGGGCGATCAGCGAGAACAGTATCTAATACCGACTATAACAGGTGAGAAAATAGATTGTTTGGCGATGACGGAGCCAGAAGCGGGGTCTGACTTAAGGTCAATGAAATGTACAGCAAAGCGTGATGGTACTGACTTTGTGATAAATGGTACGAAACATTTTATAAGTCATGCTGATATTGCAGATTTTGTCATTTTATTTGCCGCGACTGGCGAGGAACAATCAACTCGTGGTTCGCGAAAGAAAATTAGCTCATTTCTAATAGACATGGGCACGCCTGGGTTTGAGGTCCGATCTGGATATCAGAGTGTTTCACATCGCGGATATCATAACTTTATATTGGAATTTATTAATTGCAGAGTGCCGCAATCACAGCTCCTTGGCGAAGAGCATGAAGGTTTTGCGGTAGCCAACGAATGGTTAGGTGCAACTCGGTTGCAGGTTGCGGCTATGTGTCTTGGCAGAGCGTATCGTGCACTTGAGATTGCTACTGATTGGGCCACTAGTCGCAAGCAATTCGGACAATCGATTGGTCGTTTTCAGGGTATAGGATTTAAACTTGCTGATATGAAAGTCCGATTGGAAGCCGCGGAGTTATTGACATTCAAGGCGGCATGGAAAACCGATCAGCAAGTTGCACAGGATATAGATTATGCAATCGCTAAGCTCAGTAGCACAGAAATGCTTGCATTTGTATCAGATGAGGCGATACAGATTCATGGAGGTATGGGGTTAATGACGGATCTTCCCCTTGAACGAATTTGGCGTGATGCACGAGTAGAACGAATCTGGGAAGGTACTAGTGAGATACAGCGCTATATAATTGCCCGAGAGATGCTGAGATCAAATGGTATTAACTGATTTGTCTGAAGTGTTTTATACAATTTCCCTTCCTTACGGTAACCAAAGATTCAGATAGATATATAGGAGCTTGTATTATGAGTATGCCAGTTCGGACCAAACAGCATGGTCATCTACTTGTTGTAACACTAGACAGGCCCAAAGCTAATGCTATTGATGTTGAGACTAGTCGGTTAATGGGCACTATATTCGCTGAATTTAGAGATGATCCATCACTGCGGGTAGCAATAATTACAGGTGCTGGTAATAAATTTTTTTCCGCTGGTTGGGATTTGAAAGCTGCGGCTGAGGGTGAGGCAGTGGATAGTGATTATGGTATCGGTGGTTTTGGGGGCTTGCAGGAATTACCTAACTTAAATAAACCAGTTTTAGCCGCAGTCAACGGTATTTGTTGCGGTGGTGGTTTTGAGCTAGCGCTCTCAGCAGACATCATTGTTGCTTCAGAGCAGGCAACCTTTGCATTGCCGGAAATTAACTCAGGGACAATTGCAGATGCCGCAACACTAAAACTTCCTCGTCGGATTCCCTACCATGTTGCGATGGATTTACTTTTAACAGGTCGTTGGATGGACGCGGCTGAAGCTAAGCGCTGGGGGTTAGTTAATGAGATTTCGCCACATGATAAGCTATTAGAGCGTACTATTAAGTTAGCCGAAAGAATCGCAGCTGGTCCACCACTGGTGTATGCCGCTATAAAAGAAGTTTTACGAGAATCGGAGAACCTAAAGTTTCAGGATGGTCTTAATAAGATTACAGGGAGAAAATATGCATCTGTTGATAAATTATATTCTAGCGATGATCAATTAGAGGGTGCACGGGCTTTTTTAGAAAAGAGATCGCCAGTATGGCGTGGCCGATAAATTCGAAATCAATGTTAAGCTGAGGATTGGATTCCCACTTAGGGTAGATTCATGTTTTAGAGAAACAGCGACTTAGTCTAAGCAAGGCTTTCTGTAGTTCTCCACTCGTTGTTTGCGCAGCGGTTTCCTGGAGTAGAGCTGATGTTGCCTCTGAGAGCGGAATGGGATGATTGGTGGAAAGATCACTAAAATCACTGTCGATTGCTGGTTGATTACGAATCTTTAGCGTCTCTATAGATATTCCTTTCTTGCGCATTGTTTTTAACAGTGTTTCTCGCTTTTGGTATGCCAGAGAAGCCCAAACCGGCGATTCCGTATATATGACGGCATGTTTTCCTGTTAAGAATACGTAGCTATGGGAACCGACTTCACCTGAGATTTCTCGCCATAATTGATCGCTAATTGGCTCAGAGGTTCTTTCAGATAGCTTCGCCGAATGGAGGCCGCTTCTTCGAATTCCATGCCATGCTCTGAAGGTTGAATTACCCATGATAAAATTATATCCCTATTGAATAATATACGTTTGCTTTTGACCGTTAAATTTGACAAGCACACAAAAAAATACTTATTTTCACCGATAGTGGTTTCCTTAGGGAGCCCTGCCAGAGGCTAGAAATTGACATATCAGCAAAATCTTGAACCGGTGCCACAATGCTTTCTACGACTGTAAAGAAAATATTTGGCAGTCGCAATCAGCGTCTCTTAAAGATTCTAGGGAAGACAGTGCGCTCGATTAATGACCTAGAGCCACAAATAGCCTCACTTTCTGATGAAGATTTGAAGCTAAAGACTAATGAATTTCGTCAACGTGCGGCAGATGGCGAGTCCGATAATTCACTGCTGGTAGAGAGTTTCGCTGTTGTAAGAGAGGCTGCAAAAAGGACGCTCAATATGAGACATTTCGATGTCCAATTGATGGGTGGTATGGTCCTTCACCAAGGCAAAATTGCAGAGATGAGGACAGGTGAGGGCAAAACCTTAGTAGCCACTTTGCCGGTTTACCTAAATGTTGTTTGTGGAAAGACTGTTCATGTTGTAACGGTTAATGATTATTTAGCTACACGTGATGCAGATTGGATGGGGAATATCTATAAGTTTTTGGGCTTAACGGTAGGAACGGTAATCTCAGGACAGGAGCCTCGTATAAAGCGGGAAGCGTACTCCTGTGATGTTGTTTATGGGACCAATAATGAGTTTGGTTTCGATTATCTTCGTGACAATATGGCATTTAGCGCCGAGGATAAGACTCAGAGGCGTCTTGATTTCGCAATTATTGATGAAGTTGACTCGATTCTCATTGATGAAGCGCGTACACCCCTCATTATCTCGGGTCCGGCAGACGACAGCACGGAATTATATGAAACTATAAATAGATTGGTTCCACAATTAGTGCGCCAAGATGAAGAAGATGGTCCAGGAGATTTCTCACTCGACGAAACATCGCGCCAAATCTTCTTGACTGAATCGGGGCATGATCGCGCAGAGGAGTTACTGTCGAAGGCGCAATTATTGTCCGAAGATTCTGGTCTATACGACGTTGATAACATCATGCTATTGCATCATTTATATGCTGGATTAAGGGCGCATGCTTTGTTTCAGAAAGATGTCGACTACATAGTCCAAAATAATCAGATTGTAATTATCGACGAATTTACTGGTCGACAGATGCCTGGCCGACGCTGGTCTGAAGGCTTGCATCAAGCAGTAGAGGCCAAGGAAGGTGTTACTATAAATCGAGAGAATCAGACTCTTGCATCGATAACCTTCCAGAACTTATTTAGGCTTTATGAGAAATTATCCGGAATGACAGGTACTGCGGATACCGAAGCAGCTGAATTTCAGGAGATCTATCAGCTCGAGGTAGTAATAGTGCCAACTCATAGAGAAATGATTCGTGATGATAAGGCTGATCTAGTGTATCGCACACAGGAGGAGAAATTTGAGGCGATAATAGAAGGTGTTAAAGCATGCACTGATCGGCAACAACCAGTGCTGGTGGGCACCGCATCAATTGAAACTTCGGAGTTTCTTTCAAAACTGTTGCGAAATGCATCAATTGATCATGAAGTTTTAAATGCAAAGCATCACGAGCGTGAGGCAAATATTATTGCTCAAGCGGGGCGGCCAGGCGCTGTCACGATTGCTACAAATATGGCCGGGCGAGGAACTGACATTGTTTTAGGCGGTAATGTTGAAATAGAAATTAGTGACTCAACGTCGGCGGAGCCTGAGGAGGAAGTTACTATAAGAAATAGATGGCAAGAACGACATGACACTGTTGTTTCTGCTGGTGGTTTACATGTTTTAGGCACAGAGCGCCACGAATCGCGACGTGTTGATAATCAATTAAGAGGCCGTTGTGGTCGGCAGGGAGATCCAGGTTCCAGTGCATTTTATGTCTCGATGGAGGATGGGCTAATGCGCATTTTTGGCTCTGAACGAGTATCTGGCTTGATGGGGAAACTTGGTATGGAGCGTGGTGAAGCCATTGAGCATCCATGGGTTACCCGAGCTATTGAAAACGCACAAAAGAAAGTGGAAGGAAGGAATTTCGACATTCGAAAGCAGCTTCTGGAGTATGATGATGTGGCAAATGAGCAACGCAAGGTAATTTATGAAGAAAGAAACAGTCTGATGGGGGTTGATGACATTTCAGACACTATTATGACGACAAGATCGCTCGTTGTGAATGAAGTAATCGATCGTCATATTCCTCCTGACAGCTTGGCCGAGCAGTGGGATGTGGATTCTTTAGAAAAAGAGCTTAATAGTGAATTTGGGATGTCTATACCAATTAATCAATGGCTTGATACAGACGAGGAATTACATGAAGAGCGCTTAAGGAACCAAATTGAATCGCAGATTGTAGATGCATATCAGGATAAGCTCAATAACGTTGGTGAATCCGTTATTCGTCATCTAGAAAAGGCGGTTATGTTGCGTGTTCTTGATGAGCAGTGGAAAGAGCATCTTTCAAATATGGACCACCTAAGGCAAGGAATTGGTCTTCGTGGATATGCACAGAAAAATCCGAAACAGGAGTATAAGCGTGAAGCTTATGAGATGTTCACATCCATGCTTAACAAGGTCAAGCACGATGTAATTACCACGCTATCCAAAGTACAAATCCAGACTGAGTCACAAATCAACTCCATGGAGGAAGAGCGAAAAGCGCGAGAGCAGAGTAGGCGAGAATATTTACATCCCGATACAGTCTCTGCACCAGAGTCGAGCTCCATGCGCGATACGGATTCGGCTGCCTTGATTGGTAACCATCCATCTTCTGAGAAGGGTTCTGTGATATCAGGAGATGAGTCCGCTAAACCATTTGTAAGAGCTAGGCCCAAGGTGGGACGTAACGAGTCGTGCCCATGTGGTTCTGGCAAAAAATACAAGCATTGCCACGGAAAGCTATAGAGCGATCTATATCAATGAACTTCGGATGCTTGATATGAAATCTTCTTCTTTAGCTCCGCAGAGCTTCCCGGAGTTGCCAATGGTTCAGGGGGTACGCATTGCAACAGACTCGGCAAATATTGCATATCGTGATCGTGATGATCTTCTGCTTGTCGAATTTGCACCAGGCACTAGTGTAGCAGGCGTTTTTACTACATCTTCCACTGCAGCAGCATCTGTATCGTGGAGTCGCGGTGTGGTTACCCAGGGGTACGCTAGAGCGCTCTTGGCCAACAGTGGCAATGCCAACGCTTTTACTGGGAAACAGGGTATGTTCGATGTTGAACGATCAGCCAAGATAGTTAGCGCCATGATGCATTGTGAGCCGCAGGAAGTTCTAATTGCGTCAACGGGTGTTATTGGAGAACCACTACCAATGGACCGAATTGGCTCGGTCTTGCCATTGATGAAAACGAAATTAGGTTTAGCAACATGGGAGTCAGCAGCTCGTTCAATCCTTACCACTGATACTTTTCCAAAGGGCGCGTCACGTACTCTATACCTTGGCGATCAACGAATAAAGATTGTAGGCATCGCTAAGGGGTCTGGTATGATTGCACCAAATATGGCAACGATGCTCGCATTTGTTTTTACCGATGCGAATATTGCGCCTAATTTGCTTAGTAGATTGATTAGCAAAGGTGCTGATTCATCATTTAACAGCATTACTGTGGATGGTGATACTTCGACCAATGATACTCTTCTGATTGCAGCTACCGGCCTGGCTGGAAATGCTTGTTTGGACTCAATTAAAGACCATTCGTTGACTCAATTTCGTCGAGCGCTTAATGGATTGCTTCAGGAGCTAGCCATCCAGATCATTCGCGATGGTGAGGGTGCAAGTAAGCTTATTACGATTGAAGTGAGAGGCGCTAGTTCCACTACCGCAGCCCGGAAAGCCGGATTGGCAATTGCCAATTCTCCTCTTGTAAAGACAGCTATAGCTGGTGAAGACGCCAATTGGGGTCGCATAGTTATGGCAATCGGCAAATCAGGAGTCCGTATTGATCCATCCAAGATCTCTGTGGAAATTGGAGATGTTATTGTGGCAAGGGAGGGGCAGCGAGAACCCACCTACGACGAATCAGTATTAACTGGCTATCTCAGTGGCGACAATATAGTACTTGGTATCGATCTTGGAGCAGGTCAAAGTCGAGCTACAGTATGGACATGTGATTTAACACACGATTACATTCGGATAAATGCCGACTACCGAAGTTAAATAATGAATGTAATTTAAGTTGATGTATCGATTTGCCTATCTTCCACTATTTGCCAGCATCAGGTATTTATGATGGAGGACATCAATTTTTTGATAGAGTTCCTCGATAGTACCATCATTTACAACTAGATCATCAGCTATGCTTCGGCGCTCATTATCTGATGCTTGAGTTTCTATTATTTGATCAATTTGACTTTGTTGAATGTTGCTTCTTTTCGCAATTCTTTCTTTCCGAAGAGATAGAGGAGTCTCGATGACTAGCACTCTATCAAAATCTTTAGTTTGATTAGTTTCTATGAGCAGCGGTATAGCATGCACGCAGTACCTTGAGTTAACAGATTTTGCGGCGGCCTTCATTTTTTTGCGGATCTTTGGATGCAAAATAGATTCAAGCTTTGCTCTGTTTGAGTGGTTTTGAAATGCCAACTTACGCATAACAGTCCGATTCAGGCTCCCATCTAGAGCTAGCACTTGATCGCCAAAAGTTTTTGCAAGTAGCTGAACCGTCGATGTTCCTTTAGAGGTTAGCTCGTGAGAAAACTCGTCGGCATCTAAAACGGTTATGCCGAGATTGCGAAAATACTTAGTAGCGCTACTCTTGCCACTACCAATGCCGCCGGTTAGTGCAATGTTAAGCATATGATTGACTCACATCCCCACCATAGATGAATACTGGCTATTTATCTCTTTGCCCCATATCAACGCAATCCATCCCGCCATCGCAAGAAATGGCCCAAGTGGCAGCTTACTACTAAGATCGGCTTTCTTACGCAAAATCTTGTAAATTCCCACTACTGATCCGACAATGGTTGCCAGCACTATGATGAGTGGGACCATTTGCCAGCCAAGCCATGCGCCAAGAGCTGCTAATAATTTGAGATCACCGTATCCTAGACCTTCCTTGCCTGTAGCTAATCGAAATATATGGTAAACCAGCCAGAGTGATAAGTAGCCTAGAATGGCACCAAACAGCGCTGATTTAAGGTTGGTCAAACCCGCCATAGCATTAACCAGCAAACCGAGCCAAAGTAGTGGTTGAGTCAAGTTGTCAGGTAGTAGTTGTTTTTCGATGTCTATAAAGGCGAGTAGGAGGAGCGTCCATGTCATTATCAGGGCTGCAGATGTCGTCAACGAGAGCCCGAATACCAGGGTCGTAACGATTGTTAATATAGAAGTTAGCAGTTCGACCAAAGGATAGCGGACTGAAATGGGTTGTTTGCATCTACTACATTTACCATGCAGTAAAACGTAGCTTACTATTGGAATATTTTCATGCCAGGCTAACTGTTTATGGCAGTATGTGCAGCGAGATCGACTGATCAACAAATCAAATAACTTAACGTGGGGCTGCTTATTCCTATTAGTTTGAGCGTTACTTTTTATTCCATATTGGTGCTCCAGGTAAATGGGTATCCTCACGATCATTACGTTAAGAAAGCTACCTACAATAATTCCAAGAAATGCTGCGATTAGCGCAAGGTACCATTGATTACAATCCGCTAAGATATAAAGTAAATTCACAATAGAGGTGTCGTTGTAATCATTATTGAGTTTAGATAATTGAACTCATTTGGAAGATAGGTAAGTACATTGCAATGATCAGGGTTCCAATAATTGCGCCTAGAATCGCCATCATTAATGGTTCGACTAATTTACTCATGTTGTTGACCGATTCGTGTACCTCGCGTTCATAGAAGTCTGCTGATTTATTAAGCATATTCTCTATCTCTCCCGATTCCTCGCCCGTTGTGATCAGCTGGAGCATCATTGGCGGGAATAATCCAGTCATAGTCATAGCTGTGGACATAGGTTTTCCAGCACTAACATCTTTTCGAATTCGAACGCAAGCATCGAAATAGACACGGTTTCCCATCGCATCTGCCACCGTAAGCAGGGCTTCAACAAGAGGAACGCCGGCTCCAAAAAGAGTGGCGAGAGTGCGACAAAAGCGAGCAACAATAGATTTTTGTAAGATTTTCCCCAAAATTGGAATTCGCAAAATAAAATGTTCAAAGATGTATCGGAGCTTTGGAAAGCGTCGGTAGGTAAAAGTCAGAAGCGCAAGGGAGAAGATAGTGATCAGTACAGATTCTACGCCGAGACTTCTCACCATCCGAGATAATTCGATCATAATCAGTGTTAACGTTGGCAGATTGGCGCCAAATCCACTAAAGAGATCCTCAAATTGTGGAATCACATAAACCAGTATTAGTGCGCTGACAATAATACCGACTGCAATAATAGTAGCTGGGTACCACATCGCTGACGATACCTTATTTCGGATAGCTTCAACTTCTTCCATATGATCCGCAATTTTTTCCATCAATTGATCTAGGGTTCCAGAGGTTTCTCCGACTTGCACCATGCTGACATACAAGGAATTAAAGATTTTGAAGTGCTTGCTTAGCGCAATACTAAGACTGGTGCCTGCCTCCACGTCCGTTTGCAATTCCTGAAATATGGCTTGAAGGCGGGAGTGTTGCGTAGTTTTAGTAATGGTTTCAAGTGATTGTGCAATGGGAATCCCAGCCGAAAGCATGGTTGCCATTTGACGGCTTGCTACAGCAATATCGCGGGTCTTTATCTTTTTTTGGAGTAGTGGTGCAGACTTTCTCGAAATCTTTATAGCTCTGATTCCTTTTCTTCGAAGCGCCTGGCGTAATAAGTTAGGACTAGTAGCTTCTGCATCACCTCGAAGCTTCTCACCCACGCTATTTCTCCCTTGCCAACTATAGACGGTTCGCTTCTTATCGCGAAGTCTGGTCATATCGAGAATTGATTACCTGATTAGTGTTTGTTTCTCTTTCTGTAGCTTTTCAGATCCCAAGCTGGGGGGTGTTAATCATACTAGCAGCTCATTTGATCGGGTTATAAGATTTAACTTTAGACGATTAGTATAGCGTTCTTAGCATTACAATCCCTAACTAAAAATTGGTGGGTCTAATGCGGTTATTTGGTTCGACTCTTTACTGCCGATATCAGATGAGTTCTGTTACCATACCATCACCCTTAGCAATTTTCGCTCATTTCGGGGAGGTTTTATGCGCCATAAGCAGCTAGGCTTTACTTTAATTGAATTAATGATTGTTGTAGCTATCATCGGGATTCTGGCGGCCGTTGCAATTCCACAATATCAGAATTATGTTGCCAGGTCACAGGTTTCTGAGGCAATGAACTTAGTAAGTGGCGTCAAGATCGCTGTGGCAGAATATTTCAACTCAAACGGCACTTTTCCTTCAGGTACCGGTAATGCCCACTCTGCTCTTGGGATCGCGACGAGCAGCAATATAAAGGGCAAGTATGTGGCGGGTGTAAGTGTTGCAGATGATGGCACTGGAGTCACAACAATAACTATGAAGTCAGCTGGTGATGCCCATAGTGCAGTCGCCGGTACGACGCTTAAATTAACGCCGTCAGGCTCAAGTGGTGCTATCTCTTGGACGTGCGCTGTGGGCACAATGGATGCTAAATATGTTCCTTCCGCGTGTAAGTAAAGTTCAAACTAGAAGCATGGCTCTGACTCGAAGAGTCGGGGCCAGCCCTTTTGAACAAGTATCTCTGATCTTCAGAAAGTTTCTTATCGTGTGGACAAGACTTTAAATCGCCTGACAACACCAGGTGGTAGCTATGGCCTCGATAAAAGCAAGCTTTTAGCCCAGTTTTCACGCGCGGCGGAGACCTATAAATCTGCTTCTAGTTTACAGCAAACCACTGCCGCGGATCTTGTTGACCGACTCAATCTGATTGGGCTTATTCCTACGATCGCGCTTGATCTCGGTTCGGCTACAGGCCACGTCGGCGAGTTACTTAGAGCCTTGGTTCCAGCTGTTACGGTAATTAACACTGATTTTTCAAAGCAGATGGCTTCTTCAACACCTAAAATTGATGGAGAAATATATGATGTAGTCACGACAGCTGAGAAATTAGCTTTTGCAGACGAATCTATCCCACTTGTTATTTCAAACATGCTGCTTCATTGGTGTGATGTTGATGATGTCTTGCCTGAGGTATGTCGAATATTAGAGCTTGATGGTATTTTCTTGTTTTCTACACTAGGGCCGGGAACTCTTCATGAGTTACGGCACTTTTGGGAGCAAGTTGATGACTCTCCCCATGTTCACGAATTTATTGATATCCGTGATCTAGGTGACGCCCTTATAAGAGCCGGCTTTTCTGAGCCCGTTCTTGATGTTGATAGATGTGTTAGAAAGCATAAGGATGTAGCACAGCTTGTGGCTGAATTACGCGGAACAGGGGGCACGAATGCGCGATATGATCGGCGTCGCAGCTGCACTGGCAGGAATAGATATAGGCAATTTGTAGATGCCTATGAACAGATAGCTGATAACGATGGTATACCATCGACTTGGGAGGTCATTTATGGACTGGCAACAAAACATGAAGCGGTGGTAAAGAAAGGGCTTGCTGTTGCTATTCCAGGCAATACATGACCTAATGCAATCTGCCCCTTTAGGGCGGGGCTTTTATCGTTCTGCCCTAAATGAGATAGCTATCTATTAGCAGAAAGAGAAATATGAGAAACAAATAGCGTATTGAGTACTTAAACAATTTTTTTGCTGTTTCCGCATCAGTTTCCGCAGAATCTTTGTTAGAAAGAGATCTAAATAATTGCAGCGCATAGAATGCGAATCCGACACCCAGCGCCACCGCAGCTACTTCATAAAATGCCCCTGCTAGGCCGAACGGCATTGGTGCTAGTGTCACTATGACTAACAGCAGGCTGTAGAAAAGGATTTGTTGCCCTGTTGCTTTACGTCCCTGCGCTACGGGTAGCATCGGTATGTCCGCAGCAGAGTAATCCTCATGTCGGAAAAGAGCTAGAGCCCAGGAGTGTGGTGGTGTCCATAAGAAAATAATAGCGAAAAGGAGGATGGCACCAAGGTCAATAGATCCTGTTACAGCAGTCCAACCCACTACTGGAGGTAGGGCGCCCGACACACCACCGATTACAACATTTTGTGGAGTTTTGCGCTTTAGCCATATTGTATAGAGCACAACATAATAGAAGATGGTTACAGCGAGTAGGATTCCCGACAGATAGTTTGATATTAGTGTAAGTGTGGACACGGAAAGACAAGAGAGGGTGACGCCTAGGAGGAGCGCCTCTGTGGGATGCAGGCGCCCAGCGGGCAGTGGCCTATTTAGTGTTCGCCGCATCATTGCGTCAATATCGCGGTCATACCACATATTTATGGCCCCTGCCGCCCCTGCACCTATTGCTATTGCGCATATGGATATAAAGCCATCTAATGGGTGAATAGCTCCAGGCGCCATCAGCAGTCCAGCTAGCGCAGTAAAGACTACGAGTGACATCACCCTTGGTTTCAGGAGGCGGATATAGTCTGCAAATCGGCTCGAAGAGCCAGCAATAGGCGTGATTTCAGTGGCCATAGCAATTTATGAAGAATACATAACCCTTTTATTTTAACCGCCTGACGTCGTAAATAAAGGTGGTTATAGTAATTATGTTATAACTGTAGAGCATATTCTAACGCTCTTGATGGCTATATATTAGTCCATTCCGTTGCGTGCATTACTAAGCGCCTCCTACTTCGCGGAAGATTGGAATGTTGAAGTCAGCGAATTGCTATGGGACAATACTCGTTATTGGGAGGGTGGTTGAGGATGATGTGGGCTAAAGTGGTTGCGATTAAGATGTTGTGAAGTCTGTTAGAGGCGCATCTCTCGAATTGCCAAACCGGTTAGTGGCGATGGCAGCTACTATAATTTGTGCAGGGCTGCCAATAATATCTTAACGGAGACAGTAGCTTGTCTGCTGGCTCGAAATTGTTGAGGAAATAAAAGTATGGTACTGGCAATCATCCTGGTTCTGCTAGTTATAGGTTCAGTTCTCTTTCACTTCCTTAGTCCCTGGTATCTAACACCAATCGCGTCGAATTGGGGATTTATCGACGATACGTTGACCATTACGTTTATCGTTTGCGGGTTTGTATTTGTGGTGATTAATCTATTCCTTGCCTATTGCGTATATCGTTTCCGATATAGCAAGGATCGTCGTGCTGAGTATGAGCCAGAGAACAAGCGTCTTGAGTGGTGGCTAACGGCGTTTACAACTGTAGGGGTGGTGGCAATGTTAGCGCCAGGTCTTTTTGTGTGGGCGAAGTATGTCGACGTACCTGAGGAAGCAAGCCTAGTTGAAGCAGTTGGCAAGCAGTGGTCTTGGAGCTATCGGTATCCTGGAGAAGATGGTATTTTGGGAACGGTTGATGTTCGCCACATCGATGCGAAAAATCCGTTTGGTATGAATCCTGATGATCCAAATGGTCAGGACGATGTATTGGTGAGTGGCTCGGAATTTCATTTGCCCCTAGGTGATCCCGTTAAGGTGTTACTGCGATCTAAGGATGTGCTGCACGATTTCTATGTACCGCAGATACGGGCCAAGATGGATCTTGTGCCTGGCATGATTACTTATTTTTGGTTCACGCCAACACTGGCGGGAACGTACGATGTTCTTTGCGCGGAGCTATGTGGCTCTGGGCATTACAATATGCGGAGCCGTATGGTTTTGGAAGATGAAGCTGATTTTAGGGCTTGGCTTGCTACGCAGCCGACTTTTGCTGATACTCAGACGGTTCAGGTTGCTACAGTAAGTGGGTCACCCGAAGAGCAGGGAAGACAAATTGCAGAGAGTCAAGGCTGTATGGGCTGCCACAGCATTGATGGCAGTCCTGGAGTCGGACCTACTTGGAAGGAGTTAGCGGGTAGAACAGAAGAACTAGCTGATGGTAGTGCTGTAATTGTGGATGATGCCTACCTTGTAGAGTCTATCGTCGCGCCCAATGCGACGATTGTGGCTGGTTATCCGCCAATCATGCCGGCTTACCAATTGGACGACGCCCAACTTGCTGCCCTGATTGCCTATTTGAATTCACTGTAGGATCATACGTCCGAACATATAAAATGAAGACCTGCAAATTTTTCAACATGTTCTTTTGTGATATGCAAAAGGACTGATGCTTGAGACGAGCATTGTAAGTAGAACTGAAGAGGACTTGCCATGGCTATAACAGATGTTGCTCATGATGCGGTTGATTATGTCCGACCTGCAGAAGTAGCAGAAGAGGAGCTCTATCATCCAAAAACCTGGCTTGGGAAGTATGTTTTCTCCCAAGACGCCAAGATTATTGCATTGCAATATTCCATGACAGCTATGGCAGTCGGCCTTATAGCTCTAGTGCTTTCAGTGCTAATGAGGTTACAGCTAGGATTTCCTGGTGTCTTTTCTTTTATCACACCTGACGCTTATATCCAGTTTGTGACTATGCATGGCATGATCATGGTGATCTATCTGTTGACAGCTTTATTTCTCGGAGGATTTGGCAACTATCTAATTCCACTCATGGTGGGAGCTAGGGATATGGTATTTCCATATGTCAATATGATTAGTTACTGGATCTATCTGTTCGCTGTCATACTTCTTCTCGCAAGTTTTTTTGTTCCAGGTGGCCCAACAGGTGCTGGGTGGACGCTCTACCCTCCGCAAACAATATTGCCTGGAACGCCTGGTGCTGATTGGGGGATATTACTAATGTTGGTTTCCCTCGCGTTTTTCGTGATCGGCTTTACGATGGGTGGACTAAATTATGTCGTCACAGTGCTTCAGGCAAGAACACGCGGCATGACTTTGATGCGGATGCCATTGACAGTTTGGGGGATATTCACCGCAACTGTTTTGGCATTGTTTGCTTTTCCAGCGCTTTTTGTCGCGGCAATCATGATGACACTCGATAGTGTTATTGGAACTAGTTTTTTCATGCCAGCAATTGTATCCATGGGGCAGACTTTGGATTACTCCGGTGGCAGTCCAGTACTGTTTCAGCACTTGTTCTGGTTTTTTGGACATCCTGAGGTTTATATTGTTGCTCTGCCCGCGTTTGGAATTATTTCTGAGCTCATAAGCGTCCATGCACGGAAAAATATATTCGGCTATCGCTTAATGGTGTGGGCCATAGTGGTTATAGGCGGATTGAGTTTTATTGTTTGGGCACACCACATGTATGTTAGTGGCATGAATCCATATTTTGGCTTCTTTTTTGCCACCACTACCCTGATTATTGCTGTACCGACAGCTATCAAAGTCTATAACTGGGTGCTAACTTTGTGGAGGGGCAATATCAAACTTACCGTCCCAATGCTCTTTGCAATTGGATTCGTGTTTACCTTTATTAATGGTGGTCTAACTGGAATTTTTCTTGGCAACGTAATTGTTGATGTGCCGTTGTCCGATACTTATTTCGTTGTTGCTCATTTTCATATGGTGATGGCGGTTTCACCTGTGCTAGCAGTTTTTGGTGCCGTATATCATTGGTATCCAAAGATTACGGGCCGTATGCTGCATGAAGGAATGGGCAAGTTTCACTTTTGGGTAACATTTGTCGGGTTGTATTGTATTTATTATCCAATGCATTACCTTGGCATAATGGGCGTGCCACGACGTTACTATGCTAACGAGGGCTCTACCGGTCTGCCAGACTGGATCCCTGAGTCAGCACAGGTGCTCAATGCGGGTATTTCTATAGCTGCAATTGTCGTAGCGAGCGTCCAATTAGTGTTTTTATACAATTTGGCCGTCAGTACGACGAGAGGTAAGCGAGCGGGCGACAACCCTTGGGGAGCTACAACGTTAGAATGGCAAACTTCGACCACTCCACCCACGCATGGCAATTTTGGTAAGGAGCTGCCTTCTGTTTATCGATGGGCATACGACTACAGTGTTCCTGGTGCTAAAGATGATTTTATTCCGCAAAATGTACCTGCGGGCCAAGAAACTGGCGATGCGCGCTAGTCAATGTTAGATTAATCCACACGTTTCTTATGAATTTTCGAGATCAATTATCAGTTAAACCTTGGGTGGCACAGCGAGGTCTTGTTCCAAGTTCTCGTGGTTTTTCTGCGGCGACCCCTAAAGTTACTCTCGGTGTTTTTCTGTGTATAGCATCCGTTTTATTTGGGCTTTTCATTGCGGCTTATTTTATTCGAATGGGTTATGCCGATTGGCAGTCGATCCCAGTTCCGGCATTGTTGTGGCTTAATACAGTAATACTAATTGCTAGTAGCATTGCCCTTCAATGGGCCTCAGTGTCCGCTCGACGGGAAAATCCCGAAGGGGTCAAATTAGGGCTCTACGTGGGAGGGGGTTGCACGCTAGTATTTTTTGTGGGTCAGTGGCTTGCATGGCAACAGCTTCAAGAATTGGGATATTTTGTTTATTCCAATCCTTCTAACGGCTTTTTCTATATGCTAACTACCGTGCATGCACTGCATTTATTTGGAGGGTTGGTAGCCTGGGTTCGAGCTACTAGTCGTGTACATCGTTCCAAGGAAATAGCTCTCAGTCGAATGATCTTGGAGTTGTGTGCGATTTACTGGCATTTTCTTTTGTTGGTCTGGTTGGTACTTTTCGGGCTCTTATTGGCGACGTAAGGAGAACATAGACATATGACGCAAACAGCGCAAGCAACTACTGCTGACTCAACAGATCTGTTGCCGGGAACTTCGGGGGTCGTCGCGGACTGGTCCTCTGACCAGCGGGCGTTTAAGCGCGTTCCGTGGGGTAAAGCTATGATGTGGATATTTCTCATCAGTGATACCTTTATTTTTAGTTGTTTTCTAATCGCTTACATGACGGTGCGTATGTCTACAACAGACCCGTGGCCATATCCAAGTGAGGTATTCGCGCTCACTATGTTTGGCCATAAAATTCCACTTATTCTGATTGCGATTATGACCTTTGTTCTGATTACGAGTAGCGGAACGATGGCATTAGCCGTGAATTTTGGTTATCGGAAAAACAGACGAGTTACGTTTATTTTGTTATTGGTAACTGCATTGTTAGGCGCAACCTTTGTTGGTATGCAGGCGTTTGAGTGGACTAAGCTAATTGTAGAGGAGGGTGTTCGCCCGTGGGGTAACCCCTTGGGTGCGCCGCAGTTTGGCGCGGTGTTTTTTATGATTACGGGTTTTCATGGCACCCATGTATCAATTGGTGTGTTGTTTCTGATTATAGTTGCGGTGAAAGTACTGCGCGGTAATATGGATGATGAACGCCCTGGGTTTATGACAGGCAAACCGCAGAGGTACGAAATGGTTGAGACCATGGGACTTTATTGGCATTTTGTCGATTTAGTCTGGGTCTTTATATTCGCATTCTTTTATCTTTGGTAGGAAATATCATGGCGCAAGCGGAAGGACAACAACATCCCCTCGGTGTATATTTTAAGATTTGGGCCCTCTTATTCGTACTAAGTGCAGCATCTTATATGGTTGATTATATGCAGATTGAGGGCTATATAAGATGGTTCTTAATTATCATTTTCATGCTACTTAAGGCAGGACTTATTGTTGCTGTGTTTATGCATATGGTTTGGGAAAGATTTGCATTGGTTTATGCAGTAATAGTGCCGCCTCTAGTGCTCATCGTGTTTGTTGGAATCGGTGCATTAGAAGCTGACTACACTTGGTTTGCAAGGGATATCTTTTTGAGTCCAAATGATTTTGTGGTAGAAGCACATCACTGAATATTAACTATCGCCGGATTTTCTTTGTGATATAAGAACTAATTCTATAACTTGACAATTATGCTATGAAAAGTTTTCTAACCATTGTTTCTCTGTTTTTTGTACTCGTGATCGTAGTTTTTGTAGAGTGGCATCTGGATACACCGGGACGTGCAGATCAGCAGCGAAGTATTCTACTAGGTGGTGGTTCGGGTACTGAGCATCGAGTTGAAGCTGTAGGTCGGATTAAAGTTGAATCGGTAGTGGAAAATGACATTGAAGAGGCAGTGGAGTCGTCTGCTGAACAATCAGTATCTGTTGAAGTTTCATCTATCGATGGAGAGTCAATCTACAACGCAGGATGCGTTGCTTGCCACGGCGCAGGAATTGCTGGCGCTCCTAGAGTGGGTGACATTGACGAATGGCTTGAACGAGTCAGTGCCGGAATGGATGTGGTGATGGATCATGCTATCAATGGGTATCAAGGCAGTAAAGGCATGATGCCAGCTAAGGGCGGTAATCCGTCACTTAGTGATGATGAAGTAAAGGCAGCTGTTGAATATATGGTCGCCGCGTCTCAGTGATTCTGTGTGTTCTAGACGCTAACTAAGGAAAATTGGGACGAGTGTCCCAGCACAGCATTATTGGTATATTGGCAGGCTACTTCATTTCTATTCTTTTCTTGAACGCTCGTTCTCAGGTCGTTGCTATTTTATGTGCCTCTGCGATATTTTCGAGTCTTGCCTATTCAACCGATGGCCAGCTTAAATTTTCCACATCACATACCGTTGATGTCGCGGTCCATTTTAGGCCGGGTGGGCAGGAGCTCGATAGGAGGAAATCTGATGCTGAATTTCGATCTAGAATAGAACTATTATTAAATACAGGTGGTTGTCGTGGCTGTGATCTTCGCGGAGCAGATTTTGACGAAGCTGACCTCAGTGGTGCGGATCTAGCTCGTACTGATATGACTGCTGTAAGGCTGAATCGTGCTATGCTGATAGAGGTGAATTTGAAAGACGCCGTACTGTTTGGAGCATCTCTAGTTGGATCTGATCTACGCAGGGCTAAGCTCATTAATGCCGATTTCCGAAAAGCAAATCTCCAATTTACTGATATGCGTGAGACTTATCTGCTCTTTGCAAATCTACGCAAAGCTGATCTCAGGAACGCGAAACTTCAGGGGGCGTTTTTAGTAGGTGCAGATCTTACAGATGCTAGACTCACTGGTGCCAACTTAACGTCTACTAGTCTAGATAACGCATTAGTAAAGATGATTGATCTTGAAGAAGCAGTACTATGTCAGACTAGCTTGCCATGGGGCATTAGTAATCGTGATTGTCCTGAATAGAATTTGGCTAAAACCCTTAATTGTTCTGTTGGCAGTAGGATTACATGGAGACTTAGCAGCGGCGCATGGTTTTGGTCAGCGGTATGATTTACCGGTTCCGTTATCAATATGGGTTATTGGTGCAGGCTTAACTATTTTGTTGACGTTCATTCTTGCGTCAGTTTTTACGCGTAGTCATTCAGGATTACAACCGTTTCCACGAGTTAACTTATATAGATGGAGAATAATTAGGATAAGCAGCCATCCATCTATCTTGTTGTTAATTAGACTGTTGTCTGTCTCTATCTTAGTTACTATTTTAGTTTCTGGTTTTTTTGGGAGCTCTAACCCGTATCAGAATATAAGCCCTGTTTTAGTATGGGTGATATGGTGGGTTGGAATTGTTTTTATCTGTGCCTTAGTCGGCGATCTTTGGGCCCTGATTAATCCTTTTCTAATGCTTTTTGTTTGGATTCAGCGATTTACGATTAAGGCGTTCCAAGTGCATAGGTTTGGGTTAAATATACCGTATCCCGAGAGTTTTTCTATGTGGCCAGCAGTTCTTGGGCTAATAGGATTTTTCTGGGCTGAGTTATTGTGGGGTGGTGGTAGTGAGCCGTTTAGTTTAGCAATTATAGTAACGCTATATGGAATTTGTACCTTGCTTGGGATGTATATCTTCAGTCCTAATACCTGGTTACAGCATGCTGATCCATTTACTCTAGTTTTCAGCATATTTAGTAGATTTTCTCCTCTTGAAATCAGAGTGAAGCGGAATCATCGTTCCAGTAATTGTAATCTACAAATTTGCCGATTTAGCATTGAAGATTGTGTTAATGGGCCTATGTGTATCACGCATGCGCATCCTAAGCAGATCGAGCTTAATCTCAGAATTCCAGCTGTTGGTCTGTTAGAAGTGGAGCGTGTACCACTATCAATGATGGTCTTTGTTCTAATTCTTCTTTCATCTGTAACATTTGACGGGTTCCTTGAGACGCCATTTTGGTTTGGCATTCTTGATCGCACCCTTGATGGTGAGATTATTGCTGTTGGGCACATCGCTTTTATACTTTTCCCAACTATTTTTTGCCTTGCCTATTTAAGCGTCTGTTGGTTGATGTTACGCGCCGCAATCCTGGCTGCAGGCGGTTTAGATAAGCTAGCGATAAAGCATCCAAGTGATATCGCCTGTTCGTTTGTGTTGACGTTAGTACCGATTGCCATCGCATATCATCTTGCGCACTATTTGTCGTTTCTTTTGATTACAGGGCAATACGTTGTTCCCTTAATTTCCGATCCACTAGGTTTGGGCTGGAATCTGTTTAACACTGCAGACTATAACGTCAATATTGGGGTTCTAGATGCGAAGACTGCGTGGTATATAGCTGTCGCTACGGTAGTATTTGGCCATGTTTTTTCTGTATATATAGCGCATATTGCAGCCAAGCGCATTTTTCACGATAAAAGAGTTGTTTTCTGGGGTCAGATTCCTATGATTATCCTGATGGTTATCTATACTATGTTAAGTCTCTGGATCCTAGCGCAGCCAATGGTAGGATAGCCTAATTCATTGACAATCTTACACACATAGTGTGGATTTCTCCGATATAATTGGGGCATGTTATTTGAAATATTATGGAACTACATATCATGGATCAGAAACAAAGCGAGAGCGGTTTGACCGAAGGCCAAGGCGTTGGCATTGTAGTAGCTATTATTGGAGTATCTATATTTGTTATTGGGTTAATTGGCATTTTTGTCATGTAAGTAGTTGTTCTTGCCGGTTATGGCGTTATTTTGCGCTACATCTAGTAGTTGTTCTCCGACTGTCGTCTACTACGAACTAGTTAGTTTTGGGGTGGTGCGCAGTGATGTTGCAGAGTTGTCCGAGATGGTGATAGCGCCTGGTGGGCTTTAGCTACGATTTCTTCTTTCTTGCCATCCGCCACTTAGTCCAACGAATTAACGGCGGGATAAGCGAAAACATAATCGCATTAACGATCCAGCTATCATTAGTTGTGTAGGTTCGACCTAGAATTCCAACAAATATAATTAGGCATGACAAAGTTAGTGCTGTCTTTGTTGGGCTGTTTATGTGAAGCAACTGAGGAAATATATGAGAAATTAGTCGGCGATAGTCGTTGAACCATGGAATGAAATCGGAGTGGATAGCAATAAGCAACATAAATGATAAGAACAGCAATATAAGTATTAAATAGTCCATTTATTGCGCCAGCTTTTCACTATTCCAAGTTGATGCTAACTGGTCACTTCTAGGAATTTTTGTAATTGTAGTTAAACCAATAGATATGTAACCAACTGATACTCAACTATCGTCGTCTTCTTGAGAAATGACGAAACGAGATACGCTCTTTCCAGATTAACGCGCATAGGAATGGTACGGCACTAGCACTAAAGCCACCATAGATCCATCGTAAATCGTGGCTAATTGTGTAGAGCGTTAAACCAAGTGCAATGGCTAGTAGAGCTATAACAAATTTGGGCATGACAGTTTATTCTCATGCGATAACCAAAGTGGGTAATATTCCACGGGTTCAGTTATACACAGATCTAGTTCTGAAGCTCTACTAAGTAAAGGGTATACGCAGCCAACTAGGGAGACAATTAGGAGTGTGATAATTGCGAATCGCATTTTCGTTAGTTAAGGCTTATAGCTTTCTTTGTGAAGTATTTCAGTCATTATCATTTAACATGCGGGTCATCATCAGAATCCTTCCATACGATTTTCCATGCCAGCCAAAAGATCGCGACGCAGACAACAATACCTAGTGACATTAGAAATATGGAAAGTATAGACATGCAACAATATTGTATTGTGATTTATGGCCTTATGAAAGGTCTGATACTCCATTTTTCTTTCTGTGAATAGATTCTGTAAATACTAGAAGTTTTCATTATTTAGCATAAATCGCCATTTACCACGGGGTAGATTGCCTAGGTGCACATTACCGATTCGGGTTCTGACTAGTCCCACCACCTTGAGTCCAGCTTGCTCGCACATACGCCGGATTTGTCGGTTTCGTCCTTCTCTCAAAATCATTCGTAATTGGTCTTTGCTAACTTGCGATACTTCAACTTTTCTTAACCTTTTACCATCCAGACTCAATCCGTCACTCAAAATATCAATTACGGTAGTTGTAATTGTTCCTGAAACACGGACTATGTATTCTTTATCGGTAGGGTGATCTGGGTGTATCAAACGTCGAGCTATAGCTCCGTTTTGCGTTAGAACTAATAGACCGCTCGAATCAATATCCAAACGACCCGCGATGTGTAATTTTTTCTTATGAGGTACGCACCTATCAATATTATTTAAAGTGCCATGATAATTTTTTGCACGAACTAATTCTTTAGCATCGATATAACTCTTTTCTGGTTGACCAGAAACATAACCTGGCGGTTTATTCAACAGAACAGTTGTAAGAGCTTCTCGTGCTAGAACTGCTTTCGGATGTATCGTGATTATCGCGTTCGACTTGACCCGGATACCGAGTTGCGAAGCTATTTCACCATTTACTTGGACCAAACCATTTCTAATGAGCTCGTCCGCTTCTCGACGAGAACACATACCGCGTTCAGCCATAACTTTGGAAAGACGTGTCTCACCTATCGGCATGCCATTAGTAACATTAGCTGTCTTATACTAGTTTATGGGTCTAGGGTTTTCGCAGCCTTAGCAGCGTTTCCAGTATAAAGGTGAGGTGTGAGGTTGATCAATCTTTTACGCGCATCATGGGGGATAGGTAACTGCCGGATAAAAGATTGCATGCTTTCTTTTGTAACTGTGTTTTGTCCTCGAGTCAGAACTTTCAACTGCTCGTATGCATCTGTTATACCATAGCGTCGCATCACCGTTTGTATAGCTTCGGCTAAAATAATCCACGACTCTTCAAGCTCGTGATTTAATAAAGATGAGTTTAGCTGTAACTTGGATAGGCCCTGTGATGTGGCGCGCCAGGCAATCAGGCTATATCCAAGTCCAACGCCAAGACTACGCATCGCCGTAGAGTCGATAAGATCTCTTTGCCATCTGCTTATTGGAAGTTTCTCAGCTAAGTGACCAAGTAGTGCATTTGCTAAGCCTATATTCCCTTCTGAATTTTCGAAATCAATAGGATTTATTTTATGCGGCATTGTGCTGGAGCCGATTTCATCATCGACAAGTTGTTGATCAAAATAACCTAGAGCTATATAACCCCAGAGATCGCGATCGAGATCTAGCAGTATGTTGTTAAGTCGGATTAGTTCATGGCAAAACTGGGCAATACCATCGTGAGGCTCTATCTGAGTAGTCATAGATTGATAATTGAGGCCCAGTGCTTCAACAAAATCTTTAGAAATGGTAGGCCAGTCAATTTCAGGATATGCTATATAGTGCGCATTAAAATTACCCACTGCTCCGTTGAATTTACCTGGGATGGTGAGATCTTCTATAGATTCGATCACTGTTCGAAGTCTCGCTGCAAAATTACCAAACTCTTTGCCAACAGTTGTTGGACTTGCAGGTTGGCCATGCGTGCGTGCTAGCATCGGCTGATCTGCATATCGCATGGCAAAGCCACGCAGTGCATCCTTAATCTCTCGAACTGCTGGAATCAAAACAATATTACGCGCATCGTTTAGCATAAGAGCATAAGCAAGATTATTGATGTCTTCGGAAGTGCAAGCAAAATGAACAAATTCCGATACTCTTGAAAGCTCTTTATTTTTGTTTAGTCGCTCCTTTAAGTAATATTCCACCGCCTTAACATCATGGTTAGTCGTTAACTCTATTTCCTTAATATATTGCGCGTCCTCCAGTGAGAAATTTTCGTAGATCTCATGGAGATATCGAGTTGCATTAGTCGTCAGAGACGCAACTTCTTGTATATTGGATTGACTAGAAAGTTGCTCTAGCCACGCAATCTCAATTCGTATTCGACGATGAATTAACCCGAATTCACTAAAAATTTCTCTCAGAGCATTTGTTTTTTCCGCATATCGGCCATCTAGTGGCGATAGTGCAGTAAGCGGCGACAACAGATAAAGATTATCAGAACTCATCGAGTGGGTTTCGAAATTTTTCAACTATCCGTCTTCTTCGGCACATCAGCGCTCAGCAAGATAGCTAGCCAGCGACTTCTAGAATCATGTTCTAGGGCAATCTTAACTAGCATTGTTAGCGGTACTGAGAGAAACATACCAACCGGACCAAACACCCAGCCCCAGAACACTAATGAGAGAAACACAACGAGAGTTGATAAACCGAGTCCACGGCCCATAAATCTAGGCTCTAAAACATTTCCAACCAATAGATTAATAAAAAGATAACCTCCAGCAATAAGTAATGCATGCGTCATACCTAAGTCCAAAATGCCAAGAACAACTACAGGTACAGCAGCAATAAGAGAGCCCACATAAGGAACAAAGTTAAGGAAAAAAGCGATTGCGCCCCACATTAGAGCAAATTCCACGCCTAGCACCGTTAGCCAAATACTAACTAATATTCCGGTGAGAAGGCTGACAAAGGTTTTGATCACCAAGTAACTTTTTAGAGCGCTAAGAAAGCCCGAAAAATTTTCTATAGTCTTCTCAGGCTCAGGAAGAATATATTTTAGTTTAGCTGGTATGATACTGGCTTCTAATAGAATAAATAACACCATGAAAATGATTAAAAGACTGTCCGACAAAATTCCGCCAAAGCCACTCAATAGACGACCAAAAAATTGTGCTGCAGCTTGCGGATCGACCCACTCGATAATCCCAGATTCAGGCACGGTAATTCCTTGATCGCTAAGTACAGTAAATCCAGAAGCAATAGATTCATTTAGTTTTGCTTCATAAGTTGGTAGAGAGCCGCTGAGCTCATTAATTGATGAGCCAATCAGCGAACCCACTACTGAGATAACACCGATCAACAGAATTAGAATTAGTCCAACCGACACCCCTGTTGGTACTTTGTGATTTCGCAACCAAAACATCAATGGAGTGGCAAGCATTGAAAGGAAAAGCGCCACAAGGAGAGGAACCACTATGGCGCTTGCAGCCTTTAAACCAGCGGTTATTACAATGAGAGATGCTAGAGTTACAAACAGTCTAACCCCACTTCCGGTATTTGGTGGCGATGTCAAGTTAGCCTCACTAGATTGAATACAATCTTTGTGTCTTCATGAAAGTGCTTTTAGTCGATGTCGACAGCGACGTTCAATGCGTTGCAGCTCTATGAGAGTCGCATCAATATCTTCACGCTGCTGTTTAAGCACATGCTTTCTTTCTTGAATGCTCTGCAAGAAATTTTCCAATTGGACTGTTTCCCCCTCATCAGAGTCGTAAAGTTCAATAATCTCTCCGATTTCGCTCAATGATAGGCCTAAGCGCTTGCCTCTTAAGATCAATTGTAGACGTATATAGTCTCTTCGAGAATAGATTCGTTGTTGCCTATTTCGTTTCGGCTGCAACAATCCTTCATCTTCGTAGAATCGGATTGTGCGGGTCGTTATACCAAATTCTCGAGCTAGCTCAGATATCTTGTAAGTATCAGTCATCAACTGGACTTAGTGTAGCCTAGGTTTTCTTATAAAATCAGCTAGTTATTATACTTATAATTGACGTTTACGTAAACGGAAGCTAGGATTTCCGACCATATTTATTGTGTTGTATCAGCTGAATATGTCATCCAAGACAGTTGTGTAGCAAACTCCTGGTGTTACAAACTTATGGAAGTATTAGTTCATTTAATTTATTACAGCTGCGAGTTTATTTTGTGGTCACGGTACTTCAATTAGAGTTGCAAGAAGACTTCTGGTGGTGTCGAAATAATCTATCTTAGGCATAACCGATCTGCTTTCAGTCACTAATGTTGATAAGTATGCGAGAATTACCTGATGTTTAGCGACTTTACTGACGAATGTTTGATGACCCTTTAACACGTAGAAACGTCTTTTTACTGGCAATTTGTTTGGCGTTGATGTTGTCGGCAACCTCACTAGTTATTACTACATCAGCGTTAGTTGGAGTAATACTAGCTCCGAAACCGATCTGGGCGACTGTACCACTCGCATTTATGTTTCTGGGAAGTTTGATATGTGCTTTCCCAGCATCGTTATTGATGAGGCAGGTCGGAAGGCGGGCAGGATTCTCGTTTGGCCTCACTTTTGGTTTACTAGGGGCTATTATGTCTGCGTTTGCAGTCATTGAGAGAGAGTTTGGACTATTGTGTTTGGGCGCTTTGTTTATCGGTTGTTTTAATGGGTTCGGTCAGTTCTACAGATTTGCCGCAGCTGATGTTGCAGGCGAAATTTACCGTGCCAGAGCAATTTCTCTGGTCATTGCGGGAGGCGTGATTGCGGCTTTAATTGGTCCTACTCTCGCTAACTGGTCGAAGGACTCACTAATAGCGTATCCTTTCGCGGGAAGTTATATATGTCTTGTCGGCTTGTATCTTTTGTCTCTAATTTTGGTAAGTTTTCTTCGCATACCTAAGCTAAAAGCTGAGCAGCGTGATGAAAAAGGCCGATTGCTAATGCGTATTGCACTACAACCGGTTTTTATTGTAGCCGCGCTCGGTGCAGTGTCAGCGTATGGCGTTATGAATTTGGTCATGACCTCTACTCCATTAGCTATGGCCACATGTGGCTATAGTTTTTCTCAGACAACGTTTGTCTTTCAGGGGCATATGCTGGGTATGTACGCACCTTCATTTTTTACTGGTCATCTCATTCAGAGGTATGGAGTTACGAAAATAATGTTCTTGGGCGCTTTGCTATTAGCCATTTGTATACTCGTAAACATGCATGGGGAAACTATTGTCCATTTTTGGATGTCATTGGTCTTATTGGGTGTCGGATGGAATTTTTTGTTTATTGGAGGAACGACGTTAGTTCTCGAGTCGTACCACCCGGCTGAGAAAGCAAAAACACAGGGATTGAACGATGTTTTAGTTTTTGGGACAGTTGCTATTACTGCACTTTCATCTGGGGTTCTACATCAATCAGTTGGCTGGTTTACACTAAACTTGTCCCTGCTTCCCGTTATTTTTCTGACTATAATAATGGTTGGCTGGCTGCATTACGTTAGACCGCCTAAGCAGTTAAGGACATAGGTGATTCTAGACTCATCAGGAATGTTGGGGTAGTTGTCGCTGGCCTGTTAAGACAATAATGTTTCCAGTTATTACTAATGCTACTCCAACTGCTCCAAGAATAGACCACTGGTAGTCTTCGAAAAGGGTTGAAATAACTAGAGCAACAACAGGCATCAGCACAGTTGCATAGGCTGCTCGTTCGGGACCAATACGGCCAATTAAGGTTAAATACCATGTAAACGCTAACGCTGAACCGAATAAGCTTAAATACAGTAATGAAGCGATATAATGAAAGCTGCTATCAAAGTTTATCGAGGTTTGAGCGATCCAACTATAAAGAGCCATGATGAAAGTGCCATATAGCATGGCGAGCGCATTCCCTGGTATCACATCTATGCCAGATGTTTGATTATAAGATGATGTTATATTGCCTAATGATGCAAGGTAGGTAGCCAGAATAGAGAGCAATACCGCCGAAACTACACCTTCTCTGCGATCTAGAGATATTAATTCGGGTAAGAAGACGAGACATATACCGGCAAGGCCGAAAACCGCGCCAAGAGTGACTCTTAAGTCGAGTGAATGACGAAGAATGACAGCGCCATTAAGTATATTCATCACGGTCATCGTGGAGAAAATAACCGCGAGAAGACCAGTAGTGAGTTTTAGCGCTGCGAGATAAAAGAAAAGATAGTTGAAGCTAAAAAGGCTAATGCCTAGAATCAAACACAGCACGTGATTCTTAAGTCCGGTTGGCATCTTTAAGCCTCGGATTTTGCACCATACTAATAACAGCATTGCTGCAATACCAAACCTGTAGACGAGAGATAGTTCTGGAGCAACAGTCTCTACTTGAAAACGAATAGCAAACCATGTTGAACCCCAGATGAATACCACACCACAATAAAGCAACGCAGAATTCGTCATTCTAACTATGATTTTTTACTATATCTTAGTGCCACACTTTGCATATCTTTTGGAAAAGCTTGTTTCGTTAGATTAGTGAGCAAGCTCTTCAATAGTGGCATATAGGGTACGTAGGTTTATTACTGAATGGTATCTTGGAGGATTGTCGAAGTTTCTAGTATAGCGCTTTACTATACTGGCTAAATTAGGCTTCTTATTGATAGCCGAGTCTCCTCCCCCAATGCCGCCACCAAACTCAATAATGTTTGTGATATTTGATTGTTTAGCTTGGTCTAAGCTTTCATACCAGAGCACAGGATTGAAAAGCTGCAGAAATAATTGCGCGCGAATCTTTTCTGGATCTCTAGAATGGGCATTACCCGTCAAATTAGAGATTACATCGATAGTTGGCGGACTAATTTCAGCTGATTCTAATATAGGCCGGAAGTGGTTCGCAGCTTCAATCATGAAATATGTATGGAAGGCTCCTTCTGTTTTAAGTCGAGTAGTTTTCTTTTTTGGTAAATCTAATTGTAATTTGGTAACGAGCATATCAAGATCATCAGCAAGGCCACCAACTACTGTTTGTTCTGGTAGGTTGCACGCGGCAACCCCACAGTAGTGTTGCAATGCCAAATCTGAGGCTTTATGCCGATCGATTGGCAGTGCTTCCATTTCACCTTTGCCAAAAAGTCCCATCAGCTCACCGCGTTTTTCAACAAGATTAATAGCAGTTGTGAAATCCATGCTATTGGCGGTTACTAGTGATGAATATTCTCCAAGGCTATGGCCTGCTGTAATACTAGGTCGACAATCATGCCCTATTTGTTCAGAGAACAAACGAAGACAGGCAATAGAATGTGTTAGTAGAGCAGGTTGGGTATAATGAGTTTGATTTAACTGATCTTTGGGATCATTGAATGAGATGTTACTAATAGAGAAATCTAGTGCGTCATCCGCTTCTTGGTAGGTTTCACGAACGATTTTGTATTCGTTATAGATGTCATTTCCGATACCTTTGTATTGGGCGCCTTGCCCTGGAAATATGAAGAGAAATTTATTCATTAATTGTATTGTTTTTGTTAATTAGGAAATCATATTCCTAGTGATATATAAGTAAAGTGCCTAATTGACATCCGTCGTTCAACTCTTGCGTCTTTATTGCTTAGGATTAATTGATTACTTTTGGCTTACACTATAAGCGTTTAACGAAGATATATTAGAGCTTAAGGCTATTAAACGAAAATGGAGATATCAAGCTTTATCTGGAGATAATATATTGCCCCTCTATTTTGCTCGTCATGGAAAGACTGATTGGAATATAGCAAGACGATGGCAGTCTCGTACAGATATTCCGATCAATGACATCGGTCGCGGTCAAGCTAGCCAATTGGCTGCTCTTATTAGATCGCAGAAGATCGTTTTTGGGCAGGTTTTGTGCTCGCCGCTGTTAAGAGCAAGAGAAACAGCAGAAATATTAATTGCTGGCATAGGCCCAGTGCCCGAAATCGACGAGCGCTTAACAGAGCTCGACTTTGGGTTATTTGAAGGCCGATTAGAAGATGATCTACGAGCAGAGCTAGGCTCTACATATGATGAGTGGAAAAAACGAATGTATCTCGATCCACCTCCTGGCGGCGAAAGTATAATGGAGGTTGCTCAAAGAGTGAAACCACTGTTGGCTATATTGTTGCAATCCAGCGACCATATATTGGTGGTAGGGCATCAGGCGGTCAATATGGCTCTAAAGGCTGCAATGTCTAATTGTTTTACAATAGAGTGCCTTGCTTCTTTTCAACAGGCCAATGATGAGATAGATCTCTGGCATACTTCACCCCCGAAGTTCATCTCTAGGATTCGTGGAAATGGTTAAGTCAATTGCGAATTATTGCTATGATCCATCTGAGGCAGTTAGACATATTAGATCAGTAGACATGGGGTTAGCGAGATATATTCAAGTTGTCGGTGAGTTCCGACTTCAGGTAAATAGAAATCGCTCTGTATTTGAGTACCTGGTTCGTAGCATCACATATCAGCAACTAACTGGCAAAGCTGCAGCAACGATCTATAACAGATTACGCAGGCAGTTTCCTTATGGCCGAATTAGTCCCGATCAATTACTATCACTAAAAATGACCGAGTTACGAAATGTTGGATTGTCGAGGTCCAAGTGTAAGGCATTGAGAGAACTTGCTATTGGAGTCATTGAGGGGCGCGTACCTAATAGCGCCGAGATGCATCAGATGTTAGATGAAGAAATAATACGCGCCCTGATCACAATTTGGGGAGTAGGTCGCTGGACAGCAGAAATGTTACTTATTTTCTATATGGGGCGGCCAGATATTTTACCTGCTGGAGATCTCGGGGTCCGAAAGGGCTACCAGCTTGTTAGAGGGCATAGAACTTTACCCACTTTTGAGAAGCTCCATCGTGCAGGGAGAAGGTGGGCGCCCTATCGCTCAGTGGCGAGTTGGTATCTTTGGCGATCGCTTGAAGTTAAAATATCATCGGCATAATCTCTATTCACTTCTGCTATTTCTTCTCGATTGAGGTAAGCCGCACATATTTGTTATACAGATCTAGACGATTTTCCCGATAATTGGGGTCAATCTCGATGCAGGCTACTGGGCAAACTACAACACACTGCGATTCTTCAAAGTGACCAATACATTCCGTGCAAAGAGATGATTCTATTTCATAGACTTCTTGGCCTTGATAAATAGCATTATTCGGACATTCTGGCTCACAGACGTCACAATTAATACATTCATCAGTAATGCGCAACGCCATGAAAGTGCTCTACATTTATGTTCGCCAATCTGAATATTAGCTACCAAGTTTCTGGTGGAGGGCAGCCAGAACATCTGGATGAACAAATTTTGATACATCACCACCTAAAGCTGCAATCTCTTTAACTAACGTTGCCGACACGAAAGTGTAATTTTCGGCAGGAGTCAGGAAGACAGTTTCAATATTGTTATCGAGTTGACGGTTCATGGCTGCTAATTGAAACTCGTACTCAAAGTCAGTTACAGCGCGTAG
Organism: Acidiferrobacteraceae bacterium; assembly: GCA_002724185.1. Taxonomy (GTDB): domain Bacteria; phylum Pseudomonadota; class Gammaproteobacteria; order Arenicellales; family UBA868; genus CAJXWH01. Next base: position 4,076 of record PBOB01000011.1, on the reverse strand, counting down.
GCCTCTAAGCACAATCCTTGCTCCATTTTCATTCATATAATCGATCAGGAGTCCAGAAAATCCCTGGACTTGGACATTCGCTACGTGCGCGAGCGCGTTATTTGCTAGTGCTAATCGCTCTTCAAGTAAAAGTAACGGCTCTTTAGCAGGGCTTTCGGCTATTGCGACGATTACCTCATCAAATAGCTTTCGAGCACGTTCCACTATATCAATATGACCATTCGTAATAGGGTCAAAGGTGCCAGGATAGATTGCTTTTGTTTTCATCAGTGGCTATTTCAAGCTCATATTGGTGTTCCAATACTACCAACTCGCGATACATGCTGCCATATTTCTACCATTTAATGGGTCTTGTAGTACCTCGTTATAGAGTTTTTATAGAGATTTGTAAAGGAGCGACAAGATTCGACCATTCGTTTTCCGGCGGTGGAGTTGCCATTGTGAAGGCGTTCTCGGCATCTCTTTCTCTTTAGATTGCTCAATATAGATCAGACTTTCAGATTTAAGTATGCCTGACTGCTGCACAATCTTGACAACTTGGGATGCGATTTGGCAATCAAATGGTGGATCTATAAAGACAATATCAAAAGTATTAGTAGTAGAAGACAAGTAGTCCAGCACATTCTCGCAATGAATGTAAACTTGCTGGGCACATAATTCATCTCGGCTCCGAATTAATTGTTGGCATGCGCTTTTATTATTCTCGACTAGATCAGCACGTGATGCCCCACGTGATACTGCTTCGAAACCTAACGCACCACTTCCCGAAAATAGATCGAGGCAATTTGATTTGTTAATTACTGGCATAAGCCAATTAAACAGTGTTTCTCTCACCGAGTCTGGGGTGGGACGAAGACTTAAGGGGCCAACGAACTGAATAGTACGACTTTTCCATTGGCCTCCAATGATTCTTAGTTTACCTTTTTGAATTATTGGTGACATTCAGAGATTATTTGTAGGGTTTTCTTCCCGTGAATGATACGATACCTCGCAGAGATCTTGTAATTGAGCGATAAAAACGTGAAAAAAAGGGAAAGAGGCCGTTTTTTTACCAACCTCGCAAAAACAAGGGGAAAGTTGCTGAGCGGATTACAGAGTGTAGTTCCCCATGGTAAAAAGATTGACATGAATGTGCTCGAAGAGATTGAGGATCATCTCATTTTGTCAGATCTCGGCGTCGAAGTGAGCAGTAAAATAGTTGAATCAGTCCGCCTTAGAGGTGGGGTTTATTCAATAGAAGAATTGAGAGCGCGGTTTCAGCAACAAATTGTTGGTATGCTTGAGCCAGTAGAATCGCCACTCCAAATTCTGGACTCACGAAAGACTCAGGTAATTCTAGTGGTTGGCGTAAACGGTGTCGGAAAAACTACAACCGTCGCGAAGTTGACTAATAGGTTAAGTAATGCCGGTTATAGCGTAATGCTTGCTGGATGCGATACATTTCGTGCGGCCGCTATTGAACAGCTACAGTCATGGGGCGAAAAATTGAAAGTGCCAGTAATTGCGCAGCAGCGTGGGACAGATGCGGCTGCTGTTGCACATGATGCTTTTGAATCGGCATTGGCGCGACACATTGATGTGCTAATCATCGATTCAGCAGGTCGCCAGCACGTAAACGTAGATCTAATGGAGCAGTTAAAGAAAATTGACAGAGTTCTTGCGCGCATAGATCCAACTGCACCTCATGAGACGATGTTAGTGGTCGATGCTGGGAATGGCCAAAACATTTTATCGCAAACAGAAGTGTTCAATAACGCGGTTAACTTAACCGGTATTTGTATTACAAAACTTGATGGGACAGCGCGAGGTGGTGTTACTGTCGCGCTAGCTCGGAAGTTCGGCATACCAATTCGATTTGTCTCGACCGGGGAGCGTCTTGAGGATTTTGCGCAATTCGAGGCAGAAGCTTTTGCCGAAGCGCTATTGCCAATGTCAGATGAGATTAGCACGCCGCTAAAGTAGCTATATTCTCTATAGATATTATAAGGCATTGAAATTAGGTCATTATTTTCAGAATCAACGTTTATAAAAATATTAGCACTCTATGGCAATGAGTGCTAAAATAGAGTTCCCTGAAAGCATATTTTGTTAATCTAATGACAAAGACACTGCCAGTTGCACTTGATTTTTCGCCCAATAATGGCTTGAGCGGTTATTTAAGGGTTGTTAACGACGCGCCTATGTTGTCCGAAGATGAGGAGCGAGAGCTTGCTCAGCGATATAGCGAGCAGGAAGACCTTGAGGCTGCGCGTCAGCTTGTTTTTTCGCATCTTCGGTATGTTGTGTCCATAGCCAGAGGATTTGTTGGCTATGGTTTGCCATTAGCTGATCTCATTCAGGAGGGCAACGTCGGGCTTATGAAAGCTGTTAAGCGCTATGACCATAATCGTGAAGTACGCTTGGTGTCATTCGCAGTGCACTGGATTCGAGCTGAAATATACGATTATGTTGTTCGTAATTGGCGTTTAGTTAAGATCGCGACTACGAAAGCACAGAGAAAGTTATTTTTTAACTTACGAAAAAATAGAGCCCGACTTGGTTGGATGAAAGATGATGAGGTCAGATCTTTGGCGAGAAAGTTGGAAGTAGATCCGGATATTGTACGAGAAATGGAGTCTCGACTTAGTGGGGATGATGTGACATTTGACGCAGATCCTGATAGTGAAGAGCCAGTTCGATCAAAAGCTCCAGCAGCAGCATTGATGGACTCGACTATGGATCCTGGAGTGATAGTGTTACGCGAAGATGAGGAAAGACATCAGTCTCAGCAATTGTCAGAGGCTTTGAGTAATTTGGATAAAAGAAGTCGAGAAATTATTGAGCGACGCTGGCTGAGGCAATCGAACAAGAAACCAACCTTGGACGCACTGGCAAAAGAGTATGGGGTCTCAGCTGAGCGAATTAGGCAAATAGAGAAAGCTGCCTTACTCGCAATGCGCGGCACTTTAAGCGTTAGTTAGTTGTTATTACAGTTTAGTGAGTTGTTTTGTATCGCCGATCGTAAAACGTGCTGCTGACTGTTAACCTTTTCTTCTTCTAGAGTAGAAATTCTATAAGCGCCTTTTGCGTATGAAGCCGATTTTCGGCTTCGTCCCATACAACGCTTTGTGGACCATCAATAACATCAGCCGTTACTTCATTGCCCCGATAGGCTGGTAGACAGTGCATAAAGAGCGCATCGGAGTTTGCTGCGGACATCAATTCATTCGTAACACAGTAGCCAGAAAATGCTTCTTTTCGTTTGATTTTGTCGTCTTCTTGGCCAATACTAAACCAAGTATCTGTAACTACTAGATCGCAACCGGTAACTGCGGTTGTTATATCTTCAATTATTGTTGCCTTACCGAGTGCTAGATCTAGCATCTTTGTGTCAGGGGAGTAGCCTTTAGGTGAAGCAATTCTTAGGTTAAAGCCAAATTGACTCGCTGCATGAATCCAGGAACGACACACATTATTTCCATCTCCTACCCAGGCTACATTGGCGTCTCTAATCGAGCCGCGTTTTTCTATGAAAGTAAAAATATCAGCTAGTAATTGACATGGATGGAAATCGTCCGACATGGCATTTATAACAGGCACCTGTGAGTTGGAAGCAACGGTTAGTAATCGCTCTTGGGTGGATGTGCGCATAACAATCAAGTCTGTCATGCGTGAGAGAATTCGGGCTGTATCACTTAGTGATTCACCTCTGCTTAATTGACTGTCCCCTGGCGCTAAGAATAGCGCATGTCCACCAAGCTGAGATGTAGCGACCTCAAATGAAACACGCGTTCGGGTCGAAGTCTTCTCAAACAGCAGCGCTACAGTCATGCCGGACATCAGTTTAGAATGTGATTCTGAGCGCATATTGTTCTTCATAAATCGAGTGCGCTCCATAAGATCGTGTAATTCTTCTGATTTTAGATCTATCAGCGTAAGGAAATGCTTAGTTTTCATCGGACAATTAGGGCAATATTAGTATCTAAAATAGTTATTTAAGATCTTAATGCTAGAATTATTACTTTAAAGGGTGGCGATAGATATTCAGCCGCGAAAACAAATTCTAGCGCTAGCATTCTTGCAGGCTCAATAGTCTA
>PBOB01000010.1 GCA_002724185.1 Acidiferrobacteraceae bacterium | reverse complement strand
CTCGGCATCCGATACCCCCTAGCAGTTATAATTCGCACTAATTCGGGGTTAGTCTAACAAAAACCACGCCGGGTGACACCCCGGTACCGGGCGAAATTAGCATTGACCCGCTAATAGTGTCAACAGCAATGGGAGATTTTAACGTGAATATTACCTTGTACCACAATCCTCGCTGCTCTAAGTCACGAACCGCACTTGCACTACTCAAAGAAAATCAGTGCGAAATTGAGGTTATTGAATACCTAAAGACACCGCCAAATACTGCAACTTTGCGCAGTATAGTTGACAAACTGGGTACATCAGCTCGCGACCTTGTTCGCACTTCTGAGCCAGAATATAAATCACTTAATCTAGCGAATGCCAATGAGGCTCGCCTTATCAAAGCAATAACACAACATCCGAAATTAATGCAACGACCCATAGTTGTTTCCGAAAATAAAGCTATTATTGGTCGCCCACCTGACGCAATTCTTGAGATCCTTTGACGATCTGCAATCCATAGTCAGCTAGTCATTCGGTTTTCACGGGGCCTTGCAGCATTAAATGATCAAGCTTATTCTCTTTCGAGGTCCCGCAGAAGAGGTATAGTTAACCTGCGTTTACTTGCAAAAGCCGCTTCATCCGCTCTATCTAAGAGACTAAAAATATATCTACTATCCCGAGGCGCCCGCCGAAGTATGTAGTCTATAACGTCATCTGATAATTCTAGCCCACGTTTTCTTGCACGCAGTTTCATTGCCTGAGGAAAATCTTCCTCGTTGAGCGCATGAATTCGATAGATATGTGCAGCAGCAAGCCGGGATTCAAGATCAGGTAGCACCATACTTAGAGCTAATGGCGGTCGCAATGCCGAAATTAGCAGTCGACCACTGCCTGATACAAGCCGTTCATAGACCTCTAGTATTGATTCCTCCCATCCTATATCACCTGCTATGCAGTCAAAGTCATCTATACATACTGTTGCTGAGGGATCTAGCTGACTAATTAGATCACTAGTAATATCTGATTGGTCAGCAGGAACATAGACGCTTAGACCGCCGCTTCCAGATATAGAACGACAGACTGCCTGCAAAAGATGTGATCGACCACTTCCACCAATACCGAACAAAAATAAAACTCGCCCACTGGTTCGATTTTCTATCCAGTTATTTAGCGCAGAAATCACTTCCTTATTATCTCCTGGAAGGAAATTATCTAAAGACATGACATCATTTAGTCTAATTGGAAGGTGTAGTTGCATGATCATTTACTTCGTTCTACCTATTTATGACCCTATGCTAGAACTAGCATCGCGTATAAACCAACGATATCCATACTGCAATCCACTAGCTACAGTAGTCACTGCAACTGTCCACAATAACGTAGCTTCTAGGAGCGACAGGTCAACAATATTACTCTTATCAACAATAACTAGAAATACAAAGCAGATTTGTGCAACTGTATTTACCTTGCTGAGCACGCTTGGCTGAGGAGGCATTTGTGTAGAAATCGTTTGAAGAATCAAATAACCTCCAACAATACCAAGATCTCGGAAACCGACAATAAGAACTAACCATAGTGGAATATCACCCAGCACTGCCAGCACAATATAGGTAGTAATAATCAATACCTTGTCAGCGATCGGATCAAGAACTGCTCCTAAACGAGTAACATAACCAAACCGTTTGGCAAACCATCCATCCACAGCATCCGTGATACCTGCGATTAAAAACAAAATTGCGCCCGCTCCGTAGTTCTTGTCCATTAAGAACAATATCAGCACTGGAGCCGAAAACATCCGAAAAAGGGTTAGTAAATTTGGAATATTTCGCATGAATATAAAATAAACTCTGCTATCTGTTATAGGCAAACTATCCTATCACCACATTACATCAGTTTACGATAACATACACGATAATATGAAATGGACCATCAGCAAGCTAAGGAAGTCTAGTGCTTAAAGACGATCAAAGAAAACCAGGCCGCGCACAAAGTTATCGTGAATCGGGTGTAGATATCGCTGCCGGAGATAGATTAGTAAAAAGAATCCAGAAACACGCTGAAAGCACACGGCGGCCTGGGTACACTGAGACAATTGGAGGATTTGGTGGACTTTTTGAACTTGCCCAGCAGCGATATCGTCAACCCGTGCTGGTGTCAGGCGCTGACGGTGTCGGTACAAAACTAAATATTGCGACATTGATGGATAGTCACGACACAATTGGCATAGATCTCGTCGCGATGTGTGTCAATGATGTGGTAGTTTGTGGCGCTGAGCCTCTGTTCTTTCTCGACTATATCGCAACAGGTTCTCTTGACTTGGACCAGATGGAGAGCGTAATAAGCGGCATAGCTGAAGGCTGCAGACAAGCATGTGCCGCTCTAATCGGTGGAGAAACTGCAGAAATGCCCGGCATGTATAAATCCAAACAATATGATTTGGCTGGCTTTTGTGTCGGGGTCATTGAAAAAGATGAAATTATAGATGGGGAGAACGTAAAGCCCGGAGATCAGATATTAGGATTAGCATCCTCGGGCCCTCACTCAAATGGTTACTCATTAATACGCGCCATTATCAAAAACAATAATGCATCACTCAGAACTAAGATTGGCAACACTAATCTAGGTAACGCGCTGATTGCACCGACTAGAATATACGTTCCTGCGATTCTTGAACTAAAAAAATATATAGCAATCAATGCAATCGCCCATATTACAGGAGGCGGTATACCTGGAAATGTCGCACGAGTAGTAAAACCGAATCTTTCAGCCCGAATTGATAGCTCTTCTTGGCCCCAACCACCCATTTTTCAGTGGCTCCAAGAAAAAGGAAATATTGCAACACAGGAAATGTTTAGCACATTTAACTGCGGCATTGGACTAGTATTAGTGGTCAGCAAAGATCATACACCCATAGCTAAGGAAATTCTTGAAAATAGTGGTGAAGAGGTCTGGTTACTAGGAGAAATCGTCGAAGGAGATCAATCAGTTGCCATCGACTAGCGATAAAATACAATGTCGACTCATTGTTCTAATTAGCGGCAACGGTACCAACCTACAAGCCATCATTGATGCTTGCGACTCCGGAATGTTACAAGCACGCGTCGTCGCAGTGATTAGTAATGAGGCAAGTGCAGCAGGACTCATACGCGCATCTAAACATGGTATTTCGACGCACGTAATCGATCATCGCACATTCAAGACTCGATCAGATTTCGACTCAAATTTGATGAGACTAATTGATTCGATCAATCCGGACTTAATTGTAATGGCAGGATTTATGAGAATTCTAGGACCAAAAATAGTCGGATATTTCTTAGGTCGGATAATCAATATTCACCCCTCGCTATTGCCTGACTATCCAGGCCTGAATACTCACACACGAGTTCTATCGGACAACGCGAAGGAGCATGGTGCAACGGTACATTTTGTTACAGCGCGCTTAGATGCAGGTCCAATAATTTTGCAAAAATCAGTCGCAGTCCAAAGTAACGATACTGCTGATACACTAGCGACAAAAGTTAGAAACTGCGAGCATGAAATTTACCCCGAAGCAATTTCTTGGTTTGCACAAAAACGGTTGGCATTGATTAGAGACAAGGCATACCTGGACGGAAATCCTCTGTCGTGAACTAGTTAATGCCCAATCAGATAATAATACTTAATAAGCGATATCCACCAACTAGAAAAATGAATATTTATAATCTACTCGTTTGACTTTGATTCATTAATCTGGAAAGCCAGCTCTTCATTATCAGCAAACACGCGCACACTGCCACCATTTAGAAGTTTTCCGAATAAGAGTTCATCAGCGAGAGCACGATTAATGCGATCTCGGATTAATCGTGCCATTGGCCTTGCACCCATAGAGGGGTCATGACCATGACTAGCCAGCCAATTCCGAGCAGAGTCTTCGACCACCAGTGATACACTCTTATCAGCTAATTGTTCTTCCAATTCAAGAACAAACTTACCTACGACGTGCAAAATTGTATCTTCACCTAAAGAAGCAAATCTAATCACTGAGTCAAGTCTATTTCTAAATTCTGGCGCAAAAAGTTGATTAATTGCTTCGCTGTCATCATTGCTGCGATCTTGAGTCAAAAACCCGACTGAGTTTCTCGACATTTGCTCGGTACCAGCATTTGTGGTCATTACAATTATTACATTGCGGAAATCTGCCTTACGACCATTGTTATCGGTCAAAGTGCCATAATCCATTACCTGGAGCAAAATATTGAAAACATCCTGGTGCGCCTTTTCAATTTCATCTAACAAGAGTACTGCATGAGGATGCCGAGTAATCGCTTCAGTCATGAGCCCGCCTTGATCAAAACCCACGTACCCTGGAGGAGCGCCAATCAATCTTGAAACGGCATGTCGCTCCATATATTCAGACATATCAAAACGAACTAGCTTAATACCCATTGTCAGGGCTAGTTGTCTCGTTACCTCCGTTTTACCTACACCAGTGGGCCCCGAGAACAAAAAAGAAGAAATCGGTCTATCTGGATTACTTAACCCAGATCGAGATAATTTGATCGCACCGACAAGAGCGTTAATGGCTTCATCCTGACCAAAAACTACTCGCTTAAGGTCTACATCCAAATTACGCAATGCACTTTTGTCGGAGGCTGTAACAGTTTTTGGTGGGATTCGAGCCATTCTGGAAACAACTTTTTCTATGTCCGAAACACCAACAGTCTTCCGACGCTTTGCCTCCGGCTGCAGCCGAGTCCGAGCACCAGCCTCGTCAATCACGTCTATCGCTTTATCTGGTAAGAACCTATCAGTAATATATCTCGAAGCAAGTTCGGCTGCCGTTCGCAATGCTGGAGCCGTATATCGAACTTTATGATGTTGCTCGAAATACACTTTGAGGCCACGGAGAATTTGTATCGTTTCCTCAATGGAGGGCTCAAGAATTTCCACCTTTTGAAAACGGCGTGACAACGCACGATCTTTTTCAAAAATTCCACGATACTCTTGATACGTAGTAGAGCCAATACACCGAATCTCGCCCGAAGCCAATATCGGCTTGAGCAGATTTGATGCATCCATCGCACCGCCTGAAACGGCTCCAGCACCAATCAGCGTATGGATCTCATCAATAAATAACACTGCTCCATCAATATCTTGCAGCTCTGCTAAGACTGCTTTTAATCGCTGCTCAAAATCACCCCGATATTTTGTTCCTGCCAATAGGGCGCCGAGGTCTAATGAAAAAATGGTAGAACAAATTAAAACCTCCGGAACATTACCCTCAACGATCTGTTTTGCTAGGCCCTCGGCAATCGCTGTCTTGCCAACACCTGCTTCTCCTACGTAAAGAGGATTATTCTTGCGTCGCCGACACAAAATCTGAATAGTGCGCTCAATCTCTAGATTTCGACCAATAAGCGAATCAATATGTCCTTTAATCGCCTGTTCATTTAGATTTATAGCAAATAGACCAAGTGCGCTCTTTGGATCAGCATCATCGCTCTCAGACTCTATCTCCATTCCTTCTGGAGCTGGCAATCCAAACGGTTCATCGCTAATTTTAGCTATCCCATGTGCAACAAAATTTACAACGTCAAATCTAGTTACATCTTGCTTTTCAAGAAAATAAACCGCATAGGAATCTTTCTCGGCAAACATTGCTATCAAAACGTTCGTCCCATAAACTTCGCTGTTTCCAGAATTCTGAACATGAATAATTGACCGTTGAATAACTCTCTGGAACCCAAGGCCTGGTTGTGGATCTTCATTGCTATCTTTTGGTAGAACTGGAATGCTTTCATCAAGAAATTGAATCAAATCTCTCTCTAAATGTGCTAAGTTTCCGCCGCATGCCTGTATAGCACCACCAGCTGATGTGTTACTCAATAATGCAAATAGCAGATGCTCAATCGTGATAATTTCATGGTCCTTTTCTCGCGCAGTCTGTATTGCAACGTTAAGTGAGGTTTCTAGATCTGCAGAGAGCATTACTCTGGCTCCATCGTGCATTGAAGTGGATGCTCATTATCTCTAGCACAAGCTAACACCTGACCGACCTTAGTTTCAGCAACTTCGGCAGTAAAGATTCCGCAAACGCCTCTCCCATGCGTATGTACATTAAGCATAATTTGTACCGCCTCGTCATGCGCTTTCCTAAAGAAGCGCTGTAATATAAGAACCACGAACTCCATTGGCGTATAGTCATCATTAATCAATATGACGCGGTATAGTTTCGGCTTTTTCAGCTTTGGCTTAGCCTCCTCAACTGATATCCCACCTGTATGCTGAATATTATCTTGATCGCTCATGGCTATTTGATATCCGTCATAAAAAGACCCGCCGCTGTCAGAACGTTCGTTTACGTGAATAATAGAGGTTCATGCGGTAATTGCTCAAGCAGTAGCAGCTACTAATTTTGGTACCCAGCTGGAAATCCTAAAATCAGCTTAAATCATTTCGCAAAGCTAACTGATGGGAAGACGTTAACCTATCTGATACATTGTGAGGACAAATTTACATGCCAAGATCCACACACTAAGTTTGATCCGCCCAAAGCCCAGATCTGCAATAATAACGTAATATAACCGAAGAAAGGGGCCGGCGTGACTAGACGTAAAGTTTTCAGATTATCCCCACAACATCATATACTTATACAATTATTATGTATGATGCTATGGATATTTGCAGCACCAAGCTGCGCAACGCCGATCTATCACAATATTACTGTTTGTCATGGGTTCGGATGTAACTTTAAGTCAACAATATCACTGTCAACAGAAGAATGGCATAGCGCCGCGAACTGGTTTGATCAAGAAATTGCAGATGCTAAAACAGAACGTGAGCGTATTCGTCACGCAATAGGCTGGATGGAAGTTCTGGTTGGACGTCATGGTCCCGGACGCGAGGATCGAGCACTAGATCTACAACATGTCGACTATAGAATGGGCCAAATGGACTGTGTCGATGAATCGATAAATACTACAACATATCTAAAACTATTCGAAAATTCTGGACTATTGCGCTGGCACAGAGTCGTAGAAAGAATACAACGGCGCGCTATGATAAATGCACACTGGGCAAGTCAGATCGAAGAGGTCATTAGCGGTGAACGTTATGTCGTTGACAGCTGGTTTCAAGACAATGGTATGCTGCCCAATATTCAATCCCAGAAAGATTGGTCAGATATTCCTTTTTATAGTGCGTTACAAGATAATGCATCTCGGTAAAGAGCAAATATACAAAGATAACAACGAAGGTGAACATCTTATTTTGAACATGCGCGAGGGAAAACGTGTGGTTGTCGGTATCTCCGGAGGCGTTGATTCATCAATCGCGGCTGCCCTCTTGAAAGAGCAAGGATTTGAAGTAGTTGGTCTATTCATGAAAAACTGGGATGAAGATGACAATGAGATTTATTGCAGCGCTGCGGAAGACCTCGACATGGCATCTAGAGTCTGTCAAGAGATTGCAGTTCCTTTAAGGACAGTCAATTTTTCTCATGAATATTGGGAGCGGGTATTCGAGATATTTCTGAATGAATACAAAATGGGGCGAACTCCAAATCCCGATGTTATCTGCAATCGAGAAATAAAATTTAGAGAATTTCTTGAGTTCTCCGTAAAACTTGGCGCGAATTTTATTGCGACTGGGCACTATGCTAGAACGCGAAAAAAAAACTCCGAGATGCAATTGCTAACTGGCAAGGATTCCAATAAGGATCAGTCGTACTTTCTTTATCAAGTACGGCAGTCGGCGCTTGCACAAACATTGTTTCCGCTGGGAGATTTAACGAAGGATCAAGTCCGTGCCCATGCGACTACACTAGGACTCTCCAACAGCGATCGCAAGGATAGTACCGGTATTTGCTTTATTGGCGAACGTCGCTTTAAAGATTTCCTTGCACGCTACTTGCCATCAAATCCTGGTGAGATCAGAACAGTCGATGGCGACTGTATTGGAAAACATGATGGCCTATGGTACTACACTCGAGGGCAACGTCATGGTCTTAACATTGGAGGGCCAGGCGATGCATGGTACGTTGCAAGTAAAGATATTTTGAATAATATCTTAATAGTTGTTCAGGGACATAATGACCCAAATTTAATGAATAAGACTTTGCGTGCATCTAAACCATACTGGATTGCAGGCACTAGACCGAAACAATCTCCGTTTCGATGTACCGCCAAAATCCGCTATCAACAAGTCAGCCAGACTTGCGAGCTATATTTTGCTGGTCCAGAATCTATTCACGTACATTTTGATAACGAACAACGGGCAATTACACCAGGGCAATCGGTAGTATTCTATGATAACGAAGTTGTATTGGGAGGCGCTACAATAGACTATTCAGGTTAAGGAAACGCAGATACTGACTGACCCAATATTAAACCACCGCTGTATTTAGATTCATCCTGTAAACTCCTCACTGTAACAACAAATACCTAGCCAGATAAATACATCGGTTCCACGAAATCACTACGTCCAGATGTTAAAATGCAGATTTATCACACATAAAATCGGCGGTAAAACTTGTAAAATAGCACTAATCGGACAAAATTAAAATGAATTACAAACATATCCAATTGCCAGAAAACGGTAATAGACTCTCAATCCAAAATGGCAAGTTACTAGTGCCCGATCAACCTATCCTTGGATTTATTGAGGGTGACGGTATTGGGTCGGATATATCTCGCGCAATGCTCCGAGTTCTAGATGCGGCAGTAGAAAAAGCTTATAACGGCAAGAAGAAAATCCATTGGTGCGAGCTTTACCTTGGAGAGAAAGCAGGCCAACTCTATGATGGCGATTTCTTTCCAGAAGAAACTCTTAACGCAATCCAAGACCTACTAGTTGCTATTAAAGGCCCATTAACGACACCCGTAGGAGGCGGATTTCGTTCACTAAATGTCGCTTTGCGTCAGGCACTAGATCTTTATGCTTGTGTCAGGCCTATCCGATACTACCAAGGCGTCCCGTCTCCACTGCGCAATCCTGAACATGTAGATGTTGTGATTTTTCGAGAGAACACAGAAGATGTATACGCTGGAATAGAGTACCAAAGCGGCACAAGGGACAATTTGCTATTGGCAACGTTTCTAAGAGAAACAATGGGTGTGGAGTTTTTCGAAGATGCGGGATTAGGCATAAAACCAATCAGTCCCTATGGTTCAAAACGCTTAATACGAAAGGCCATCGAATACGCAATTGATAATGGAAGAAAAAGCGTCACTCTGGTTCACAAAGGCAATATTATGAAATTCACTGAAGGGGCATTTCGTAATTGGGGGTATGAACTGGCAAAGGAAGAATTCGGAGAGACAACCATAACTGAGGAAGAGCTTTACACACTCTACGATGGAAAAGTCCCAGCAGGTAAGATCGTTATTAAGGATCGTATTGCTGACATAATATTTCAACTGTTGCAACTCCGCCCTTCAGAATTCGATGTTATCGCCACCATGAACCTTAATGGGGACTACTTGTCAGATGCTGCTGCTGCAGAGGTGGGTGGCATGGGAATAGCGCCGGGGGCAAACATTGCGGATCACATCGCCGTATTTGAAGCTACGCATGGTACAGCGCCAAAGTATGCTAACCAAGATAAAGTAAATCCATCTTCTCTGATCTTTTCTGGTGTAATGATGCTTGAATACATGGGTTGGGATGAAGCTGCTGATCTAATCAATGCTGCATACCCAAGAGTTATTCAAGAAAAATTCGTAACTTATGACTTCGCTCGCCTAATGAATGACTCACATGTTGTTTCGACAAGCGTATTTGCTGACTCAATAATCGCCAAAATAACGGGTTATGCAAAAGATCTTGAGCGTTATGAAAAGGGGCGAAAAAAGGCTGTCGATAGTGAGCGGACAGCAAGAAATAATGAACAAGTCATTGGCCACAAAACTACAATGAAGGAGGCGGGACATCAACCTTTAACCGCAGCTAGCATTATGTCTCCCATAAAAAGTATATCGTCTAGCGCTAAAGTCTCAGAAGCAATGAATGAAATGCGCAGCAGCGAAATGCGTTCAATGATGGTTGAACCAGATAGCGATACCGACTGGGGTATAATGACCCAGAGGGATATTGTGACTAAAGTTTTAGGCCCTAACAGATCTATAGAAGATGTAACTGTCGGAGAAATTGCTAATCGCAAGCTATATGTAATAGCACCCGACACTCCACTACAAATGATTGCTGAATCACTACGTCACCACAATGTTCGCCGACTCGTCGTTGAACATAATAGTAGACTCGTTGGTATTGTATCTCAGTCCGATTTAATTGAAGCTGTAAATACATCTGGATGGAGTTCGGATCTGGAAGAATAAATAGCCTAAGTCATCTCTCAGGGCTGTCATTCTATCGATCTCAGCCCCGAAGACGGGAATTCGCAGGATCCCACGCAGGCTGCGACAAAACTTTCGCTTTACATCGCTTCCCTAGAATTTCTACGTCAAGTCGCGTTTCTGGTTGATGATATCCCGTTTCAACATAAGCAAAAGCTAAGCTTTTGTTGACATAGTGTCCAAAAGCACCACTCGTAGTAATTCCTACGAGATCATCACTAGCATAAACCGGCTCATTGCCTATTGCATCGGCATCTATAGCGCCGATTTCGCAATAAACAAGGTGGGTGTCAACTCCAGCATCGCGCTTGCGCTGAACTACCTCTGATCCTAGGTATCCTCCTTTTCGATTTGCAAAACGCATCATGTCGGCCTCTACAAGAGAAATCTCAGTAGTCAATTCTGAGCCCCATGATTTGTAGGCTTTTTCCATACGCAACGAATTAAGAGCATAAGTCCCAAACAAGCGCATATCAAAAGCCTCTCCAGCGTTCATCAACTCATTATATAGAACGTGCATTTGACTCATCGGATGGTGCAGTTCCCAACCGAGCTCGCCAGCATAGGATATTCTCATAGCACGAACAGGCACATTAGCGACTTTAATATCTCGGCTAGTCATCCAAGTAAAGCCACCTTCATTGGTTAGGTCTGATTGTGTTAAGGCTGAAAGAACATCACGCGAATTTGGTCCTGTTAAAAGAAATACTCCAATATCTTCAGTTAGCTTAGATATTTCGATTACTTCCTCGTGCAAGATATGATCATGCATCCAATCAAAGTCATGAATTTCTGCCGATGCTCCAGATAAAATATAGTAACGATCTGAACTTAATCTAACCACAGTTGATTCGCTCTCAATACCACCATCCTCTGTAAGCATCTCCGTTAGAACTATATTCCCATCAATAGTTGGAATACTATTTGTGCATATTCTTGTTAGAAATGAATATGCATCGGGACCAGCGACTTCAAATTTCGAGAAACTCGAAAGATCAATCAGACCAACTCTTTCACGCACCGCACAACACTCTTCACGAACATAGTCGAAACAATTACTTCTACGAAATCCATAGTTTTCTTGTATATTATTAGGCGCGAACCACGTTGCTCTTTCCCAGCCAAAAACATTCTCGAAAATGCCACCTTGTTTCTTTTGTAAAGCGTAGCTTGGAGTAATACGAATAGGTCGCCCAGCTTCTCTGGATTCTCCGGGTAAATATGGTTGATACATCTGCTGATATTCATCAACAGATTTCGCTACTGCGTATTCACCAGAAGCCCAAGCTCCATAACGACGTGGGTCCATATCTCTCACATTTATCTCGGTCTGGCCATGCACCATCCACTGAGCCAAATATTTTCCACAGCCTGGCCCCTGCGTGATACCAATTGAAGCGCCGCAGCATAGCCAGTAATTCTTTAGCCCACCGGCGGGTCCAAGTAGAAATCCACCATCGGGTGTATGAGTTATCGGACCGTGAACAATACGCTTTATTCCAGAAGTCCGCCAACAAGGTATACGTTCAGCAGCTAATTCCAAACTAGCTTCTAGTCTATCAAGCTCTGGATTAAGTAATTCCATATCGAATCCCCAATCAACACCATCAAGCCCCCAGGGCTCCGCACCATATTGCTCATAAGGCCCAATCAATATTCCTTGCTGCTCTTGCCGGTAATAGCATGATGCGCGAGGGTCTCTCACTACCGGCAACTCTGCATCTAACGCCCCGATCTCTGGAATGTTTTCGGTAACAAGATAATGGTGCTTCATGTTTACAATGGGTAAATTGAGGCCAACCCAAGCCCCAACTTGCTTAGCAAAACTCCCCGCAGCATTTACTACGTGCTCACAAACAATTGAGCCTTTATCAGTAAAGACCTCCCATTCGCCACTGTCTAATAGACGAACGTCAGTGACACGAGTATGGCGATAGATTTCAGCACCGCTCATTCGGGCGCCAATAGCCATCGCATTTGTGCTACTAGCAGGATCAGTGTGGCCATCAGTCGGGGTGTAAAAACCCATCTTTACATCACTTGTCACTAATAATGGATGGATCTCGTTTATTTCTGTTGGACTGATAAGAAACGATTCTATATTGAGATAATCCAAAATACCTTTGACATAATAAAACCAATCAACTTCTTTATCTGTAAGAGCAAGTCGAATGGATCCACATCCATGCCATCCTGTTGCCTGACCTGTTTCGGCTTCTAGTGTTTTATATAGATCTGAGCCCACATGGTGTACTTTTGCCATACTTAGTCCACTAATAAAGTGTGGCACAAGTCCCGCCGCGTGCCACGTGGAGCCAGATGTCAATTCTCCCTTCTCAACCAAAACAACATCAGTCCAACCTTCCTTAGTAAGAAAATAGAGCAGTCCTGTGCCTAAAGCCCCACCACCGATAACTACGACTCTCGCGTGCTTTTTCATAAACTCTCTCTACAAAACAAAAATGAACCTACAAAATCTCCTAATCTTCTCTCTGAATAACTTAACCACGATACTCTGTGACCGATGCGTAGCTTTATGATTCTAAATTAATTGTGGCTACCTTGCCGGTCTACCGATGCTATGGGCTATACAATTCTTAATGACTTATATAATCCCATCTAGCATATCTATTAAATAGTCTACCTCTTGCTCAGTGTTATAGTGAACCATACTGACGCGCACAACACCATCTTTCGGATCAATACCCATTGCCTCCAAACAGCGCCTTGCGTAAAAATCGCCGCTTCCAGCAGCAATATTTTTGTTAGCCAAAGATTTCTCGATATCCGATGATGCAAGGCCGGGAATGCTAAACGAGATTGTTGAAGCGCGCTGACCAACCATAGCTCTATCCTGACCTAAAAGACGTATATTTGGACGAGCACTTAGATAAGATAACAGTTTATTCGCAAGCACAGTCTCATGCTTAGCAATAAGCTGATATACCTTCCTGGCACGATCATTGAGTGTCTGGCATTTACTAGCCCTGCCAAAATGATGGAAATATAGCAAGTCGAAATATTCTGTTACTCCTGAAAGAGCAGCAATTTCCGCATGCTGTGGTCCAGTCGGATTCAAACGATAACGCGGCACTGAATCATTAAAATAATGACTCTGCGTTTTTGTCATCTCTAATGCTGCCTTCGATCCCCACATAATTCCCTGGTGAGTCCCAAATGTTTTGTAGGTACTAAATGCATAAAAATCGGCACCTAGTTTTTGAAGATCTGGAACCATATGAGGCGCATAAGAAACTCCGTCGGCTACTATCAGTGCGCCGACCTGTTTTGCCATGTCAGAAATGGTAGTTATATCATTATGAGTGCCAACAAGGTTTGAGCAAAGAGTGCAACAAATTAGTTTCGTTCTGGGAGTAATAAGTCTCTCTAAATCTTTCGTATCCAGCTCTCCATTTTCTTTATCAATCTGCCATTCACGTATAACGACCCCAAATTCTGTTAGTCGCCGCCAGGCACCAATATTTGCTTCGTGATCTTGGTTCGTGACTATGATTTCATCCCCGATGCTAAATTGATTTATTAGACTTTGTGCCAAAACATAGAAATTGAGTGTAGTCGACGGACCGAAAGTAATTTCATCTGGATGAACATTTAGCAAATCCCCCATCGCCACATAAGCTTCATCCATTTCTGCACCAGCTTTTCGAGAGAGCGCAGAAGCGCCATACGGTTGGATTTTATGCTCTACAAAGAATCTATTTAGTTTTTCAATAACTGTAACAGGTACATAGGCGCCACCTGCATTTTCAAAAAAAATCCAGTCTTTACTCTTATTGGCCTGAAATGCTGGGAACTGGCTCCGCACAAAATCAGTATCGAGACGTTTGGCCTTATTTTCTATAGGACTCACAATTTTCTCTTTTTTAGTTCAGTTAGTAACGCTGGCAATCGCCACAATAATATGTAGCTCTCTGACTAATAATTTGCTTGCGAATAATCCCATCGCACCTTATACAAGACTGTCCTTCTCGATTATAGACTTGTAATGACTGCTCAAAATACCCTGGTTGCCCAGTGGCTGCCATATAATCACGCAAAGTTGTACCTCCAGCCTCAATTGCTTCGGTTAAGACAGCTTGTATGTTAGGGACAAGCAAGCGATACCTTCTAAGTGCAATACGGCCGGCTTGGCGACCGGGGAATATTCCACTTCGAAATAACGCTTCGTTAGCATAGATGTTCCCTATGCCTGCTACAACACGACCGTCCATTATAAAACTCTTTATAGTTATACTGCGCCCCCGAGAGACCTCGAATAACATTTTTCCAGTAAATTTTTCATCAAAAGGTTCCGGCCCAAGATGAGATAACTCCGCAGAATCAAGTGGGTTGCCATCCAGCCACCGTATGCTACCGAACCTGCGCGGGTCATTAAACCGCAGCATTTTACCGCTGCTGAATACCAAATCAACATGATCATGCCGTTCTGGTTTTACTCCACAATCTAATATCTTCAACCGACCCGACATTCCTAAATGGATCAACAACGCTCCATGCTCAAAAATTAGCAGTAGATATTTTGCGCGACGAGCCACCTCAAAAACTTGCCTATTTTGGATTAGACTCTTAAGAGAGCTCGGTACATCCCAACGAAGCCTATGCTGTCTTATTGTGACAGCTTCCACTATTTGATTCCTTACTACCGGTATTATGCCTCTTGCTGTTGTTTCTACCTCAGGCAGTTCGGGCATTTCATTTACAGCCTATCGTAACTTTTATCAGCAAAGAACATTCGATGAAATAAATGGTATCAATCTGTTTGGTCATCAAGGCTACGAATGCTTGAGTTAGAACTAGATTGATCAGAAACGAGAGGCAGCAATCCCCCTGACAGATGTTCCGTGGATATTATTGGATCTTTAAGCGCTTGGAGTCCACGCCGATAACACTGTAGTGCCTTATCATCTTCGCCTGCTGCTTCGAGCAACAATCCCAACTCCATATAACTTTCTCGACCACCACCATGGCTAGCCGCCTCAACTAGAAGTGAACGCGCTTTATTTCGATTTCCTGCATATAAGTAGAGTCGCGCCAAACAAGTCAGCAAGGTTGCGTTATTTTCTCGATTTTTTGTCCACCCCTCGACAATGCTAATCTGTTCACCCGGAGTGTCAGTTCTAACTAATCCATAGAGTCTAATCAACTCATCATTCCAACTATGAGAAATATTCTTGCGTAGGATTCTCTCTGCATCAATGTCATTTCCTGTTGTGATCAATCTATTACAGTATGCAACAATGACCGGTATCTTTTTCCGATCTCTGCGTGATAGGCTTGCCCAAACAGAATTAGCATGCCGGCCATCATTGTCTATATCCTCGCTTAACTTGTGGCATTGTACGTCATGCCAAGCCTCTTCAAGCTCTTTAGGCGGGAGTAGTGAACTGCGTTTTAATTGTGGTAAGATCTTTTCGAGTACCCTCCAGTCTTGCTGGAGCCGAAGCAAACTAATTAACATCGCTTGAGCAGCCCCACTAGTCTTACCGCGCTGTTGCAATTGCTCAAGCACCTCTCGTGCACCACTTCTATTTCCGGACTGCTCTAACAGCCGAGCCCGCGTTAATTCTACTGCCTCTGCATGATTAGGATCCAAGATATGTGCATGACCTAAATAATAATCTCTCGCCTCTGTATTGCCCTGCTGTTGCGCCGCATACGCTGCACCTAAGCAGTCCAGCAATGGTGTATTGCTATAGCTTATTCGTCGAGTCAACGTTCTTTCGGCATCCTTCCAGCTACCCTGAATCAAATGAGCATATCCATCCATCGTAGCCTGTTGAGCTAAATGAGAATTTTTCCTCCAACGCCAGCGCTTTATATCTCTAGGAGCATGCACGACCCGAACAATAATTCTTACAACAAAATATACGATTAAACATAGAAATAAGATGATAAGAAAAAATAGAGCAAGTGATATTTCAATTTCATGTGGTACTCGAGATATCAAAACATAGCCAGGATCTTCTATCGAAACTTGAGCAAAAAGAGCTACTAAAATAACGGCTGTAAATGCGATTAATACACCGCTCATTCAACCTTTCTCCGTTGTTTCACAATGTTCTGCAGTAAAACTAACGCTTTAGATGCATCGGGATAACTATCAATCAGGTCAATAGTTGACAAATTATTAATATTAGTACGGAACGCTTTAACTTCTGCAGCACTCTGATCAAAACTTTGAATAAGTGCTAACTCAACTCTCTTTAAACTATCTTTATAACTCTTAGATAGTCCACGTACTAAAGAAAATTGTGCAGAATTTAGAGGCGCCCGCAAACTTTCATAAACTAAGAATCGTTGATCAGCCGTCAACTTTGGCAACTGGGTTTCTGTGATATCTCTTATACGCACCAAAGACGATAAATCAGCAATAATGCTACTTCCAAGATCATGGAGCGTTGAATTTTCGCCTTGGTCAAAATTATTAGTCGTTGCATTTAATGATTCGTTATTAGCATTATCAGTTATCGTGAACGAGACATCCGTTGCAAGTGGTAATTCCTTAACCTTATGTATCAGAGCTGTAAGTTGTAATACGATACTGTCAATGTCTGGCGTAACAATCTGACTAAGTGAAGCTATATCCTCAGCTAGTTGCCTTCGAACAACAAGGAGTGCAGGATCTGCTAGCTCGGCAAGCCGTTTCTGCGCCAATCGCATAGCCTGAACTGCAATCTCGACATCACCAACCAAAATAAGACGCTCATTAGCCAATCGAAGGATCTGTAGAATCTCCTCCATTGTCCAATCTTTGGTATCTTGGTCAACTAATCTCCGAGTCGATTCAATTAATGCAAGTAAAACTTCCAACTCCTTCCCTAGACTGCCCTCTATATCAATTTGCTTCTTTTCGAGACGAAGCACATCAGACGTATATGTCTTGTTTAGCTCCTGAAATTGATCCTCCAAACCCTTATGTCGCTCTAATAGCTGTCTCTGAGTCTCACTATCAAGATTTACAGCCTCTAGCTGAGAAGAACGAAGTGCCTCAAACTGATTCTCCAAGGCATCAAAACGGCTAACCGTCAGAATGGTTTCGGTCTGATTCTGGGAAGTGGTTAAATACAAACTATAACCTGCGGCTATGATTGCAAAAATACTAAAAACTAGCGCAATAGTAGAAACGACGCTGAAGAGCCTTTTTTTACTATCGGAGGTATCGGCATTCATTTTATAAGTAGCTCAATTCGATAAAACAATCTCACAAAGAATTTATTACCTTAGCATCGGTCGTTAGAAATGTTGAGTTCCATTATCTGATCTTCGCATAATCATTATGCCGATAAAATAAACTATGTTACTCATAGCTGCATCCCGCATACATAAAATCTAGAATCCAGCGAAAAACCTGCGTATTATGCAGCTCATTATTGAGTGAACTGAGGCCCATGGAGATTTTCTCGCCTGGTATAGTATCGCGCCTATATTCCATTAATTGGCGTGCATATTTGGGTGTAAATTCTGGATGTCCCTGAAAACCAATAACTGATGAACCCATACTAATGATCGAATTAGGACAAGAGTCGTAGCTCGCTAGGCATCGTGCACCTGTCGGCAAAAGACCTATTCGATCTTCATGGCTAGCTAACAAACTGATAGTATCATTCAACTCACAGTCCATCCATGATTCTGCTTGATGAATCGTACTCGTCTTTACACCAACACTCCAGCCGGCTGGAGATCGCTCCACAGACCCTCCAAACGCTTTAGCAATCATTTGCATACCATAGCAAATTCCAACAAAAGGACGCCCAACCTTGTGTGTTTTGAGGATAAATTTTTCTAAGTAAGCGGCTAAGTCAGTCTCATCATTAACACTTTGTCTCGAACCAGTTGTTATCCAGCAATCGCAGTCCAACTCAGAATCTGGTAAATCACCATCAAATATTCTATAGGTTACACACTGCAGTGTAGGATCTATTGTACTTATAGCATCAATTATCATCTCATTGTAATCGCCGTGACTGCTGCGAAACTCAGTACGTACTTCGTCACACTGCAACACTCCGATCTGCATAGAGGCAATTCTGTTATTCATTAAATTAAAAATCGAGGTTACCCAAAATAGAGTTTCGAAATATGGACTCATAGTCGCTAGATGAGAACAAGATTGGATTCGTTAAAGAGGATGGGTCCCTAAAAGCCATCTCCCCAATTTCTTTTGTCCTGCTAAGATCAATTCCCAAATTCATAAGAGTTTCTGGTATGCCAATATCATGCCTTAGTTTGAGAATCCAGTGCAGAAACTTTTCGAAACTAGAATGATCAATACCAACATACATGCCCAGTCGCTCAAGAATAGAGGAAATCTTTTCTCTATTCGCTTGAAGCACATAAGGCATCAATATTGCGTTCAAGGTCCCGTGATGCAAATCGTAAATAGCTCCTATAGGATGTGCAAGAGCATGCATGGCGCCAAGTCCCTTTTGAAATGCTGTTGCGCCCATGGTTGAAGCAACCAACATCATTGATCTTGCCTCAACATCCTGACCATCTACTACCGCCCGCTGTAAATATATTCGTATCAATCTAATTCCCTCGGCAGCAATGCCATCAGACATTGGGTGATAAGCGGGGGAGCACCACGCTTCTAGATTGTGCGAGAGGGCATCCATTCCAGTTGCAGCCGTAAGATCTGGAGGTAACCCAAGGGTGAGCAAAGGATCAAGGATCACAATCGACGGTAGCATGCTCGGATGAAAGATTATTTTTTTTTCCTTTACCGACTCATCCACAATCACTGAAGCACGTCCTACTTCCGAACCAGTACCTGCAGTAGTTGGTATCGCAATGATGGGGGCAATCATCTCTGCATTTGCGCTACGCCAGTTATCGTCTCGATCTTCAAATGCCCATAACGGGAGTTGTTGCCCCGACAATAATGCGATCGCTTTTCCCGCATCGAGAGCACTCCCTCCACCAAATGCGACGATACCATCATGCTTGCCATCATGAAAAACCTGAACCCCTTCTTTCACATTCTTACCGGTCGGATTTGATTTTAGTCCTGCAAAAACCTCGCATCTCAAACTACTTGCTCGGCAGTAGCTAACTGCTTGTTCGATCATAGGAAACTGGAGCAACCCCGGATCGACAACAAACATCGGTGAAGTAATTTTCAGTTCCTGACATGAGGCAGCTACTTCTTCTAGCCTGCCAACACCGAATTTGATTCTAGTTGGATAGTTCCAGTCTTGATTCATATCGTTAAGCACATGTCCCGTTAATAGAAATATAACCCAAACTCAAGGACCGATGGATGTTAAGGGTAATCTTAATCATAAAAATGCCACGATTAACTACAGTGATATGTCATACGCACGGTTATTCATTTTTCTTTTGGAAGAATCGGAGTTTCCAAACTAAAGATAGTGCTTCTATAAAGGTGTGCCTGTTTAATTTCGACCTACCTCTAACACGATCTTTAAAGATTATTGGTATCTCAATAATACTGAGGTTATGTTGTGTGGCTCGCCAAACCAGCTCGACCTGTACACCATAACCAAGTGACGATATGTTTTCAGTGCCGATCTTGTATAGAGCATCCCGTCGCAAGCATTTGTATCCTGCTGTTATGTCATGAATTGAGACATTTAAAACTAGCCTAGCATAGAGATTTGCACAGCGACTCAGAATATGTCTTTTAAGCGTCCATCCTCGCACCCCTCCACCCCGAACCCAACGACTTCCGATCGCAATATCGTTGGTTTTTGCCGCTTCAAGAAGCATGGGGAGATATTGAGGATCGTGACTAAAATCAGCATCCATCTGAAATATGTAGCTGTAACCTCGATCTAAAGCCCAGTCGAACCCTGCTATATAAGCTGCGCCTAAGCCTACCTTTTTGTGCCGATGATGTAGATAAACTCGGTGATCAAGCGCAGCTTTGTTAGTGACGAGAGACCCCGTTCCATCTGGGGAATTATCATCGACCACCAAAACATCAATAGAGGGTAGCACTAAATGTATGGCCTCTATCAGCGCCAATATATTGGCCCTCTCATTGTATGTTGGAATAACGACTACAGATCGATCTTCTGTCACAATATAACCATATGATTCTGCTTCCATACTGGAGCGGGTGATGGGAATCGAACCCACGTCATCAGCTTGGGAAGCTGAGGTTCTACCATTGAACTACACCCGCCATTTGAGAACACTGTTTAATTATCATTCAATGGTCTTAACAGCACAACAATTCGTAGAGAGCACTAGAATAGCGCCAGGCAAGACAGTTTCCCGTATTTTTGTGTTCTAATTGCCCTGACACTAACATTATTTGGATTCGAAATCATGGTGCGTAGTGATAATCAAGAACACTCAACAAGGCCTATTCGAAGTTATGTCCGCAGAGAAGGTCGGATGACGACGGCTCAAAAACGCGCCTTTGAAACGCTATGGCCTAAATACGGCATAAACAACCCCAGAAGATTGAACCAACTCGAACATGTGTTCGGTAACCTACATTCATTGACTGTTGAAATCGGCTTTGGTAATGGTGACAATCTCATCAATCTTGCGAGTAAGAACCCCGAAACTAGCTACATTGGCATTGATGTTTATCGACCAGGCGCTGGACGTTTGATGCTGGAGCTCGAACGTCTTGGTCTTAGCAATGTGCGACTCCTAGTTGAAGATGCACGAGAGATTTTGTCTGAGAGCTTCATCCATGAATCATGCGATAATATCCTTATATATTTTCCAGACCCATGGCCAAAAAAACGTCATCAAAAAAGGCGACTTATTGGAACTAGTTTCCTACATGAAATTGCTTTGAGGTTAAAACCAGGTGGGAAGCTAAATGTTGTAACAGATTGCACTAACTATGCTAAATCTATCGTTCAATTAATCAACTTACAGCCTGGTCTTGATATGTGCAGCAACGGAAGTTTAACTACCGACACAGGAGCTGAAAGAAAAAGAACCAAATATGAATCTTTGGGTATAAAACTGGGCCATACAATATTTGATATAAGGGCATGTCGTAGATGATGCCCGATCATCCAGACTGGTGGGATGCTAATTCTGATCAACCATATCGATTAGATAAACGTGACAAAACTAGATTCTCAGTTTCTCACAGCTTAGAGTATACAAAAACAGTTCTTACAACCATTATCGCTCCATTATTATGGCTGGCAAAAAGCCAAAGCGATGATCTAAAGCGCAAGTCCCCCGACCCCATAGATTTTGTTGGTTTAGGAATTTCAGCTGACCGCGCCGATGCGAGTGAACTCCTAGAACTAATCTCTGAACTTGGAGTTAGACACCTACTGATCCGCGTTCCAGCATGGCATGCTGATCAACTTGAGCCTTATCTGCGATTCGCGGAGAACTTTCCTGATCGATCGATACTTATTAATATTCTGCAGAGTCGGGAAAATATATCTAATCGAAACTCTTGGCCTATCGCCATAAAAAAAATTATTGAAAGTTTTTACCCAATAACAAACGAGTTTCAGCTAGGTAATGCTATCAACCGGTCAAAATGGGGATGTCGCCATGTACAAGACTATTTAAACCTACTGGATATGGTGATAGATCTCAGGGAGCAATTTCCCGAAGTTATCCTTGCTGGCTCCTCAGTGATAGATTTTGAACCTTTGGCGACGCTAAGGACGCTTTTGAACTTTCATCCATATAGGCTCGATGTCTGCAGTTCATTGTTGTACGTCAATCGTAGGGGAGCACCTTCAAACTATCAATTCGGAGTTTTCAACTTAGAGAATAAGATTCGACTCATCGCTAGTCTTCTATCAATCTCCAATAAATGTGGAAAAAGGCTATGGATAACTGAAACAAATTGGCCGCTTTTAGATACACAACCATTCACGCCCAATTCTGGGCATCCAAGATCAACAGTAGATGAGCCGACCCAGGCAAAGTATTTAACTGACTACTACAAGATTGCGTGGCGAACTGGTCTGATTGAACGGGTTTACTGGTGGCAGCTAAAGCAGGCAGGTTATGGTCTAATAGATCACAGAACAACTCAGTCACGAAAAATGGCTTCGTTCTACGCTCTAAAGAAATTACTTGCTAGTGATAGCCCCCTGCTCGAAGACAACTTCAACATGCAAAAGTAATACCAAGAATAAGTATAGTCAAAGACTACTATAGGTTGAGCTGCCTAACATCATTATCCCCACCAACCAGCAGCACGTCAGCAGATTGTCGCCCAAATATCCCATTTTCTACTACGCCTGCAACGCAGTTTAACTCCTGCTCAACTCTTAAAGGATCGGTCAAATCGAGATTACGGACATCAATAACAATATTGCCATTATCTGTTTGAAATCTTTCTCGGACTACTGGTGTGCCGCCCATCTGAACGAGTCTACGGCTAACAAGTCCCTGAGCCATTGGTATTACCTCTATTGGCAAAGGAAATGAACCCAGAATACCGCATAGCTTTGACGTATCAATAATACATACAAACTTCCCACATGCGCTGGCAACGATTTTCTCTCTAGTTAATGCTCCACCTCCACCTTTTATCAGATAGCCATTTGAAGT
The DNA here is from genome assembly GCA_002724185.1 of Acidiferrobacteraceae bacterium. Classification (GTDB taxonomy): domain Bacteria; phylum Pseudomonadota; class Gammaproteobacteria; order Arenicellales; family UBA868; genus CAJXWH01. The sequence continues at coordinate 204,493 of PBOB01000010.1, read as the reverse complement.
GGCCTCGTCTGCACTATCAACATACAACGGTAATTCACCGGCATGGTTAAGATCTATAACTCTAATACCAACGGCTCTCAATCTTTCTGCGCTTACTTCGGAGCTAGCAACTGCGGCATCTATCTTCGACTTAATCTTCACGAGAGAATCAATAAAGAAATTTGTAGTTGATCCTGTGCCAATACCAATCACATCGCCAGCACTAACAAAGTCCAAAGCGGCTTCTGCTGCCATTTCCTTTTGGATATCCTGCTGTGGCGCTTCCATACCCATTCAATTCTCCTTATACCCAATCAACACCCTGGGCGTTATTCAATCACTTAGGTATACTCCAATAGTGATAATTTTACTATACCTCTGCAAAACTAAATGGCCAAAGATAAATTAAACAAAATTGAAAGATTCACAGGCCTCTTCGATCTTCCCGGAGAAGGTTTTGTTGCGCAGATTCGTAATGGGGTAGATACCAGGCTATATGATCGCCAAGGGCTTCAACACTTAATCGTAAAAAGAAAGAAGACAGGGGAAGATTTTGAAGCGCTAGATAATGCCCTTGCTCAAATCAATATTCTTGTAGAGGTAGGTCGAGCGGTAAATATATAGCTGCAGGCTATCTAGTTAATGTTGCTGAACCATAAGAACGATTTGTAACTACTGATACTTACTGCACCTATTCAGAGTGCACGGTTATCTTATAATAGCTTTTGTACCAAGCTACAAAATTAGCAACACCATCAGCCACGTTCACTGAAGGCCGGTAGTCAAATGCGTTTTCAAGCTGTGTGACGTCAGCTTCTGTTGCTTGGACGTCTCCATCTTGCATAGGCAATAGCTCTACGGTAGCTTCTACCCCGAGAGCGTGCTCTAGATTTCTTATATAATCCATTAGATCTACGCGACTGCTATTTCCAATATTGTATATCCACCAAGGCACCCCACTGCTTAGCATCTCCTGAGAATGATTTGGGGATCGATCCATGACACGAGCTATTCCTTCGACCACATCATCTATGTAGGTGAAGTCTCGAACCATTTGGCCATAGTTATATACCGAAATTGGCTCTCCAGCCAAAATGTTTCGCGTAAACTTAAATAGCGCCATATCGGGCCGGCCCCATGGACCATACACAGTAAAAAAACGTAGCCCAGTTGTTGGAAGGTTATAAAGATGAGAATAAGCATGCGCCATCAATTCATTTGCCTTTTTTGTCGCAGCATATAAGGATATTGGATGATCCACGCTATCCGACTCCTTAAAAGGTAGATCAGTATTTGCTCCATAAACTGAACTTGATGAAGCATAGATCAAATGTGCAACATGATTATGTCGACAACCTTCCAAGATGTTCCCAAAACCAACTATATTGCTATCGATATATTGGTGAGGCGCTTCTATCGAGTACCTAACACCAGCCTGGGCGGCTAGATGCACTACCACATCAAATGCTTCTCTCTCAAATAATTTACTTATCTCTGGTCGATTCGAAACATCTAACTGTTGAAATTGAAAATGCTTTTGATTGGCTATCCTACTTAGGCGCGCCTTCTTAAGACTTACCTCATAGTAGGAGTTCATATTATCAAGACCTAAGACACTATTCCCTCGCTCCAACAGCAAATGTGATAAGGACGCGCCGATAAAGCCTGCAGCACCAGTAACCAAAACTCTCATCTTTTATAGACTCCAATAACGGGTATGGGATGGGAACTCGCAAGAGCGTAGTTGGTTAGTTATATCTATAACAACACCTGGTGTTGAAACTAGAGTATCAATAAGATGCTGCTTCTTCATCATGTACTCATCATGAGCCACCGCAAGAACCAGCACTGGTGCAGCTTTTAGTTCACTTATTGACTTTAGTGCAAGGCCTTCGGTGTTCAAGACTGCGTCGGTATCTGCCATAGCATCAGTAATATTAAGAGAAAATCCGTACGTAGCTAAATGCCCGATTAGTTTAAATACCTGAGAGTTCCTTATATCAGGACAATTCGCTTTGAAAGTAACACCCAACACGTTGATATCGCAATCAGATCTTTCGATACCTAATGAATGGACATGTTCTCGAATCTTGTCAGCGACAAATGCACCCATATTGTCATTGATCCGCCTACCTGCCAGAATTACCTCGGGCTTATAACCAATCATTTCTGCCTTATAGGTCAAGTAATAGGGATCAACTCCAATACAATGTCCTCCAACCAGCCCTGGCCTAAAAGGTACGAAGTTCCACTTTGTCCCTGCTACTTCTAGTACTTCAGTAGTATCAATCCCCAATCGATCAAAAATAAGTGAAAGCTCGTTAATCAAGGCGATATTTAGATCACGCTGAGTATTCTCAATCACTTTTGCCGCTTCGGCTATTGCAATAGAAGATGCCTTATGTACGCCCGCGGATACAATTGAACGATATAGGTCTGCGACTACTTCAAGTGTAGAATCATTGTCCGCAGAAACGACTTTAGTTATCGACTGCAGGGTATGTTCACTATCGCCCGGATTAATCCTTTCGGGAGAATAACCTATATGAAAATCTTTTTTCCATAACAATTCTGAAGCTTCTTCTAAGACGGGCACGCATATTTCTTCTGTTGCACCAGGGTAAACAGTTGATTCATAGATCACTATTGATTCCTTATTCATTACGGCGCCAACAGTTCTACTTGCCTCAATAAGTGCACTGAAATCAGGATGATTATCTTGGTCAACGGGAGTTGGAACTGCCACAATAAATATGCTACTTCCAGAAAGATCATCCTTTGACGAGGTAAAATTCAAACGAACTGCACTCTTAAACTGGCTTCTAGATACTTGACCGGCTGGATCAATACCAGTCCTATAGCTACTAATCTTGAATTCACTTGAGTCAAAACCAATAACGTCGTAATTCTTTCCAAACGCTATCGCTAATTGAATTCCTACGTAACCTAGACCGATAATTCCTATCTGCAAAGAAGTTTTGTCAGTAGTAGACATAAATCGCTAACCTAAATATTTTGAGTAGTTTGGAGTGCTAATTAATTGACGAATATAAGCATTCTACAACCCTCTGCTGCATGTCTGCCGAAAGATAAGGATGCATAGGTATACTCATCACTTTGTTCGCGAGCTCTATACTCTTTGGACAGTCATTAATATCACGCAAAAACGCGGGTTGTTGAAAGATAGCGTTTGGATAATGAACCGCGCTTGGAATTCCTGCTTCTGAGAACATCTTTACTAAAACATCTCGTCCTGGTATTTGTATAGTGTACTGCGCCCACGCGGAACGATTTCCATCACAAATATATGGCAACAGCAAATCAGTCTGACTTGCTAAATCGTCTAGACTGTCGTTATATCGATCAGCGATGTTTTGACGTCGATCTAATTCATCATCGATAATGGATAGCTTCTCTAGCAGCACGGCAGCTTGTATCGAATCCATCCGCCCGTTTATTCCGAGTCGCAAATGATGGTATCGGCTACTTTGCCCATGACTACGTATCTCGCGCATCGTCTTGGCAAGCGCTTGATCTTCTGTAAAGATTGCACCCGCATCACCATAAGCTCCTAGAGGTTTAGAGGGAAAGAAGCTAGTACATCCTATCGTACTCAGTCCGCATGACCTTCTATTGTAGTGAGTCGCGCCAAAACTTTGAGCTGCATCTTCGATAACTGGGAGATGGTGTCGATCCGCGACTAGCATAACTTCTGTCATATCAGCACACTGCCCATAGAGACTTACCGGTAATATCAAACGGGTAGTCTGTTTAATAGCAGCTTCCAATCTTGTCGCATCTAAATTGCCGGTACGCGGATCTACATCAATATAGACGGGCGTCGCGCCAACCAAATGAATCACTTCCGCTGTCGCGATAAATGAAAATGGCGTTGTTAATATCTCATCACCGGGACCGATACCCAGAGCCATAAGCGCTATCAACAGTGCATCGGTACCACTAGAAACTGCAATACATTCGTCTACTCCGACGTAGTTTGCAAGACGCTGTTCCAATAGACGAATTTCAGGCCCCTGTATGAACTCGCGATGATGCAAAATACTATGTAATTTACGTTCAAGCCCGGCTCGTATCCTATCCTGTTGGCATCCTAGATCCACCATACGAATTTCTCTTTGCTCTATTGGAACATCCATCAATGATTCTATAGTTGCAAATGGCAAGCCTCTACTAAGTCGGTCTTCCATTTTGGTTGCAATAACGGTACTTTCACCAACACGCTTAGCAGCCTTATTTAGGCCAGCTGCTACAGGATCTGAATCTTCCAACATCATTGCATCTTCTGAGAGTGAGGACAACCACATGCAGCACTGCAATAAAGAGTGGAGAGCTTCTCTTGCAACTTTTCTACTATTTGTAATTTTCCGCCGATCAAGATCAGCTACTATCTGCTTGAGAATTTCAGACTGTTGCGATACATATATCCAATTACGGTATCCCAATCTATACCGCTCCTCAAGCCATTCGCGAATTGCTAAGCTCGACGGACCTTGTATTGCGGCAATAGCAGCTATATCACTATCAAGAATTATGTCAGTCATTACCGTTGATCCCACATTACGTACTCACCCAACCCCGAATGCGATAAACGAATATACCTATCTTTTCGTGCATAAGCCGTTGCACTCTTCCAAGACCGTCTAGCGATGGAATCCAGTGCAAAATTGTCGGTTCCTGCAATTCAGCACTTATACTTGAAGGCGCAGGAACTGCATCAATCCCGACTGCTCTAAATGCGCCAATAGCACGAGGCATATGAAAAGCGGTCGTTACCAACAATATCCGCTTTAAACCCCTGTTATTAAGCAATTTAGCAGTCTCCAACGCATTTTCTCTTGTGTTACGACTATTCCCCTCAAAAATTATTACACTTGGAGGAATACCCCAATCCTGTAGAAGCTCTGCAGTATAAGCTGCTTCAGGCTTTAAACTATCTTGAGAGAAAACATTTCCTCCGGAAATGATGATTAGAGGGGCCTTTCCAGCACGATATAGTCTTAGCGCGTGGATCGACCGGTTTCCCTGAACCTCGCTCTCCATGCGCGGACTAACGGGAATACCTACATCACCGGCAAGTATGACAATTGCTTCAGCTGTCGGATATTTGTGGATGGGTATAGGCAAATATGTCCTTTCATGGCTACTATATAATTCTGATATTATTGGCGAAGAACATAAAAAAACCAAACCAAGTGCCACAAACAAAGCAGAACCAGCCACTTTGGTACGCCTCAAAAGAAGCGAGATAAAAGCAAGCAACACCAATAACAATATGAATGTAGACGGGTATGCCAGTCGTCCTAGCAAATTAGACCAGGTTACCCAATCAGTCATAAAATGAGACTACAATTCTTAAATTAGCCTTACTCTGCAACGATATCATCTAAACAGTGGTCCACGATCAGGGGGTAAGCTTACTGTCCCACTTCGACACGCTCCACCAGCACATCATTGACGGGTACATCGCCATGCCGCCCCGATTGCGATGTCTCAACAAGTGCAATTTGATCTACTACATCCATACCTAGAATAACCCGGCCAAACACAGCATATCCCCAACCAGCGACTGATTTTTCAGTATGATCAAGAAAATGATTATCTTTTAGATTGATAAAGAATTGTGCGGAAGCAGAGTGGGGGTCTTGAGTCCTAGCCATCGCAATCGTTCCCCGCTCATTCTTGAGTCCATTGTCGGCTTCATTATTGATGGTCTTAGCTGTCTTTTTTTCAATTAATCCTGGTGACATACCTCCACCCTGGATCATGAATCCTGGTATAACCCGATGAAATAATGTCCCATCATAAAAACCACTTTCCACATAAGTGAGAAAGTTTATTACTGTTATAGGTGCTTGGTTGACATCAAGCTCTAAATTGATAGCCCCTAAAGAAGTCATCATTGTCACCATGTGTTTGCCTCCCTTTATATTATCCATACTAACCATGACGCTTTAATAATAATGAAGAAATAAATATTGAATAATCTTATTAGTTGATATTCACTTAGAACAAGCTAGTCGCCGTCTACCATGGCCATAATGTGATCCCACTCAATTTTAGTTACGGGTGATATTGACAGCCTATTGCCTGGCTGCACCAACTTCATTTTGCTTAATTTTTTTTCAAGGCGAATATCCTTTAAGGATAAGGAGATACGAAATTTCCTGCGTAACTTGACATCCACCATAAACCACCTTGGGTTAGTTTTTTCACTCTTCGAATCGAAATATTTTTCCTTGGGGTCGAATGCAGTGTAATCTGGGTATGCAGCACTGGCAATCTCCATAACTCCTACTATACCGGGCTCAGCACAATTTGAATGATAAAAAAAAGCTAGATCGCCAACTTTCATATCATCGCGGATAAAATTACGCGCCTGATAATTTCGGATTCCATCCCAATATGCCGTACCCTTTATCTCTGCTGCGAGATGCTCTATTGAGTAAACGTCAGGCTCACTCTTCATTAGCCAGTATTTCATAATTCTTCAGCCCATCCTAGAAAGCTTGTCTAAAAGGCAGCGCAGTATTTTCTTCATAATCAATACAGGCAGCATATTCCATATAGCTAAGTCTCATATTAATTGCAATTAATGACCACTATCCTCAGCTTTTTGCTTCATAGAAACCTCTATTAGTTACTATTCCATCTAATGGGATATCCCACTCGTCAGCGGCCAGCTTTTCCACTCTCTGGAATTCATGAGCCAAACCTAAAAGTCGTGGTTTGTGCCAATATTTTCTCGACGCGACTGCTGCCAAAGATGCATCATAGTATCCTCCTCCCATTCCAATTCGACAACCTGTTAGATCAAAAGCAACAAGGGGAAGTAGAATTAGATCGAGTTTGGATGGTTCTACGCAGGAACGTTGGCTTACAAATGGTTCGAGAATGCCAAATTGGTTAAAACACATCTCAGATCTCATACTAAAACTACCAAACCGAATGCGAGGCTTTTGACCAGGCGCTAGGACCGGCACATAACATTTCTTTCCCCGATTTATTGATTCGATCATTATGTATAGTGGATCAATTTCACCATCACTGGCGAGATAAGCTCCGATTTTCCGAGTTCCAGAGAAGACCTGAAGTTTCAGAATATTTCTACTCAAGGAAATTGCAGCTAGATGCTGTTCACTCGGAGTAACGCTGCGTCGCAGGGCGCGCATCTCACTTCGTATTTCTTTTTTGTTTCTGTCTCGCAATATTCTTTCCACCAACTTATCAAAAAATATTTACCGAAAACTGTTAGGCCTTGCACAACTTTTTGGCTACCACCCGCTAATGCCGCGCAACCCAACTTACCTTGAACCAGAAGGTTCAAGTGGAGACCACTGCGGAACCTTTAGGCTTCCTGGCAAAAAGTCCCAGATCTGCACACCAGTGCCTGCAAAATGATCCCCTATCTAAATTTTAGGTTCTAAGGGATTAGAGGGTCACCCGCACACCGCAGGTGGCGCCAATAGATATTGTACTAGATTGAAGGTCACTAGGTTCAGATACACGCAATCAACGAATTACTATGTCACAAACGAGTGTCCTCGATGACATCTTGCATTCGATCACCGATTGACCGCATCTTTTCAGAGATTAAATCCATAGTCTCTTCGCTACGCCCAAGCTGCAACAACTCATTGGTGATGTTAAGTGCTGTAACTATAGCGCAACGCTCTAATCCGACAAGTTTGGTTTGCTCCTGCACGGTGCGTATCCTCGCATCTAGGTACGCAGCAGCTTCAAGCAACGCATCCCGCTCGCCTTTATGGCAATTAACGGTAAACTGACGGTCGAGAATGGTAACTTTTACTTCTTCTTTAGCCACAATTATCTCGCCACGGTCGTTGCAGTCACTATATCACTACTCTGGCTCAAGTGTCCGCAATCGCTCCACAATTAAGTCAATTCGCTGTTTCGCTTGTCGGTTTCTGTCCTGCAACTCTGATTTCTCCGCGGAAATTTGATCTTGCTGTATGCGCAAATGATGATTATCTGCTTGTAATCGCTTGAGAGCCCTAATTAGCTCATCCGCCTGGTTAGAAAGGCGTTTTAGCTCATCGTCGAGACTCTTATTTTCGGATATTTTATCGGTCATAGGACTAGATCGATGCTAATACTCAGTAGATATATCATCATTAGGGGAAATCATAGGGCGATCGTTCGATTCGGTCAACGAAGAAAACCAAGTCATTGCTATAATCTGTATATCATGACTGGAGCCGCTCAATTTATTCAACCATATAATTTGTAGCTCCACATATACTATTTCGGTGCTAGATTGTGAAATCTGGCTATTTTTTTGTAATGTGCAGCATATTATTTGAGTCTTGATCAAGTCCAAATAGATGATCCAGAATTTGCAATGATTTGTCCGAAACAATGCGAATATCTCTATAAAATAGGAAAATTCGTCGATCGCCGAGAATAACATTAGGCACTCCGACTAAACAGTAACAACCGTCCACAAGATTAATGGGGGGCTGATTATGAGAGACTTTAAGCTTGCTGACTATGTTGCTCGTCGCTCCGAGCTAATGGAATTAATGGGTGGCGGTGTAGCCGTTTTTCCCACGGCACCGGAAAGTATAAGAAATGGGGATGTGCTCTATCCATTCAGACCAGATAGCGATTTTTACTACCTTACACATTTCCCCGAACCGTCAGCCGTAGCTGTCCTCATCCCAGGGCGAGCACAGGGTGAATTTATTCTGTTCTGTCGAGAGCGAGACCATGAAAAAGAAGCATGGAATGGCTCAAGATGTGGTCTGATTGGAGCTGTGGAAGATTATGGTGCTGACGACGCGTTTCCAATCGATGATATAGGGGATATTTTGCCACAACTACTAGAGGATCGTGATCGAATCTACTGCAATATGGGTCGCTATCTCGAATTCGACAACAAAATGCTTCAATGGATAAATGAGATCAGAGGGAAAAAGCGTTCGGGAATCAACGCGCCCGGTGAATTAATAGATGTAGCACATATACTTCACGAATTGCGGCTAATAAAACGCCATGAAGAGATAAAGCTAATGGAAATTGCTGCCACGGTTTCCTCGGCTGGACATCGACGAGCAATGCGTGCTTGTTGCCCCAACAAATATGAGTTCGAGATCGCAAGTGAAGTCGAATATGAATTTAAACGTCAAGGGTCCTATTCGACCGCTTATCCTTCTATCGTTGCGGGTGGTAAGAATGCTTGTGTACTTCATTACACTAATAACACGGACGTTCTGCAAGATGGAGACTTACTGCTAATTGACGCAGGAGCTGAAATTGATTGTTATGCTTCAGATATCACACGAACGTTTCCAATTAATGGAAAATATACCGGGGAACAACTTGCTCTCTATGAGATCGTACTCATGGCACAAAAAGCTGCTATAGCAGAAGTAAAACCTGGCAATAATTGGAACCAACCACACGAATCAGCGGTCCGAGTTTTGACGGAAGGTCTATTAGAATTGGGACTTCTATCAGGTAATATGGACGCTCTTATAGAAAGGGAAGAATATAGAAGATTTTATATGCATCGAACAGGACATTGGCTTGGACTTGATGTCCATGATGTTGGTGACTACAAAATTAGCGGACAATGGCGCCAGCTAGAACCCGGCATGGTACTAACAATTGAACCGGGTCTATACATTACTGCAGCCGACGATGTTGACTCCAGATGGCATAACATCGGTATACGCATTGAGGATGATGTTTTGGTAACAAAGCTAGGCCAAAAAATTATGACAAATGATGTACCTAAAGAGCCTAATGATGTCGAGTCAATGATGAGAGAACCACTATAAATTATGGTAGACCACGTTGATGTGTTAATTGTGGGTGGAGGACTCGCGGGTGCTAGCTTAGCCTGCGCGCTCTTACCACTTAACATAAAAATAACAGTCATCGAAGCTATACCACTATATCAAAGTGAACAACCAAGCTTCGACGAACGCACATTAGCGATCACATGGGGTTCACAACAAGTACTACAAGCTATTTCCCAATGGACCAATATTGCTCGTGAGGCCTATCCTATTCGGAGTATTGAGGTGTCAGAAGAAATAGGAAATCGTGTTGTTCAGCTCGATTCATCTCTTATTGGACTAGAAGCTCTGGGATATGTTATTCCAACAAGAGTGATCGGTGAAGTACTTATTAGCGCGTTAAAAAGAGAGCCCTCTGTACGATATCTATCGCCATTGGAGGCTGAAAGTGTAAACATCAAATCGGATCATGTAACTCTCAAATGCAAAGATTATTCAGAACAGTTATCGGGTCGCCTCTTGGTAATCGCGGATGGTGGTAGATCGACACTTTCAGCAATGCTTGGCAGCAAAAAGAAAGAGAAATATTACTCGCAAAGCGCCCTTGTTACAACGGTCGCTAGCAATAGAGACCATGGCGGAGTAGCCCATGAACATTTTGCTCAGCAGGGTCCGATAGCATTACTACCGACGCATGAGAACCGGTTTGCTGTAGCATGGACAATGTCAAATGCTCGAGCAAACCATTTGAAATCATCTACAGACATCAATGTCCTCTCTGAGTTACAAAAAGATGTTGGCACCCGAGCGGGTACTTTAGAAGCAATAGGGAAAAGAAGTGTTTACCAGCTGCGTTGGGCATCAGTATACCCACCACACGCTAACCGAACCGTCTTAATTGGAAATGCTGCGCATGAAGTGCATCCAATTGCGGGTCAAGGATTTAATCTTGGCCTTAGAGACGTAGCAGAACTTGCCGATATTATTGCGCACGCTATAGAGACAGGACAGGATATAGGTCAAGCATCATTAGTTAGTAAGTATATCAATTCAAGACGCCGCCAAACTAATCGAGTGCTTAGATTTACCGACGGCTTAGTAAAAGTATTTGGCACATCGATGCCAGTCATAAGTCAATTCCGAAAACTTGGATTAGCAGCTATTGAGTCAAGTACTCCAGTGAAGAAGATGCTATTAGAAAGAACCGCAGGATTGTATGGAGAACTTCCCAGGCTTGCCCAAGGAATTCCTCTGGCTAAAAGGGAGTGAAGGCAATTGACCAGTAGAGATATAGAAAATGTCGATGTAGTTATTGTGGGAGCTGGGCTAGCGGGTGCTAGCCTCGCAACCGCTCTTGCAAATGCTGGGATGACTGTAAGCATTTTCGACTCCAAACCTGCACCAACTTGGGATATAGCGAGTTACGACTCTCGCGTCAGTGCGATTAATTTAGCATCTCAAAATATTTTTATGGCTCTCGGAGCATGGCCAGAAATTTGTGAAAAGCGAGTATCACCATTCGTAGGTATCGAAGCGTGGGATGAGAGAAGCAAGGGGAAGATTTGTTTCCACGCCACTGACAATGGTTTGATTCGATTAGGTCATGTTATTGAAAATAGTGTAATTGCTACTACTCTGCATGGATTATTAGAGAAACGGAACAATGCTCAAGTTTATTTCAGCACAAAAATAGAAAGATTAAGTTTTACAAGTGAGAAAGTCGTCGTTACAACCAGTTCAGGTCATTCGCTACAAGCAAGTCTGCTTGTCGGTGCTGATGGAGCGGCTTCTAAGGTACGAGATTTTACTGATATAGATTTTATTCATCATGAATACGAGCAAATAGCCATAACTGCACATGTCGCAACTGAGAAATCTCACGAGCAGTTGGCTTATCAACGATTTCTTTCCAAAGGGCCACTAGCCCTATTACCTCTAAGTGATGGTCGCTGTTCAATTGTTTGGTCTGCTAATTCACAACTTGCAAAAGACTTAAATAACCTCTCAGACGAAGCGTTTATTGGGCATCTTGAACAAAGTTCCGAGCAAAGGCTGGGTACTATCAAATCTGTTACACCTCGGCAAGAATTTACACTAACCTATGGCCATGCAAAACGATATTTCGATAATCGAATAGTGCTTATAGGCGATGCGGCACATACTATTCATCCCCTCGCAGGACTTGGTGCTAATCAAGGCATGCTAGATGCGGCAATGCTGGCCGAAATGCTGATCGATAGCAGAGAAAAAACAAATGATCTTGGAGATCCTATGATACTGCACCGATATCAGCGACGACGGCAAGCTGACAATGGCATAACACTCAGAACACTAAATGGACTCTATAGACTATTTGGCAACAATAGTCGACTTGTAGTCAATATCCGTGGATTCGGACTTGATTTTACAAACCAAGTTATACCGATTAAAAGAGCTTTAGTACGAAAAGCTGCTGGTCTAGCTGGTGATCTCCCAGACATAGCGAGATCTAATTTGTCGCGGCATTAGGCAGCTGTAGTCTATACTCTAAACTCTGGGGAAATTCTGGAAATAGATATCATGTCTGAAAAAACTGATCTTAAGCGCGCGGGACTACGCACCACGCAACCTCGACTCAAAATTCTAGAAATCCTAGAAAATAGTCCGGCCCGTCATCTGGGTGCTGACAATATCTATAAGAAATTGGTTGACCTAGGAGAACAGATAGGACTAGCTACCGTCTATAGAGTATTGGGGCAATTTGAATCAGCTGGGCTAGTTATACGTCATAATTTCGAAGGTGGGCCGGCTATATTTGAACTCAATAATGCCGCCCACCATGACCATATGGTTTGTGTTGAATGCGGACAAGTTGTTGAATTTGTTGATTCCGATATAGAAAAAAGGCAGCTCGACGCAGCTAGCCAAGCTGGCTTCGTTATTCATGATCACTCACTTTATCTGTACGGAAAATGCAAAGAGTGCACTTGACGGTCTTTACCTGTAAATCCAGCACAAGATTACTCTCAGCCTGAGACACGGTTACTATGTCTACTCTAATTTGCGGCTCAATAGCTTTCGATACCACTATGAAGTTTCCTGAGCGTTTCAAGGATTATATTATTGCGGATCAGATTCATGACATTAGCGTGTGCTTTGTGAGCCCCGAAATGCGACGAGAATTTGGAGGAGCTGGAGGCAATATCGCCTATAACTTGAAACTTCTTGGAGGCGAGCCCTTCCTTATGGGAACAGTGGGTCATGACTTTAGAGAATATCGTGACTGGCTTCAACAATGTGGCATTATCGATACCTTTGTTCGCGAAATATCAAGGCTCTTTACTGCACAATGTGTTATCACAACAGATCTTGATAACAATCAGCTTACATCATTTCACCCCGGCGCTATGAGTGAAGCACATACAAATCATGTAGCTGAAGTACAAAATGTATCACTCGCCATAGTAGCGCCTGATGGCAGACAAGCTATGATTCAACACGCTACTGACTTAAGCGCCTTAAATGTACCTTTCATATTTGACCCTGGGCAGAATCTTCCCCTCTTCTCTAAAACTGAGCTACTAAATTTTATCGACCAGGCAACCTGGTTAATCGTCAACAGCTATGAGTCAAACTTACTCCTGGATATTACTGGAGTCTCGGTGCAGCAACACGCGTCAAACCTGGAAGCCTTGATCGTAACTCATGGAGCAAATGGGTCAACGATATATTACGATGGAAGCGAACTGATCATTCCGCCAGCAAAAGCATCTCAGACTCTCGATCCTACTGGATGTGGAGATGCGTATCGAGCTGGAATACTGTATGGACTTCAACAAGATTGGAGCTGGGACCAGTCTGGGAAGCTTGCCTCTCTCCTTGGAACCCTAAATGTCGAACATCATGGGACTCAAAATCATCGCTACGAAAATGAAGAACTAAGGAAGCGTTACGAAGAAGTATTTCGTGAATCATATCCAACCAAATAGATGTCAACAAATGTAGAAACACGATCCCGCGTAACATATCCTAATATTCTTAACTATCGTACTCGCAGTATTATCTGACACTCATAAGACTAGAATAAAAAGAAGTTCCGTTTGACAAACGACCTACCTCAAGATGCTCAGCTAGAGTTTGTCCAATATCTGCAAATGTTTCCCTTTGCCCAAGAGAGCCGGGAATAACATTGGGCCCAAAAGCCAACACTGGTACGTGCTCTCGAGTGTGATCATGCCCAGGCCAAGTCGGATCACAACCATGATCCGCCGTTACGATAACGAGGTCACCCTCACCAAGCAACGAGATTAGTTCTGGTAATTGGAGGTCAAATCGCTCAAGAGCATTCGCATAACCCACAACGTTACGTCGATGTCCATACAGCATGTCGAAATCTACAAAATTAGTAAACACAAGTGAGCCGTTTGGAGCATTTGCAAAAGTTTTAACTGTCGCATCAAATAACTCATCATTGCCGTTTGCTTTTATTTTTCTTGTCACTCCCCTATTTGCGAAAATATCACCTACTTTACCAATAGATATGACTTCACGATCCGACGCAACAAGATGATCCAGTAGTGTAGGATGGGGTGGTGGTGTAGTGTAATCTCTGCGATTAGCAGTGCGGTTGAATGTGGCGCTCTGACCACCATCAAAAGGGCGTGCAATTACACGCCCAATTCGGTACTCATCTACTAAGCGTCGTGCAATATCGCAAGTATCATAGAGGCGACTCAGGCCAAAAGACTCCTCATGTGCTGCTATCTGAAATACGCTATCAGCAGAGGTGTATACGATTGGCTTCCCGGTCGCCATGTGCTCGGCACCGAGCTCTTTGATAATCTCGATGCCTGAAGCATGCCTATTTCCAAGTATTCCGGGAAGATGCGCCTGATCAGTTAACTCACTGATCAACGAATTAGGGAAACAAGGCTCTTGTTTGAAGAAATAACCCCACTCAGATTCTACAGGCACACCAGCCATCTCCCAATGTCCACTCGGTGTATCTTTGCCCGCACTTTTCTCCACAGCGTAACCCCAACTGCCAACAGGTTCGATCTTCGGGAGGTTCACTGGCCACTTGCCCGTGCTCGCGTTTGAGGCATGTGAAAGACCCAAAGCTAAAAGATTTGGAATAGTTAGGCCTCCCGACCTAACACCCTGTTGATCGGCCCTACCAGAGGCCGCAAACTCCACGATGTGTCCAAATGTATCTGCCCCTACATCGCCGAACCGATCAGCATCAATGCTTGCTCCAATGCCCAGGGAATCCAGCATTAGTACAAGAGCTCGGGTCATGTAGCACCTCTATAGATGCCTCGAATAAGCTTCGCCGATTCCGGAATCTTCGATCCAATCATGAGCGATTCCAGTACTTTGTCGCTTGCTGCCTCAGCATCAGATTTGGTCCTTGCATGTATAACAGCAACCTCCTTGCCAGAAACCACTTCATCACCAATACGAACTAAGTTCGTTAGTCCGACAGATGTGTCGATATCATCATTTGTGACTACTCTACCTCCACCTAAAGCAACAACAACCATGCCTAATTCTCTCGCATCAATAGCCGAAACAATACCCTCTTCTTTAGCTAAAACAGGCAACATTACGGGTGCTTTGTCCAAATACCTAGCCGGTCTTTCTATAAGATCATTAGGTCCACCTAATGACGCAATCATCTCGGAGAATCTCTCCACTGCTGAACCATCTGCAAGAATTTGTTCAAGTTTATTTATTGCATCTTGCTTGCCTGGCACTATACCGGACAATACTAAGAGCTCTGAACCCAGCGCCAAAACTACCGCGTGCAAGCGCGGGTCGCGGCGCTCACCCACGAGATAATCAACGACTTCAAGAATCTCTAATGCATTACCAGCGCAGGGCGCAAGGGGTTCATCCATATCTGTCACTAGCGACACTGCCGAAACACCGGCTACGGAAGCGACGCTAACGATACTGTTGGCCAGATCGACTGCCATCTCATTTGTTGCAGCAAATGCACCATTTCCAGTTTTTACGTCCATTACTAAAGCATCAATGCCTGCTGCCAGTTTTTTTGACAAAATTGAGGCGGTGATTAAAGGCACTGACTCTACCGTCGCTGAAATATCTCGAACGGCATACATCCGACCATCAGCTGGTGCAAGCGATTTGCTTTGCCCTACTATGGCACAACCAACATTCTCGACAATGGCTTGAAACCTCTCTGTTTCTATCCCACTACAGTATCCTGGAATACTCGAAAGCTTGTCTAATGTACCGCCACTATGGCCCAAACCTCTTCCAGAAATCATAGGTACGTGAGCACCGCAAGCAGCCAACATCGGCGCTAGCATCAAACTCACACAATCACCTACTCCACCACTCGAATGCTTATCAATAACAGGCCCATGAAGATGTGCCCGATTCCAATTTAGAACATTTCCAGAATCCCTCATTGCCAACGAAAAGCTAGAACATTCTCGAGGATTCATGCCTTGAAATAACACTGCCATCGCAAACGCAGCAATCTGACTATCAACCATCGACTCATCTGTAATTGCTGACACAATAGCACCAATCTCACTATCAGTCAGTGATTTTCCATCACGTTTACGACGAATTATCTCTTGTGGGAAAAACCTCTCATTCGCCATATGGCACCCAAAGATTCTTAACCTGAGTAGCCCGACGTAGAAACTCTCGACCTTCCCCAATTTTTGAGTCAGCCCAGTTTCTCGAACCTTGGGTTATCCAAGTTTGTTTCAAATTGCCAGTAGAAAGGTTTTCAATCACTTGTCCGATTTCAGCATGCTCCGCACACCAAATAGCATCAACATCATCATGCTCTGCTAAAACAGGAGCAAGAATTGACTTTGAACCTGTAATAATATTAACAACACCAGCGGGCACATCTGAAGTTGCGAGTACCTGATAAAATTCTGTTGCAACCAATGGGCAAACTTCGGAAGGCACCAGCACAGCCGTGTTTCCCATTGCTATTACAGGAGACAATAAAGATACCATAGCGAGAAGCGGTGATTCTTCAGGACAAATTATGCCAAAAACACCTATTGGTTCAGGCAAAGCGATGACGATTTGACCCGCTGGGGCCTGATGCACTATACCTTCAAATTTGTCACACCAACTCGCATAAGAAAATAAACGCTTTACACTGCTTTGCACTTCCTGCTTTCCGCTTACTCCTGTCGTATTGGCTAAGCACATCGCAAACTCTTCCGAGCGAGCTTCGAGATTTTCCGCTAGAAAATAAAGAACTTGAGCCCTTCCATGAGCGCCAATCTTGCTCCATCCACCCGCGGCCTTGGCTGCCTCAACCGAGTTACGGATATCTTTTCGATTACCCTCACCAACTTCCCCTAAGAGCTCGCCACTATGACCGACAACGGCACGTGAATAACCCCCATCCGGTCTAACCTGTTTTCCTCCAATATACATCTTACGAGTCCGGTCTAGAGTTTCCGAGCCTTTCGGATAATGGATTTTCTCCGATAAATGTGGGGCTAACCCTTCATCAGGCAGTAAATCTTCTCTCGCTCGTCGATATGCCCATAACCCTTCTATACCGCCCTCTCTCCCAAAACCAGATTCTCTATAACCACCAAATCCACTACCCGCGTCAAACTGATTAGTTGAATTTATCCAAACTACTCCAGCCTTTAGTTGGCTTGCCACATCCAAAGCAAGGTTAATGTTTTCGCTCCAGATACTAGCAGCTAAACCATAGCGACTATTATTCGCTAAGGAGATAGCCTCCTCATGGGTACGGAAAGTCATGAGTACAAGCACCGGGCCAAAAACCTCTTCACGAGCCAGGGTATGGGATGGATAAACACCAGTGAAAAGGGTCGGTGGAAAAAAGCATCCTTCATTTGGCAGGGAAGCTTTACTCTGCCAACAAATGCCACCTTCTATCTTGCCGATCTCAACATAACGCTGAATACGTCTGAGCTGAATCGGGTCAACCAAGGCTCCCATATCAATCGCCTTATCAAGCGGCGAACCAACTCGGAGAGTTTCCATCCGACGCTTGATGCTCGACTCGAATTCGGCTGCAACTGATTCTTGTACAAGTAATCTAGAACCAGCGCAGCATACTTCTCCTTGATTGAACCAAATACCATCAACCACACCTTCGATAGCACTATCCATATCAGCATCCGAAAAAACTATAAAAGGTGACTTGCCGCCTAGTTCGAGCGTAAGCGCTTTTCCACTGCCTGCGGTTGCCTTGCGAATTTCTCGTCCCACCTCGGTGGACCCTGTAAATGCTAGTTTATCTATTGCTCTATGCTCTACGAGAAGACGACCAGTTACACCATCTCCTGTAACAATGTTCAAAACACCTTTAGGCAAACCGCATTGATGAGATAACTCCGCAAATAGGAGTGCAGTGAGACTAGTATATTCGGCAGGCTTCAAGACCACTGTGTTTCCTGCAGCAAGAGCGGGAGCTACTTTCCATGCAAGCATTAATAATGGAAAGTTCCATGGAATGATCTGTCCAACAACACCAACCGGCTGACTATCTGACAATTCCTGCTCAACCAACGGCGCCCAACCAGCATGGTGGTAAAAATGCCTTGCTGCGAGCGGAACATCAATATCGCGAGTTTCTCGAATCGGCTTGCCATTATCTATGGTCTCAAGCACCGCAAAAAGACGGGAATTTTTCTGTATCTGACGAGCTATTGCGTACAAATACTGACCTCGTTGATATCCAGAGAGTGATTGCCAGCCTGATAGCGCTGAACCAGCCGCTCGGATCGCACTATCTATATCGTCTTTAGTACCTTGGCTAAGCTCTGCTAGCACAGAACCATCTGCTGGATTTATCGATTTGAAGTCCCTGCAGGGAGGAGTCCATTTATCCGCTATCCAATGACCAAAGGCGTTGTCATGCTGGCATAACCAATCATGTGCGGAACTAGCGTCCTCTAGCGCTGGTCCATACCCCATCTCGTCGAATATCTTTTCTATATCAGTCATCAGCCCATAGGATGGCGACGGTCACTTGAGTAGCGACCGGTTATGCAATGTTCAAGCTGGCGAGAAAGATCTATTAACAGACCAGATGCCCCAATTCTAAAATATTTTTTTGAGAGCCAATCTTTGCCCAGCTCTTCATGGACCAACATCAGGTACATTAGTGCATCTTTCGCCCTACGAATCCCTCCAGCCGCCTTAAATCCAACAGGAAATCCTGTCTGTTCATAATAATGCCTAATTGCTCTAAGCATAACCAAAGAAACTGGCAGTGTGGCGTTAATGGCCTCCTTTCCAGTAGATGTCTTAATAAAATCAGCACCGGCCATCATTGCTACGAGACTAGCCTTGCTAACATTTGTTAAATTGCCAAGATTCCCGGTGCCAAGAATTACCTTTAGCTTAGTATGTCCAGCTGCCTGACGAAACGCCTGCACCTCCTGATACAAGCCGTACCAATCAGCGGACAGCACCCAGTGGCGACCAATCACAATATCAATCTCAGCAGCTCCAGAAGTCTTCGCCTCCACTACTTCACCTAATCTATGATCAAGTTTTGTTAACCCATCAGGGAACCCCGCAGCCACTGAAGCAACCGGAATTCCACTTCCATCCAGTGACGAACAAGCTATCTCAACTAACGATGGGTAAACACATACTGAGGCTACACTATGTGAACTCATGCCCAATGCTGCTACTAGATCTGCACGCAAAGGAAATCTTGCTTTCGCACAAAGGCGTGTCACATTGGTGCTCGTATCTCCTCCATCCAATGTAGTCAAATCAATACAAGTGAGAGCGCGAAGCAACCAAGCGGCCTGCCATTGCTTCTTGACCGTCCGACGGCCAGCCAGATCATTTATTCGTCTCTCCGTAGCTGTACGATTTACCCTCTGATGTGTCAACCAACTAAGGTCTAGAGCAATTCCCGGATTTCTGTTTGGCAAAACCAGTTCTTTAGCCTCTTTTATATCCTCGATCTTCATCACTGCAGATTCTCACCCAAAAGTTGCATGAATCGATCAAGCAAAAGCTTAATTTTAGGAATAGCCTCTTTCCCAATTGCCAGTGTCTCTGCGTGCGAAACATCCGATTGTAATCCAGCCGCTAAATTGGTCACGACTGATATCGCTAAAACTTTTAATCCGCAATGAACTGCAGTCAAACACTCAGGCACTATCGACATTCCAACTGCGTCAGCGCCAATCTGCCGAAACGCCCGGATTTCCGCGGGTGTTTCAAAGTTGGGGCCTAAACACCAAATATATACTCCCTCATGCAAGATTACTCCAACATTCTCAGCAGTTTGCCTTGCAAACTCTCGGAGTGTTGGATCATATGCATGACTTACATCTAGAAATCGTGGCCCGATACCATCATCATTAGGCCCGATCAATGGGCTTAAACCTGGCCAATTAATGTGATCAGTAACCAGCATCAGATCTCCAGGTCGCATTTCTTCCCTAAGACTTCCAGCAGCGCACGTTAATACTAACACCTTACAGCCGACACTTTTTAGAGCTCGGATGGGTACTGTTAACCGCTGGATATGATGCCCCTCATAAAGATGAGATCGCCCCTGAAGACAAGCAATATTGACTCCCGACCATGTTCCCAATATTAACTGGCCATCATGTCCGCTAACGGTAGGTTCTGAAAACCCAGGAAGCTCGTTATAGCTCACCTTGATCGACGAGCTAATTGATTCAGCCAAAGCCCCCAAGCCGCTCCCCAAGATTAGACCAACCTTCGGAGGAGTGTAACCGGCCAACGACCGAATATAATCAGCAGATTTCTGATAATCCATTAGGGAAGATAGCTTGCGCCAAAACTATGAGGAAGAAGTTCGTCAAGAAGAATCGTCATGCGAAGTTCGTCGGGGGAATAGCAAAGAACATGAGTGCCTGGAAGCGCAAACTCTTTTAATTTTTGTCTGCACCCCCCACACGGTGTACAAATTTGATCCCCTTCCGCCATTACCGCGATCTCTGTAAGCTTTGTTTCTCCTCCCATAATCATTGCGGCCAAGGCACTAGCTTCGGCACACCAACCCTGCGGATATGCTGCATTCTCCACATTTGCACCAGCATACATCTGGCCTGATTGGCTGAGCACAACGGCACCGACTCTATATCTTGAATAGGGCGAATATGCGTTTTCCATCGCATTTTTCAATAGCTGAAAATAAGAATTCTCTTTCATATGCCTCATACATTTATAAATGCAAGAATCACGACCAATATCCAATATAGTGCAAATTTCTATACCCATCTGCTTGCAAGTACCATTATAGTAGCTGCACGGGACAAGAACATCTTAGTTACTTTCCCCCAAAATGCTAGACACGCTTGAATTTATAGCGCTCTGTACAGATATGTCCATGAAAAATGTAAACCCAACAGTAAAAACTAGCCCTCCAAAAGATGAGATTTTGCTTCAAGCAAGAGGCATTTCTAAGGGATTTCCGGGAGTCTGGAAGAATTTAATACTAGATAATATAGATTTTGATGTCTGTGCCGGTGAAGTTCACGCTCTTTTGGGAGAGAACGGAGCAGGTAAGACTGTTATAGCAAATATCCTATCTGGCTATTATGGTAAAACAACTGGTGAACTCCGTGTTAGAGGTAAGCTTGTTAACCTACAGTCTCCTAGAGATGGCCTTAGACATGGAATTGCTATGGTTCATCAAGAGCTCATGCTCGTTCCAGCCTTTACCGTTGCGCAGAATGTCATGATGGGATTGAACAGTGCAAACTTTACATTTCCGCTGCGGGCGATCGAAAAACAAATTGATCAACTGTCTACCCATTACCAGCTCCACGTCGATCCTACTGCACGAGTTGAGGATCTTTCTGCTGGCGAACAACAACGTGCGGAAATTCTCAAGGTCCTCTTCCACCAGCCAAACGTCCTTCTTCTCGATGAGCCAACTTCACTATTGACGCCGCAGGAAGCTGATCATCTTTTTAGAGTGCTTAGATCAATGGTCGAAGAAGGAAAAGGTATTGTATTAATTACACATAAAATGCGTGAAGTGTTTGCCGTTGCAGATAAGGTTACAGTACTAAAACTTGGTACAACACAAGGCACTCAACGAATCAAAGAAACAAACGCAGAAGAGCTCACAAGAAAAACATTCGGAGACACTGTTCCTGATTACATGGAGAGACCGCCAGTACAAACCATCGAAATGGTAGTCGAAGTAAAAAATATGCTACCTCAATCAGTAATTCAGCATAAATCAAGTGATGGCATTTCTTTCGCTATTAGCAAAGGTGAAATACTGGGTTTGGCGGGAGTATCTGGAAATGGGCAAACCGAGCTTATCGAATGTATCACTGGTCTCCGCAAAGTCAAGCAGGGGCAGATCATAATGCTAGGTAGAGACATGGCCAACAGACCTCCGAGAGAATTTATTGATCTTGGTGTTGCTCATATCCCAGAAAGACGTCGAGAAATGGGAGTTGTTGAGCCTATGCTAGTGGCCGAAAATATTGTTCTTAAGGACTATAGAACTGCACCATTCTCAAAGCTCACCATCTTGAATCGAAATAAAATCACCAATCACGCGGTGCGAATAGTAGAGCAATTCAATGCTCTTGTACCCGACCTATGGATGACTGAATCACGCATATTGTCTGGAGGCAATATTCAGCGACTGATTCTTGGCAGAGAAACATGGCGGCAGCCACCAATCATTGTTGCTTCGCACCCCACCGAAGGACTTGATGCTAAAGCCATAAGACAAACGTGGGAGCTCTTCCTTGAGCTTCGAGAAATAGGGTCGGCTATTCTATTGGTCTCCGAAGATCTTGATGAAATAATGTCTCTGTCAGACCGTATCGGTGTGATTTTCCAAGGTCGTATTTCCGGCATAGTAAATGCAAAGACCGCAGATCGAGCGCAACTCGGTCATTGGATGGCAGGAAATGAAGGAAATATTCATGGCTATAAAGATTAAGAATGCTTCGCTAATTTAGCTCACTCTCGCAAGTATGGAATACCAAGCGCCTTAGGAAAACGAACTCGCCCTATTACACCAGCAACAACTAGCAGAGTGACGATATAGGGGACCATGGCAACAAACTGCCATGGGATAATGTCTTTGATCTTTGGATAAGTTGACACCCAAGTTGCAAATCCATCGAAAAATCCGAATATAAAGCCGCCAAATAAGGCAAGCAGGGGGTTTAACCCACTAAAAACTACCACCGCCAGAGCAATAAACCCTCGGCCCGCGGAAATTTCTTTGGTTACCGAACCAAACCAGTCGACACTCAAATATGCACCCGCAAGACCAACCAAAGCCCCAGCCACAATAGCCGCACCGAGTCGCATAGCATTGACACGAATCCCAGCAACATCTGCTGCAGCAGGATTTTCCCCAACGGCCTTGATGCGGATGCCCAGTTGAGTTCGATTTAAAACCCAGTAAACTATAATCGCCAAGAGGATCGTTACCAACACAAGCGGGCTCAAACTACCTACTCCAAGAGGAATTAACTTGATCTGTACATCCCGTGGCACACTGTGAAAACCAGCGGCTCCCAAGTTGATTAACATAAAAGCGACAAATCCTAACGCCAACAAATTGATACCAACACCCGTAATTAGCTGATCTCCCCTTCCATAGGTGTTGAGTAGGCCAAAAATAACGCCAAGCACTGCTCCACTGCCTGCACCTACCAATAATCCCCCAATTGCGCTACCAAAGTACTCAGCTCCCAAAGCGCCGGCAAGTGCGCTGATAAGAATCATCCCCTCGAGTCCGATATTAAACAAGCCTGCGGATTCTTCGATGATTTCACCTATTGCTGCGAGTGTAATCGGCACCATTGCATGCAACGAAATAAATAGAATCGGCCACAAATGCTCAATTTCCACCGCGCTGCTCCTTTCGTGCAAACTTTTTTCTCACGACATAAAAAATTCGTTTCAGCTCTGGCACTGCCAGCGCCAAAATAATTGCACCCTCAACTATTCGTACAAGCTCTAATGGAACACCTGCCGACATCTGCATCATTCGGCCACCGACCATCAAACCACCAAAAAATATTGCGGCGAATATAATCCCGACTGGATGATTCCGACCAATCATCGCCACTGCTATACCGTCAAATCCAAGATCAATCATTTGGGGCAACCCACTAATTAACGCATAGGTAGGGGGTCGACCCATTACTTGCACTGCCCCTGCGAGACCTGCCAATACACCGCCTAGCAAGAAGGCGCGTAACACCTGTTTCTTATAGCTGATTCCGGCGTAATTCGATGACTCCTGGCTGTGTCCTGCTGCTCGAAGCTCAAAGCCAGCTGTAGTCCTCCACAAAAGAAATAAAATCAGCAAAACAGCAAGAGCGGATACGACAATACCATAATTCAAGCTACTGCCGGGAAGAATACGCGCAAACCTAGAAGTCTCGGCAATACTAATAGTTTTCTCTCCCCGAACAGGATCCATGAGTACGTTCGCAATCATATAGAATGCAAAAAACCGTGCAATCCAGTTAAGCATGATCGTTGAAATAACTTCGTGCACTCCACGAGTCAACTTCAAGATAGCAACTGGTAAACTCCATAAAGCCCCAGCTGTCATGGCTGCTACCAACGCTATAATCAGATGAAAGGGCGCTGAAATCTGGATTAAGCTAACAGAAACTGCTGCTATTGCTCCAATATAAAGCTGTCCCTCCGCACCTATATTAAATAGCCCACCACGCATTGCGATTGCAAAGGTGAGCGCTGTAAGGATTAATGGAGTTGCGTTGGCAAGAGATTCAGCCCAACTATAGACGCTCCCGAAGCTCCCTCTCAACAGCGAAGAGTAGGCATCAAGTGGACTATACCCTAATCCCACCATGATTATTGCCCCAATTGCAAGGCCTATTGCACCAGCTAATAAAGATTCATTGATCGGGTTCAAATACTTGTTCAATGATCGGAAACGATACTTACTGCCCATTTTATGAGTGCTCGTTAATGAAATACGCGCAAAACATTCAAAAGAGAAGGGGGAGGAACTTCGGCTCCTCCCCCTCTTTATCAGTTAAGACAGATAACTGCAGTTCCTCAGTCAACATTATCCGGCCAATCAGCTCGGATTTGATCAATTGAATCTGCACACCAAACACATGGAACCTCCACCTCGCCAGAACCGATCTTGGCGCTCAACTCATCAACAGCGTCCCAAATCCAGCTCGGAACAGCAGAGCGCATAGCAAGCCAATTGTCGGTAATACGACCACGATCACTTTCAGTAATCTTCCCGCCATTAATTCCAAAAGTTATGAAATCAGCGAGTTCCGCCTCACCAGACATCTTGATACCGCCATTGTTGGGTCCAAGCACCTGTACTCCGCCCTCAAATGTTCCGTTGACTACTGCTTCAACTGCTTGATACACGCCAAAGTCCACACGCTTCATCATACTTGCAAGCACACGCTCACCATCACCCATCCAATCTTGGTTTGCATCGACACCGATCATGAAGGGAGGACCAGCTGTCTTGCCCTTAGCCTCTAAATGTTCAGTGATAGCCTCTAGATCACCGATGCCAAGTGGCCCAGCTACGTTATAAATAAGCCCAGCACCCTGCGCCAACATCGCCTCCGTAGCAATCTTGCCCTGAGCAATATCGTCGAATGTGCCGGTGTACTTATAAAGCAATCCGACGTCCGCCTTTTTTCCAGTCACGGCAGCGTATTTTGCGTTACCCCAATGCATACCAAACCGATAACCTGCTTCAAACTTATAAAGCACCGGTATTTCAATGCCTAATACTGCGCCAATCTTATCGTAACCATAGTGAGCGGCAACCATCGCTCCAAGCGCGCCAACCAACGCCGAACCCTTGTTCTCCTCATAGCCTACTTCCATCAGATTCGGCTTGCCCAACCATGTCACGTCAATAATGGCAAATTTTTGATCAGGGTGCTGGTCTGCTACCTCTGCCATCGCATCAGCTAAAAGAAAGCCAACACCAATAATGATATCAAAATCACCCGACTTTGCTGCCATCTGAAGGTTAGGCAAATAGTCATTTGCTGAGGTACTTTGAATCGAAACTAATTCTAAACCAAACTCCGCAGCAGCCTCATCAGCGCCTTTGAAGCCCATGTCATTGAACGATAGATCGCCACGTCCGCCGACATCTGTAACCAGCGCAATCTTGCCGGCCGCAACCGCCGTCCCAATAAACGGTCCGCCGACCAAAGCTACTAGCGCAATCAAAATAGCTGCCACTTTGATACGAAAAATTCTCATTACGAGCATCCTCCTACTATAGATTTTTTGAGCACATCCATCCTGGCCGCCGCGATACCGGCGCTTGATTACCAGGATTGCTAGGAAGAGTACCGTTACCTAGGAGTGGGGTCAACAATTGAAATGTCAATGTCATCCTTTCTCGCCGGCTTCGATTCTATTTCCCTAGAAAACGTCATGCCGATGGGGAATTCCGGACTGTGCTCCATACCGGGTACACGCGACTGAAGCTGCTCGAATTGCGACTTCCAGGCAAGATTCAATGGATGTGCTGCCCTTGGCTATCTCTGCAGCAAAATAGCCGCAAAATGTATCTCCAGAACCCGTTGTGTCTACCACTTTTACTGATGGGGCTGGCACCTCGGCCAAAGTAGTTTTAGATACTGCCAGTGCACCCTCTGAGCCCAGAGTAATTACAACAGTAACCCCATATTCGTGACAAAGAGTCTTCGCAATTTCAACGGGATGATCATAAATACTGGGAGTCATAATGGTTGACGCCTCAACTTCATTGACAATCAGATAATCAATTACTGAGAAAAGCTCTTCGGATAGCTTGCCAGCCGGTGCGAAGTTGTAGACCACTTTCGTATCTGTCTGATGCGCTCGGGTTGCTAATTTAATATTCTGTTCAAGTGGAACTTCCTGCTGCAGTAGCAATACACTAGAGTCCTCGAGTTCCGTACCGTCTACTTGGTCTGCTTGAATATCGAGATTAGCGCCACTTGCGACAGTGATCATGTTCTCACCGTTATTATCTACAAGAACAATCGCGCAACCCGTTGACCGATCCGAAAATAAAACCGACGAAATATCAACTTCTTGATATCTCAATAATGATAGGGCTTCGTCAGCATCACTATCGGAACCAACACACCCAACAAATTTTGTTTTTGAGCCTGCTCTCTGAGACGCAATTGCTTGATTCGCGCCTTTCCCGCCAGGACTCCGCTGCATTTCATGGGTTAATACTGTTTCCCCTGGCGCCGGGAGGGAAGAGACCGACATTAATAAGTCGATATTGATGGAGCCGAATACTATAATCATTGGAACACATTTACAACATTTCTAACTAGTTAATTAATCGCCATATTAGCATTTTCTTGCATAGCTGAATAACTCTATAAATCAAACGGTGCCCCCTATTAAGCGTCCTAGTAACGGGTTTATAGGTATCAATGCATGATTACAGTGGGAATGTAGCTAGCAAGATAGTCTATCCGATTGATCTGGTCATCCTAAACTATTAACAGATAAAATACTATATGTAATACATAATTGACTGGCTGCTACAATGTTTGGCTAAAGCAGCAAAGCCGATATTCTGATGAAATATACTGAACTACATTTGCATCTTGACGGTTCTATGAGAGCCCAAACCTTAAACGACCTAGCAAAAGATGCAGGCATAACTCTACCTAAAGATATTCGTTTTTTTTCAGGGATGGGCTTACAGGAAGCGCTGTTAAAGTTCGATAGCACTGTGGCTTGCCTTCAGCGCATAGATCATCTTCGGCGCGTAGCAGCAGAAATCTGTGAAGATGCAATCAATTACAGTGTTACGAATTTAGAGATCCGATTCGCGCCTCAACTTCACCCTATAGCGCCAGCAGAAGAGGTTGTAGACGCCGTTTTAGACGGAATTGATGGACGCGCAGGCCTCATTCTATGCGGGCTGTATGGCGATAGCCCTACAACCTTGTTGTCACATGTAAATATTGCAAAAACAAGAATTGGTGTGGTTGGGATTGATCTAGCAGGGGCGCCACATTTATCACACAAATGGGGTATAGAAGACTATGCAGACGCATATAATAAGGCGCGTCAATTAGGCATTGGCCGCACCGTGCATGCAGGCGAAGGCAATCGCTCGCCCCTAGAAATAAGAAAAGCTATCGAACTACTGCACGCCCAACGCATCGGCCACGGTACTAGCCTTCTTGAAGATTTCTCAGTGGTTGAGCTTGTGATCGACAGAAACGTGGTTATTGAAGCGTGCCCGACATCTAACATGCAAACAGGTGCTATCCCCACAGTAAGCCACCATCCCTTGCCAAAATGGCTTGAGCTCGGAATACAGGTTTGCATAAACTCTGATAATTGGCTTTTATCAAACATCGACCCGGCAGAAGAATATCAGCGCGCACTAAGTATTCCTGGAATGAGCACTAACTTGCTGGATACCTGCCTCGAAACAGGAATAAATGCTGTTTTTACCAGGTAAATTGGCTCATAGTTCTTTGGTAAGGATCATCACAACAAATGGATAAAATGACTTTAGTCATAATTGGTCTATGGGAAAGTTTGAAATACGCTCTATTAATAAATTAAAAAACCTTTCGGTGTTAACAGATTCTGCCACTTTACAATTTATGGGTCGATCGGTTACTTGCCACCAATCTGAGACTGTTTCCCCGCGTGTTAGTGCAGAGCTTTTCTCGATCATTACATTGATCTCTTTAAAGTTAAAGATCTCGTCATCTATAACATGTCCTATGACACAAGGGTCGTGCAAAGGCCCTCCTAACATGCCATATCTTTCTAGATCAAAGCGACAATAGAAAGACATAAGATCTGCAACTATCGTACTAACAGTGCTTCCAATATTTCTTATACGTTCTTGGATTTGTTCCGTAATCAACACTTGGTGCGTTACATCAAGCCCCATCATTGTGATTGGCGCACCAGAACGAAAAATTATATCGGCAGCCTCAGGATCTACATACATATTAAATTCTGCAGATGGTGTAACATTACCTGGAGAAATTGCCGCACCACCCATGAGTATAATTTCCTGAATTCGGGAAATGATTGCAGGCTCTTCACCAAAGGCTGTCGCGATGTTTGTTAATGGTCCAAGTAGACACAACGTGACGCTATTTGGAGGTTGGGTCATTACTGTCTCGACAATAAATGGAACCGCATGTTGCGCTTCCAGACACATGGTTGGACAAGGAAGGGTTGCTCCGTCATCTAGATCCAAACCGCTACTACCATGCACATACTCTGCTGTTACAAGCGGTCGAAACATAGGCTTAGAACATCCCCCATAAACATTGGCATCCGTTCGGCCTGCCAACTCGCATATACTTAAAGCATTGCGTGTAGTTAGCGTTAAAGGAACATTACCGGCGACGCATGTAATGCCGAGTACGTCAATATCTTTTGGCGAGGCCAGTGCTAACAAAATTGCTACCGCATCATCGTGCCCTGGATCACAATCTATAATGATTTTTCTCTGCTCCAAAAACAGTACTCCAATCTGCTAAGTTAGCTAACCAAATGTGCTACCGAGAAGATGCAATTCTGGCAGAATTCTCCTCTAAGGACCAAATTTATAGATAATTGCCACTGTGACAAAAAAACAAACCTCATAATTACCACAAGGTTAACAATTTTGATACTTGAGACTGTAGAAAAGTCATGAAAAACACACCAAATATTCTGTGTATGGGTGCTTTCCATTGGGACTTGGTACTTCAGACAAATGCTGACCTAATCTTGGGAGAATCCAATCCTGTTCGATCAAGTTGGCACTATGGTGGGGTGGCCTTTAACGTAGCAAGAGTGCTTACACAACTTAACTGTGCAGTTGGACTTATTAGCCGGCTTGGCTCAAAACTTGATGGTTCTGGTTTGCTTGATTATCTGCTCAGTACAGAAATTGAGATTGTGGACATCGCCGTGGAAAGTAATATCTCTACCGCGTGTTATACAACAATAATGGATGCAAAAGGAGAGTTAATTCTTGGATTAGCTGACATGGAAATTTATCGCCTACTGAATCAGGATTTTTGGTTAAAGATATTGAAAAATATCAATAAATGGAATGCTTGGTGCATAGACACTAATTTACCTGAATCAGGGATAAGTTATTTGCTCTCTCTGGAAGAAAGGTCACGCACATACATAGTAGTAAGCTCTCCCCACAAAAGCGTTCGGCTTAGATCACACCTAAAAAATGTTGATACGATTTTCTTGAATATTGTAGAGGCATCTTTGTTATTATCTGAGTCAGACAGTCACTTTATCAATGCAGAACAAGCCGCTACATCTCTTTATACTGCAGGTGTAAAGAGAGTGATTGTGACAGATGGCGCCAATGGTGCTGCTTGGGCTGATCAAACCGGCAGTGGTGAAATACAAGCATCGCATGACGATACTCTACCAATACAATCATCGGGAGCTGGCGATGCACTTGCAGCGGCCACAATTGCTGCGCTCGAAATGGGACATACAACACCCCACTCTATGAAGCTTGGTATGAAACTAAGCGAGATATTCTTGTCATCACCTAACAAGGGAGGAGATATGAATTGGCAATCGATTTTGAATGATCACAATTGGAAATTATGAATTCCTTCGTCATCAATGATGAGGTAAAAAACGCACTCGCAAACAATCAGCCCGTTGTTGCTCTCGAAAGTACACTTATCAGTCATGGATTGCCAAAGACAGACAGCTTGAGAGTCGCGAGGTTAGCTGAAGCTGCTATCAGAGCAAGTGGCGCTATTCCAGCAACTATAGCCGTTAGTAGAGGAAAAGTACTTGTTGGTTTGTCAGATTTAGAACTGGATCATTTTGCGAACACTGACAACAACTGGAAGCTAAGCACAGACAACATTGCAACTGCAATTGTTCAAGAAGCAAGTGGGGGAACAACTGTTTCGGCCACTATGATATGTGCCCATCTTGCAGGTATCCATGTGTTTGCGACAGGTGGCATTGGCGGCGTACATCATGGATGGCAGTCCTCACTTGATATTTCCTCTGACCTCACTCAACTTTCGAGAACACCAGTTACAGTTGTATGCTCTGGTGCTAAGTCCATATTGGATTTGCCCGCGACAGTCGAAAAGTTAGAAACTCTAGGGGTTCCAATTATTGGACTAGCCACTAAACAGCTGCCAGCATTCTTCTCTCAAGAATCAGGATTAGTACTACGTCAAACAGCAGTTGACGTAGAACAAGCTGCAAAAATTATTACAACACGACGTTCTTTGAGACTTGTCGGAGGAGAAATTCTTGCTGTACCAGTGCCTAGGAATGCAGCATTACCGTGGACTTCAGTTCAAGAATGGGTATCCAAGGCCAGTGCTGAAGCTAATAAAAAACAACTAACCGGCAGCTTGGTAACCCCATTTATACTACAACGCCTCCGCGAACTGTCTGACGACCAAACGCTTAACGCAAATATCGCATTAATCGAAAACAATGCATCTATTGCAGGACATCTAGCTATAGAACTTATCTTGAATACTTAATTTGCAGATAACCATGTGACTTACTTAGATTGCTTCCAGTCCTGGTTGGTATTTCCCGAGAGATGCTAAACCATTCATACGTGCTCGATGGTACACAACTTTTTGGGCTTCCCCAAAATTACGACTGTCCCCACCCCATTTTTTCATAGCTGCAGCTTGTAAGGCACGGCCATAGGAAAATGTAACGGCCCACGGTAAGTTGCTCTCAAGATTATTGATGGCATTCAAATGCAAGGTTGCTTCTTCATCAGATTGACCGCCAGAAAGAAAAGCGATACCTGGAACAGCTGGCGGAACAGTGCTTCTCAGGCAACGAAGTGTCTGTATCGCGACCTCATCGATACCAGCTCGGTCGCTGCCACCAGAGCCTGAAATTACCATACTGGGCTTTAATACTATTCCCTCTAAATTCACACCCTGACTTGCCAAGGCTTCAAAAACTAGCTGCTGAGCCTGTTGTGTAACTATAAAACTCTCATCAATGCTATGACTACCATCCATCAATACCTCAGGCTCAACAATTGGAACTATGTCATTCGCCTGGCAAAGTGCTGCATAGCGAGCCAAACCATGGGCGTTGGCAACATAGCACGCACTACTTGGACAATTACCTCCAATTACATAAACAGCACGCCATTTAGCAAATAACGCACCAATTTCTCTATACTCTGCAAGTCGTCTATCTAATCCATCCAAGCCCTCTGTTACTTTTTCTCCAGGTCGAAGAGCAAGATCTTTCGCGCCCGTATCAACTTTTATCCCAGGGACGATTCCTTGCTCGTTCAATATCTCGACGAAAGATCTCCCATCCAACGTTTCGTCTCTTAACGTTTCGTCGAACAAAATTGCACCACCGATGTGTTCACCTAATCCGGCTGTTGTTACCAACATGGTTCTATATTCTCGCCTCATTTCTTGGGTACTAGGTATACCCAACGCATCAAACCGCTTCTGGCAAGTTGGGGCACTTTCATCCATCGCAAGAATTCCTTTGCCAGGTGATACCATTGCCTGCGCAGTATCTTTTAGTCTCTCTAAATCCATTTAATCTCTCCTACAGAACAATATTTATCGATATATTCTATCGCTGCATTTACCAAAAACTTTGCTGTCAACAAATTATGTTGCATCCTTATCCTGAGCTTTTTTACCTACAGAAACTGAACCAACTCTAACAATTTTCATCGCATTAGTTCCACCTTCAGAACCATAATGATCACCCTTTGTTAGAATAATCTGATCTCCCTCTTCAACCAACCCTCTCTTTCTAATCTCCTCAACAGCCGCCCAATTAAGATTTTCTCGTGAAACAGTAGCAGCATCAAACGGTACAGGATATACACCTCGATAAAGTGCCAGACGACGCTCTGTTTCCTGCAGTCTCGTTGCCGCGAAAATTGGTATTCCAGAACTTATACGAGACATCCACATGGGAGTTCGCCCAGATTCCGTCAAAGCAAGAATGGCTGCAATAGTGTGATGATTAGCGGTGTACATAGTTGCCATGGATATTGCTTCTTCGGTTGTTTCAAAATGAGCATCTAGCCTATGAGTTGAAACACGGGCACTATCATGCCGCTCGGCCCCACAACAGATTCTATCCATAGCCGCCACAACGCGTGCCGGGTGACGACCTACTGCAGTTTCAGCAGAAAGCATTACTGCATCCGTACCATCCAACACCGCATTAGCAACATCAAGCACCTCAGCACGAGTTGGTTGAGGGCTAGTGACCATAGACTGCATCATCTGCGTAGCAGTGATTACGATCTTGTTTCCAGCTCTAGCTTCGGCGATAAGTCGCTTCTGTACGCCTGGCAATTCTGCGTCTCCAAGCTCTACGCCTAAATCACCCCGAGCAACCATGATGACATCTGCAGCTGCAATGATTGAATCAATATTTTCGACGGCCTCTCGGCGCTCAATCTTTGCCACAATATGAGCGTTACTGCCAGCACTTCTAACTAATTCCCGAGCCAAACCAATATCTTCTGCATTTCGGACAAAAGAAATACCAACGAAATCTGCACCGAGTTCGGCAGCAAATATTATATCTTCTCTATCCTTATCCGTCAGTGCTTCAGCTGATAAACCTCCGCCTTGTCTATTCATACCTTTATAATTTGATAGAATCCCCCCCACAACAACTCGTGTACGTACTTCATGCTGATCGATGCCTTCAACTCGGAGGGTTATGCTACCATCATCAAGCAACAGTACATCACCACGCTGAACATCGTGAGGTAGGCCTTTATAGGTAGTTCCAACTCTTTCCTCAGTTCCATCTAACCCACCCAATGATGTATCAATTACAAAAGGCTTACCGTTTCTAAGCTGCGCCTTACCAGAACGGAAACCTTCGACCCTTATTTTTGGGCCCTGCAAATCAAACAGTAATCCAACAGTTCGAGCACGTTTTCTGGCGCAATGCCGAACCAGATCAGCTCTATAACGGTGATCTTGCTCCGAGCCATGAGACAAGTTAATTCTTGCAACATCAATTCCAGCTCGTATCAGATTCGACATGGCCTTGGCATCATCTGTAGAAGGGCCAAGAGATGCAACGATTTTGGTTCTACGAATCATATTGCATGGAAGAAAAGAGATGCCGACACTATCAGTTACCTGCTCGCGCTTCTAAAATCGTTACTGCCGGCAAAGGTTTCCCTTCTAAAAACTCAAGAAACGCACCACCACCAGTCGATATATAAGAAATTCTCTCTAACAAATCATATTTCTCAACCGCAGCTAATGTGTCTCCTCCACCTGCAACTGAATAGGCGTTGGACTTGGCAATAGATTCAGCTAGCCGGCGGGTCCCATAACTAAAAGGCTCCATCTCGAACACTCCCACGGGCCCGTTCCAAACAATAGTACCTGCCAACTCAAAGAGTTCCTCATAAGCCCTAACTGTATCGGGACCGATGTCAAGAATCAAATCATCCGCTGCAATATCAGCAACGGAGACAACTTCGGCTGGTGCTGATTCTTCACATTGCTTTGCAACCACAACATCAGTTGGCAAACTAATTATACAAGATCCTCTTCTAGAAGCGTCCAAAAGATCTCGCGCATCCTCAATCAGCGAAGATTCATGCAATGATTTACCAATTGAGCGTCCTGTAGCACCAAGAAAAGTGTTCGCAATTCCACCACCTGGAATCAGATAATCTACAACATTGCTTAGAGATTTAAGCACAGTCAACTTTGTTGAAACTTTAGCGCCGCCTACAACTGCAACCAGCGGCCTCTGAGGTGCGTGCAACGCTCCGTACAGCGAATCAATCTCTCTTATCAATAAAGGACCGCCGCATGCAATCTTTACATATCGCGCCACTCCCTCAGTCGAAGCATGAGCACGATGCGCTGAACCAAATGCATCCATCACAAAAACATCCCCAAGAGCCGCAATCTTTTGGGCTAGATCTGATGCGTTATCGGTCTCTCCCACGTTAAAACGAACATTCTCACAAAGTATTACATCACCATTGCGAACATCTACATGATCTAACCAATCTTTCTTGAAACGCACTTGATGTCCAAGGAGCGCCGACAGACGATCAGCAATAGGTGCCAAGGAGTAATGTTCTGACGCTTTACCGAGTTCTGGTCTACCTAAGTGGGAGAGCAAGACTACGCCAGCCCCACTCTCTAATGCCATCTTGATGGTTGGTAATGCTTCAATGATCCGACGCTCGCTCAATATCCTGCCATTACTTATTGGAACGTTTAGATCTAAGCGCATGAGCACCCTTCGGCCCGACAATTCAATATCAACCATCCGTTTAATTATGGGGCGCTTCATACTCTTAGAAAAATGTGCTCGCTATTTTCTATAATCGCGTAATTGAAAAATTTACGATACTACCTCTAGGTGCTTCACGCAACTGCCATTAAAGCCTTGCACGTATCAAGCATTCTATTTGAAAACCCCCACTCATTGTCATACCAAGAACATACTTTAACTGTAGTTCCATTTACGACGCGCGTCATGGAAGCATCGTAAACAGATGATGCAGGGCAGTGATTAAAATCAATAGACACAAGCGGCTTATCATTGTACGCGAGAATACCTTCAAGATTCGTGGAGGATGCTTCTTGAATTATCTTATGAACTTCTTCAACAGACGTACTGCGACCCGCCTCAAAGGTTAGATCCACCAACGAAACATTTATTGTCGGCACTCTAATTGCAAAACCATCAAGCTTTCCATCAAGCTCAGGAAGTACCAAGCCGACCGCCGCGGCTGCACCAGTTTTTGTCAATATCATAGATTGAGTTGCCGAACGAGCTCTGCGAAGATCTGTATGATACACATCAGTTAATACCTGATCATTAGTATAAGCATGGATAGTGGTCATCAGACCGCCAAGAACACCGAGCTGATCGTGAAGAGGCTTAACCAATGGGGCTAAGCAATTTGTAGTACAAGATGCATTTGATATAACAGTATCGCTCGCCTTCAGAACATGATGATTAACGCCATAGACTATTGTTGCATCGATGTCCTTCCCACCAGGTGCGGATATAATAACTTTCTTCGCGCCCGCAGTAAGATGCGCGCTAGCTTTCTCTTTGCTAGCAAAAAACCCTGTACATTCAAATACTACATCAACATTCATTTGGCCCCAAGGAAGTTTCGTTGGGTCACGCTCAGCCAGTACCTTGGCCCTTGTTTTACCAACAATCAAATGCTGGTCATCGACACTGACCGACTGACTAAATCGACCATGTGCCGAGTCATACTGTAAAAGATGTGCATTGGTATTCGCATCTCCAAGATCGTTAATTGCGACAATCTCAAATTGATTATCTTGCTGAGACTCATAAATAGCGCGTAATATATTGCGGCCAATTCGTCCAAATCCATTAATAGCAATCTTGATTGTCATATAGCATTTTCCTGTTCATGGGTCACGCCCAATTTCGTGTTTATTTTTAAAATTCCATCTGGAGTACTAGTTAACTAGACGTCTGGATCGCGTCAAACGCAACTATCCTTCCAAGCAGATTATCATATAGGCGCATTAATTATTGATCGCAGATTCTACAATCGGCATAACTTCTTCTACAGAGAGTCCAAAATATCTAAAAAGGTCCTCCGCCGGTGCAGATGCACCAAAAGTGTCGATAGAGATGATGTATCCAGATGAACCAACATA
This sequence comes from Acidiferrobacteraceae bacterium, assembly GCA_002724185.1. Classification (GTDB taxonomy): domain Bacteria; phylum Pseudomonadota; class Gammaproteobacteria; order Arenicellales; family UBA868; genus CAJXWH01. Next base: position 168,078 of record PBOB01000010.1, on the reverse strand, counting down.
CCGATTCCAACCACTACCCGTACCCGCTTCAATCGCAACTTTGACTTTAACGGACTCGGGAAAAACTGAAGACCTATAAGACGATTCCTGCTGGTCGAACAACTCAGTGGACGGCATTGAAACAACTCGGATATGGCGTTTTTTCTGGGCTAAAACTTGAGCAATCTCAACTGCTAAAGCCACTTCGGATCCTGTAGCAACAATAATTGCTTCTGGTGTTTCAGAGCAATCACGCAAAACATAACCCCCTCTAGATATCAGGGAAACTTGTTCATTACTACGCTCATAATATGGTAATTTTTGTCTGGATAATAACAAGCAAGTAGGGCCATCTACTCTTTCTATAGCTTGGCGCCAAGCTATAATCGTTTCTAGAGCATCGCATGGCCTCCAAACTACCATATTTGGTATTAATCGTAACGACTCCGCATGCTCAACAGGCTGGTGTGTAGGACCATCCTCCCCCAACCCAATCGAATCATGCGTAAATACGAATATGGAGCGAATCTTCATTAGCGCGCTCATTCTCAACGCATTACGAGCATAATCGGAAAATGTTAAAAACGTCGCACAAAACGGAATAAACCCTCCATGCAAAGCAAGGCCATTACTAATTGCCGCCATTCCAAATTCCCGGACTCCATAAAAAATGTAATTACCATTGGTATTTTTCTGGCTTACAATCTGCATACCGGGCCAAGAAGTAAGATTAGAACCTGTTAAATCTGCGGATCCACCAATTAGTTCTGGAAGATTTGGAGCGATTAACTCTAAAGTTCGTTGTGATGCTTTCCGGCTCGCTAACGCCTCTGCCTTATCAGATATCGTCTGTAGCGCAGCATCCATTACTGCCGCCCAATTAACAGGTAAAGCGCCTGACAAACGCCTCTCAAACTCAGCAGCCAAATCTGGATAGCTCGATTTGTAGTACTCAAACTTTTCCTTCCATTCTGATTCCAGCTTGGAACCACTATCTTTAGCGTCCCACGCTTGATAAATATCTTCGGGTATTTCAAATGGTGGATAGTGCCACCCAATTGTTTCTCTCGTTAAATCTATCTCTTCCAAACCGAGCGGGGCTCCATGGCAAGATTCTTTGCCTTGCTTATTTGGCGAACCCCATCCAATTACAGTCTTACAACAAATGAGTGTCGGCCTCCGATTCTCATTTACGGCGGCATTGATTGCCTCCTTGATAGTTATTGGATCATGACCATCAACATCTTCGATCACACGCCAACCATAGGCACGAAAACGTGCGGGAGTGTCATCTGTAAACCATCCCTGCACGTCACCATCAATCGAGATACCATTGTTATCCCAAATAGCAATTAATTTGTCTAACCCAAGAGTGCCTGCCAACGAGCATGCTTCATGGGAAATGCCCTCCATCAAACAACCATCACCAAGCAACACCCAGGTATGATGGTCTATAAGCTCGCATCCTTCACGATTGTAACGGCCAGCAAGTATCTTCTCTGCCAACGCTAAACCTACAGCATTGCCTAACCCTTGGCCTAAGGGGCCTGTGGTTGTTTCAATGCCCGGTGTGTCTCCATACTCTGGATGTCCCGGCGTTCGCGAATGTAGCTGACGAAAATTCTTAAGCTCTTCCAACGGTAGATCGTAACCAGTCAGATGCAAAAGAGCATAATGAAGCATCGAGCCATGGCCGTTAGAAACAATAAATCTATCGCGATCAATCCAATTAGGATTTCTCGGATTAAAGCGGAGAAAGTCACTCCATAGAACTTCGGCAATATCAGCCATGCCCATTGGCATTCCGGGATGACCACTATTTGCGCGCTGTACTGCATCCATACTGAGTGCTCGTATAGCATTTGCTTTTTCACGCCGTTTGTCGCGCACAGTTTCAGATAATTTTCTCATTTCGTACAACACTGCATAAAATATTTTTTTGAGAACATTTTATATCCTATATTAGATCACTCTAACGAAACACCAAAGTCAATCCTCAAACATCACCGTCAATGCTGTCAAGCAAAATACTTATTAATTCCTGCTGTCATTTTCACGTATCCACTGAAACCACTCTTTGTAGAGTGTCTCATTCACTGCTGCAACAACTGAGCGCTTTGTAAGCATATGGCAATTCAAAGCGGTACCTTTCAGTGTGCTGCAAGCTCCACCTGCCTCGCGCAAAATCAAACTACCAGCTGCATAATCCCACATTCGCTGTCCGCCATGAAGATAAAGTTGTATTCGACCTGCCGCTACCCAACACCATTCCAAAACGCAGGACCCCAGATTTCTTTGGGAGCGGTAAGGTGGAGAACGAACCAAGCGCTCTGCCAGTTGCCCTACTAAACGTTTCAAATCCACATTTGCTACACATAGATCTAGGCTAATCATCTCTCCTCTTGTTTGCAATAATTGCCCATTCAAATAAGCCCCACAACCACGCACTGCATGAAATAATTCGTCTCGCACCGGATCATAAACTACTCCGAGATCAACTTCCCCGTCACCAATTAGCGCCAATGAAATCCCATAAAATGGAAACCCCATAGTAAAATTCGTTGTGCCATCAAGTGGGTCAAGTGCCCAGAATTGACCACCTGCCCTATTCACAATTTCCGCCTGTTGTTGGTGCTCCATTTCTTCGCCCATAAAAGGAATATCAGGCCAACGCTGACGCAGTGATTTGGAGATCATGTCCTGCAACAGGTGATCTGTGGAAGTCACCACACTCCCGTCATCTTTAAACAATGTGTCTCGAATGACGGGTTGACGCAGGCCGGAAATCCTCACGGCATCCGTAACGATTTCTTGTATAACAACAGGATCTGGAATACTAGACACAGATCAATTAAGCAGTAATCTTCAAAATTGTCGGCAACAGTAAGGAGAAAAGTCGAAGCTAGCTAAAGAATCCTGCCCCTCCATAGCCTATCTCAATTCGACAAAGATCTTGTTAATTTTATTCATCAGTAGTATCAGGCAGATTGTAGCAGAAAACTAACAAAAGACAGGACAAAATGTTAAAGGATGATCTGCGAATAGAGAAACCTACTGAATATTCGGTTTGATTAGAATTGGATAGTGGATCATGAATAGCAACTCATCGATCGGCAAATTCGATGATCGCCAGATGTTCGAACAGCCTATTTGACTCAGGAGTAGCTCTCCGATATGCCTCACCTGCTATTATTTAGCTCGGCAAATTTATTATCCATTCGTGTATTTCCTAACCATCTTTAGATCGTTTGCCTTTATCAAACCAGAAAAATATCGTCAAAACGCCAGAAACGCCGTATTCATGCCATAACTGGAATCGCCCACCTAGGAGGTCAATGCATGGCTCGCGAGTCGTCACGTGATACAGATTATCTCTAATCAATATTGTAGGGAGCCCAAATGTCTCTAGCGCATTACTCAAAATCTCAAAATTAAAGGCTAAGCGGATAGACTTAGCTCTATAATCAGAGATATGAATGGATCTCTATATCAGAATCTTACGAATCAATTCTTGATCGCTATGCCTCATTTAGAGGACTCCTACTTTTCCCGCACAGTTACTCTAATTTGTCAGCACGACGCGAATGGCGCACTTGGTGTAGTCGTAAACCGCACATTAGATTCATTGTCTGTCCGTGATATTTTGCGTGAATTCAATTTACCCGACCCCGGCTCTACCCAACTAACGAATACACCAATTTATGTCGGTGGTCCCGTTCACAATGAGCTTGGACTCGTATTACACAAAGATTTAGGCCGTTGGCAATCTACACTACGGGTGGGAACACAATTAGGCCTAACGTCATCGCGAGACGTCCTTGAAGCTATATCTATATCAAATGGTCCTGACGATTGCCTTCTGGTATTAGGTTACGCAGGCTGGGCAGCGGGTCAACTCGACTTTGAAATTCAACAAAATAGCTGGCTAAACGTGCCAGCCGACCCCAGGATAATCTTTGATGTTGATGTAGAACAACGCTGGGGAGAAGCAGTTGCATCCCTAGGAATTGATATTGCAACACTTACTCAGGAATTTGGGCACGCATGAACGAGATCCTGCTCGGTTTTGATTATGGATCCCAAAAAATCGGTGTTGCAGTAGGACAAGTTGGTACAGGTTCGACTCAGGGCATAGCAACCATAAAAAATAACTCGTCGTCAGGTCCGTGGACCAAAATACAAAACTTAATCAATGACTGGAAGCCGGCCTATCTCATTGTAGGAATACCACTAACTTCTAGTGGCGATGAATCGCAATTTGCCAAAGATATCAGAAAATTTGCCGAGCAACTTCAATATCGCTTCAATCTACCGGTCAATTTTATCGATGAAACGCTCACAACGGACCTAGCTGATGCCATAATCCGTGAAACGACGAAACCTGGGAAACGCATCACAAAACGCAGACAATCGCTACGCGATCAAATAGCCGCCGAGTTCATCCTTCAAACATACATCAATGAATTCAACAATATTGCCAAATCCCGATGAACTAATCTCTGCTATGGGGGCTAGCCTGCGGTCTAACCTAGTAGATGATCCTATACTTATCGGTATACATACCGGAGGAGCATGGGTAGCCAAAAGACTACATGCAAATCTAGGATTAACAACCCCCCTAGGCTCAATAGACATCAGCTTTTATCGAGACGACTTTTCTAGAATAGGTCTTCATCCTGAGGTGAAAATGTCGGAAATTCCCGATGACATAGAAGACCGCTCAGTTATTCTCGTTGACGATGTGCTACAGACAGGGAGAACCATTAGAGCAGCGCTCAACGAGATCTTTTCGTGGGGTCGACCAGCCGTAGTCCAGCTGGCGGTATTGATTGAACGCGGAGCACGTGAACTGCCTATTCAGCCAGATGTTGTTGGAGTAAGACTAAATCTTGACCCATCACAACATATAAAGCTATCTGGGCCTGAGGAGCTAAAATTAACAATAATGAAAAAACACCTATGAATGTTTATAGATTCAAGCAAAGTTATAAGGTGATCAAATTTTGAAATCTTTGATCCAATTCGACCAAGATGGACGCCTCACTCATTTTCTAACTATCCGTGGGCTCAATCGCGAAACTCTCAGTGAAATATTAGACGATGCGGAATCTTTTATCAGCATTGGTGAGCGACAAATACGCAAAGTTCCATTGTTGCGAGGACGTACGCTGGTAAATCTATTTTTTGAAGACAGTACCCGCACACGAACAACTTTTGAAATTGCTGCAAAGCGATTGTCCGCCGATGTTATCAATCTAAATGCCTCTCGACTCTCTACCAATAAAGGAGAACGAATTTTAGACACTATCCGGACTTTGGAGGCCATGCATACTGACATTTTTGTAATTCGTGATAATGCTAGTGGAACATCCCACCTACTTGCGGAACACATGCCTCCTCATGTTCATATTATAAATGCGGGCGATGGAAGACATGAGCATCCAACCCAAGCTATGCTTGATATGTTTACTATTCGAAGACATAAAAAAGATTTCGGCGATCTACGAGTTGCCATAGTTGGCGATATTCTTCACTCAAGAGTTGCTAGATCACAAATTCATGCTCTCGGCATTCTTGGGACACGAGATATCAGAGTTATTGGTCCGCGCACCTTGCTACCTACAGAAATCGAAAGGCTAGGAGTGAATACTTTTTCTGACCTCGACGAAGGATTGGAGGGTGTGGATGTAATAATGATGTTGCGTCTACAACTCGAGCGAATGGAGGGACAATTAATCCCAAGCTCTCAGGAATATTTCCGAAGATATGGGCTAACAACGGAACGTGTACGTAGAGCTGACCCAGATGTTATTGTGATGCATCCAGGACCAATAAATCGAGGACTCGAAATAGCTTCTGAGGTTGCTGATGGGGAGAACTCGTTAATTCTTGAGCAGGTAACAAATGGCATTGCAGTGCGCATGTCAATAATGGCTAAAGTAATGGATGGACAAAATTCATCCCAAGAGGCAGACAAATGAGTGTTCTAATTAAGGGGGGGCGTGTAATAGACCCCGCTAACAACATTGACCAGATTGGAGACCTATTTCTATCGCATGGCATAGTAGCCTCCCTAGGAGAGGAGCCAGCAGGGTTTTCTCCGGATGAAACTATTGATGCACGAAACCTCATTGTGTGTCCTGGTCTTGTCGATTTGCAAGCGCGTCTTAGGGAGCCAGGCGAGGAACATAAGGCGACACTTGAAACTGAACTAACTGCTGCGGTTGCGGGTGGTGTTACAACTGTATGCTGCCCACCCGATACAGATCCTGTTATAGACACCCCTGCGATGGTTCAGATGATTAAACAGAAAGCAAGAGCAATTGGACTTGCACATGTCTATCCTATAGGTGCTTTAACTCGCAACCTCGCTGGCCAGCAATTATCAGACATGGCGGCGCTGGGAGATGCCGGTTGTGTCGCAGTTGGTAATGCAGATCAGTCTGTCGACAATACATTACTAATGCGAAGAGCCATGCAGTACGCTGCAACCTTTAATCTAAATGTGTTCCTGAACGCGCTAGATCCATGGCTAAAAGGAAATGGATGCGTTCACGAGGGTGAGGTTAGCACTCGACTTGGATTACCCGTAATACCTGAAGCAGCTGAAGTGGTAGCTTTGGCAAGAGAGCTCGCCCTACTCGAAACTACTGGCGCATCTGGACACATAACACAAGTATCATGCGCGCGCTCTGTTGAAAAATTGGCAGAAGCTCAAACTCGAAAAATAGCTGTTACAGCCGCGGTATCCGCACATCATTTGCATCTAAGTGAACAGGATATCGGTGAATTCGACACTATGTGTCATGTAATACCACCTCTAAGAAGCGTGCAAGATCGCGATAGCCTCCGAGTGGCACTCGCCGATGGTATCATCGGAGCAATTTGCTCTGATCATCAACCACATCGCTTGGATGCTAAACTAGCCCCATTTAGCGAATCCTCTCCGGGTATTTCTGGTCTTGAAACCCTACTGTCACTGGCGCTCAAATTGACAGAAGAACAAATTGTAGATTTGCCAAGAGTTATAACCGTACTTACTGCTGGTCCAGCACGTATCCTCGGCATTGATGCTGGTCACTTATCACCTGGAGCAAGGGCTAACGTCTGCGTTTTTGATCCACATATAGAATGGAGAGTAGATGCTACCGAATTTTATAGCAATGGCGAGAATACTCCATTCAATGGAGAGATACTCAAAGGTAGGGTGATGTTCACAGTGGTCGATGGAAGCATTGTATATCGCAACAGACATCATTAGCTTAACCTGTCTACACTCGTCTATGTGCTAGCTTACTTATGATAAATGAGTCTTTCTCTAAATTATCTGGTCGAAGTCTATTTATTTTACTTTTGATCGCTATTGGCTCGGGTTGCTTTCTGCTGACTTACATTATGGGCAACAATGTAATGTGGTCTGTATGGAATATTCCAACGATGACACCACATTTCGCTGATCTCCGAGTATTCACAGGAGTCATAACTTCTATTGAAGCTGGATATGATCCACTTTTTAATAATCCAGGCGATCCATGGAATCGTGAACTAAATCATCCGCGTATCGTGCAAACTATCATTGTTGCCTTAGGATTAAGAGAAGCTCATACAACCATTATTGGCGTCATAATGATCTCTCTGTTTCTATTAAGTCTTATCTATTCGATGAATTACTACGGAAAATTGACCGCTATAATATTAATCATCGTTACGTTCTCTCCAGCTACTATGCTAGGCATTGAGAGAGCAAATAATGATCTACTGATATTTGCAATTGTAGCTTTAACAATTATCTTAAGCAGATTATCAGGCTTATTAGCATCCTGCACTATCTTACTATCTGCAACGCTTAAATTATTTCCTATCTTTTCTATATTAATTTTTTTGCGGTACCAAAAATCAAAATTTGTTATCTACAGCATCTTAGTCAGCATAATATTTGTTGGCTACCTTTACGTGAACTTAGATGATCTACCTCAAATATTCTCCTCTACGCAAAAAGGGGTGACTGTTTTTAGCTATGGTAGCAGGTCATACTCTTTGGATGTTGAGCTGCTAGTTGCTATGTTACCTTGCTTTATAGTTTTAATAATAAATGCTGTCTTCTTTTTAACTGCCAAGTATCATGACTTGTCGCAGGATCATTTAGCCTCTTACAATCTCGACGCGTTCAGAGTGGGGGCGGGAATCTATATTGGCACATTCTTTCTTGGAAATAACTGGTCGTACCGTCTTATCTTTGTTATTTTTACAATTCCCTTCTTAATCGAATGCTTGAAAAAACCACCACTCAGAGTATGGAGTTATGTCACCCTGTCGTCTATTATTTTTTCTTTCTGGTCCATACGATTTGATGACATACCGCTTTCGGGAGCCTTAGATGAAGTTGCAAACTGGCTGATGCTATCCGGCCTTTTTTGGATTCTCCTAAATTCGGTCCCTATATATCTGCACCCTTCGAAAATGCGTCTTCGAAACAACGACTGAAAAACACAGTAGGAGTCCCCAATACTTACAGGTCAATTCTAACTAAGATCACCTACGAGCTCACAAAGTTTGTCCACAGACAAAAATTCTGGATTAGTATCGCTTGCATAGCGAAATCCCTCGGGACACCTACTATAGATCTTGTGATTCTCTCTTTGATCTAGAAAATTATCTACTGTGTAGTCGCTCGATGAAATACTCGGAAAAACTACATAATGATTTGTATGAGCAAGAGTTGTCATGGCGTCTGTTGGCGTTATCATCTCTTCATGGAGTTTTTCTCCTGGTCTAATCCCTGCCGTCACTTGTCTCGCATCAGGTGCAATCGCTGTCGCCAAATCAGTGATACGATATGATGGAATCTTAGGCACAAATAACTCTCCACCGTGCATCATTTCAAAACACCTAATCACAAAATCTACACCCTCTGTCAGTGTTATGCTAAACCGAGTCATCCGAGGATCAGTAATTGGAATATCGCCACCCGCTTTAATTGACAAGAAATACGGAACAACTGACCCTCTACTGCCCAATACATTGCCGTAGCGAACTACCGAAAATCTTGTATCATGTTCACCTACAATATTATTTGCTGCAATAACAAGTTTATCTGCAGTCAACTTTGTTGCACCATAAAGGTTTATTGGCGCAGCGGCCTTATCGGTACTGATTGCAACAACTTTTTTTGCTTTGCAAGCTATTGAAGCATCTATAACATTCTGCGTGCCAACTATATTTGTTTTTACAGCCTCAAATGGATTGTACTCAAGTGCCGGGACTTGCTTTAGCGCAGCCGCATGTACTATGTAATCAACATCAGACATTGCCATCATGAGTCGATCTTTATCACGGATATCACCAATAAAATATCGCATTAAATCTTTGTCGGATTCAAATGTTGCTGATGTTTGCATCTCATACTGCTTCCATTCATCTCGACTATAAACAATAATCTTTTTAGGTCGGTAATCTTTAAGCAATCTAGCAATAAAGGCACGACCGAAAGATCCGGTGCCACCAGTAACTAATATTGAAGCATCATCAAACATTTGTATTCAAACTCTCTTCGAAAAATTGTTATGGATAATCTCGCTGGCCAGAAGACTAGTAACTGAAAATAAGGTCTAGTATTTCAATCTCGCATGCAACACTCAACTGATGTAGTGCTAACACCTGTAGATTTCGGGGGCCAGTTATTATATCCTGCTGAGCAGGTTTAATGTAATGCTTTGTCAACATTGAGAAAAGACTACAAACTACTCCTGGTGTTAGCTGATGCAACATAATGCGTAGTAGGCGCAGACTCCTGTGCAAATCAGGCTGAAGTTTCATTAATCACCTAAAATGTGGAATGCCAGACAATCTCTGCTCAGCTAATACAATCGCGTCTCTTAATGAATTAATATCGACCCGTGTACCACCATGCCAGTTATCAGCAAGGGGGGAAGACAGCACGCCAATGTGTGTAAGTCCGCTCATTTCACACATCAGCTNAAAAGANAGNTNAAAACTGGGATANNGAAAATAGCGAGGATGAATCTCTATAACAACAGAATGCTGTCTCATGAAATGGGCTGCAGCAAGACCGGCCCCATGCAGCCCTATGAGGACACTAGCATTATATGCAGTGATGATTTTTTCCCTTTGACTCAACTTCTCCCAACTAACAACTTTTATCTCTGGAAATTTCTCAATGATCTCTTTTTCATTCTCCACATATCGTAAATTGCCACTACGTTGGCTTCTTGATTCCTCCCTTGATACGTAAACAATATTGTTCTCTGGCTTATCAAATACAACGCTCGGTACCAAAGATTCTACAAAAGGCTGTACGCTTTCAACAGCTGTAGTGGAGATCAATTTCTTTACATTTTGGAATGTGCCCCAAACCTTATCTTTGTCAAGAATATCCCAGTTACTAGGCGGCTCACTCCCCACTTTATTTATACCCTGAAAATAATCAACTTCGTTGGTAATGACGCTATGTGGATGCGCTTCACTCATCACAGAAGAGATTACCATTCGATCATCAAATTCGAAAGCGCGAAATAGTTTCTTGTAAGGAGGTTCAAGCACAATTAGTCGACTCTTTAGTCTAAAGTGCGATTTCTTTGGCGCTACTATACTTCTAATTCCATAAACTTCTTCTATCAACTGAAGATACTCAAGTTGTGATGGCTTCAAATCAGGAGATCGAATTATTTGTATATTTCTCTTATAACCATTATTAATCAACAATAATAGAGGACAAAGATCAAGCCACAAAAAGTTTGCAAAATTACTGGTAAGCTTTGCAGGAAAAAATAGTACCGAAGGAACATCATATTCAACTATTTCAGTTCGGCCTACCTCAAAGTTTAATAAATCTTTTGTATATATAGTGCTGTTGCTGAATGCTATCGACTCAGTATGTTCCTTACTAGATTCTTCCAACAACGTCATACCAAACGATTTTCTTTCTCTAAATACAAAGCCGGAGCGTGAATGGACTATGACATCACTTATCTCAAAGACACCACAATACTCGGAACCGGATAACCCTAAAATATTACTCTCATAACTCACCAGTATATTTTTTCTAGGTATGCTGAAGTCCCTGATTGAACGAATAGAGATTTGCCGCCTAACTAATAGTCGAAATCTAATCTTCAACCATAGGACGAATCGTATATAAAGTTGATTCACTAGTTTACCCATCCGGACCTTTCGCACATATTAAATATTAGATTATCAATGAATTTTTTTATCTGTTATTTTATGTTGCTACAATTTAGCTCACATTACCCATATGACGCTCTAGGTACTCACTAAATATTACGGTATTGGAATATTTAAGAGGGTGGCTTTGCGGAAGAAGTGACTTAAATTTCGCGTCCAAATTTAACTCATAATTACTGAAGTCAAGGCCATCAACAATAAGTGCATAAAATCGCTCTGCTGCTCTCGCTATTTCATCTTCAGTATTGTCCTTGTAGTAATAACCGTACTGTGAAAAGGCTTTTTCATTATAAATTAGTGGCGTTAACTTATTCTTCAATACGTCCCATACTCCATTAAGGTTCATACTCCCTGCAAATATATTTTTGCTCAAGAAATCATCTGTACAATAATTTACAAGTCTCTGTTGACTGGCATCCCAAAGATATTTAGGCAGAGTCAAAGTTGATTCACTGATATTTCCTTTTAAACTAACATTATGAAGTAAATGTGGAGTCCCACAAAGTGACGCTAGGTTGTTGCAACCTGTCCCTCCGCCAAATATAAATAGCGCATCCCGATATATATGAATATCGGCCATCTCGCGTTCTTCTTGGCTAAGACTAGTTAGTTCTAAATACGGTGATAGTGGAGTTGTTACGTCATAATGGCCATTGCGCAAAACATCAAGATCCCTATCTAAGAAGAATTGAATGGCTCCACAAAGAGTATTGAAATCAGAATCATTATTGTTTCGCTCTTCTGAGAAAATTGACTTATAGTTTATATCGAAATAACTATCTCTATTGTTTACAACCACGAAATTCTTTGTTATCCCGATCTTTTTATATATAGCTGAAATTCTTTTCTCATTCGCTAGCAAATCGATAAAGATATCAAACCTGCACTCAATGTGCTCGAACGTATTCAGCTCACGATGACCGCCATCAGGCGTAAAATAAAAACTGAACGGAAAATAATTGACATGCGCTTTAATATCTTCATCAAACGCGATGTTAGAATAAGTGATGTTAAACATCATTTCTGCTAATGACTGCAAGTAGGCGTTGGCACTTCTTTCTTGGCAAGAAAGATAGATATCTTTCGTTTCTAGGCCAAGAACCTTAGCAACACGCAAGAAGTAACGAATATCGGCTATTTGAGTTCCAAAAACTCGATTATTGTAAATTGACTTAAACTCATTTGCTCGCGCCAAATCAACGGAGTGAGCCTTTCTCTTACGATAATAGTAGATCAATCGACGAGCTAGCTGACTTCTACTAATCGATATAATTCTGTTTCTCAGTTTTTTTTGTATTAGCTGTATCTTGTTGTTCATCGGAAAATAAAAATTGGCACCGAGTTTACTTGTATAAACTAGAGAGGACGTATTTTATTGCGTCAATTTAAAATCCTTCCACGCCAACACTTTAACAAACTGATATTGCACTATGACTCTACGCCAGCAATTGAGTCAACGATAGATAGGAGCCACAACTGATGAGTATTTTCGACCATATTATAAGTGGTGCTATCTACCCAGAAATTTAAATCACCCCATTTTCGCACACTATTGCCACTATTAAACCCAGTAAAAGTAGCCACCGATGCAAATTCCTTGTCTCTCGCAGCTCGACAGGCATTGATTATATTTTTTGATTCGCCACTCGACGAAATCACAATTAAAGCGTCGCCAGCGTCGCCATAAGCATTGATAGCTTCTTTTACCCAATTTTCATATCCATAGTCATTAGCAAAACATGTTAAAAGGCTAGGATCGCTAAAATTCCAGCAAGTCAGCCCTGCAGCTTTTGTGAAGTCCACACTTACGTGACTAGCAATCGCCGAACTACCCCCATTGCCAACTATAAAAACCTTTGCGGAGCGATCTTTGATTCTGACCAGAATCTCTTTCAATCTAATTAAATCATTGATAACTTCTTGAGATGGTGTTGAGATTCGCTGGAAATTTGCGAAGTAATTATCTAAACTCATCACTCTTCCTTAACTAGAAATCCTTAAAATCCATAGTTTAGTTTGCTTATTTTCTTCTAGTCTATTCAAAATATACCTACAAATCTTCCCTTGGAGCCCAGAATGTCCAAAAGACTAAATCTAGCTGCGATGGTAATCCCACATTAGGCATCATGCGTGACAACACAGACGCGGCAAAACTGTTGAGGCAAGATCGTATGATTCTAGCCATTATCCCCACGTATCGATTTTCAATTGTGTAAGATGAGGCATATTGTACTGTGAGTAATTTCTTATAATGGATATAGCTAACCATATCTCAGAAACTGGTTTCATATTTAACAATGGGAACATTCTAGATCTTGACATAAATGATCTACAGAATTGGTATGAAGCACAATATACAGCAAGAATTCAAAATAGTGCCTACTCAAACGAGCTATTCATGTCAGAAGCTGAACTGCTCCATGATCCTGTCTGTCACCAGCTTGTCAGTAATATTATAGACAGTTATGGCCTTTCTAACAAAGACCTATATCGACTTGATAAGTTGTGGCTGAATACATCTAATCATGATTTTACAAAGCGAACTAACACATTTGTTGACACACATTATCCTCATATTGATAAAACTCGACACCTAAAAGTTTTCGTATACGTAAGCGACGTTGGTCCCAGCCAGGGCCCTTTCCATATCGCACCATGTAATCCGGGGCGTTATGAAAAAATTAGACTTAGGTGTAAAAAGACTAAAATAGGTGACAACCTAATTCCTGATATTTCGAAAGATCAATTCATATCATGTCATGGGCCTGCTGGCAGTGTAATTATCTTTGATACTAATTGTCCACATTTTGCCGGACTTATTGATCCTGGAAAACAACGAAGAGTTCTTCGGCTTCATTTTACTAGCTCCATGTTTAAGCTAATGTATAACGAGAGACGTTTGCGCAGCCTCTGGAATCTCTATGGTCATCTTACATCATAGCGCAGGAGGCCAAGATTGAAATATTCAATAAATAGGGCAGAAAACCTATTTGCTACGGATGCGCCTTATTAAGGCTATGGGATCACAAGACACAATTTTAGCAACAGTTGAAACGCAAGGTTTTTGCTTCATAGATCATAATGTATTAGATCTTGATATTAAAAAACTGAGACATTGGTTTGCCGACTATTTTGGACCTCATGCCAATGAGAGCAAGTATAAAGACGTAGCAGTATTCGCTATGGACGAACTTAGCGAAAATAGATTAGTCAAAGATTTACTGAAGAAAATTGTCACATTGACCGATCTGACAAGCGCAAATGGATTTTATTTGGATAAGATTTGGCTGGTGCACTCCTTGCCTCGTGACGAACCGTCAGATTCTCTTCCCTATGTCCCTCACTTTGATAAACACCGTTATGTCAAAGTGATGATTTATCTTGATGACGTAAGTCTGTCAGACGGCCCTTTCCACTCTCTCTCATTTGCTCCCATTAAAAATGAGGAAAAGCGTCTAAATCTAAGCAAAAACTATAAATATAACGGTGAAAATACCGTAAAAGATATTAGTGTAGATGACTTCATACCATGCGTTGGGTGCTCTGGCAGTATTGTTATATTTGATACTAATTGTCCACATTTTGCGGGATCAATAAACGGAGAAGGACATCGGCGAGTTTTAAGATTTGATTTCGATAATCGCATGTTCCACTCTAGAGCTCGGAATGTTTTTTCTCGCATTCGTTCGATATTAGGTCAATCTATTCAACACGATAAGAGGATACGAAAAAACATACATCAATAAGCATAACGATCTAATTCCCAATCACTCGTTCTTCTGTAGCATTAAATGTGTTTATTGAAGCAAGCTTGATCTTTTTTTAACTTCCTCTGCTATGTATGTGCCGAGTATTTTATTGGCATGAGGTGATAAATGAGTATCATACTTAGGATCGATGGTCATTAAGCTATCTAATTCAAACAAGTCTGATGCATCAATAACAGTAAATCCCGTTTTACCTAAAGACTCTACGTCCAATAAATCGAGCATTGTTTTACCAAATTCTCCCGGATGTAACACCAAATACAACTCATAACGTTGATGATTCTTAGCCACGTTCTGAGCAATATATGTAAGATGTTCTAAATAGTCGCGCCTACTCCGACCAAGATGGTAAAAATACTGATTCCTTTTGCCAAAAATCTTGTTGATAGCTGGGAACGCTAAGAATTTCCAGTAACTCGATTGGCCAAGAGTGCCAACGTACTTAGCTGGCACACTGCTCACATTGAATTTTGGATAATTAGCATGATATTGCATGACATGCTTAAACGATCCACTCACTCTTCCTATATGACCAGGTATCGCTAGATAGACAAGAATCAGATTATCTGTATTGATCTCCGTCTCCCAGAAGTTTTTTCGTGAAAAGATGCCTACAGTTTGAGCCGGAGACCATCCTGAAAAGGCATAGACGTAAACAGCCCTATTAAATGTTTCCGAAAGCCAATGCGGATAGCTCTCGTTATCCGAAACTCCATCACCCCATGTGCGACTGCCACCTATAGCCAATATGGCAGTTCCCCCTTCATTGCTATTCATCAATCCAACACGGCGTCGTGCATATTCGTCAGTAGAGATGTGGATCTTCTGTACGTTGCCATCGACAAACTTCCGCGTTATGACTCGATTGCAGTTTGCATTTAGCATATACCCTACATCATCCCTAATAATGATCTTGCAATTGCCCTCAACCTGATCATGGTAAGGACTGACCCCCCCGAACTGATCAGGATTAAAAGTAGACACAATATAAAAACCAAGAAAAAATAGGGAAACGGTCGATATTATTATGCCAACATAGACAAAGCGCATTGCAAAAACTCCTAGAACAACAAAAAGTGGATAAAATCCAGTCCAAAATGCAATACTGACTTTGCTATTAGCCTCCATTCCTGGCATCAGAAAAGTCACTTTATAGGCAGCAAAATGCAAAATGCATGCTAATACAACTATTACCAATGAATGAGCTTTATTTGTTGTCCGAATTAAGACAAAACCGAACATCGATATAAACAAAATCACTAAACCATACTTCCACCAATGGTTGTTCGTAATAATCGCCTCAGCATCAGCTATTACCGACAATATGAGCAATAATATGCCGGCAATTAAGAAGATCAGTGGAGGTTTTGTTTATGTCGATTTAATTAAATGTGGTGTCATAATCAACCTAGGTTTAGTATTTATCATAAATGTAGCTCTAGCAAATATTACGTAACTAAGAGTATGTTATGTTGCTTATACGACATAATCTGTCAATAACTTTTATACATGTACTTCTAGTAGTGTCAAAATTCAACGATAAATAATAAGAGCCTCATTTTATGATTTTCACTGTTAACCCGATGCTCAATTACTGATAATAACTATTAGGACTAAATCGCTAATGGGACAATTATTTACTTTCTTTACACCCTTGCATACCTCGACGAAACGAGACACCCTAGGCAGGATGAATGATGACAAAGTAGCATGCATGATCCAAGCCAGAAAGTATGGTGCTGATTATTGGGATGGAGAGCGCAGATTTGGCTACGGTGGATATAAATATATCCCAGGTTGGTGGCAACCTATGGCTAAATCATTAATTGAGCAATATAGCCTGACAGATAGATCTAGAGTGCTTGATGTTGGATGTGGCAAAGCCTATCTTCTCTATGAAATGAAGTTACTCTTACCTGGTCTAACAATAAGCGGTTTTGATATTTCTAACTATGGCATATCACATGCTAAGGAAGAAATACGTGATTCCCTTTTTCAGCATCGCGCCCAAGACGTTTATCCGTTCGATGACAATGCCTTCGATCTTGTTATCTCTCTAGGATGTTTGCACAATTTGAGATTACCAGAACTTGAAATTGCTATTCCGGAAATATCTCGAGTTGGCAAAGCGCAGTACATTATGGTCGAAAGCTATCGGAACGAATCTGAGCTATTCAATTTACAATGTTGGGCGCTGACCGCTGAGTCATTTCTTGAGGTAGACGAGTGGCTATGGTTGTACGATCAGCTTCACTATCATGGAGACTTCGAGTTTATTTTTTTTGAGTAGGGTGGGATGTTATTCCATATAGCATGGTTTACATACTTTTGGGATGTTGCCTTCTAGATGGGCCTGTCGAAACTTACTGTACCCTTCGCCTTGCCACGCATCTTTAAACGATTTACCTTTTTCAAGTTCAAACGCATCGGGGTTGCCAATCATGCAACACGGCACAGTACGTAGATCAGAAGAAACAAAAGCCCTTTCAAATGGCCATGGACAGAGCGTATCTTCAGAACTTGTGGAAAATTTCTGAATCCGCCAGAACCGAACCTTAATGCCATGAGAAATGCCGAGTTGCACTAACTGTTCCTTATCATGATGTGCGAACTTGTGGTCAACAGATATGCGATCGTTATGCTCTAGCCATTTGTCCTGACCCCAGCTACTAAAATCAAAACAGAATACCTGGATTGGAAAACCAAGTTCGCCGCCAAGCTTGACTAAGTTCGCTAAGTCATCTTGATTATCGCTTTGAACGACCGTCCACATTTTTGTTATAGATTTGTTTTTTTCTCTACAATAATCATTAATTAAACGACAATTCTCTTTAACTTTCTCAAAATTCGCGCCTCTACGAATATTCTCGTATATCTCTTTGGTGCTACCATCAATCGAAATCTGAATTTCATTTACATCTGAGTCGACTAATTTTTTGTAGTTTTCCTTTATATGCAGTAATGATGCATTTGTAACTATCCTTACCCAGATGCTCTTTGATCTTGCATACCGGATCATCTTAAAGTAATCATCTCCCTGCATGAGAGGTTCACCAATACCAGTAAGTTTGATCTCTACTAAACCATATTCCTCATCGATAAGCTCTCTAAACTGCTCTAGTGACATATCACCAGCTCTTTGCATCTTTTTATAATCACTAACTTGGCACATGCCACAACGAAAATTACAACGGCTAACATTCTCTATATCGAGTCGGATTGGCCTATAGTTAGGTCGAGCAGTCGCGCGAGAGGATCTTTGATACTCTTCGTAGTTTTCGCGCCGCTTCTTTGAGTAGTTGAGTGCGCTCTCAAGCTCCCTGCGATAGGTTTCCTCACCTGCTGCTGGCTCAGGTCGATAAATGATGTGCGAACCCAAAGAAGAATCTTGTTCCATACTTTTATGCAATTCACTCCAATTCTGAGACCTAGAGGGGCTCTGTTTGAGACTAGGTAGCTGACACTATGCGCGCTCGAGGCTGCTTCTTGATCCCGTATTCTGCTCGTTTCTTGTCAATCAGCTTCTTCGCAAACTTAAGCTGAATCAAAGCCAGATTCTCGGTCTCTTTATGGACAATCTTATATTTTTCAACCTCACTTCCAACATTAGCAATGTATTCGACCTGTAATTCTCTCGCAATAGGATCGCTCGCATAGATAAAGCGATGTTTCTTTATAAGATGTTCTGTATCCGGGACTTTTTCTAGATTAGTTGCATATTCAGTCGTTGTTTCAAAAAAAGGAGATCCTTTAAGTGGAATTATCGCTGGAATAATGCCTGCCGTAAAATTATCCGATGTCGTATAACGTAAGCCCTGATCTACGGTCTCCTCCACATCATCAATGGTCGTGCCAGGAGTAAACAATATCAAGTTAAAATACGCCTTTAATTTGTATTGATCTAATAATGCTATTCCTCGATGTACATCTTTGGCGGTACATTTTTTGTTTATCTCTTTAAGAACATGGTCAGAAAAAGACTCTACGCCAATATTCAAATTACGAAATTTTGCCTCTTTCATAAGGTTAATTGTATCTTCTCGTAGATCAGTAATTCTTGAAAAACACATGTACTTGACTGGAAAATTCAATTCTATTGCTTTTCTGCAAAATTCTCGCAAGAACTTTTTGTTAAAGCAAAAGTCATCATCTGTAAAGTAAATAGTTTTGACTCTTGGATGTGACTTCACAATCCTCTCCACCAAATGCATAATGTGATCCACATCTAGAGAAACGACGGGCAGGCTTTTCATTTGCAAGTTTCCGGTTGCCTTGCCAAGCTGCCACTGTGCGTCACAGTAAAAGCACTTAAATGGACAACGGTTTCTCGTAAAGATACGAACAGTGTGGATTTTTTCCTGGACTTCCTCGGTCATAAATCCCTGGTATTTCTTGACATAGAAGTCCCAATACGTTTCATAAGGCAAGCTCTCCCAATCGATCGCGCTGGTCACCTCACGAAATTCGTCTGTCGTAAGAATATTTGCGTCATTCCTAAAAACTATGCCCGGTATCTCTGCTAGTGGATGACCATCTGCGATACTTAGCATTGGCAACTCGCCTTCCCCCAAAACAACAATTTTGCATGGAGACTTGTCGAGGATTGTCTGATAATTACTTTGAGCCTCGAGCCCGCCAGCGATAAACAAAGAATCCGGGCATAACTTCTTAGCTAGATGCATATGCTGCAAGTCTCTTAGCAACGTTTCATCAAGCGTTGAAAAACCCACGATGTCCCACTTTCTCTCTCGCAACTTGTCTTCTAAAGAAACATCTTCTAAATACTGATGGATATTGACATCGAAGAACTCGGCGTAGTGGCCCTTGCTATTAAGATAATTAGCAATCCTTACAATACCTAGATTTGGAGACAGCCACATGTCCTGGGCGGTCGACTTGTCCGCGGTAGGTGGAATCAGAAGAATATTCTTACTGTTCATATTGCAAACACTATGGCCGGGGGCTCTATACTAGATGAAACTGCCTGATTAACTACACATTCTCTTTCAAATCCAAGCATTGCGCAATGATATCGTCAATATCTAGATATCGATAAGTGCCAGCTCGACCAATAGAAAAGACTCTTTCTGGCACCATATCTAGATATTTCTGAGCATGCGCCACATCTGTTTTTGTAGGATATGGATAAAGTTTGTTCTTCTTTGAGGGAAATTCAATGCCTAAAAGTGTGCTAGGCGCTTCATATTGATAGAACTGCTTGTACTCGACAATACGAAGATATGGCTCCTCAGATGTCGCATAATACAGAAAATAAACATCATTTGGAAATACCTGGGGGATGGGTAAGATTATCTTCATAAACTCCCGACCCATCCATCTAAGCGGGCCATGGATATTACGAAACAATATGTCAGGACCTACAGTACTGATAATTATATCGTAACTTTCCCACTGACCATCAATTTTTACACGATATTTTTCTACATCATATTCTTCGATTTCTGTGTCGAGATGTACATGTGAAGATTCGGTTGCAATATCAAAGTAATCGTTATAACCATTCTTTTTGATTGGGAATGAAGATATCCTTTTCTTGTAATGTTCCCGAGAACCAGTAACCAGCTCCATTTTCTTTAATTTCTGGTCATCTCCTAGGAAATCCTCCCAACCACTATGCAAATAGTTTAACTCCTTATTTGAGTCTACACTCCACATTTTTTTGGAATAGTCATTGAAAAATTTTTCGTATAAAGTTGTTCCAATCGAACCCGCAACCCAGTCTTCAAAATTGTCGGTGTCTATATATTCTGATGTACACTCATTCAACTCTTGATGAATCTTGTTAGCATCATTCATCATCGATATATCGTCTTTGTGCACAGGCCACGTGAAAAATCGTTGCTCATCCCCAACGAAGGTTAAGTTTTGCTGTACCTGGTCTATTCGCCGCATTGGCACATAGCTATTTAAGAAATCGAAAAGCTTTATATCGTCTGTCAAGAAATGGCGTGGTCCAAATGTATATGGATGGCCACCATACAAGAAAGTTCGGACACCACCGCCGAGAAATGGCAATCGCTCAACGACATGGATATCCCAACCCTTGTCTGCGAGAACATGAGCCGCACAACAACCCGCAAAACCACCGCCAATTATCAATACTTTTGTCATATTTGTCCTAGTAAAATTACTGTTCAAAGTTCATAAGTTTTAAATTCATAAAAACAAACATAGTTCATAACCTTTACGAATTGGATCCAAAGAAGCTCTCTACCTTCATGACTGCATCTCTTATATCTTTAACCTCGTCATCAGTATATTTCTCATGAAAAGGTATGTTAAATGTTATATCCCTAAATTTCCTTGCATTACTACAGCTGCTCTCTTGGGTCAGATGAGGTTTGAGCCATGGCCATTCGTAGGCCAAATAGTTATATTGGGCATTAAGTGGAATACCCTCTGCCTCTATTGCTCGGCAGAATTCAGCTTTGGATGTCCTAAGTTTAGCTGCATCTAATCTAGCTGTATAAAAATAATAAGCTGGCACATTGGATGATGTGCTAAGCCTGTGAGCGGGCGAAACTAATTCAGAGCCCTCAAAAGCTATATCAAATTTTTGCGCGATCACTAGTCTTGCATTGATAGTACTCTCTAGGCGATCTAATGTCGAGGCGCCAATAGCACAGGATAGCTCATCGAGATTGAAGTTCAAGGCTGCATGTTCTGTTGTCCGAGGATCTCTAGAGTCAAAACCTTTGAGATGGAATAGCTTACCCCTATCGGCGAAAGACCGTATTCGATCATACAGCCACTTATCTTGTGTATAAACTAAACCTCCGCACCCCCCAGTCGCATGTATTTTCGAATACATAGTAGAGAACACAGCGATGTTACCAAAAGTACCTACTCTCCTCCTCTCGTACATCGCACCGTGACTTTGAGAACAATCTTCAATGACATGTACATCAAATTTTGCGGCTATTGCAAGTATTGATTGAATATCTGTCGGCCAGCCTCCTACATGCGTAATCACTACAGCGCTTATGTTGTTGTTACCTACTAAAACATTTTCAAGCTGCTCAGGATCAATATTAAAGCTGTCAATACAAGAATCCACTATCACTGGCTTAAATCCCTGCAAGACGATTGGTGAAACGGCGCCAGGGTCTGTTACAGGTGAAATTGCAATGCTACTTCCTGGCCTTAGCTGCAATGCCTGCAAAGCAATATAAACAGCTGCGGTCCCTGAGGACACAGCATCAGCGTAGCCACCGCCTTGAAACTCACAAAATTTCTGCGTATAGATATTCTCAAACTTGCCCTGATAGCCAAAGTCTTGGCCTTCTGCCCAGCTATCGAAGAAGACCGATCTGACAGCTGCGAGCTCCGCCTCAGCAAAAAGCTGACGGGGCGGCATTACCCTATGCCTGATCTTATCCCCACCATTTATAGCTAATGATCCTATATCTTTTATCATTATCACCCAGGAAAAACAGCCCACAGAGCTCTCCTAAGGAGGCCTATATGCAATGGATCGTTAGGCGATTATACTGGTCCTCAACAACTATGTAATCAGTTATCTATACGAAACAGTGTCTCGTGCTTTATACAGGGGATAGTGCCAAATCGAGCCGCCCAGCCATGGCGGCCTGTTTCTCGCACTATAGGGCTATGCTAAACGAAGAATTTTGCTAAATTAATTGGCTGGGCTATTGAGTCAGATCAACTATATCTTTAGCATCACCGTCAGACCAAAAGTAGTTAAGAGGCAGATCAATTGAAAGCTTTAGTTACCGGTGGGGCGGGTTTTATTGGAAGTCACCTCGTAGAAGCACTCCTATCCAAAGGCTACAATGTGGTGGTAATTGATAATTTCTGCGGTGGACGATCTCAAAATCTCACAACAGTGGAAAGCGATATTCGGATTATTGAAGCTGACATTTCAACAGATGGGACATGGAGTCATGCTTTTTCTGGTGTGGATTGTGTTTTCCATCTTGCGGCATTAGCCGACATTGTTCCATCTATTCAGCAGCCTGAAAAATATTTTCGTACCAACGTTCACGGGACATTTAATGTGATACAAGCTGCACGACTTCATAATATCAAAAGATTCATATATGTAGCGTCTTCATCGGCCTATGGCATCCCTAAAATATACCCAACATCTGAGAGTGCTCCAATCTGTCCCAAGTATCCCTATGCTCTAACAAAGCATTTAGGTGAAGAGTTAGTTATGCACTGGGCAAATGTTTATTCAATACCTTCCTTATCGTTGCGCCTATTCAATGTCTACGGTCCTCGCTCAAGAACCACTGGAACATACGGCGCGGTTTTCGGAGTTTTTCTAGCTCAGAAACTTGCTGGAAAACCTTTAACGGTGGTTGGCGATGGCACCCAAACTCGTGACTTCACCTATGTTTCAGATGTCTGTCAAGCTTTGATAGTCGCAGCAGAAAGCGCTAGAACACAAAGGATTTATAATGTCGGAAGCGGGCATACCGTTTCTGTTAATCGAGTAGTTGAGCTCCTTGGTGGCGACAGTGTCAATATCCCAAAGCGACCAGGCGAGCCAGACTGCACATTTGCGGACATTTCTAAAATCTCTCTGGAATTGGGCTGGAACCCACAAATAACGATCGAGGAAGGGGCAAAGAAAGTGTTGGAAAATATTGAAGACTGGCGAGATGCACCGGTCTGGACACCAGCTAAGATTGATTCCGCAACGAAAGACTGGTTTCATTATCTTGATGACAAGGTTAGTTGATCATTACATTGAACGCTCTACTGCTAGCTGCTGGACCTGGTATCAGGCTAAAACCTCTAACAAATCACTGGCCCAAATGTCTTATGCCAATTGGAGGGATACCCTTGCTTGAACATTGGTTGTGCTTGCTTCATCAAAACGCTATCAACAATGTTACGGTAAACATGCACCATCACCATCGAGAGGTCAGCGATTTCCTTGAGAGAGCGATATTTCTTAGCTGGGTTACTCCGACATATGAAGAGAAGATATTAGGCACAGCGGGTACAATCGTCCATAATTACGATGCTTTCTGCGGTCAACCGATGCTATTAGCTCATGCCGACAATTGGATCCAGTGCGATTTGCACGAATTCATAGAATTTCATCGGGATCGGCGTCCAAAAAATACATGGATGACTATGATGACGTTTCGAACCTCAAACCCATCTTCATGTGGCATTGTACAGTTAGATGCTCAAGGAGTTGTACAAAACTTCTGGGAGAAAACCTCGCAACCTCATGGCAACCTGGCAAATGGCGCGGTGTATTTACTGGAACCGGAACTGCTTGAATGGATGCTCATACAGGATGGCCTAACTGATTTTTCTAGGGACGTAATTCCTGCGCTTATAGGAAAGATTGCAACATGGGAAAATATGGGTATACACAGAGACATTGGAACATCGATGGCTCTTCTGGCTGCCCAGAATGATCCAGATCCGGAGCAATGCTGGTCAGATATTGACGAATGGAAAATTAATTTCTCTTCACATCATATTCATAAACTAATTCGATCAATCTCAAGTGACTAACACTATTCCATCAATTATTAAGCTCAGCGAACTGCTTACACAACATTCCTCGGATGACTGGAAAGATGTATCTCTTTGCTTTGGTCACTTTAATGAAATCCATCCTGGCCATCTAAGATACTTCCGTCTAGCTCGTGATTATGGAGCTATTCTCGCAGTAGCTGTTGAGGGTGATCATTTTTCAGGCGAGTCGTCCCCTCCAAACCACTTTCCCGAACTTGAGAGGGCGCAGGCGGTTCGCTCTCTAGATCTCATAGACACTGTTATTATTCTAGATGAAGGGCTGAGTATTGAAAAACTCATTGAATATATCTCACCCGCAGCTCTAGTTCTCGGTCCCGAATTTGAAAATGAGCGATTTTCAGAAGTAAAACAATCAGTGAGTTTGATCAATAAGCTGGGCGGGCGAGTCATATATGCAGCAGGAGAAAAACATTATGCAACCGCAAATCTGTTCTATGGCACTCAGCAGGAGCTTGAAAAAGATCGATGGATGCAATTTCAAAAGGCTCTTAGAAGTCAGAACATTGATGTTAGTGCATTACTGAACCGGTTACGCCCAAGTCGAAAAAAGAACATTCTTGTACTCGGTGATACTATTGTCGACAGATATGTTGCATGCGACCCACTAGGCCTGAGCAATGAAGCGCCGATAGTGGTTGTAAAGGAGTTGGAAACACGTGATTTCATAGGTGGCGCAGCAATCGTCGCTGCGCATGTCTCGGCCCTAGGTGCCAAGTGCACCTATCTTTCGGTAACTGGGCAAGATAATAGATATACATTTGTTAAAGATCGTCTGTCTGATTTTGGAGTGGAAACAACATTGGTCAAAGATTCTAGTCGTCCAACTACTTTCAAAATACGATACCACGTCGAAAATCAAAAACTCTTTAGGGTCAGCAAGCTGAAAGACCATAATCTATCCACAAATATTGAAGAATTAATTATCGATCAAATTGCTCGAATTGGACCAACTCTTGATGGAATATTAGTCTGCGACTTCGTTTATGGAGTTATTACTCCCGCACTGATAAATTCCCTTATTCAGATATCAAATGATTACGATATTCCTCTTTTCGGAGACCTGCAATGTAGCAGTCAGATAGGCGATGTTTCTAAATTCAACGACTTTGAGCTGCTATGCCCTACCGAAAAAGAAGCTAGGATTGCGTTGACTAATCAAGACGACAGTATTGAAATTGTTGCTAACCTACTGATGGAGAAAACACGAGCAAAAAAGATGATTGTTAAATTAGCTGCAGATGGGCTAATTGCATATGACATGAATAGAAATTCTGCTAGTCGACAACATTTTCCAGCTCTGTGTGCAAATCCAGTTGATTTGGCTGGCGCAGGAGACTCACTACTTGCGGCCGCCTCTGTTGCATTAACACATGAATGCTCGTTAATGGAGGCAGCCGCTTTAGGAACTTGCGCTGCGGCGTTGGCTGTACAAACCGTGGGCAATACGCCCATCGGCTTAAATCGGCTTGAAGAATATCTTGAACAAAAGATTGCCATCTACAATGCTAGCTAAAAAGATCCTTATAACAGGTGGTGCTGGGTACGTAGGTGCTGCACTAGTTCCGAAACTACTAAGTCTCGGTTATCTGGTTACTAGTCTGGATCTAATGATCTATGGAGAAAACACTCTTGCACCTCACCCAAACCTAAATATTATCAAAGGCGATATAAGGGACGGCTCCTTGCTTAACAAGCTAATGCCCAGCCATGATACTGTAATTCATCTAGCTTGCATCTCCAATGATCCAAGTTTTGAGCTAAATCCCCAACTAGGAAAATCAATCAACTATGATGCCTTCAAGCCGCTAGTTAAAACAGCAAATAAATCTGGCATTAATCACTTTCTATATGCTTCCTCATCAAGTGTCTATGGCATAAAGAACGAAAAGCATGTTCATGAAGAAATGAGTCTAGAACCCCTTACAGATTATTCAAGATATAAGGCGGAGTGTGAAACTATCTTGAAATCATATGAAAGCGATGATTTTCATACGACGGTCATCCGACCCGCGACGGTCTGCGGATATTCAAAGCGACAAAGACTTGATGTCGTAGTCAATCTTATGACTAATATTGCTGTCCACAAAAAAGAAATCACCATATACGGTGGCCAACAACTTCGGCCTAACGTACATATCTCAGACATGGTAGAGTCCTATATAGCTGCGCTAACTGCACCATTAACGCTAACATCTGGTGAGATATTCAATGTAGGAACTGAAAATCTACCTATCGAAGAGATAGCTGCAACTGTGCGCTCTATTGTCGGAGCAGATACTAAGCTTATCAAACAAACAACAAATGACAATCGGTCGTATCATATTTCGTCACAAAAAATTGAGCGAATTCTAGGTTTTCGACCACAATATACTATCTCTGATGCCGTTAATGATCTGTGTGATGCTTTCAATAACGGTAAACTGCCCAATTCTTTGGACGATGATATCTACTTTAACATTAAGACGATGCAATCAATTAATTTGACTTAAATTCACTCACAGTCATCTACTAACTGCAATAATTTTTGACAAATGGAAATAGGTGCTGAACTGCATAACCGGTGCGCGTACGATTTTCTGAACCAATAGATATGCCATGAAAAAATATGATCATATTAGTCTTTTAGACTATGAGTTCGAGACAAATTTAGATGGACTTGATTTTCATATTTTGGAAAATATTCTGTCATTTATGAAACTTCTTCGTCGTACAGAAGAGCGCATAGCTAAAGAATATCATCCGGAAGATAAGATGCGATGTCCTGTGCATCTTTGTATCGGGCAGGAGGGTATACCTGGCATCTTGTCAGTAACAACTACTGAAGATGACTATCTATTTTCACACCATAGATCACATGGGCACTATTTAGCCAAACGGGGNTCACTTAACGGACTCATATCAGAGCTTTATGGCACCAAAGATGGANTAAACCACGGTTTAGCTGGNTCTCAGGATATTTCTAGCCCTAGCAACAATTTTTATGCAGGTGCTATCGTTGCGGGAACAATCGGAATCGCCGTCGGCGCTGCAACTGCACAAATTGAACTTGTGAATAATACTAGGGTTTTTTGCTGCTTTGGCGAAGCTGCAACGGAACAAGGGATTTTCTGGGAGGCCATTAACTTTGCCGCCCTAAAGAAACTACCGATAATTTTTATCTGTGAGAATAATCGTTATGCCACCTACTCAGATCTTGCTGCCCGCTGGGCCACAAAAGATCTGTGCCAAAAAGTAAATGCTTTTGGGGTGCCAAGTCAACAAATATTTGGAAATGATATAGTCTCTTCTTACAGAGCAATCACACACATATTAAATAATTCTGACTCTTTTCCTTATTTTTTTGAAGCACTAACCTATCGAATATCTAGTCATGTAGGGCCTGAGGATGACTCGATAAACTATCGGACAAAGAATGAAATTAATTTATGGAAAACTCTTTGCCCCATTAAGAATATCGAAAAAGTATTGGGCCAAAAAACTGATACCATAGATTCTCGGACTTATGAAAGCATTGATAAAGAGCTGGATAAAGCCTTTGAGCGCGCTCGACAAGGCCAGCACTTAGCAGTGCAAAATTGGGAATCCTTGAATTTATACCACAATACTTCTGATCTCCCTGAATTCGACCCAGATGAAATTACTGGAACGATTGCTAGCGATACGATTCCAGGCCCATACTGACTCCATACGTGCTGAAGAATACAAAATACTATCAAGCTATAAATGCTGCATTGCTCCAAGCCATGCACCGAAACTCTGATGTGATGGTTATCGGACAATTGGTCGACTCAATCTCTGGAGTATTTGGAACAACTTCTGGCTTGATTGAGGAATTTGGCCCGACCCGTGTAATGGATTTCCCCGTCAGCGAGAGCCTGATGACAAGCATGTCAATTGGATTAGCAGTTTCTGGTAAGCGCCCCGTATTAGTACATCAAAGACTTGATTTCTCCTTATACGCAATGGATGCGATCACTAATTGGATGTCACTCTGGAGGTTTAAGTCCGGTGGAAAGTCTGTGCTGCCCATTACAATTAGAGCCATTGTTGGCAAAGGATGGGGGCAGGGACCTCAACACTCCAAAAGTCTATATTCTTGGTTTGGACATTTACCAGGGATTAAGACTTGCGTGCCCTCAAATCCAGTGGATGCCAAGGGTATGCTATTAAACGCCATCTTTGACGACAATCCGGTTCTTGTTATCGAAAATAGAGCACTCTTCAACATGTCAGATGATGTACCCTCAGACCCATATCAAAGTCCACTCGAGACGGCAAAAGTAGTTCAGCAAGGTCAAGATCTTACGTTAGTCTCGTTTGGCAATGAATTACAAATATGCCGTCGCGCCTTAAGTGCTATTAGGGAGTTCGATATAGAGCTCATTGATTTACGTTCAATTAAGCCTCTCGACACCAAAACAGTATGTGAATCTGTAAAAAAAACAGGTCGCCTAATGGTAGTTGAGGGTGACTGGGAATCCTATGGGATTGCTTCTGAGGTTATTACAAAAGTTGTTGAAGATACTGAGTGTCAGTTGGCTGCTCCTCCAGTCAGATTGACTTACCCCGATAGTCACACACCTACCTCCTATATGCTAGAACGATGCTTTTACTTAGATGAAGATGATATTATTGCAAATATCAAGAAATCGTTTGTCTGATAAGCCAATATTGTCTGGCTAGACTAATCCTTTGAAGAATATTCAAGAACCGTGTCATACGTTTATCTCTGCTCAGGAAGCTGCAGATGAGAAGAATTTTCTAGAATCTGGATATCTAATAGAACCAGTTAAGGAAATGGAGCGTCTTCGTCTCATTAGGAACACCACTGCGGAGATTGTAGGACGCTACCTAGATCATTCCTACGATGACGCGAACGAGCTGCTAAACAATGTACATCGATATGTTACTAACAAAGAATTAAATGACCTGAGACTACATACTATCCAACAGATTAACAATACAGACTGGTTACGACCTGCCTATTTTCACATCTTTCAATCAAGACTTGAAACTTTAGTCGGGAATGAACTTGCAATGCAAAACTCCGTAAATCTCAGCATACAACTGCCAATGGATGATAGCTCATTACTACCCATTCATGCTGACACATGGTCTGGGAACTCTCCTTTTGAGGTGGTGGCCTGGCTACCATTGGTAGATTGTTACAAGACTAAATCGATGTTTATTCTGCCACCCGACCGTACGAAAGAACTATATGCTAATTTCTCTGAGCTTTCTGGTTCAACCAGCGAGGATCTCTTCAAAGAGATGGAGGCAGATTTAATATGGATTGATATCAATTATGGAGAACTGCTGATCTTTAATCAAACTCTCCCTCATGGAAATCGGATAAATACCGAAAATGAAACCCGTTTTTCAATGAATAGTAGATTCAAGTCTGTCTTCTCTCCCTATGGCGCGAAAGAACTAGGCGCATTCTTTGAGCCAATTACACTGAAAGCAGCAACACGCATAGGTATGAATTT
The DNA here is from genome assembly GCA_002724185.1 of Acidiferrobacteraceae bacterium. GTDB lineage: Bacteria > Pseudomonadota > Gammaproteobacteria > Arenicellales > UBA868 > CAJXWH01. The sequence goes on along the minus strand of PBOB01000010.1, from coordinate 138,095 downwards.
CGAATTTCCTAACATCAAAAGTAAATCAGTACTATGACTGGATATAGAGGCTATATCTCCAGTCGCCCTTTCCATGGTCATCATGTCCCACAGCGGGTACAAAACCTAGTCATAAGAAGCTACTGTTCTAGTCACAATATAACTCTACTCTTAAGTGCAACAGAGTATGCCATGCCCGATTCTTTCCTCATTCTAGAAGACTTAATCAAACATATTTCTGCCTTAGATGGAATCGTTTTCTATAGTATCCTACAGCTACCTGATGAAGAAGATTCTAGAAACCAAATCTTTCATAATGTGGTAAATGCTAAGAAAGCTCTGCACTTCGCCAGCGAGTCATTATCTATTACTAATCCATGCGATATTTACAAACTTCAGGATATCTTTAAAGTTAGAAATATTATCGATCGCACACCATCTGTAAATTATCTACAAGAACGCCTATAGCAGTCGAATTGGTGCATTGTTGAAAACCAAAATATACGGATATATTTAAACGGTATTTTATGAAAAGACTTGGAATAATTCCTGCTCGGGGGGGTTCAAAAAGATTACCAAGAAAGAATTTGTTACTACTGGATGAAAAACCACTTGTTCAACATACAATAGAAGCGGTAATAAATTCTAATCGATTTGATACTATCATTCTTACTTCTGATGACCAAAATATCTTAGACGTAGGTAGTAGGTTTTCTCAACTCTCATGCGAGCTAAGAGAATCAGAACTATCAGCAGACAATACAAAAGTAATTAAGGTAGTGCACAACATTTGTGCCCGAAACGCATACGCTAGTAAATATCAACAGGTTGGTCTCTTTTTGCCTACATTCCCATTCCGAACAGCTGAAGATATTCGGAAAGGCATTGACATGCTTACCACAGATACCTATTCGGTAATAAGTATTTCACCAATGAGCGATCCTCTTCAGTTATGCGTCGCAATAGATCCAGAAACTAATATTATTGATCCGACCATAATTTATGAACCATCGCCTCTACAGACGGGAAACACACGTTCACAAGATTTTACTGAATATTACCGGGTAAATGGTGGCTTCTATATTGCATGGATGCAACAATTTCTGAAACGTGATAATTTTTTTCAAGGCAAGGTTAAGGGCTTCCCTATTGATGGCAAACGTTCAGTAGATATTGACGAGCAGTATCAACTGGACTACGCTAATTTTCTAGTGCAAATGGGTCATATCAACCTTTGATGATTGCCCATAGAAATTAGTCTCTAAGCTTCTGAAATATGATGAATCGGTTTAATCAAATCCTACGCTACATGTATAAGCCAATGGTTTCATTTCTCGATGCCGATCATCGAACAGGACTAAAGCTCTTTAATAGAGAGTTAGCTCGACATAAATTTACCGTATTAGCTACATTCGCCGCAAATATTGTGTCAGCGATTTTTGAAGGGAGTAGTATAGGCATATTGGCCATTGCCGTAACAACGCTTACGACGCAAGATCTAGGAGTGTCCTTTGATTTCGCACCACCTGTTATAAGGACCCCACTAATTGAATGGTCTCAGGGCCTAACTACAAGCACTGTGTTTCTGGCATTAATTTTGTTTGCTGTTATCGCTCAGATTCTGAGAAGCATCTTCTACTACGTTTCGAGAAGAATTTCTATTCGCTTAGAACGCCGAATAACCCAAGGATTACAAGAGATCATCACATCTAAAATTATGACGATGAGCTATAAAACTATAAGCCAATATCCCTCTGGTTTTATTGAGTCCCTTATTCGTCAAGCTGGTCGAATGGCTGGACTCATTAGCGCCTTAAACACTCTACTGCTCGGCGCAGTTCTCTTCACCGTCTATTGTTTTGTGATGTATAAAACATCGCCTTCCCTTACCGGGGTATCATTCCTATTGATTGTGATCTTAAGTGTCGGACTAACTATTGTTGTTAGAAGGCTAGCTCTATACGGTAAGAAAATGGTAGTTGCAGATATTGATACGAGTCGGCTTACAGTTGAGTACCTACAATTACCACGACTTCTAAGAGTATTTAATGCCACTAAATATGCAGAGAAACGAATGAATATGGCACGAAATGAAGCTCTAATGTACAAGGAGAAAGCTAATCTGACAAAAATCGCTGTCGATCCGGTGGTCGATATTATTACCATGATCAGCGCAGCTGCCTTCCTAATCGCTGGCTTCTTTCTCGCCGGTGATCAGTCTCCTATTGTCGTAGCCAACTTGCTTGTGTTTCTCCTTATCTTTTACCGAATGATTCCGCAAATTAAACTGCTTAATCAGTCAAGATTTGTACTTGCCCACGTTTTACCGAGCCTAAAAGTTGTTGCTCAATTTTATAGCCGAGAAACCGATATCAGATGGCTAAACAGGGGTGAGACTTGCACCGACATCAACCAGCCTATCCATTTTAATAATGTCACCTTTCGCTATCCAGAAACACAAAGAACTGCCCTATCAAATCTAACATTTTCAATTCCTCCCCATAAAACGACAGCAATCGTAGGGTCATCAGGATCGGGAAAATCAACTTTACTCTCGTTGCTGCTTCGTCTCTATTCTCCAACAGATGGTCAAATATCTTTAGGTGAATCAGATGTATCATCTATCTCCGTGGGTTCCTGGCTGGACTGCATTGGTACAGTTGACCAAGATACATACTTGATAGACTCGACCGTTTCTGAAAATATATCTTTTGCAACTGATCGTCACTCTCAGGACGATATAATTGAGGCGGCAAAGATGGCGCGTGCACACCAATTTATCATGGGTCTTCCGAAGCAATACGATACTATCATTGGTGAGCGAGGACATCTTATTTCTGGTGGTGAGAAACAAAGGTTATCGTTAGCGCGCGCTTTTCTACGATCGCCTAGCCTCTTGGTGTTAGATGAACCGACCAGCTCATTGGATGCCCATATTGAATCAGAAATATTGTCAATGCTTAATGAACAACAACATCTACTAACAATCTTCATCATTGCGCATCGTTTATCGACAATAAGAAATGCCGATCAAATTATTGTTATGGATAATGGAAAAATAGTAGAACTTGGTACATTTGAGGCTCTGCAATCGAAACAGGGCGCTTTTCAAAAAATGTGGGCGGAACAGTACCGACGTAATGTCGTCGATACAGATATTAATTTCTCCTAATGTCGGCTATTAACACTCAGTAAATTAGCTGATTATCCCGCTATTAACAAATAGCAACGTTAGATGACGACACCACCTACAAGATTAGAATTGCCGAAGGTGCTGATGCAAATTCTAGACCTAGAAGAAGATATAGATTTCGACAGGTTTAATTTTCATGGTACTAATATCTGGGCCCTAGTAAGAAGAGATCTTTGGTTTAATCTGCATAGTAGTAAATTAAGTGGGTCGGCGCTAAGAAAGCGCTCGATATGGAGTGCCATCTACCGCTTCATAAGAAGCGTCCTAAAAGGAATTTATGGATACCATAAATTTCGACTGACAATAAAAAATGCAGTATTGCATCGCAAAAAACAAGCATTGGATATTCTATTTATCTCTACGCCACCCATTGATAGTACGATGACTCCAGATGGGATTTATGATAATCGCATTGACCCATACCTTGAAGATTTCCAAGACGAAGGTTACAAGTGCGAAAAGATCCAAGTAAGACGTGCTCCAATAAGTTTTTGTCGAGATCTCAAACACACATTAACCTCATATGACATTAGAGACATGGGAAGATGTTATAGCGTCATTCAGTATTTGTTGTTCCATCTTAATGGACTAATGCGAATCATTGGAATCACAAGCAACGCTGAAGAAATCCGGAGGTATCTCCGCCTCAAGTTAGCAAAACATCATATAAACGATAATGCAGTCGATATAGAGAACATCTTCTCATTTCAATTATATGAAAAACTTTACGGAAAGATCCTGGATGCATATCAACCAAAAGTATTGGCAGTAACCTTCTATGCCAATATACCATTTATGGCAGCTATTCAAGCAGCCCGAAAGCGCGGCATTGTGGCAATTGATATACAGCACGGCAAGCAAGGAAAATTCCACGGAATGTATTCGTATCTGGGAAAGCTACCACCTGAAACACTACTCTTCCTGCCAGATTTTTTCTGGGTATGGGGAGAGGAGTCTGCGGTAAATATCAATCGACATATGACTCTTAAGAACGGACCTCGAGCAATTGTAGGTGGAAACAGTCGAGTCCGGCGCTATAAATCCTCACCCGATTATTATGGATCTAGTGGAGAACTCGATAAGTTTTCCAAAAATCTTAAGCGCTATGAAAAGATTATCTTGGTAACATTGCAGCATGATGCTGAAATTCCGAAACTCGTTCTAGAATGCGCTAAGCAAAACAACGCTGATACTTTTTGGCTTTTTCGTAGACACCCAATAGTCAGCAGATATACCGAGAAAGAGCTAGTAAAAACAATTTCTGCATATCAAATATCCAGCTATGATGTTGAAAATGCATCGAAATTACCATTGTACGCACTTCTCACTAACAGTACTCATCATATAACTGGATGGTCTAGCTCATGTTACGAGGCATTGATCTTTAATGTGCCTACAATATTTTGGGAGCCACGAGCAAAATCTCTTTATGCGGATTACCTCGACAACAAACACTTCGCCTACGCAAATAATAGCTCGGAGCTCCAATACCATCTGACAAAAAATATGGCCTCATGGAACTTCTCTGAAAATACACCATACATAAGCACTTGTGAAATATCCTATAAGAGCGCTATCGACATAGTGACCAAATACCCATCATCTAGCAATAGTTAACCTATTTTTTTCCATAGTCCAGGCTATTTTTGGACGTATAGTCTCCGTATTAATTGCTTCGCGACTATTTGTCACACGATTAATCATGCCTTCAATAATCTTCTCAGATAAGAAGTGCGGCTCCAAGCCAAGCTCAACTAGCTTAGTGTGAACCGGATTGTAGTAATGATCTTCTTGCTCCACTCGTGGATTGCGAATATGCTCAACCGTGCCATTAATCCCCATATTCTTCCCGACAGACAGCACTTTCTTGGCTAATCCTAATATGCTATGACTTTCGGTAAATTGATTGAAGATTCTGCACTCACCACGACTTGCTGGATTCTCTATGGCCAGTTGTATACATTGCATGGTGTCAATCAGATTTATTATTCCTCGTTCTTGCCTACCAGAGCCATAAACCGTAAGTGGAACACCACACACCAGTTGCGCGACAAAGCGATTTAATGCGGTACCGAAAATCGAGTCATAATGGAAGCTAGTTTTCAAGTCCGGATCCATCCGTGTTTCAGCTGTATCAATTCCGTATACAACACCCTGATTCAAATCAGTAGCTCTGAGGCCCCATACTCGACAAGCAAACATAATATTATTGGAGTCATGAACCTTAGACAAGTGATAAAAACTAAATGGTTGTTTTGGAAATGGCAATAAGTCCTCTCTACCCTTATGTTGGATCTTTATATATCCCTCCTCAATATCAATATTGGGTGTGCCATACTCACCCAACGTTCCCAGCTTTACTAGATGCGCATTGGGGCAATAACTGCGCATTGCAAACAATAAATTCAGTGTTCCAATTACATTGTTCGACTGAGTATATACAGCTTGCGAACGACCTTTCATCGAATATGGCGCAGACGGCTGCTCGGCAAAATGGACAATCACATCTGGTTGAATTTCTTCTAATGCCGCGTATATAAATCGGTGATTAGTCAAAGAGCCAACATGAATGCCAATCGCTCTTCCAGTACTTTTCTCCCAAACTTTAATTCGCTCCTGCAAAGGCAATAAAGACTCTAATGGAATAACGCCCTCCTCAAGCTCGATTTTTCGCTTGCTGAAATCATCTATGATATAAATCTCATAGCCTTTAACCGATAGGAAGAGGCTAGTGGGCCATCCTAAATATCCATCTCCACCAAGAACCAATATTTTCAAACCTTACTTACCTCTCTGTAGGATCTTTCAATAGTTTTCAAGGTACACATTCTATCTATATCAAAAATCTATTCTCTCAAAAGTGAACTTTATCAACTAAATCATAATAGGTCTATTTTCATACCTTAAAATCAATGATTTCGAAAACAATAGTCATTACTTAAACTGATGATGAAGAAACTTATCAAACTCCGATGGGAGTAATCCTTTTTCAATAATAGTTTCTGCCAGGAGCAAATCAAGTTCAGTATCAATGTTTATAGACAGTTCAGGATTCATTTCTATCGTAGCGAACGGTTCACTTAGTAGACAACCACGCAATATAGAGTCCTTGCTAGATACATAAACAGCGCCATTGATTCTCTTCAAATGTTGGTATTCTTGGCGTCTCGCGTATACATCTATCGGGTTTTTGACATAACGTTTGGTGATGCCATCAGACTCAAAAAATATGTTTGCGGGATTCCTTTCTAATTGTGTAACAGTAAATACCGAACCACCTTCCATTTCTCCAAATGTTTTTGTGCACTCGTCAATTATTCTCGGACTACGAAATGGGCTTGTAGGTTCTAGCAAAACAATCGATTGACATTGATTTGTTATTGTAACCGACACTTTATCAATAACATCGGCTAAAACATCGATTGTAAGAGCTTTATCAGTAGCCAAACTGGAATCCCGGAATATAACATCTATGTTCTCGTCGTAACCTATTTCAGCAATCTCTTCTGAATCAGTCGTCAACACTATATGTGTAATTGTATCGGCTAATTTGGCTGCGGTAATAGCCCACATGACAAGAGGTAAGCCACCTAACAACCTAAGATTCTTTTTACTTATCCCTTTTGATCCACCACGAGCCGGTATTACTGCAAGTGTGCTCATTGCGAAATAACATCTTCTCGTTTACTTAGTAAATCTTTTGATAAATCAACTTCTGCCAAGATACTTGCTATCCTTTTTCCGGAGCCTCCAGATCCATAGTGGATTGTAAGGTTATCTAACCCTTTGGAAAAAGCCATATCAGTATCAATCAAGCCTATAGCTTCAGTTATTGGCTTCTCCCCAAATTCCGCGTGAATAACATTTTCTGAATGCAGCCTTCCACTTTGCCTCTCACCAAGATTAATCACTGGCAAACGAAAATATGGGCTTTCAATAATTCCCGCAGAACTATTTCCAATTAACATAGAAGCAATGGAAAGTAACCCAAGGAAATCGGTGGCATCAATATTTCGGTAAATAGCTACACTCTTAGCATCCTTATGCTCGTTTATAGCTCGGATAATTCCATCGTGACCTTGATCAGAGCAAGGGTAGATGATTATTGTTTTGTCAAATACGCTTGTGACCGCCTTGATAGTCCCCTTCATGTCAGAGTAGCTATCTCTACCCGACATTGTTTCGGGATGCTGCAACACGATACCTAATCTTTGGTCACTCTGTACATCAAATTTTTTTCTTACATTGCGTTCATTGGTATATTCACCATTAACAATGGAATCAACGTGACAATCTCCAACATTGAATATGCAATCTGCATTCTCGCCCAAGCCAATCAAACGCTTAGCACTTTTTTCATTGGACGCGAAGTGCAGATGTGCCAACTTAGTAATAGCGTTACGCATCAGATCATCAACATTACCGCTTATATCACCACCTTGGATATGTGCAATTGGAATTCCCATATTTATGGCGCCCATTGCGCCCACTAAACTTTCACCACGATCACCAAACAAAACCAAGATATCTGGCTCCAACTTTTGTAGGGTTTGAGCTATACCAACTAAGCAGATGCCTAAAGCAGTAACTCTCTCAGAATTCGTGTCACCTTTCTGATCCATGGGTATACGCCCTGAGATTTCGAACTCGGCTTCGACTTCTGATTCTGTTTTTCCAAATTTAGTGTCTAGATGCTGATCGGTCACAATCAACTGCAACCTATTATAAGGACAGCGGCATATCTCGCGCATCATAGGGCGCATAGCACCATAACCTCCTCTTTTCCCCGACAACACTGCAATTTTTCTTATTTTAGTTGGTGCCATTGAATCGGCGTTCCCTTTTCAATATTCGTATTAATAACCTTCCCCACAATATCATCAACTCTATCTGGTGCAATACCACTACCTGCACGCTGATATATAAAATGGGAAAAATCAAGTCGTTGCCCTTCTTTGAGAGCATGTTTTGCTACTACAACTTTTAAAGCCCACTCTTCAGCTTTACCCTCACATTGCTGAATAGTAATCTCAGAGTGCCCCAACGACTGCTCGATATCTCTAATCTTAGAAACATAAAGTTGGAAGTCTTTAGGGCCGGCTGATACCTTCCAGTCTTGAGCATTTGGCACATCAAAATCTAGTGTTATATGCTTCTCAACGATTGTAGCACCGAGCGCAACAGCAGCTATAGCTGAATCAAAATTAGTCGAATGATCTGAGTAGCCTACTGGCCCGCAAAAAATCTCCTTAAGTCTTGTGATTGCCTGCAAATTTAATTCCGAATATGGAACTGGGTAACTCGTCACACAGTGTAATATTGCAAGCTGGTGCATAGACTCTTTTGCAAATACTTCTACAGCACGTATTACGTCAACTTCAGAGTACATGCCTGTCGATAAGATTACTGGCCTCCCAAATTTCGCATGCATTTTGAGGAATTCTGCATTTCCTCGTTCGCCCGAGCCAATTTTCAATGCACTCACATCTAAGTCTCTCAGCCAAGCCAACGCCACCTCATCATGCGCAGTACACATAAAAATGATCTGTCTTTTTGCACAATAGTCTTTAACAGCACGCAAAAAATCGTAATCGATCTCCTTGCTTTTAAGTCTTTTTCTCCATTCCGGCAAATGATCAGAAACTAGTGCATCAGTATGAAATGCTTGCATTTTATAAACGTCCGCTCCAGCTGAAACCGCTAAATCAACAAGGTCCAATGCTTTCTGCAAATCTCCGAAATGATTAACACCAGCCTCTGCAATTATCATACATGGCTGCCCAGGACCAACTTTACGACCTTGAATTTCTATAATTTCTTCAAACATCATTATCAATCGTGTCAGAAAATAATGGACCAATTCTGTGTCGCAATCTTGCAAGGCGCACTTTGGCGTCCCAATAGCGAACTAACTGTTTCAACCTAAGACCTAAAGAAGCTATTCTTTTAAAGCAAGCTCGAAGTGTTATCGCTGACTCAGCAGATATATTGTAGCCGTAAAAAGCTGCGTGCTTCTGAGTCAGTTTTTCAATCATAGTGATCTGTACCACATCTAGCTGCTTTTTCCATCTTAGAAGACCCTCACGCTGAATGCCTGATGGCCTGGGATTTTCAGCGCCAAACTCTTGATCATAGACTGATCCAGTACGCTTAAAGTAAACTTGCTTCATTCTCTGACTAATTTCATTATGATCCAAGGTATCTAATCCAAGGAATTGGTACACATCGTTTAGTGTATCTACATTACTGCAAACTAAATCTTCATACCGTATAAGTAAACTCCGATTATCAGATCTCCCCAAAAACTCAGCATACCCTACCGCCTGACGATTCCAGTCGATTGCCCCACACACAACATCCGTGTCTGAAAACCTTTTTCTATCTGCTCTTACTTTAGCCAAGCTTAGAGTCACAGGTCGAGGATCTCTTTGCATTACAACAAAACGACACAAAGGCAGCGCTTGTTGTAGAGGCAACATATTGCGGAAGGTATTGGCTTTATTGATCCAAAATTTCATTTGATCCAACGGCATTTGCATGCCGCTCATAATCCAATACAAAATACCATGCAGGCAATAGATCTCTTCCAATTTTCTACGTGAACAAACGGTATCCACATATCTTTCAAATAAACCTAGGTTATGACTTCCCAGTATCTTGATAGCAGATTCTCGGTTAAAGTAGTCGGGCTCACGCAACAAGAGGTTGCGAAAAGTCGTATCGTCAGTATTTCGCTTGTTCCACGTTCTGTGCAGGGTTTTGTCATTCCAGGGAACCCACAAGATTTCTGGATGAATTCCTATGGCCTCATTTGCGAAAGTTGAACCACCTCTTGGCCCGCTTGACAATAAAACCGCACAATTCGAGAATTTACGGTGAATTGATTGAAAATCTAATACCATCCCTGACCTTTAATCCGTAGAATTAACACCAAGACACAATTTGCTGATAAAGAGAATACTAGCCCCCTATTTTACCTTTGTCACTTGGCCAAGTTTGAAAAATACCAGTAATAGAGCATTGGATTGATGGTGCACCATAAACATTTTGAGATTTCTACTCTTCGTGATATCTACGATCAAGCAAGAAAGAAAGAGCTTCAGGAATTAAAAGACCTAGAAACAGGCTATATAAAGGCAACCCTTACGGAAGCTGTTAAGTGCGCACTCTGCTTCCAAGAAGATACACGGACCATTTTTGAGAAACAAGGATTTACCTTTGTACAGTGTGTCAATTGTGATTTTATATATACAAACCCGCGTCTTACCAACACAAAGATTCTCCAAGATTATACCCACAGCGAATCTAACGACATTTGGATTGAGATTCTATTAACAGCTGATCAAACCAAATATAATAATCAAAAGTACAATTTCTTTTTGGATGAAATTTCCAGACATATATCTCCACCTAGACAACTACTTGATATCGGCTGCTCTATCGGACAATTTATGCATCTCGCGGAAAAGCGCGGTTACAAATGTACCGGACTTGAACAAAACAATAAAGCCAGAAAGCATGCTGAAGATCATTACGGCCTCACTGTAGAAAACACATTAGTTGAAGATCTTGACCCAAGAAACACTCAGTATGACATTATAACTATGTTCGGAGTTCTAGAGCATTTACCGAATCCTCACGATATCTTACACCACTGCAACCAACTTTTAGTTAAAGATGGTTTTCTTGCGTTATTAGTCCCAAATAATGGCAGCCTAGTGGCGAGGATGTTGCATGATAAAGCATTTGGAGTTGACGGTCGCAATCACCTTAGTTACTTCACAAAACGTACACTCACAATGATCCTAGAGAACAATGGATTTACTGATATTAATCTGACAACTCGGGTGTCATGTATAAAACCTATAGGAAACTATTTAAACTATCAAGATCCATATTTTCCGAATATGGATAAAATGGACGATGAATTAGTATCTATAATCCCAGAAGTCGAAAAAATAATTGACCAGTACGATATGGGACACCACCTTTATGCTACCGCTCGGAAAAAGTAGGAATTATGCTTTCCGAAGTTCACTTATACTGTACTTAATTATTTTGATTCGAAAGATTTTACACTCAAGATAACAGAGTGCTCACTGAATACTCGCAATTGATATCTAAACTTTAGATGCATAAGATTATCGTATATACAAAGGAACTGTATCTTCTCTTGGGTAGTTATAAAAGATGGCTGCCTGTAATCGGTATCTTGTTTTTTTCGATCTCACTCATTGAGATCGTGGGTCTTGGTCTAGTCGGCTGGTATGCCGCTATACTGATCAACCCAGAATATATTCACGAGGACTTAAGGAATATATTTGATTCTTTCGGCGCTCCCACCGACTACCCACAAATCTTAATCGTTATTGGCTTATTATTAATCGCTGTTTTCCTCGCAAGAGCATGTATTTCGATACTTGTAAACTATTTTCTTTTTCAATACACAGCACGGGTGGGTGTATATCTTCGCACTACACTAATTTCGAGATTTCTCGATTCAAGTTATGAATCATATATCCAGCAAAATAGTTCGGATCAGGTAACTGCCAATACAAATTTCGTGTCGCAGTACGTTGCCAGTTTAACCACTGTTTTAAAGATTTTGAGTGACATGATAATGGCGCTCTCTATCCTGGTATTCCTTCTTGTAACAGAAGGGCCAATACTATTCGTGCTAGTAGGCATGGTCGCTTTTACGATGCTCCTCTATGACAAAATCCTAAAATCATTCCTACATAGTGGTGGAAGACGGATGAACCAACATACCAGGAATATGATGAAAAAGCTCCTTGAGTCCGTTGCTGGCTTTAAGGAAATTCAAGTTTTTGGTCGCCGTGATTTTTTTGTCCAATCAGTCAAAACGGAGTCTGCCGCGGCTCAGTATTATGGCGTTCGATCTAAAATTATCGCCTTGATACCTAGATATGTTCTGGAAATTATTCTAGTAACATTTATTGTGTCGCTTACGATCGCGGCGATCTATGGGACTCGGGACTTAAATAGCCTTATTCCAACTATAAGTGTTTTTGGTTTGGCTGGGATTCGACTAAATCCCGCCGCTTCTTTAATCGCCAGTGGCGCCTCGCAGTTACGCTTTCAACGCCATGGTGTCGCATCTCTTGCTTCAATAATAATCGGATCCAGTAAAATGCCCATTAATAATGAAATTGAAGCTAGGAATGATACGGCACACTTTAAGAGCTTAAGATTATCAAATGTAGCGTACAAATACCCACAGTCGGAAACACAAGTGCTAACGGGAATCGATTTGACACTTTATAAAGGACAATCAATCGGTCTAGTTGGACCATCTGGTGCCGGAAAAACGACACTAGTTGATGTCTTGCTTGGTATGCTCGCACCGACTGTAGGAAGCATCTACGTAAATGAGGAGAAGCTTGATAGCACCTACAATTTGAAACGTTGGTGGAAAAAGATAGCTTACCTCCCACAGGATGCGTTTCTAACTGATGCTTCACTGCGTCAGAATGTTGCATTTGGTATCTTCCGAAAAGATATTGTTGATGAAGATGTTATAGAAGCTCTCAAGAATGCTCGCCTTTCTGAATTCCTGTCCAATGCACCTCTCGGCCTTGATACCAATCTAGGAGAAAAAGGATTACGCATGAGTGGTGGCCAGAAACAACGTGTCGCTATTGCCCGGGCTTTCTACCACCAAAGAGAGGTACTCGTACTGGATGAATCGACAAGCGCTCTCGATACTGAGACAGAAAACGAAATACTATCCGAGATAAACCGGCTAAAGGGACAGAAGACGTTAATTGTGATCGCTCATCGCCTAAGTACTGTACGATCATGTGATTACATATATCGACTGGAAAACGGTAAAGTGGCAGCCTCTGGAACACCCGATCAAGTAATTCCAGCAACCTAGATAAAGTCCCCTGCTAAAAGCTAGTGTGATTCATATTGAACGCCATCATCCATCTCTTCTTGCCTTTTTTCATTGGCGGAAATCCGTGAAAAATCTGACCAGCATCATAAATTAAGCAAGAATTAGTCAAATTAGTCGGCTCAAATTCAATATCGTATTCATTGTCACGCATAATGCACGTACCACCTGCGTTGGTACCACCGGTGCCCTTTACAAAAATAATCACATTAAAACTCTGGTTTTCTTCTCCACTCACCAACTCCTTAGCAATTGAGTCAACATGTGGTATACACGACGAACCTCTATATGCACGCGTGGTTTTCATCCTATCGAAAACTCTTGCCAAATTATCAGCTGCTAACTCTTCAATCCAGCTCTCAAATTTCGGTGACGAAAAAAAATTCACGCACTCCGATATCGGTGGATAACGTTTATATGTATACTCTGGGTTAATTAAGCCGTTATCATATGACTTAAACAATTGTGCCATTGGTTTGAGATGATACTTTGGTATATCAATCAACGAGAGCCTCTCAAAATAATTTTTCTCAAAAAAATTCTCCAAAAATACCCATTTATGCTCCCGGAAATGAGCCTTTTCCAAACTAGTAGCTGAGCGTATCGTGCAAGGCTCTATTCGGCGCTGTGCTGTAGGATGATGACTTTGGCTATAGCCCGACTCAACGCGAAGACGAGAAACACGCCATGCATAGCGATACCGATAACAACGTATGAGAAGCTTGAACCACAACGATTTTAAACCAGTGTAGTTTTCCTGAATATATTGTTCGGACAGATTAATAGCCATTTACTCTATATCACCAGGAGAGGGCAATCGCCAAGATTCATGATGTTCCACAATTATTCATTCTAAATACCATCCAGACTGATTTATGGCTACATTATCATTCCAGACAAACCTTAAACACAAGAAAATCAATCTATACCCGCCAAATGATAGCGGCACAATTTACCGAGATACTGGTAAATTTAGCTGAATAAAGCACATTATGAATAGAATTCTACAAAAAGTAACTGTCGTAGTCGGAATTCTTATGCTACGAACAGCGCTTGTAATGCGCGCGAAACTGGGGATTGTATCTCTATTTTGGCTTTACACTCATCGGATTAAGGGGCGCCGGACTGGCCAATCAAGCGGGCTAAGAATTCTTGTGCTTGCGCATCACGAATTTAGGGGGGAACCCGAAGCTTTAGCTCTTGGCGGTGCACAAGTATTCTATATTAATCCATCGATCCAGAATGCCTATACAGACTACTACGTAAAAAATATTAAACATAATATTGATTATTATGGGGTAAAACCTCATTCACACACGTATCAATGCCGCCAGCGTCTTATTCAGGTTTTAAATCAAATACTACCTATTTACTACAAATGGCTAAGAATCGACTGTGTCCTTAGTCATGACTTGCGAGCATGGCGTAATGCAGACTGGGGAAGTATATCGGACAAACTCGGGGTTGCTTATATAATTTTATACAGGGAAACATTCCTCATTGATAAAAAGACTTATGATATTTCACTCACTAGACATAAGAAACTAAAACAATACTTGGGATTTGATGGGAGAGCATTCTTGGTATCAAATAGCGAAACAAAACGAATGCTGGTTGAATCGCAAATTACCAATCCAGAAAAGATCTATGTCACTGGAAATAGTCGGATGGACCAGTTTGTTGTGGAAACTCAGGATACTAATTATAAAGCTAGGTATGATACTAGCGCTGGGCCAGTTGTATTATTCTCAACAGTGTACAGGAATTGGATTTCGGGCGATAGCTATGAGTATACTGATCGTCTGCACATCACATTCGCCGAAATTGCGAAAAATAATTCTTTTAATCAGTTCATTATAAAGTTTAAGCCGGCTCATCAAACTTCTGCTTACTGGCTGCATCTAAAAGACAAGCTAACTCAGCTAGATCTTATCGATCTCAGTAATATGACTATTGATTTCTCCACTGATGCCCATGAACTTATTCATATTGCGAAAGGCGTAGTAGGAGTGATATCAACATCTACGCTAGAAGCCGCGCTCGCTGGTAAGTGGGTAATATTGCCAGCTTATAAGGATCTGCAATGCTCACCAGATTGGGTAAATTTCGGCCTTAAAAATCATCTTCACCTGTTTAATACTGTTATTGATGATAATGAATACCGAACTACCCTTGAACACCTTTTACAGTCGCCGATAATTCACTCTGAAGAAGTAATGCATGAAAGAAAAGTGCTTTTTGAAAGATGGGTTAGCACTTTAGATGGGCAAGCAACAAAACGAACCTTAGACATTTTGCAAACATTATGCAGTCAGTCGCCATATTAATAGTAACTCTTTTATGTTTTTCTTTGCGGTATTGTATATAGTCATCGAATAAGGTCATATGGATAACTTAAGTGACTAAATTTGTAGAACTTTTTTTCCGCTTTTTAATAGCACCAATAGCAGTTGGTGCTGGCTTGTTTGGTCGATACGGCACAGGAATAGAGATCATTGAAATTGCATGGCCAATGGTAATTATTTTCCTTGTCTGTTATCTAATCCACTCAATAATTTTGACATATCGACATTACAATCTCTTTGGCGATTTCATCACAACAGCCCTAGTGTCACTATTTTTAACCAACTTAGTGGCTATTGGATTATTATTGATTAATCGCTTTTACTACAGCCTTGGTTATCTTTTTTTGTTTATTTTAATATCAGGAATATGGACTGTAGCAGCGGAGGTGTTCAAAGTAAGACACTTGGGAAAACGCAGATTTATCCTTGTAAAAACCGGTAACTGGCAACTGCTTGATAGTAGCAATCTCGTATTAACTTCCGTTGATTCTCCAGAGGAATTGCGCTCGCTGACCATCGAAGGTGATATCCTAATTGATCTACGCCAGCCTTTGACGAAGGATTGGACTGATATTCTTTCGGATTTAAGAACGAAAGGATGCACTATAACCGACATTAGGGATGTGGTAGAACTTTCAACAGGTCGGGTTTTTCTCAGTACCGTGGCCAGTGACCCGTCACTCATTCGTTGGACCGAAAATTACTATCTTCCCATAAAACGAATTGCAGATATCCTAGTAAGTCTTCTCGCTCTTCTTATAACCTTTCCATTATTAGTGATATTCGCCATTTCTATTTGGCTAACATCGCGCGGATCACCGATATTTAAACAACAACGTGTTGGTTTACATGGCAAAGAATTCACAATATACAAACTACGAACAATGTATGCACCAGATAACTTTAATGTAACCTTTACTGGTACTAATGATGATCGAATAACTGTGCTAGGCCGGTTCCTACGAAGATGGCGAATTGATGAATGGCCCCAGTTTGTAAACGTGCTTCGTGGGGATATGAGCATTGTCGGCCCAAGGCCAGAAAGACCAGAATGGGAGGCTATATACAATATAGATATACCATATTTTTCTTTGAGACATTTTGTACGTCCAGGAATTACAGGATGGTCACAGATCCATTTCGGTTATGCATCTAATAAGATTGAAGCAGAATCGAAAACAGAATTTGATCTGTATTACATAAAGTATTTTTCTTTAACACTTGATATAACAATAATGATACAAACAGTAGTCGTCATACTTACCGGCCGCGGTTATCGATGATCGATTAGATAATCGCAGAACCTCTGGATATTGTCGCTAGAACAGTATTCTTTCCGTACATGTTTCCTTCCCTCGAGCGCCCTCGTCTTTGCTTTGTCCAGTTCGGCCAAGATGTTAAGCCATGCATTTACTAACTGCGTAGAATTCCCAGCGCTGATAACTGTCCCAAAATCTCCAACTGCTACTCTCGAGTCGCCAACATCAGTAGCCACTACCGGGACTCCAGTCGCCATCGCTTCAAGCAGTGAATTTGAAAGACCTTCGCCGGAAGTTGACATTAAAGTAAAAATATCGAAGCCATTGATGAGATGACTAATATCACCCCTATTGCCGAGCCACTGTATCTTTTCTGAGTCTAATCCAATGCGATGCTGTAAATCTATTAACGACTTCTCGTATTTGGATTTTCCAGACCCAATGCATACAAAAACAATATTTGAGTTAAGGACAGATAGTTTTTGTGCAGCGTTTAGAAAAATCTCGTAGCCTTTCCATTCGACTAGTCGAGAAACAGTTCCGATCACAATCTGTTGACTACTTGCATGGAACATAGTTCTTGCCTTTAGTCTATAGTCGTCATTTTTATCAAACTGGTCAATATCGATACCATTTGGAATTACAATTTTGCGTTTAGCCTTGAGGCCATGGTCCGTGTATTGATTTAATGATGCCATACTATTCGCAATAACTAGATCCACAAATGAGGAACACCAAATCATCATAGCCTCAAGAACTCGACCTTTGAGACCAAGTGTGGAGGACGATATATTAGTGACCCTTAATCCCCATACAATGCGTTTTGCTCCACCCCACCTGCCCGCAATTAAGCCAGCAAGATTCGCACCCACCAAATATGTCACAACCATATCTATATTCTTATTCTTGATAAATCCTCTCAGGAAGAGCACAGTTTTTACGCCTCCCAGAAGGCCGCGCTTCTTATCTACAATATAACTCTCAACACCCTCTAATTCAGCGATGCGCAACTTTGTCAACTCGGTAGGATAATAAACGACTAGGTGAACTTTTACATTGTCTTGGCTAGCAAGATGTCTGAGTGTATGCAATAACTGCGTCTCAGCACCGCCGAACTCTAGCGAGTGATGGATAAATAGAATTCTTTGCATCATCAAGGCCAGTTTGGCGAACTACTTCAGAAATCAGTTGACCGTGGCCGTAAAGATCTACTAATCAGAGCAAATATCTCTTCCGTATAAATTCCATGCCCCCCCATGCCAATAACAGCCTTCAATTGACTGGGAGCTTCTGAATTTCTGTAGATCTCCTGCGCTTCAGTAAAACTCTTTCTAAACCCATTAATCGGAAAAATTCTGTCTATCACACCCATACTGGCAACTAAAAGCTTTGGCGAGTTTAGACCAACAATATCTCCCATTCTAAATGACTTCGCCAAACCTGGTATATATAGATCAGCGCAATGGTAGATATCTAGCAAAGAATCATAAAAATCAGATATGCAACAAGAGGCAATGCAGTAGTCAATTTTGTCACTTATTGCTGATGCGAACAATCCGACTGATCCACCCAGTGAGTTGCCCATAACACCCCAGGATTTTGCATAGGATTTCTCCATGCGCATGTAACTTAGAGTCAATAACAAATCTGATATACGCCTACCCATTAGAGTCTGTCCAACGAGCAATGACTGCATACTAGCATCAAAACATGGATGTGGAGCTCTTTTGGTAACGCTGTTTTCTGACCGAATACCTAGTGACATTTGTTCTAAACATATCACCCCAAAACCATTTTCTAGTGCATTTAATCCAAAATTTCTATCCTTATACGCACCTCGAAGTTGGCTTGTTTCATCACCATCAAAGTTCAGAGTAATATGCATGCCACTGGTATGCCCCTGCAAACAAAAAAGCCAGTGTTTTGGCTCAGGATTGCTCTTACTAGAAGCTACATAAATCGGGATATATTCTCCAAAAGAAGTTCGCAATGCACGCTTCTCATAAGTTGCCCTAGTGTCTTCCGCAGTCCAAAGTGTATGGCATTCAGAAATTTTTCTATCAGAAAGCTCATTCATGCCTAACAAACGATTCAACTGTGGTCTTGCTCGTTCTCTCCAATCCCTAACAGAACCACCACGATAGCAATACTCCGGATCTAACGATAAATATGCTCTCTTCGTCTCAATAGATGGAGACAGGTTAGCGCTTAAGTTACATGACACTACCTTAGCTCCAGAAAATCGCCTGCGAGACATTATTCTCCCCATAAACGCGCCAATTAATCGTCTAAGCTTTATGACCATTGCTACTGAGCAGACTCCAAAATCATATCCAGCTTTTTAGCTACAACTCTATGTGCATCCTCAGACCAATGACCATCAGATGGGATTTTTAGCTTAAGCCCGTTCACACACTCTTCGTAATGAAATAACTCCCACAAATCATAAAATTCTATGCCACTAGACACCATAGTTTCGGTCATAATGTTATGCAACTTAGCGATTCTTGGTATTAGTTTTTTCTTAGCGCATGTCTCGCTCGAATTGCCACGTGGCCCATCCATGATGATAACTAACCTTGGGTGGATTTCCTCGCCAGATGTTACTCGATTAAGCTCCAAAGCAAATACCTCAATAATCCTCTTAAAATTAGGATCATCTAGATCACTAATCGCGATATTACTGGTAAACTTTTGCCCACGCTGCGATCTTCGTGACATTCTCTCAAGCACAGCGTTTTTTATGGCCCCTATGTTGACGTGCTTTCGAGTCACGAAGTATCCATATATGTTCCTACCCTTGATAAAGCTTTTCCAATCACGCTTATATCCTTGTGGTGGCACCACTTCATAATCACCATTGGACAATAATCTCCATTTCGCAAATGCCGGAGAAAACACCGATGTTTCTTTCCCGTATAGGCTCTCCAGAAAATCATTATGCACGACACTAATGATTACGACATCGGGCTTATACTGTAAAACAGTTTTTTCGTAAATATGTATGTATTGACTTAGTGGGGCACCACTTATACCAAAACGATATACCTCTCGATTCCTCCCTAGTTGTTCTAACTTCTCTGCGACGCTAGCATCATAGTCCACTTGAAGTGCTTCAATATAGGAATCACCAATTATCGCTATTCTCTGAAGATTGGGGGTTCGCTCTTTCTGATAGTATGAATGAAATGAGTTCCATCCATCATTATTTATACGATAAATTGCTTCCACTTGATTTTCGATTCGCCATACGCCCTTTTGATTAGGCGCATACGTGAGGGTTTGACCCAAGCTAGTCTGACTCAACCTTGGAATTTCCGCTGGCAGAAATATAAATTTAAATATGAGAAATTCCAATAACAAAATCAGAACCAATAGAGACAGAGCAACTAAACCGATATTTTTTAATGTATTCACAGATTATTTTTTCTTGACTACATGCATATATGCTTTTCTATAACGCCTGATCATTAGCTTCTCTGAAAATAGCGCTTCAATTCTTTGACGATTCCGCAACCCAATCTCTTTGCGTAGTTGCTGATTATTGCTGAACTCCAAAATTCTTTCTGCAATCTTTTCCGTAATGCTCCCAGATTCCATCTTGATAATTTGAGATTGGTCGCCTACAAGAATCTCGGCATCTCCCGCATCACTAACTATACAGGGTAAACCATGAGACATCGCCTCGCCGATTACCGTGGGAAATCCCTCCGAATGAGATATAAGAGCGAAAACATCAATAGCCTGGAAAAATGCATCCTTGTCGGCAATCTGGCCTAGTAAAGTTGTACTAGAAATCATCCCAGCATGCTCTATTTCTTTAACAAACTCATCATTATGATTTGTAATACCTTCGCCCCCAGCAAAAACTAAATAGACACGTTCGCTTGTCTGATTAATGGAGCCCGCTGCCCGAACCAATGCCACATGGTCTTTTTCAACCGTATAACGTCCTAGCATCCCTACCACCAGCATCGTGTCTGCTGTAACGCTTAGCGTAGTTCGCTTAGAATCCAACTTGCTAATATTTTCTTTTAAACTTCTAGTGAATCCTGTTGGAATATATAAAAACCTTGATTCTCTATAACCCACGCTGATATGAGTATCACGCCCATAGGAAGAACAACTAATTATTAGTGCTGGCAAGTAATGGGAAAGTCGTGCACAGACCTTTATGAAATTATGGGTTCTACGGCTATAGAAACGACGATCTGTGCTACCTGAAAATACCCCCCAAATTACAGGCACCCGTAGCATAACACCGATAACGCCTCCCACGATATCCGCGGGATACATCCAAGAATGTATGAGACCTGGCCGCAACCTCTTAATTGCGAAAAAAAGCCTAATCAATTCTACTACCCAAATAAAAGCGCTAGAAAAATTAGTACGCTCAGCTCCGACTGAATAAACTTCTATACCTCGCCGTCGCAGTCGTTCTCCGTGATAACCATCGCCAGAAAGCGAGAAAATAACAATTCTATCGCCCAACTCAGTTAAACCGTTAGCGAGCTTAGCAAGAATTTCCTCAGCCCCCCCCATACCAAGGCTAGTAGTTATATACACTGCTGTTAGCGCTTGAGATTTTTCCTTATTCACTTAGGTGTCGACCTGCTTTAACAAAAAGACCCAAATGCTATCTTGGTACCACACTAACTCAAAATGTGGTGGCAATTCTGACAACAGATGGGTTCTGTAAAGCCTATCGATCGATAGCCAATTAAGTAATTGATCGCTGTAATAATTGCTAACGAGACTAATGTCCCGGGACCAATGTCCAGAACGTTTCCCATTTATGCTGTCAATGCCATCTCGAAGATTGACAACGAACATCCAATCACCCTCTTTTGCATGATCAACAAAGCTATTTGGTCCATACTGACTCTTGTTGATATCACCAATCTTGGTTGCATGGAATTTAGAGTGACTATGGCTTACACCTGTCAAAGCTCCGAGCATGTATCCTGTTACTGGATCCGTCAATATATTTATACCTTGCCGTTCTGACATAAACTCAATCAAATCTGCCCAATGTCTTGGAGTATTTCTTTTATCGATAATTGACAGTGATGTGTATCTGGTATGTTGTAGCTGTTCAAGTCCCGGAAATGGCACCAGCTGCAAAAAGATTATAGCTAGACTAATTAGTGCAAGAACTAGCTTTACTTTCAGCTGCTCAATCATACTAAGTATACATAGCGCGGCGACAACACCTATTGGAACCATATATGTTAGTCGCCATAACACTGACGGCATGGTCCATTGCAAAAAAATTTCAGTAAATATTGGGTTAAAGATAGCCAATAATGGCACAAATATAAGAACAGTGATTATTTTTGTCCTGTAAGATCTAGACGTTGGTATGAAATACAGCGTAATCACCGTAAGTCCCAATAATCCCAACGTCTCATATGCTCGTCCTAATGGATCTGCAATTTGCAAAGAGCTTGCATTCCCTGGCAGCCAAGAAAGCGTTATTGTGTTGTTGAATAGGGGTGGTCGAACTTCAGCGAAACTACCACTAAACATCAAATAGATATAAGAAACAACGCTTGCCAGCACAATAACTCCTAATACAGTTATGGGGATAAATGAAACACCTAGTCGATTCCAATTATTCTTAAAGCGCCAATAGGAAGCACACTCCCAAGTAAACGAATAAACTATGAACAACAATAAGAACAAAGCTTCTTGTTTATGGAAATGCACAGTTACGAAAAAACAAGATAATAGAATGAGGAGAGAGCTTCCAGATGCTTTCAATCTATTTCGGTTAAACTGAAGATCAGTAGCTACGAGAGCACCAAGCAAAAACATTAGGTATGCGATATATCCAGGCGCAAATGTGTAATAGCGCAAATAAGAAAAAACACTGGTGCCAAACAGAATGGCTGTGAGAAATACCCCCAGTAAAGAAAAAATAGCATTTTTTCCATTGTTGAATAGAAGCCTTCGGCCAACCTCAGAGGTAAAACACCGAACTCCAAGAAGAAAGATCGTCATAGTCAGATAGGTAAAGGATTGGAGGATCTCCCGTATATCTTCGCCGGAGAAATTTAGGACAAGCGCAATAAGTGAATACCATATGGGATCAGAACCTAATAATCCTATTCTCAAATTATTCAAAGCTATTTGCACGCCTTCCAAGTGTGCGAATACATCAGCTGGTATCTCTAAATAGACACCAACTATTGCTACATAAACACCTGTCGCAACTATAATCAGAAGATCAACAAGAAAAGATGGAGATTTGAAGTAGCGCAATGCATATCTGGCTACAATACGATACTCAGTAAAAAACTTATAAAGCAACGCTACGCATGACACAATTATTATCGAAAACAGAACGCTTGGATAAATTCTAAGAATTTGCAACCATGAGGCAACATCCCATAATGCAGTTAGTAGTACACAGCTAATGAGTAAAGACCTTAAGAGAAACTGCCTAGAGTGCTCCTGATAGACACTAACCGTAGCACCAAATAACGTAATTAGGGACAATATTATGATGGATGACACCATAGTCAATCTCAGTAGAATTCTAACTTAGTTTTTAACCACGATCCTAGGAATATGTACAATAGATTTTATTGTTGAAGTCTGCTATATCCGTAATCCACTATCTATGAATAATTGCAGAGTTAAGTATTGACTAACAGATCAAACATAAGTCAACCTAAGAAGTCACGGTATCACTATCTGCAACTTCGTCTAACATAGCTCTCAGGGTCCTTCCACTATCAAAAACTAAGGAGCTCCCATAGAATTGAATGAACTTCTTCGGGCTTCCAACAATGGCAGTGGGTGTCTGATTAGAGTTCGCTTTTTCCTCCACAACAGAGTAGGGTATATCTCTCAATAATAGCAACTCCTCAACTAAATCACGCACCTTTATTCCCGAACCCGTACAAACATTCAATAGTGAATAATCTTCTTTGTAATCCATACAGCTTATATTTCGCAATAATCCACAAAAATCGCGAACATCTAAAAAGTCTCGCTGGTCACCCAAAAAACCCGTTTGAAGTGGAAGATTGATTGATGATTGACTAGTGAACTGAGTAGCATATTGGCCTATATAGTTAACCACTCTACCCAAAACAAATTCTATTCCTTGTCCAGGACCTGTAAGATTGAATACACGCAAGATAGTCACAGGTAAACCATTTCTTTGATACCATAGGCCTAATTTTGTTTGCGCGAGCTTTGATATCCCGTAATAATTAACGGGTATTCCATCTTGTTCTTCTCGAAATAGCTCAGAATCTACATAGTTAATACCATACTCCGCTGCTGAACCAATTAATATTACTTGGGGTCGTTTTGGATCAGCTCGCGCAACCGAAAGTATTGTTTGTGCATAGTGACAATTGACTCGATAATAGGCGTCAGGCGATTCTGACTTCATCACGCCTGCGAGATGAATGATTTTATCAGGCTTGTAAAGTTTAATGAGTCGAGCTAACGATGTGTCATCATACTCAGAACGTATATACTCCGAGCACTCGGCATCATGCCGAGCTGAGATTGTCAGGACTTCAGAGCACTCTTCTAGCAATGGCAAAAGTACTCGACCTACAAATCCATTAGAACCGGTTAATAGGATCTTCATCCAGGGGGTAAAAATACATCCCTATCTTGTTCGAACAACTCTCCTGCCAATTTATAGTCATCAATACGGCCTATATCTAGCCATTGGCAATCGGTGGTATAACAAAAAACAGACTTACCTGCATCGTGCATGCTGACCATAAGATCTGGTATATCTAAGTACTTTCCAGGATCAATAAACGGAAGAATCTCGTTTTTTTGTAATACGTTGATGCCCATACTTACATCAAATGTATACGTGGGTTTCTCTGTATATGAATCAAGCAAGCCGTTCTCGTCGTAGCTCAACACACCAAAGTCTATCTTCTCAGTTCTACTAGATACCGCAATTGTTGCTGCCCAGTTCGCATCTACATGTGAGTTATACAAATCGGCGAAATCTAATGTAGTAAGTACATCACCATTTAAAACTAAGAAATTATCCTCTAGATCTTCTAATAACTGGCCAATTGGTCCCGCCGTACCTAATGGAAACTCTTCCTTAAAGTACCGCACTGAAACACCATATCGCTCACCATCTTGGAAATAGGCTTCTATTAAATGAGATAGGTACCCTGCGGCGATCAAAACGTCCTTAAACCCATAAAAAGCTAGCTGTCGAATGACAATCTCCATAATGGGACAATCATTCAACGGCATTAACGGCTTTGGAAGAACCGTCGTATATGGCTCTAATCTCCTCCCAACTCCACCTGCCAGTATTACTGCCTGCATTTATATTATTGCCTAATTGAATAAATGTTATTCGAACCGTTCGCCTAAACGATCTCGGTACCACTCGACCGTTTTTTTAAGCCCGTCATCTAGGGTGATAAATTCCTGTCGCCCTAACTTGATTTCAAGTTTTTCAATATCAGGGCATCTCCGCTCTGGAGATCCTTGTGTTACGTTCCCAGGGATCAACTTGCAGCTCATATCTTCTACATCCCTGATTTTACCAGCTAGAGTCATTATAGAAAGCTCTTCACTCGCGTTTCCAATATTATAAGTGCCGTTTTCACTAGAGGCTAAACTAAGAATACGAGTCATCCGAACAGCATCTTCGATAAAACAAAACGATCGGGTATGAAAAGGTGAAAACACTTCAACCTCCTGATGCTGCCTCATCCGATAGTATAGCTCGGGTATAACATGCATATACCCCATGCGAGGACCATATATATTATGGTAACGAACGATTGTCGTAGGTACCTGACTCCGTATGCTATCAATATTGAAGATTACTTCTCCTGTAATTTTGCTGAGAGCGTATGTTGTTCTTTCTTGATTAAGATCGGTTAAGGTAATAGGAGTGTCCTCGGGTGTTGGTATTTCCGCGCCAAAGTGCTTCAGGGTCCCAGCGTAAACCTCACTTGTTGATGAAAAAGTCATACCTCTGAGGTTTGAGCATTCTCTTGCATAGTCTATAACTCCTAACGTCGCCAATAAATTGGTCTTCAAAACCTCTGATGCATTATTTACTACATTGCGAACACCGACGATTGCCGCTAGATGAAAAATATAATTTACATCTGGTAGGTCACTAAAGGCCTTCGGCGATCTCAAATCTCTTTTGTAGAATTCCACTCTTGGGTTTTCGACCAGTCGCTCAAAATCAGTATCCCATCGCCCCCTCTGTAAATTATCTACTAAATACAAAAGACTATCTGTTTTATTCAGCAACTCACATGCCATATTGTATCCAATAAAACCCGCCGCTCCCGTTATCAATATTTTTTCTGGCATAGCTAGCAACCCCAGTGACCCTTGCCAATGCCCACAGTCTTAATACCAAGGTGGCGATACTCAGCAGCTTTCTCATCATTGACAGCATCACTAGCATCAATTATTAACAACAGTTTCGGAAATGTGCGTTTGAGCTCCATCGGAGAAATAGACTTGTAACGTTCGTCACCCAAAGAAAACAAAAGTATATTTATGTCTTTTGATAGTTCTGTATATCTAGAGACAATCGGTTGGTTGACTTCCGACCATTGTGTCACAAGAAAATCGTGCAAAAACACTTCTATCGAACTGCTGATACAGCTGTCAATAAACCGACGAGCGGGTGACTGCCTAGTATCACTAACGGCCGGCCTATATGATACTCCAAGAATGCCAACTTTTTTTGACGCTATGTGTTTCGAGTGCTCTAGCATTAATCTAAAAGAGTAGTCTGGCATAGTTTCATTAATGGTGATGGCCTTCATCGAGCATGCCAGTGTGACATGATTTTCAAAAAATTCCCGCGAACCCCATTCGGCTAGAATGGCATCCTTGGTTAGACAATAGCCACCAACCCCGAATCCGGGGTTCATTATATTCTTATGAGTTTCACGCTTCCTGACGCTATTTAGCACTTCATAAAGGTCGACTCCTGCTCTACCAGCAAGCTCCGACCATTCCTGTATAAATGCTATGTTAGTTGCACGGTACGAATTCTCTATCAATTTAGCCATCTCAGAATCATTAGTCGTTTTCAGCTCGGTTAGTGGATAGCTTTCAGTATCAATAAAACTAGATAGAAAATCTCGTGTCATTCGCTTAGCTTCTTCATTAATAGCAGAATAAACGCGGTAATAACTTGTTATAGATCTCAGATAATTTTCTCCTGGCATTACTCGTTCATATGAATGCGCTAGTCTAATTAAATTCGGATCCAGACTGCGATCGCGGAATATATTAGTAAATAGGGGCTTTATAAAATGTTCTGTATAGCCCACTGGAATCGTCGTCTCGATGATCACCAGACATTCTTCCTGAATGTTTTCAGCAATCTTGATAAGTAATTCTTTGAATGAGTAATCGTCAAATTTGATACTTGTAGGATCTGACATGTCCGCAAGACTTATATCTAGGTTAACATCAACTACAACTATCTCTGACGATGCGATTAAATTAAGGTCTGCAGTCGCCAGAACTGAGTTATCTATGTATGCATCATGAATTGCACTCTGAATACTATGGTCAACAGAAATAATCGGCGATATTCCCCTATTGATTGCCTTAATCTTCGAAAGCCCAACCTCATCGTCTCGATCAATACCCAGTACGAAATATCTGTGCTCACCAGTATTTGTTCTTGCTAGAGAGACAGCTGCGGTCATCGCAACACCCACGAAACCAAGGCCTACTATAGATACTATTGGCTTATCTACTTGATCAAGTTGATTGTAAAAATCTAACTTTGACTGCATAACATAATTTCCTATTTTAGAGTTACTATGGATTACATAGCCCTAATAAATATATTTCTAAAGACGATTGTAATCATATTTTTTCCTATAACCCCAACAAACTATATATCCTTCCAACAAAATCTGCTTCACCACTTTTTCCTATACATTTCTTGTATTGGTCCAATGCCTCTAGTGCAATATCTGCGCAATCGGAACTTCTCAGTGATGCCATCACATCTTCTAGATCACTAAGATCCCACTTTATTGGGATATATGACTGATTGTATTGGTAGACATTAGGATATGTATCAATATGTGACATATCGGGCTTTATCAATACCGCACCTGCAATGATACTCTCGAAATCTCTGATGTTTACCTCACCCCACCCAAATGGAGAAAAAGAAAACCTGCTGCTTGCTAACTCACGAAAATATTGCCTTTGTGAAAGACGATCTAGAGGTATTGACATCGCAGTCAAGCGCGTTTTTATCTGTTTTCTCTGGTAACTAACCGTATTACGACTATAGTTACTACTCAAACGTGCGCTAAACAAAACAGGCCTATCAAGATAATTCGCTCGACTTAACCTCTTTGCAACAGTTGCTAGATCGGGGTAGCCACGAACTGGAATAAAGCGCGTATACTTTAAAATCTGAGAAATTACTGCCCTACTATGGGAGAAATAATTTGCCATGCCAAAATTCCATGACAGTCGCAGCTTTGCTATTTCTGTACTTGTTAATCCGTGTGTACTAAGTTCATCATGATCCACAACCCCTCGTGTACGATGGTAAAAGTCTGTGTATGCTCGGTCGCCATAATAGGAAGATTGATAATCTTTTTGATTACTAAAAATCTGGCTCTTAAGATAATAATCTACAAACGGCATAACTTGGCGCTGAATAGCTCCAGTACCATCAGAGGTGTTGGTCCAGAGCAATTTGTCGCAGCGATTACGAACAAATTCGATCTGGCGAAGGCCTTCTTCCTCGCCCACTAACCAATTGTTCTTCAGGACCTTACTATCCAAAAAAATGGTATCAGCCGAAGGAAGATGGTCGTCAAGACAGTCAAAAAACCTAATCTTAATTCCACTAGCTCTAAGTAAATTTCGATAATACCAAATAGGGAAGACGAAGCCGTATGAATTGATATTACTCATAGGGCCATGAATGATGTTAACACTGTGAGACATATAATACCTCAGCTTCTGTGAGTTCCCCATACAACTTCATCCCAATCCACTATTGTATTCTCGATGAAATACGGCTCAATCTTTGACTTAATACACTGTTCTAATGCGCCACTAGGTACTTTATGCTCGCAAACCTCTCTCAGCATTCTTGAAAAAACAATAACGTCTCCCCCAGGAACCACTAATCTTTCATCGCAGTCAAAGATTTGCGTCGCGAGATCTCCCACTCCAGCGGTCACTATTGGTATAAGTCCACGTGCCATTGCCTCTAGTAATACATTCGGCATTCCTTCATATTTAGAGGTTAAGGCCAAAATAGAAGCATCCCAATAACTATCCCAAACATCAGCGATAGGTTCGAAAATCTTTATCGATTCATAGCGATCTAAGCGATGAGCTAAGGCAGTAATATCTGACTTGAGTGGACCGTAACCAACTAGATGCAACTCCCAACCAGTCTTTGCAATATCTGACGCACAAAAAGCCTCGACTAAGTAGTCTATTCGTTTTTGTTCAGTAAAGCGCCCGATACATAAGACGATCCGTTTTCTATCTTCTTTTGCGGCGGGGGCAGGTCTTTTAAGTGGATTTCTCAGATAAATAATTTTTCCCCTGGGAACAAATCTTGCTAAAACTTCAATGTTACTGCTGAGATTCACTACAACAGCATGGGAAAACCTATATGTCAAGAATCTTAGAACTCGCCATTTGAAGTCTATAGGTCTTTTCTTCATGCAATTCCTTTCTGACACTATCACTCTGGTGTCACACATTGTCGCAGCAAGAATAGATAACACATTTGCTGATGGCAAAAAACTGAGGACTGATCTAGGATTGAGAGACACAATTAGCTTTCTTATGCGCCTCAAATGCGTCCACGATCTTATAAGACTACTTGGGTGATTTATCGACACATAATCATCGTTTACCCATAGAACACGCGGATCTAGACGGTAAAATGATTGATCTCGACTATAAAGCAATGAGTAAATTGCTACCCTTAAGTTTCTATTTATCCAATATTCAATCAGATTGGAAACAACCCTCTCTGCTCCTCCGGAACTCATCTCAGGAATAACAATAAGCACATCAACTTTATATTGCTGTTTTTCAGACGAGTATGTTGTTTTTAGTGTACTCATTCGCAATATCATCAATAGATCGTAAATTGCATATCTGCATGAGCGATGTTTAGTTCAATACCAACAACACTCTTCAATGGACAAATCATACGTCTAAATGCGTCTATATCGCTTTTAACTTCCGGTACGCAAACAATACCATCCGAAATAATAGGGCGCCGTGTCGAAATCGTGAAATTTGAGTGCTACCATAATTACGACTCGCATAGGCAACAGGAATCTCGAGAAATTTTAAATTCATTTTTGCAGCGCCGAAAATTAGATCGAAATCACCAAATGGGTCGAATTCTCCAAAATACGCTCGGTTTTTTTCTATAAGTTTGTAATGATTTCTGCTAATGGCCTTTGTTCCACACAGCGTATCTGTAAATTTTTGGTTCAACAAATAGGTAAAAACTCGGGCAAAAAGATGATTTGCTAACTGATTTAGAAATTGCATTGCGCCCTTCTCAACTGGATAAACAAGGCGTGAACCATTTATATATTCGCCCTCCCCGTCCACAATCGCCCAATAAAACTTAATTACATCCTCAGGTGGAACAGTTAAATCGCCATCAAGGATAACAAGTATTTCACCATTGGCCAAAGAAAACCCTTCCCGAACAGCGTCACCTTTCCCATCGTATGACTGCTTTATAGCACGAATGGTCTCATCTTGATGCAATTGCATTACACGTTGTATCTCGTCCCAGGTTCCATCCGTGCTATGCCCTTCTACGAAAATGATTTCTTTTGAACCAGGAAACTCGGGTAATCGTGTTATTGCTGACTCAATATTTCCTTTCTCATTTCTGCAAGGAATTATAATGCTCGCTGAAGGTATATATGAAGGATCTCTATCAATTTTATTGCGAGCTACTAGATAATTTCGAACGCAGAAGCTGCGCACGATCGGTAGCGTCGCAATATATCTATTAATTATTTTACCGATTCCAAAAAGTCTATAGCAGCACAATATCCTGCGCTCCTTTTTTACTGTTTCAAGTTTTGCCAACTTCATAAAGTTTTCAACATCAGCTATTCGAAGTGAAGTGATATCAGGTTTGGGCAGGACTAAATTAAGTTTGCTTGCCAAAAGCGTAATTGGATGCCAATAATATGAATGATAAGCATTCACTATACGAGTGTCTCGAGACATTAGCTGAGAAATATTTTCCAAAAAATACTGGACATCACTTACATAGCTTAAAGTATTATCTAGAATAATTACGTCGAAAGGTCCATGTTCCAGCAATCCCGATATTGTTTCTGGAGACTCTATATCCCCATTAACAAAGATCAGGTCCGGGTAATTATCTTTTGCAACACTTATCATATTACCGCTGATATCTACCCCTACACCAAGACTAGGATTTAGCTTAGCCAACAATCGGCCAGTGCCACATCCTAGCTCGAGCACTCTTTGTCCTGGAGGTACGAGAAACTCTAAATACGCGTCATCAGATTCGTAGAAAAATCTGTTCTTTCGATAGAAAGCTAAGCGCTTTTCGAAAATATCATCTGCCCAACGCTCTATCGATTTAATACGACTCTCGTGCCTCGTTCCAATACCTGTATGCTCGACTGATATCATTAACTCATCTTGCTCATGTGGAGGCTACAGTATTAATTCTTGCAACTTAATTATTGTCAAAATTGCAATAATCCTGATAGGCTAACTTTATACCATCTTTCAGCTCCGTCTTGGCCTTCCACCCTAATTGCTCAAGCCGCTGACTAGAAAGCAGCTTGCTGGCTACCCCATCAGGTTTTGTTTCATCCCACAGGATTTCGCCCTGAAAATCAACTATCTGAGCGACTTGGGCAGCTAAATCTCGTATTGATATTTCTTTCCCAACACCAACATTAATTAGTGGTGGTTGTTCTGATGAAAAATACTCTCCAAGTCTGCCGTCCAGTTCACGCAAAAGAAACACGCAAGCTTCTGCTAGATCTTCGCTGTATAGAAACTCTCTTCTGGCCCAACCACTGCCCCATAGTGTTACTGATTTCGCACCTTCCCTTTTGGCGGAAGTCATTTTACATATCATAGCTGGCAGCACATGCGACATTTCCGTATTATACGTATCACCCAAGCCATATAAGTTAGTAGGCATTAGGCAAAAATACTTGGTGCCGAACTGTCGGTTCATTGACCAACATAACTCGATGCCTGCTATTTTTGCTATAGCATATGGTCGATTCGTTTCTTCTAAGGGCCCGCTCAAAAGCGCGCTCTCGTTAATCGGCAGCTGACTTCCTTTAGGATAAATACAACTTGATCCCATAAAAATAAACTTCTGAACACCGCTCTGTTGAGCCGCAATAATAGTGTTAGTTTGAATCAACATATTTTCAGCAATGAAGGATGCGGGTAGTGTCATATTTGCAAGTATCCCACCTACTCGTGCCGCACAAAGAATTACAATTTCTGGTTTCAGTTTTTTAAAAAAAGCATTTACATCAGACTGAACAGTCAAATCTAGTTGGGCCCGCGAGCACAAAATTAAATTGTCGTAGCCATGGCGCCTAAGCCCTCTGGTTATAGCGCCACCGACCATGCCATTATGTCCAGCAACAAATATGCGACTTACCGAGTCCATGTATCTATATAGCAACTATTAGCTATAGCCCTTATCAACCAGCATTCGCTCTTTTTCAGCAGCAGCAAGATCATTGTCTATCATTTCGGTAACGAGTCCTTGGAAATCAACACGTGGATACCAACCTAACTTATCTCTTGCTTTAGAGGCATCACCGAGCAATGACTCGACATCGAGTGGTCTGTAATAACGTTCATCCACCGCCACTACAATGTTGTCTTTGTCATCATAGCCAACTTCGGTCTCACCTGCACCATTCCATCGAATCGCATAACCTATTCTCTTGCAAGTTATTTCCACTAATTCTCTTACTGAATGTTGTTGGCCAGTAGCAATAACAAAATCTTCTGGATAATCCAACTGTAACATCAACCACATGGCTTCGATATAGTCTTTTGCGTGACCCCAATCTCGCTTTATATCAAGATGCCCTATCCATAAACGATCTTGAAGTCCATACTTTACTCTAGCTAGCCCTCTGGTTACTTTTCTGCTCACAAATGTCTCACCACGTAATGTTGATTCATGATTAAACAAGATTCCATTACATGCATAAAGCCCATAGGCTTCGCGATAATTTATAGTGATCCAATGAGCATATAACTTCGCTGCAGCATAGGGACTGCGGGGATAAAATGGTGTCTCCTCACATTGCGGATTTTGGTTTGATCCACCATAGAGCTCAGAGGTAGATGCCTGGTAAAAGCGAGTCTTATTTTCCATGCCAAGCGTTCTGATCCCTTCTAGCAATCTCAAAGCACCCAACGCATCTGCATTTGCAGTATATTCTGGCTCTTCAAAGCTAACCGCAACATGGCTCTGGGCCGCGAGATTATAGACTTCATCTGGTTGCACTTCTTTCAATACTCTAAGCAAACTCAGTGAATCGGTCATATCCCCGTAATGCAAAACAAAATTTCTGCCATTGATGTGTGGGTCTTGGTATAGATGATCTATCCGAGCAGTGTTAAAAAGCGAAGTTCGTCGCTTTATTCCATGCACTACATAACCTTTGCCAAGTAGAAATTCTGCTAAAAGTGCGCCATCTTGACCAGTGATCCCTGTTATCAACGCTACTTTCTTCATAAATCATAACCACTGCTTTTTTGACCACAACTCAAATACAACACAAGAGCTAAACTAAAACCGACGTTAGAATCGACTAAAGGATAAACAATATGTAGTTCAGTATTTCTATTCATGGTAGTAAGAATCAAATATATTGGTGGATTCCGTCGAAATCAGACTCCCTACTTCGACAATATTCCTTCAACACCCAATTTTAAGGTCTTATACTAATCCCCTTGCTTTTTAATGTATCTTTAATCTGACTAATAGAAAACATATCGAAATGCAATATTGATGAAAGTACCACGCCATCCACACCATTGATCTGAAGTAACTCTACTATATGTTCCAGCGTTCCGGCCCCTCCATTAACTACTACAGGAATATTAACCTTTTCTGCGACACTGTAAGCTAAATCAATATCGAATCCTCGACGTGTCCCCTCCATATCAACAGATGTTAGTAATATCTCTCCAGCGCCTCGCTCGACTCCCTCTGTAATCCATTCATCTGTTGTTCGGCCCGAATCTTCTCGACCACTATCAAAAAACGCATTCCATACCCCTTTGCCCATCTTCTTTGCCTCTACCGAAAGTACTGTTGCCTGAGAGCCGAAATTCGATGAAATCTCGCTTATCAAACTCGGGTTTGCTAATGCTGAAGTATTAATACCAAACTTATCCGCTCCCGAGAGCTGGCACTGCCTCGCATCAGAAACTGAACGAATGCCACCACTTACGGTTAGTGGTATGAAACAATTCGACGAAGCTTTCTCGACTAAATCTAAGATACTATTCCTATCATACAAGCTTGCAACTAAGTCATGGTATATTACTTCATCGATACCACATTCAGAATAAGTTTGCATCCTATCTGCTGGATTACCTACGACCCTAAGCCCTTCCATCTGTATCGTCTTGATTAGCTGATGATTCTTTACATCCAATTTGGCTATTACTCTCTTATTCATAGAGGATGGGGGGCTCTGAACCGGACATCTTCAACGTAATATCACCATACTTTGTGCTTGAGCTCCCATCTACTATGCTCCTGGTCAGCTTTTTCCCAAAGGTTTGGTGAGCGATTCTCATCAATAATCCGATTGAACTTGTCCATAGTAAGATCGCAGTATTCAAGGAATTCCGCCATATATCTCTTGGGAAATTCTCCATCATATTTATGAACTAATCTAACACCCTCCTCGCGTGTAAGGTGGCCATTTCTGATCTCTTGTGCAGCATCATAGGTTGCTCGTCCAATTCCAAATTTAATATATGTTGTGTAATAATGAAAACCATCTATCTTGTCGTCTAAACTTGCGTATTTAGAATAAGTTCCCTCCGTCCGCTCTGGATTTGGATTAAAGTTACCATTCTCAACAGCATAGTAATAATGATCTTGTGGTCTCCAGCAATGATAATATCCGAGATAGTGAACTTCTATACCTGCGCTCCTAAACTGATCTGCATCCGTCGGAATATAAGGATCGAGATCTGCCAACGTGAATCCTTGCTGAAGCCACTCTTCAACTGTCACACCACCTAGTGGCAATCTTTTGATTTCGTTTGAGGGTGCCGTAAAATACTTAGGCAACATCATTGGTTGCATTCCTTCTCGAATATTTGTACCACCTTCTGCCTGGCTCTCTCCATAAAAAACCAAATCTATTCCCATAGCTTTAGCGATTTTCACACCAACCTGCTTTTGTCCAAGAATAAAGGGTTGAAAGGGATGGCACAAATTTTCAAATGCTGCCTTTGTAAGCTTCCTATGGAAATCCTGATTGGGAGAATAGGTGATATTAGAAAAACCAGACTGTAGCCATGCATCAAAATTTTTCCTTCCAATATCTGTGTACATATGTGGAGGCCACGTTACGGTTAGGGGCGTCATCCCATACTTATTTTTCAAGATATGCGATATGTAAAAACTGTCTTTCCCTCCACTTCCAGGCACGATCACATCAAACTCTCGATTTGGACTCCTATATTTTTCCAACAGCGTCAATAACTCATTCTCTCTTTGATCCCAATTAATTTCTTTATATTTGAGGTCATGGTAGGCACAAGCAGAACATACTCCATCTTTATCAAACTCAATTGTCTCCTTCTTTAAACTATCATTCTTAAATTCAACCGTAGAAGATGGACGTTGATTGCTAACCACACAGCGACGACAAAATTTTACTTCTTCCGGCAAACCATGCATTAATTTATTACTTTTATTGGAGTTAGGTGAGTTCATATGTATTCTATTAGCTATCTTGATCTACCTAAGGCAAATGCCTAACGTTAACAAGATATGGCCGAAACTTTGATGTAGATCATTCCTCAAAAATTATTGGCTTTCGAAAAAATCTTTTAAGATTATAAGGCCATCTTGCGAACTCTTCTCTGGATGAAATTGGACACCTGTAAAATTATCAACTTGTACAGTGGCGCATATATCATAATCAGCATTATAGGTCACGGTAGCTATTTGATCCGACTTCCTTGAACAGTAACATTGCATTGAATGAGCAAAATAGAAATAGGTACCTGGATTAATTGATCGAAGCGGAGTTCCGATCCAATCTGCCAAATCATTATTAGGCTGAATAGCACTCCATCCCATAGCTGGCAATTTGAAATTCTTATCACCAACATTATTACTTTCCTCATAAAGCTCCGACTGCTTATTGGTTGCAGTAACTTGTGCGCCTATTTGACAGACTTCGCCGGGCACCAAGCCCAGACCCTCGGCTCTCTTGAATTCATAACCAAATTCAAAGAACACCTGCATACCTACGCATATCCCTAGTAACGGATCTCCCCCCTCAAATCTTCTCCTAATGCTCTCAACAAAACCATTAGTCTGCAATTTATCAACAAAACTCGGAAAACTTCCGACGCCTGGTACAACCAACAATCCGGTATTCTCCAGTGTGCATGATGAAACATGCACTTTCGTATTTATATCAAGAGATTCGAACGCGCGAACAACGCTTCGAATATTACCTAAACCACAGTCAATTATGTCAACGCTATTCAGGATTGCTACCTAGCTTAAGAGATCTTGGGTTACGCACTTTCTACAGATAACAGAAGTTTTATTGATCTTTCCACGGCATCTCCATTAAGACTAGAAATATACCTTGTAAATGCCCGTTTCCGTGCGGTCATTTGCTGCTCATCTATCCCAGGATTAGCTAAATTTTCCTCGATTAGGCGCTCTAATTTATCAGGGCCCTCAGCTATATTGAATGCCTCATCAATGTCAGGATACAGAAGGTATTTTTTGAAATCATCACGCAACAACTCATCAAAACGTGGCACGATCACTGGGAGCCCCACTATAGCTGCTTCCAAAAGCGTTGTTGAGCCATAACCAACTACCACATCAGACTTGCCAATTAATTCCTGCGCAGACGACTCGGTTAGTATCTCAAGATTTTCCACGTCACTGCTCTCAATCCCATGTTCGCCCAAGATCTTGTGTATCTCCTCGAGCCATCGACCGCCCCACTTAGTCTTTATAGTAACATCGATATCTGCATGATTAACAGCATAGCGTGCAACTAGCACATGCGTCTTATAGCACATCTCCATCAAGTAATTTTCGGGATCTATAGGCCATATAGGTGGCACCGTTATAAATCCAGTGCTGGGGCCAAAACTAAAAAGAGTAATGCGCTTTCTTCTGTCACTCTTGAATACAGTAGATTGAGGAATAGTGCTGCAACTGGCCCTTATAAAATCATCCATTCGCATTACACCACTAACAGCAGAATTGCTCTCACTTACAAAACCAGACTTCACAACTATTTCTCTATGTCTTTGGGTTTGAAAAATTAACATGGATCCGGGGAATCTTTTACCCATCTGTCCGGGGGCTGCAATATATTCATCCTCAAACGGAGAACCCATGTATCCTTCACGATGCAGTACAACATATGAGTAACCTAAACTTTCTGAAATCGCTCCCCAATCCTCGGCTACTTTGTAGTGAATGCCGCTACCAAGCACTAAATCGATATCTAACAGGCGATAGAGCCGAGACAAAAACCTTTCAAGAAATTGGCGATATTGTTTTCTTTGTCTCAGAACTTCAGATGGTTCTGTTTCTAGCTCTTCGCCAAAAAACCAGTAATATAGTCTCCCTTGCCATAAATATGGCATTCTTAGAATGGTTATACGGTCATCCTGATCCAATAGCTCAAGGTCACCCCTAAAGCGGTTAACGTTAAGAGCCAATATTCTCTTACTATCCCCGATTCGTGATCTCTGCTTTACACGAACACTGTTTTTACAAAAATAGACCAATAGCCATATCAGTATAGTTCTAGTTAAAAGAAATATCACGCCACCTCTAAGACTGTATCTAACGTTCATCTCACTAAATTATTTGTAATCAGATGGTGGTGCCAAGTAACTAGTCATTAAACGATGGGCAGATTGCGGATCAATAAATTTACACAATTTCTGTCGTCCCTCATATACTTACCTCAGAGTCAGAGATAGTAGATTCAACTTAATCTCAGTACATAGTTGATATAATCAGAGATATTGATACATTGATTAGGGGTCATTCCCTCTTTCTTAATCGATCGTCGTCAATACCAACAACTTTAGCTTTCGATGTACTGTGTAACTCTTTAACTGTCTTTCGACCGGCCGTCCAAGTCTCAATCACCCAGCCTAATACTGAGAAAATAACAAAAATGGGAAACATACTCCAAAATAAAATGGCATCCGGCCACTGCTTAACTGTTGCAAGAACACCAATAAAAGCAAACATTAGCTGCACTATACTGAGAACAACCAAGGTCAAAAATTGACTGAATCCAAGTTCCTGCAGTAAATGATGTATATGATCACGGCTGGCTCTAAATGGTGACTTTCCTCTAATCAAGCGCACAAGCATTACCCTCACCATATCCATTATTGGAAGCGCAATTAACCATGGCGCTGAAGTTACTTTCAAAAGCGGATTATCTGAGGCAGGATAGCGAGCAGCCCACGTAACTAAGAAAAATGCCACAACGACACCAATCAACATGCTACCAGCATCTCCTAAAAATACTTGCTTATCTCTAACAATCCAGTCAAAGTTGAAAAGCAAAAAAGTTGATAGAACTACAATAAACAAAAGAAGGAATACAACATCTTCAGCGATTCGATTATTTCCTGATAGAAAATAAAGTATCAATAAAGCCGAAAAGCAAATGAGAGCCATTACTCCACAAAGACCATCTAATCCATCAAGCATATTGAAAGCGTTAATTACACCAATTACCGCAATAACGGTAAACACTGTTGCCCACACTGGCCCTAAGCCTATTACCTTATCTGATACTAATAAGCCTAATTCCGTAACCACGACCCCACCACCAAGAACCAGTAATAATGCGATAAACGACTGTGCAAAAAATTTCAGCCTTGCAGGCACATCAATGTAATCGTCTAATACACCAATTATTACTAGGGAACCCGCACAAAATAGCAGCATCCTATAAGAGGTTAAGCTGATCTCAAATAACGTTAAAGACAAGGCAAAAGTCAAGAAGATGCCGATTCCACCAACGAGCGGAATGGGCGATAGATGCAGTTTTCTCTGGCTAGGTTGATCAACTAAACCTGCCTTTCGTGCTGCCGGCTGCAGAACCAAAAAAAGAAAAACGCCTAGCCCGAGCGCAGCAGAATACCGCCACCAGTCACGTACGACATACTCTAACATGAGCACAATTATAGCATCAGACATATGTTCTTTTTGCGCCACATTCTCGATATCAAACCACTTGATAGGCAACCCCTTGGAGCAGATGGAACTTTAGATCCTCGTGGCAGCAAGACTCAAATACCGCTGGGCCGCGTCAGCTGGCATAATTATGCCGTTTTGCTATTTCGTATAATCAGAGCTTATAAAAACTACTTAGTCAACAATTCAATGCCACACGCCAAGATTCTGATCCAGAGGTTCATTGAAATTATCCATAGCGGCCGTGAAATTGAAGCAATATTGGTCCATAGATTTCAAATACCTAAACGAACCTCGCGTCGAATAACTAAGATCCTAAGGATTGCACGATCTCCTGTTCAATATCTGACACGGCTCTTTGCTGCACAACTTTGTAAACCAGCGACTTTGTATATTCCGAATTCAACTGGGTTCTTAATTACAGATTCTGCGAATTTCTCACACGCTCCGAAAGTACTAACCACATGCTCAACAATTGCAAAAGAAAGAGTGAATGAGTCCTCTAGTAGTAGTTCTGCACCGAAGCCATTTTTAAGAAATCTACTGAACCAAAATGACTTGTCGGATTATCCTGAGTTGTTGCGCTTTGCCCTAGACGAATCTCTAATATCTTTAGTGGCTAAATATTTCGGCACTATACCAATTCTCGCAGATATTGCGCTGTATCGGTCATCGCCATCGTTATCGACAACTAGTAGTCAAATGTTTCATTTTGACCAGGAGGACTATCGCACAGTACAGCTGTTTATGCTAGTCGAAGATGTATACCCAGAAAACGGCCCGCTTACATTTTTCGATGCAGATGAGAGCCAACAAATAAAAAAGAAATTAGTATATAACTACACTCGTATCTCCGATCATGAAATCAAAAAGATACACCCCATAAGTTCAGCACATATTCTTACTGGAGAACGCGGAACTATCGGATTAGTTGATGCTGTACGATGTTGTCACATGGGGTCTCGCGTAAAAAGCGGTTATCGATTAACATTTCTTTTGCACTACGTGCCGTACCACTCTATCAAAGAACCTTATAGCAATAATTTAGAGATGTGGCTTTCTCAAAAGCACTATCGATTCATGGATCTTCCGAAAAATCGCATATACTTATTAGATAGACCTTCGAAGACTCTAGTCAGAAGACCACCAAGAAATATATAGCTAAACAGTCTACTTCATTAATATTGGAGCCTTTTTTCTGTATGTTATTTCGGGTATTCCGTCCTCTGTGTTTCCCAACGTTGTGAAAACTAAATGATTGTAGTCTGTCACATGCCGTTTCGGTGTAGACAACAATCTGTTAATTAAACCTTCCCCTCTATTCAGTTGAGGCCAGACCCTAAATGCAAATCTCTTGCGAAAAAGCAACAAACAAAAAATAGCTCGCCACTGTGATCTCCATACTGTATAGCTGTCCCACCGCTGTACATCGTTATCGACTAATTGAATGTTATTTGCTGATGGCCAATTGATTAGTGTTTTCGAGTGCTCCTCTCCCAACCTACGTGCCCATATATTCTTAAATCGGTCTTTCTGGCTAGACAGCGAAATATCCGGAAAATCGTCTAGATCAGCGAACGCCGTACTATTCAAATTTATGTGCTCAAAACATCTATACGTATCTGAATTTTTAAAAAAAATTGCACATAAATCGTCTTTTCTATCGGAATCTAACCAAAATACCGAAGTAAATCCAACCCGTTCCCCTGCTTTCTTTAAGCTCTTCGCTGAAAACGAATGTAGATGGGGAATATATAGGATTTGGTTAACGAGCTGTTCCCATTGCACATTGGGCACACAAACAATAGCAACCCCATTATGTGTCAGTCGATCATCAAGCCACTCAAAATAGTCGCTAGGCTTATAGATATGCTCCAAGACATGATTGCAATAAATCACGTCAAAAAGATATTCGTCATTTAAATCACGATACCCGCAATCAAAGATTCTTCCGGGATACCGCTTGGCTGCCGCGGCGAATCGATGATGCGACTGCTCTAAGCCATAAAAGTTAGAATAACCACTCTCAGATAAACCTGCTAGCATACCTCCCAATCCGCAACCCACATCGAGTATTCTAGTGCTGTCTTTAGCTAAACAAAAATTATCCAGCAAGCGCTGCATTTTTCTGTTTATGGCTGTTCCAACATGTGCATCACTCTCTATATTCTTGCCACCGGCCTTATTCCAATGCTCCTGATAATATTTGTCAATCTGCTCTGAATCGGGTGGATTAGCATAATAGATCGAATCGCAATTTTGACACTGCACAACTTCAAGCTTTGACTTCCAATCAAACCATCCCAATCTCGTTAAACAAACAGGATCTTGCGCTGTACAGCAAGTGGGGCAAACTCCATAATGGCGGAATGACCTTACTTGTTCTTCACTCAGAACGAGCATTCTTGTTTTTTCTGGAGAAAGGCTGCTAATCTGTACTTTCATAGATGCAAATTCAATCGAGTTCACTTATCAAAGTATCTAGTTAGTATCGCTCAAACGTAGCATCGCTATAAACTGGACTACAACAAATAGGGACGTATGAGAGGCTCAATCTTATCTTCAATAATTTTGGCAATATCCCTATGAGCATCATTACCCAAAGCATACATGGGAGATCTTTCAAATGCATTAAATCCAAATCGATGCAAAATTACAGATCGAACCCCTAGATGCCATGAGAACCTGCCGACAATTTCGTCTAAAAAGATGCTTTCAGCGCGAACAATATCTTTCGCAATTTGACTAATGGTGGTATTTTCCTGGCCACCCACCTCGCTATAAAAGCGAGTGCTAATCTCCGGGTAAACAACACCTAGGGCCGTTAACCAACACTGGCTGACTTGATTATGCCCTAACCATTGCCTCTTTCCACCGCCCGATAAAATGATTGTTACGTTGTCGGCAACCACTCTGAGCACTTGGTCTGTATAGTCTTTGTCCTTGCTGTCTTCCTTAAGCGCGATAACGTTATCATGTTGCGTTATTTGCTCCAATGTCTTAAGTGGCCAATTGACCGGTGCTCCTCCATAACCACTCGGGAGAGGCATCTGATGCACTAGCCACTTAGCAGGCGAGTGATTAACGAGATAGTCAAAATAATGCGTCAACTGCTCATCGGAGTAGTAGCGCTCACCGATATACACCGAATAACAATCAGCCCCTAGTTCATGCGCCTCTGTAGCGAAGCACGCTATTTCCATTGCTGATGCTGCTATTGGACCTGGAACAATAACAAGTGAGTCCGAAGACAAATCTTTAACCAAATTAATTAACCATTTGTTGTAATCATGGAGCTCTTTATAAGTTAATAAATTTACACGCCCGTTAAACGCCATAAAGTAGAAACATCTGTGACCGCCCTCATGGGCTTTAACAATCATCTCTGAAATGCCCGAAAAGTTGATACTCCCGTTCTCATTGAACAGAGTAATGATGCTGTAAACGGGGCCTTTATGACTAAGCATTTATCCTCACATTATCAAAATGCGCCAGATATGGCATTGTAACCGCTATCCTATTTATCATCTATTGTATCGAGCAATTGACATTTGCGTAAATGGCACACCTCTCGCCCGATATCCTACGTATCAACATCAATATTAATATAGAAGCCAAGCAAAACTGGGCTACCTCTGATGTCAAATTGGTCTTAAACCGAAAATATTGTGTCCGGTGCTATAATGCGCCTGTATCCATAGGAGTCTGACATTGAAACCATTAACAATCTTTTTAGGCGATTTGACCTATGATACGGTATCGCTATCAACAGATTCTAATCCGCTAAATATCGGATATGTAGCGGCTTATAGCAAGAAACTCCTTGGGACAGATGTCGATATACGATTGTTTAAGTACATTAGTGATCTAGAAGAAGCATTGTATGTTTCTCGTCCTGATGTACTCGGTCTAAGCAATTACTGTTGGTGTGAAAGAATAAGTCTGGAGCTCTTTGACCTTGCCAAGACGCTTAACCCTGATGTCATCACCGTCTGGGGTGGGCCGAATTTCCCAACAGATCGCGAAGCGCAAACGACCTACCTAGAAAACCGACAAGCTGTGGACTTTTATTTGCCCATGGAAGGTGAAATTCCATTCTACAATCTTGTTCAGAAGCTATTTGAATCTCTAGGGTCCGCTAACGGAGTAGCTAGCATAAAAGATGAGCCTATACCCGGTTGCGTTACTAACACCAGAGGCAACGTCATGTTCGGCTCATCAGTTAATAGGCTAAAATCCTTGGATGAAATTCCCTCGCCTTACCTAGAAGGTTTACTTGATCCATTTTTTGATGGCCGCCTAAAGCCTCGTGTTCAGACTTCAAGGGGATGTCCATTTTCATGCACTTTTTGTGTTGATGGCTCTTCAGCGGTCAATAAGGTGCATCGATTTAGCTTAGAACGAATCAAGGAAGAGCTCCTATACATTGCGGAGAATGTTCCACCAGAGACAGAGACGCTCGGAATAAGTGATTTGAATTTTGGTATGAATTCCCGAGATCTGGACATCTCTGATGCAATAGTAGAACTACAGGATCGGTTTGGATATCCACGTAAGGTCATGATGCAAACCGGAAAGAATTCTAAAGAAAAAATTATTAAGACTGTTCG
This sequence comes from Acidiferrobacteraceae bacterium, assembly GCA_002724185.1. GTDB lineage: Bacteria > Pseudomonadota > Gammaproteobacteria > Arenicellales > UBA868 > CAJXWH01. Next base: position 94,298 of record PBOB01000010.1, on the reverse strand, counting down.
AAAACTAAGCAACTCAATAGATCTACTGATGTCTGTTCAATCAATGGATGATCAAGTTCTTGAAAATGTCGGACGGAAGAATATAAGCAAAGAGCAAATGATTGCACTCGCTCCAACAATCCGTGAAGCAAACTTACGAACAGCCTCAGAGGTAATAGTGGGACTACCTGGCAGCACTTATGAAAGTGACGTTGAAACACTAAGAACCTTGGTAAATGCTGGAATGGATCGCGTCGAGGCATATACTCTGATGCTACTGAATGGAGCACCGCTAACAGCAAAGAAGGAGCGAATGAGGTGGGAATTTCTGACAAAATATCGAATCCTTCCTCGCGATTTTGTGGAACTTCAATCTGGAAAGAAAGTGTTAGAAATTGAGGAGGTAGTAGTCGGTTCTAATACTTTGTCTTTCCTAGAATATATTGAGCTAAGAAAATTAGCTCTCTTAGTATTTTCCGTAACGCATGGAGTGGTATTCGATCCTATTCTCAAATATATTCGCCTGCATAAATTAGAACCATTCCAGCTACCTTATAGAATGCTACAAAAACTACCGGCACTTGGTGGAGCGTTACCAGAAGCAATTGAGTCGTTTGGAAAAGATACTGCGGATGAGCTCTGGGATAGTGCTGAGGATATCGAAACTTACTATCAGGATAGTGATGCGTACCAACGCCTGCTCGATGGAAAAGAAGGTTTTAATGTAATCCAGGTCCATCATGCTAATATTGTTGCTACTCATATGACAGAAATACTTCATCTAGCAAGCAATGTTGTAAAGGAACTCCTAGAAGAAGCTAAATTACTTAATAAAGATAATCAAGCACAATTTGATGAAATTATTAGTTACTGTGCGGGCTTGTCATATAACATATTAAGCATAGATGAAAACCAACCCAACCCCGAAGCAACCTTAACCTATGACATTTCGAGCTGGATTAAGTCTTCGGTAGAAACACCACTCTCAGCATTTACCTTCGAGGAACCAGTTACAGCAATTTTTGATCGAAAAAGTGAGAATGTACAAACAATAAAGAAACAGCTTGAGATCTACGGTGACACAAAGATTGGTCGAGCCCAAGCTTTAAAAGAGAATTCAAGTTACCAATATATGGAGAAATCCTTCGTTGCATCCCTAGACGCTGCATTAATTCGTCGAACGAAAGTTCCTGTAACAGAAGCTAGTAAGAAAATATTTTCTCAAAGATAGTACAGTTTCAAGTTTGAATTTAGATAGCTCGCTCTATAGCATCTATATACTCTGATACTATGATTTTTTCTGAAAATAACTCTTTTACTCTCGCCCTTCCATTAAGCCCCAAATCTGATATTTTGCTATGTCCAAGAGATTCTAGCAGTAGAATTTTCTCTGCTAGATCCTTGCTATTTTTTTCCTCACAAATAAAACCATTGTGGCCGTTAATGACTACATCTCTACAGCCTGGCACATTAGACGCAATTACCGGCCTACCCATCGATCCTGCCTCAAGTAAGACTCTGGACAATCCTTCTCTGTATGAGGGCAAAACTACACAGTGTGCGTCTTTAATATACTGTCTTACATCTAACTTACTACCGAGATAGATAATACTGCTCTGGCTAAGCAGTTCATCAAGCTCTATCGAGGATAAAGCCGATCGGTTCTTAACGTCTGCTGGACCCAATATCTGAAATTCAATATTATCACGCTCTGCAATAACAATTTTAGCCGCCTCTATAAATTCAATTATTCCCTTGTCACGCAGGAGCCTGCCAACAAAAAGGAATTTCGTATTATTTGTTTTTAATATAGGCTGAAAACTAAAATGCTCTGTATCAACACCTGAACCACCAATGACTTTACTCCTAGCCTTCTTAACAAGATGATGCGTGTCAAAGAATTGTAAATCCTCATGGTTATGAAAATAGACAATTCGTGAAGACTGTAGGGCCAAGCGCAAAACAATCATTATTAAATACTTAATGTATCCTAGAGAAATAAAAGCAGTACCAAGTCCAGTCATAGTGTTGATAGCATTGACGCCGACTAGTTTAGCGGCTAAAGAGCCATAGATAACCGGCTTTATCGTAAAGTGGAGCACTGCATCGGGTTTAATACGTCGGTATAATCGTATATATTGGCGCAATACTTTAATATCTTCCCAAACATTGAGACCTTTATTATCCATGTTAATCTGGAAATGTTTTACTCCAAGCTCAACAAGTTTATCGGTATATTTGTCCTCTGGTGAAATTGCTGCTACTGAATAGCCCTTACTTATCAGATCTCTAATTAACTTTGTGCGAAAATTTGATAGGTTCCAAGAAGTGTTTGCTGAAATACATATTGTCGTCTTTCTTTGATCTTCCATATGTACAATCCAGTCTTATCTATTCTCTTAGTCTGCTTGACTCTCTAAGCTTGGCTTCTCTAGCCTGTCAAAATGATATAGTAACTCGTTTCTTTCATGACTAACGAATTCGCATTTTCGATTAACTATAGTGTGCCAATCATCTCATAAATATATCGCCGATAACTAACATATGAGTGACTTACCTCCGTCTACCATTAAGAGTAGTTTAACTCTCAACCATACAATCTGCTTATTCTTGTGTATCGCTCTGCTATTGTCACAGGTCTATGCTGAATTAGACAGAATAGTATGGTTACTACCTGCCTTTGTTTTGATTGCGCTCGCTTTGTTGACAGCTCCGTATAGTGTGCCTGCCTCGACTATATTCTGTAGGCCTATTGGGAAAGTCTCCGTTCCTAGTGCTCTATTAAGTAGTTCACTAATACTATTTCCACTGTTGATTTATCTCGGAATTACCTGGTCAAGTGATTTCCCTTATGGCGGAGATCATGTAACGCACATAGGTCAAGCCTTTCGTACTGGTGTATTTTGGGCTGACATAATTGGTGCAGAGCTTGCAGGGAGTCAATTTACTGTTGCAGAGTTTCTCGAAAAATATAGCTCGAAACCTAAACTAATATTGGCATCACGATTCCTGATTCTCCTTTTAATTCTTGGGATAGTGACTAGTGTACTACTACTCAAACGATATACGCTTGCTTGCCTAATACTTGGAATCTCAATAGTCGCCCTAAGTTTTATTGATGCCTCCTACAACTTTCGATGGCCAACATTATCATATTTCTTAAGTATGCCCTGGACTGCTCTAGCAATTTCGCTGGGATGGGACAACTTGTGGAATGGTATCCGCTTATACAATACATCCGCAATAATTTTTTGGTTACTTATCTTACGGCCATATTGTGTCGGCTCATGGCCTAATTTCAGAATTGTACCTTTTTGTCTTTTCTTTTTTTGGTTGCCTCAACACATAACTATCTTTACTTCTGTCTATCTAGAATCATGGTCGATAGTTCTCTTATTGACTGCAATCGAAGCGGTCATTCGGAGAAAAAGTGAGGCCTTGCCAATCGCATTGTTACTTATGGGTGCTGCATCTCTAATTAAAGAACCGGCGATCCTAGCTTTACCGATCATTTATTTGCTTGGTAAACGCTATGAACTCAAAGACATTTTTCAAATACATCATAAGCAAGCAAGCAAGTTATATAGCGAGTGTCTAATGGTCTCAGCTGTGGCTTTTCCCTTTCTATCACATGTATTAATCCGTCACAATTTAGGCCCACTATTAGCAGGGACAAATCCTGCCATTGATATACGCTCCTGGAGTCCATCATTAAATAAACTAGGCAGCAATACCCAGATTGAACAACTAAGAATTGATCTTGAGCAGCTCTTTGGCTTTTCTGGCGCTATTTTATTAATAGTTTTGGTAATTTTTTCTATCCTTTTATCAAGAAAAAATCGCTACCAGCTATTTGGAACTTCTCTAATTCTTCTAGGCGGTGTGGGTTACATGATTTTTTTTGGAATGGACAGTAGTGCACCAAACCTTCTCGGTTATCCGAGATTTTTTCTATGGCCATTACTCTTTGGAGCAATATTAGTACTAATGTACTTTACAGAACTCCCTACTTCGAAAGTTTTGGGATCTGTATTTGTTATAAGTGTGGTGCTTCTTCTGATTCAGGCTCCTAAGCTTATTCGGCTCTATTCGCTCGCTTCTGCGCCTTCTTCTAGTCAGAATTTCTCTTTCTATAAATTTGATCCAATATTATTTCCAATTAAAGATCTTCTAGACCAAGTCGATAAAGATTATAGTGAATTACCCATAAAATTTATATCTAATAGACCTGATCCATTTGTCGTAAATCACAACTATGGCCACTATGAAGCCCGAGTGACTTTTGTTGGTGCCGGCGAACTCCACTGCGAATGCACAGCCGAAAAACCAGCCATCATGTTGTTGACTGTCTCTTTAGAGTCGCTACCTAACAGATATCAAACAGACGGGAAACCTTCGCCAAGAGAGAAGCTTTGGGACATTACTCATGAAAAAAAGGACATCTGTCTTGTCTCAATGCGAGCAAGTTGTGGGAAAGTCTATATTTCAACAAATAATCAATTAGTTGTTGGCGCTCTGGGAATAAATTATTAGACCACTCTAACTCCAGCCAGTATCCTTCACATTAGATCTAATGCACCATATTCAATAGTTAGAAGTTGATTCAAGAAAATAGAGTGGTCTTTCCCGCCGCTAAGGGTTTCATCGCGTAAATTAAACAATCTCCTTTTGTCCAACAATCCCTCTCTAGAGAGATATCCATTTTCGATCACTGTATTGAGGCGATCCTGAATGTCCCTATTTGCTAAAAATGAATCAAGCACTGGTGGCCAGGATCTATCACTATAAGCAGGTGTTACAACACTATTTAGTAGGCCGAGCTTTTTACTTACGCCTCGCCCCAATTTAAATACCGTTTGTGCATAAAGATTGTATTTCGCCTGGATATTTGTATTAGAATTGGGTAGCTCCATCAGCCCCAATTCATAATCAAGCTTCTTTAATACATTAAGATAAACTCTCCAATTTCGTTTTAACGCAGTTGGTAATGATAGAGCCATGGAATAGTTTGTGTTTGTCAGGGCGGGCAGCCGTACATCAATATACGGCCTCATCGACTTTGCCATCAGCATCGAATAATGACGGCCCAAATTAGCCAGATGCATATATTCCCATAAACCCTCCCCACTCAAACCTGTTTTGCGACCTTCTGCCTCTAGTTCCTTTAAATTATTCATCATTATTTCTTTAAACACATGATAATTATCGTTAGCAACCAAGGACGATAGGTCTGACTGCTTTTGTCGATAACTTACACTATGCGCAAAACTCTGAACGAAATCAGTCTCATCAACTTTTCTTGGAAGAAAAAATAGGGCGTTCCGTCCAAGAAATTGTGGATGGTACTTGGGCATATAATGCCCACAAAAGAAAATATCAAAAAATAATCCAAGTTGTATGTTATCTACCATATCAGTCAGTTCATGGGCGTATCCGAGAAACTGACATTCATAATACAAAGTCATCCCATTTGACGCCTTAGTAGCATTGTCAAATATCTTGCCTAAATAGTCCTTTGGACGCTCAATATAGAAATGCTCAATGGCTGCTAAATCAGCTAATTTTTTCGCGATATGGACTTCATTATTTATCTGTGGGGCATTGGTAATGCCTGTATACCTCTTATTACCGATCATTAACATGAGTCTGGAATCGAGTCCGCCACTCAACATCAAACCATTCCGAGAGACATCTGAAACAGATTGGTGCACTCCACTAGAAATACTTTCTGCTAGCAGATCCACATAATTAGAATCACTCATCAGAGAATGCTGGTGCTTATAATGCCAATATCGACTTTCAGAGTCAGCGTTCTGATCAAAAAAACGGATTGCTGCTGGCCTGATCATATTAATCTCACTAACATAGCTCTTGGTGCCGTAAAGCCTGCGAAACCAAAGAAATTCGTAGATTGCACTCAAATCAACAGTAACTGGGCCACGAGCCCTAAGTGTTTGTAGGCATCGTCTAAATTCGGTTGATAAAATGACAATGGGCCCTAATCGTGACCACCACATAGGTCTGCTATTAAAACGATCGGTAATGACAACTAGCTGATTCTTGTTCTCACTAATTTCAACGATTAAGAAGCTCGAATCTACTTGATCAAGACTCTTAGTACCGCTTTTTGACAACATATCACACACAGTCTCTGGAGACGAAGAAGTACTTATGGTAGGCGATCCATAGACTAAATATGTCTTACCTGGCCTATGTATAATTTTGGGTATTTCCTCATAAGATCCAGCAGTCACGACCATAAAATGCGAACTGATAAGTGTTTTAGTATCTCGATAAATCGCACTATGAAGTGCGTCATCAGTAATTGCTGCGTCAAGAGCTCCCGCTAAATTGCAGAATATAGTAGCCATATTATCAGCTCTCCCACAACCTACTCATAGCATGTGCCAGTCCCGAACTTTCTCAATAATGTTTAGCGACGTGGCTGTCTTATTGGAATCTTTAAGTCGCTAATAATCTGACCAAAGTCAATCCTGATGCATGCAATTAAAATGATGGCAAAGATTCCACCAAAAAATCCCCCAGTAAGGACGTATAGTGGGGCATTTGGCTTGAGCTTCTTATCAAAAACGATTGGTTCACGTAAAATCCTTGTTGGCCCAGCATTCATCGGCATGATCGCTTCGCTATACTCTTGATAGACAGCCAACAAATTCTCTGCCACAACTGGAATATCATCCGTATCTATTAATAAGTCTCTAGTTTCAAAAGCATCAAGCAAATTAAGAACTATTAACGGGAGGTGATGCTCGCCAAAACTCGCTTGCCCAGACAAAACTTCCAGCTGTTGCTGGATTATCGCCATATGGGTTTCATAAATTCGCTCATGCCTACTTAGAACACTTTGCAAAACCTCTTGCAGAAACTCTCTAGTTTCTTCTGGAGTTCTACCCCTCGCCCTTATTCTGATTATCTCTCCAGGCCGATCATCCACATCATAGAGATATGGCAATTCAAGCTGTCCATTTTTTGCTGCCCTAACCTGATACGTTGCAACCAACCCCTCTTCTACTTCTTCTCTTACTTCTATAGGCCTTACTGACACATATCTGGTTCGTGTCTCAATCAGATATCCCGCGTCCTTATATGTTCTCTTAAGTCGCTCTACCGGATAAATTGAAAGGTCACCTATTTTGAACGATGCCTCACCGACATAGACCTCTTCTACAATTACGCTTACTAGTGATCCTGAAATAAGACCTATAACTATCAAAAGAGGTACAACGATTCGTAGTTTCATATTATCTATCCAGAGTCATTGCGTAAATCCTAATTAGCAGATGTTTCTGTAAAATCGATGTTCTCGTTGGCACTCTTCTTTCTTCTGCTAGTATATTTGAGTAAATATAAAAATCCCGTAAACTGCATTATGGCAAATAATAAGTCAAGTGGCGCTCTATGTCTTGTAGACGCGATGTCTGGCACTAATCCATAAAATATTGTCATTACAATAGCGATCATGACGATTATTCTGCTTAATGTCGTCTTCTGAAACCATAGCGCTAAAGCCCCGATACACGTCAACGGAATTGCTAACCAATGGAGAATGGAAGGTATCAATAAGAAACTGACAGGAGCGGTTATTTTCCATGGTAAGGGCTGCAGAAGAAAATGAATCACCTCATAAGGCGCACCTCGTAAATCCATTAGACTCACAAAGTATTTCAACTCATTGTGCCCAAAATAAAGTGCAATAGAAGAAAGTATACCTATAATTACCCATCTTGATCTTAGCACTATAAGCAACCTTTCTACACTAGCTACTATCTCACTTCTTTCAACGTTTGATGCTAAACGTCTTTTTGATGAGAAACGTGCGCTACGAACGCTAAAAAATACTCCGGCAGCTACACCACCAATCAATACCTCAGGTAGATAAAAGCGAGTGTAGAGTAGAGCAAATAAACAAAGGATAGCAATACAAGAACGACCTAAAATCTGCCTGCGAGTATTCCATGATATTCCATATAGCACACCCGCTGTCAGAGCAACTATCAATGGTTCTTTAAGTAATAGAAAAGAGGACCATGCAATAATCATCCAATGCAAAGAAAGATATACCGAAAATAGTTCCATACATGCGCGATTCTTTGTTAGATCGAACATTACTCTTCCGCAGAAATAGGTCGTCATTGTGCTGACTAAAATATTCATCAAGATCGGGGACTGGTAGGATGGACCAAACAGATAGAGCCCTACATAAGTATAGTAATAGAAAACTACCCTACCTGGGTCAGCATTGATTAGATAGCTCATGTGAGCCAGCGCCCATATCCTGATTGGATCTAATCCAAAGTTCCACATATCGACAGCGTGTTCCCAGTAGGCATGGTCATCACCCCCTATCTTAAAGAACGGATCAAAATAGAAAGTGAAATAGATGCCCCATATCATTACTTTGATAAACATAACGATAGCTGCCAACTCTAGCCTCATGACACGCGAAAAAATTAATGTCCCAATTGCCCAAACAATCAATCCGTTAATAGCAAAACGCCAATCGTATGGTTCTATAGCAACCATCATCTGCGCAAATGGTGCTAGCTCAGCTTGAGTCACTTATGACCTTTATATATGTTTAAAATTCTATCGGTATGTCGGCTTAGTCCAAACTTTGTATGCGCCGTCTCACGCCCTGATCTAATCAACTCATTTCTTTTATCATGATTATTAAGAACTAAGGCAATTGCGGTTGCAATATCATCCGGCGTACTCGGAACAAGCAAACCATTTTTATCATGTGTAATGACTTCTTTATGGCCGCCAGAGTTGACTGCAATGACTGGAGTCCCGACCATCATTGCTTCCATCAAAGAACGGCCCAGCCCATCTGCAATTGAGGTAGCGATAATCACATCGCAAGCCGCCATCCAAGGCTCCACAGGTCTTTTCAATCCTAAGAAAACCAACTTGTCAGACCACCCCTGTCTCTCTGCTTCTTGATTCATCTTGGCAGTAAAGTCACCCTTATCTATGCCAAAAATCGCTAGGACTACGCTAGCATCTACCATTTTCTGTAAAGTCGAGATCGCTTTGACTAAAACTAAAGGCTGCTTAACTTCGGTCAGAGAGCCAAAGCTTCCAATAACATATTCTGAATTTGAATGATCTCTTGGTAGCATCAATACGTCACGATACTCAGAGATATCTTTGCTACATCCGTCAAATTCCTCAACTGGATTAGCTATAACATAAGTACCTTGCCGTAATTTTCCCGGGAAAGAAGCATAAACAAAATTTGATATGGCTATTCTGCTTTCCGCCAATCTTATCAATAGCCTCGCAAGAGACGAATCAGGAAAGACTGTTCTTTGGTGCCAAATATGAGAAACTCTAGACACTGCTGCCACAATGGCCCATGTGACATGCATTCTCATATCATTAGTATGCACACAATCGAACTTTGAACTGCGGGTCAATTGGCGTAACGTTCTCACCACCTGAAAAACTCGGATAAAACTTGTCAATGATATCAATCGGGATCCCTCGTAAAATCCTAAGTCTAAGATCGAGAACGGTATAGACTGCCTTTTCAGTTCTGATACTAATGGTCCATCTTGATGAACCAGAACAACTACTTCCACCATTCGTTTCTGAAGCTCCTTTATTAGCAACAATGACGATATATGACTACCACCGATACTATCGCCCACAAATGGAAAACACACCACCATAGAGTACCTTTCCCTTATCCTAGGCTGATCTTAAATTTCGACAACAATACCATTCTTCTCATAAAAAATAAGTTAAGCGTGTTTTAACTGATAACTAAAGCCATATCAGCAGGTATATATCTGTAACTCACTAGAACTAAAAGCATAACCCATACACCTATTCAAAAACATCCCATGTTATAGGCGTGCCTCTCTTTACTTCTTTAGTGATTTCTCGGCCGATGATTTTATGCCAATGCTTAGGCGCAAGACCCCCACTTGGTCTAATTATTCTAGTATTCTTGGCAGTCAAAATAGTACCAGCACCCATATCCTCGACTGCATATATAGATCTTTTGAATATTGCTGAAGGTTGCTCGGCTAGAGACGCCTCATATGAAGCACTACCGATAGCCTGCCATGCGCATCTAGCTTCCTTCACTAACACTGAGAATGACTCTGGACTTTCAGAGAATTCTGAATCAACAGTATCGTCACTAACATTTAGTTTCATGTGTTTTTCAATTGCAGTAGCGCCTAGCGCCACTGCACCAATCGCTGCACCTATTCCTACGGTATGATCAGAAATACCCACTGGGCAGTCAAACATCTTCGCCATATGTGGTATTACACTTAAATTGACGTCTTGAGGTTGTGTGGGGTATGCACTTGTGCATTTCATCAACACCAGATCTTTGCACCCGTTGGCGCGGGCAACTTCTACCGCATCTGCTATATCGGAAAAGCTCGATAATCCTGTTGAAATCATCAACGGCTTCCCTGTTTGTGAGACTTTTTCAATTAATGGAATATGATTATTTTCAAACGACGCGATCTTGAAGCATGGAACATCTAATTGTTCTAAAAACTCGACCGCAGACTCGTCAAATGGAGTGCTAAAACATAGCATGCCTAGCTTTTTTGCTTCAGACATTAATCCTTCATGCCAATCCCAAGGAGTATAAGCTTGCTCGTACAAGTTATAGAGTGAACGTCCATGCCAAAGTGATTTTGGATCATCAATAGTAAATGGTGGCGCTTCTATATCAATTGTCAAAGTGTCAGCAGTATATGTCTGTAATTTAATCGCTGTTACCCCGGCTTTAGATGCAGCTCTCACCATATCTACAGCCGATTCATAGGACTGATTATGATTTCCACTTAGCTCAGCAATGACTACAGGAGGGCGATCTGGTCCACAAAAAATATCTCTTACAATTGCGTCTATATCATTCATAAAAACTTATCCTAAGGAAGAGCTTGTCCAGCTATTAAAGATATAGGCGTATCCCAACCATTAGTCAGTAAATGCTGATAATCATTCTTGTCAGTCGACTTGTGGCAGGTGCCTATTTCAGTCTGTCTACTTGCGTCGATTGTACCGTCTCTAATTTCGATCCACCGCTCTCGAAACAAATTCTCTAATGCTTCATGCAAGCAATAATAGCTCGATCGAAGAGTCGCAGAATCATCGATGTCAATCATTTGTTGAGTGAGTACCGGCCCTGTATCGATCCCGTGATCAATGTAATGAATAGAAATACCCTTAGGGGTATTTTCTAGGAAACTCCAAAGATTGGGATCCGCACCTTTATTCCATGGCAAGTATGAAATATGGAGATTAATTGCCTGATATTCATAAAGATCTACTACTTCTCTCGGAATTATGTGTCTATAACCAAAAGAAATGATGTAATCAGCAGTCTTCTTATGCTGTCTATCTATTATCGTATTTTCCATCACAATAGGAATGTCACCAGAACTTCTGACTGTGTCTATAATCGACCTATTGTAAGGCCCGAGAAGAAGAACCTTCATAATCGTGCAAACTAAGACTTCTGTGCTAGCTGTGCAAACAGTTCAGAAATCCTTTGATCATCCGAGTTAATTCTCCCAACTAACTCTCGTGCCTCGTCTGGAGAATGCCTAAACGCTAGACGCAAAACATCCATCCAATTAATATTATTTTTTGAGCGAACTTCTTGAATTTCATCCAACAGCTTCATATCCAACATTTCTCTAGTAGCATTATCCATAGATTTACCTCTTGTCTTTCCTAGGAAACATCCTATTTACTATTGCAAAATCTTCTTCGTTGTCAATATCCCAAGTTTTATCACTCGGAATGACATACCCCAGTGAGTTATTAGACAATAATCTCGGGTCTTTCAAGTACGATTCAGCAGAGATCCAATAAAATTGGCCTGCATCATAGTATGTCTCAGCTAAATCCTGGGTTCTTACAACCCTATTTTCTGGCCAAATATACTTAATACGCTGCTCATGATCTTTTGATAATGCTCGGAATATTGGATGCTGATATTTTTTTACTACTGCAACAGAATGAGCATGCCGAGTTTCAATTAGATCAAAGCTGTCAATCAACATTTCCTTTGTTATCAAAACAGAAGTGGGGTAAACACAGCAACAAAAAGTGGGCAATTGCTCGTTCGCCTTTAACCAATCTAGGGCATGGACCAATACTTCATCAGTAGATGAATGATCTTCAGCCAATTCGGCTGGCCTAACGAATGGCACCCTAGCTCCGGCGCTCTGCGCAATAAGAGCAATCTCTGCATCATCTGTACTAACAACTATACTATTAAACAGCTCCGACTCGATTAAGGTTGCTATAACCCACGTGATTAACGGTCGTCCAGCCAGTGATCTGATATTCTTTCCTTCTACTCTCTTGCTTCCACCACGCGCCGGTATAACTGCGACCTTCACCTGACCCCTCTCACGAACGTTTCAGCTACGGTCTCTACTTCAGCATCGGTCAATGATGGATGTATGGGCAACGATAAGCAACCTCTATAAAATTCCTCAGACTGTGGATAATCGCCATATTGATGGCCTTGATCTCGATAATACGGTTGAAGATGAATAGGTATGTAGTGGACGTTAACACCAATTCCTCGTTCACGCATATACTCAAATATACGTTTACGCTCATGTTCAACTTTCTCTCCTTGCAATCTTACAACATAAAGATGATGTGCAGATTTCATGTCTTTCTCAATTCTCTGCATACTTATAGGAAGTTCCATAAATTTTTCACTATAATATTGTGCGATCTGCTGTCTTCTTTGAATAAATTTCCCTAGCCGATTTAATTGACTTAATCCTAATGAAGCTGACAGGTCATTCATACGATAGTTATATCCAAGGGAAAGCTGTTCGTAAATCCATGGTCCTTGAAGCTCACCAACCATTTGGTCTTTGTTTCGAGTAATGCCGTGTGTGCGCAATAACGTTAAACTATCATATAGATCACGCTTGGCCGTTGTAATTGCTCCTCCCTCTGCAGTTGTGATTAGCTTCACTGGATGGAAACTAAATACAGTACTATCACTATACGTGCAATCGCCCACCGCTTGGCCCTGATAGGTTGCACCCAATGCGTGGCTAGCATCTTCGATCACCCTAACTCCATAATGCGTGGCTAGCTCACTAATCTTATCCATCTCACAAGGAACGCCTGAGAAGTGAACCACCACAAGAATTTTTGGCAGAATATTTTGGATTGATGCAATCTCCAATTTTTTCTCGAGAGCATTAGCATCAATATTCCACGAGTCCGGATCTATGTCACAAAAATCTACTTCGGCACCACAATATCTCCCACAATTTGCGGACGCGACAAAACTTATTGGGGTAGTCCAAAGCCTGTCTTTCTGGCCCAAATCAAGCCCTAAACAGCTCAAATGTAGCGCCGCTGTGCCACTATTTACTGCAATAGCATGTTCCACACCAATAATTTTTCGTAGACTTGCCTCAAACTCAGGCACCTTCGGCCCTGTAGTCAGGTAATCAGATCGTAAAACACTAGTTACTGCATCGATATCTGCATCATTAATATTTTGACATCCGTATTTGATCATCTTTTTTCCAGTAAAAACCACGATATGTTATCTAGTGGATATATCGGATCTAGGTGGTAACGAAATCCATAATCCACGAGCGTCAAAGACGGATATAAACTCATTAATTCTGCCGCAAAGTCTCTTTTGAATAGCTTGCCTGTATGCCCCCGATATTCCACTTCAACCGGTGTGGGGTTGAAATACTCAGCTAGCAAAACATACCGCCTAGAGTATTTCTCTATCTGACTATAGGCTAACGCTAGATTATCTGGATGTATATGAATTAACACTCCCTTAGTAAAAACTAAATCGAACATATTTTCACTAACAAATGATTCGATCGTACCTTCCATAGTCACAACACGATTATCCACTTGGTTAAGATTTTGTAACGCTTTGGCATTAACATCTACCCCACTCAACTCTGCCTTGGGCATTAGTTGTCTAATGGCTAAGAGATTTAACCCACGATTGCAACCAAACTCCAGAATACTCTCTAGAAAACCCGTACTTTCAATTATTTTTTCAAACAGATTCATATTAGAAGAAATGATGCTTTGATCACTATTTCTATCGGTATACTGATCTCCGAATGAACCCCGCCAAAATTCAGACTGCTCTGTTTTCAAATTCTATTCCTATTAAATATTCACAATGCGATTATCACAATCTACATATACCACAACAGAGTAATACTCTAACACTGCTAATATCATGAAACTTCTAGCGGTGTTGGCTCCATATCTCTCCAATAATAATCAACAAATTCAGTATTTTCACTCTTTCTAGGTGCGCCATCGTTCGTCCGCAGCGCAGTGGCTAGTTGATCAATATTGACACCAGGCTGACCATAGTCATCCTCCAATACATCGACAAAATGACATCTCTTTTCAATATAGTGTCGGCCTAAACTATCCCAGCTACTGCAAGAACGATTCTCGAGGAGAATCATATTCTTGTTTGTTAGCAATGACTCGCCAAATGTACTTGTTGTAGGATGACTAAAAATTAGTGTATCAACCATTGATAACTCCTTAGAAAATGAATCGACGCTCATATTATCTACCATCGGACTAATTAGTTTAACAATGTGATTCAAGCGATCTGGATGCGCTCTATATATAACAAAACAGCCGATCTTTCGTAACGCAGAAATCAGACTAATCTCTAACAACAATTTGTGATAAAAAAATAAACTATGATCATCGTAGTACCTTATAGTATTCATCGGAAACCCAACTATCATGACCTTCTCTAAAGAGTTTGGAGTCTTTCCGCTATAGGTTCCACTTGTCATTGATACTCTAGAGTAGTAATCAGTCTGATAACCAACAAATTTGGTATTAAACCGATCGCCAAATCCGTTTCCATAATGATAGTTGTGAAGATCGGCTGATGTTGCACTCGGCGTTATATAAGTCTTGATATGTCCCATTGTCATTGCAATAGTATAGGGCTGCTTATAGACACCATATATTGGGTCACCATGAAGAAATCCGGTAACCTTAATGCCCATTCTTTGCAAAGCGACTAAGAATATTTTCCTTCTGGGATCGTTTTCTGCGGTGGCTATAATTTCTAGTGGAGCATGTTTTGCCGCTAGAACTCGATCGTAAATTATACTCAGGGTCGACAATCGATCTCCAAATGCCTGCGCTATCGATTCCCAATCAAGAGACAAATCTACATTAACTAATCGATCTCTAATGCTTTCCATCAATGGATCAGCCACTCTATGTTTCAAACGCTGGCACTCTTCCCTGTAAGCAGTGCTCTTCAGTGACCTGCTCGGCATCCAATATGTATCATTCCAGTCTCTAAATACATGCACCTGCTTACTATCTTCTAGGAATTTACCTTCTAACCAATTTAGCGTTGTTGCGCCGAAAATCCACCGAGAGTTACTTGGTATACCTATACATCGAAAGCATGCCGCTATGCGATGTCGATTGTATTTGAAATTTCGGTAAATCTTCTGTAACTCTCTGACGTGCGGCTGCACTTGAAATATTTTATCGTAATAAACTCCTACTTCTAACCACTCTGGTGAAATTAATGTCAACGAACTCTCTGATGTAACTAGACTTAGACCTCGCTTGGTAGCGATATTTTTGAGTAGATTATAGTGGGCAGTCTGTACTAAGTAATCGAAGAAAGCGGTGTCACTCATGCACAAGTCAGCACTTCTTTCATCAGCAGTTGATACATAGTCAATGAAAGAATCCAGCACCGAAGTGTAAATCATATCATAGACATGACCATCAACTGGCCAAATACAATTTCGCACAGCTTCAATACCAACTCTACTAACAGCGCCGATGTCGGTAGCACAAAATTTCTTTACTTCAGAGCGGTTTGACAACATTAAAACACTGCATGAGTGGTTGATTTATGTTGGTAGAATTAGAGCGCATGATTTGTTCTGATCTAAGAATCTAAACAGTGTACCTTAGGTAGAAAAGGGGCCTCTGGGTAACATTTGTTATGGCTCTGTTAGTCATACATCAATAAGGCTCCAATGATTAATAGAATTTCTTATTTCCTTTCGTTTTTCAATACCCAACTACCAGAATCAGTGCGATAGAAAATATCTTCATTGACGAAGGAATCCATTATTTTGTTGTATGAACTCTCAGATATATCCAAGTAATCACAAAAGTCCTGGATGTTTTTTCCTGATACTACACCATCAAGCTTAGTCACAAGGCTCAGTGCTTCAGCCCTCTCGATACGACCCCCTCTTAACTCAATATTAAGCTGATCTGTAGCCCTTCCATAACCATACTTGAGATATTTGATGCGCTCTCTTATGTCTATAAATTGCATATCACAATTCTCATAATCTACCCACGATCCTGCTGGAATGTTATCCAAACCCTTCCACCCCAGTGTCTTAATTAACGGCAAATGTTCTGCAACATCCCATTTGAAAAAATAACCATAGAACACTGCTAATAAATCATTCGTACCATCTTCCAAATCAGGGAACTTAAGCATTGCGAGATCAGTCGCAGAAATTCCATCTGCCTCATCAATCATGTCTTCTTCACGAAAACCTCGCATCCCTCCAAACTCCTGCCGCCACCTCTTATCCATAACCATCCCATCTCTGCTGTCCTCTGGTCCACCGTATTCAAATTGCGGATTTTCACCATATATTATTAGAGGAACTTCGAATCTCTTTGCAACATTGAAAGGCACACTGAACATGCCAACATGATTGACCCAGTATGGATCTCCAATAGTTTCAAAACCATTGCGCACCAGCTTTTTTACTATGAGAGGATTAAGGGAAAAATGAATATGATCAACACCAATATTCCGAAGAATATTTAGGTTGTGAACGCCTGTCGGTGTTTGATCAAATTGATCAAAGGTTACTGCTAAAGTCCGTAATTTATGCAAAATCTTGGCAGCATAAACCTGCCACGTACTATCTTTTCCTCCACTTACCGGGATAACACAATCATATAATGGTGCACCAATATCGCGTATTCTAGCCAATAACGTATTGAACTCATTAGCTCTCACATCCCAATCCACTTTCTCGTTAAATCCATGCTTCCGTTCCGCAGATCTACAAGCATCACAGATTCCATCTCCATCAAAAACTAAATCTGGCTTGGTGTCAGGAAAAAGGCACTTCTTACAATAAGAAACTTTTTTCATAATAAGCGAACTTCAAGGCCCTCCGCATTCATATGCTCTTTTATAGACATAATACTTTCTCCCACCCAAAAGAAAATACTTCCGGCGGCGACAGCAGATGCTCCGGCTTTAACAGCTTTAACACAATCGGCACCACTACCACACCCTCCTACGGCAACTAGCGGGATCTCTATACTGCCAGAAATTTTTCTAATTAGATCAGTATCATAGCCTGTCATTGTCCCATCCTTGTCTACTCTGTTTAAGAGAATCTCTCCCGCTCCATAATCAGCAGCTTTTTTGGCGGCGTCTAATCCTGTAATTGATTCTAGGACCGAACCACAATGAGATACTGCATAGCTAATAGAATCGACAATTTTAATATCTAAGGAAAAAACCACTGCCTGACTACCAAAGCGTGCTGCAATGGTACTCATCAAAGACGGATTACTATAAAAAGACGAATTTATTGACACTTTGTCGGCTCCTGACGCAAACAAATCCTCCGCGCCCATTAGATCACTGATACCGCCGCCCAACGTCAATGGCATAACACACTCGCGGGATAATTTTTTTATTAGAGTCAAATCTCGATGGCCATTCTTGGTAGCATCAATGTCAATGATTATCATTTCATCCGCGAAGCGCTTTGAAAAAACCTTAACACTTGCTATAGCATCGCCAACAACACGATCCTCTTGAAAACCTACAGGCTTCACGACGGAATTGCCTCTAAGTAATAATACAGGAATTATTCTTATCTTCAGCAAACGATAAATCAGCTCAAAAATGAACTTAGAATCTTCTGTCCAACAACCTGACTTTTTTCCGGATGAAATTGCAGACCAAGAACGGTATCTTTCTCAAACGCAGCAATTATCTTATGTACACCATGCTCGGTATAGACGTGGGGAATTTGTTCCTCTAACTCAAAATAATAGCTATGATTAAAGTATACCGTTTGACCTTCTGAGATATCCGAAAAACTTTTTGGAGTCATTGAACCAAAATGTAGGGAATTCCATCCAATATGTGGCACCCGCACATCCCTAGCAGGAGGAAGTTTGGCTATAGTGCCGCCAACTAAGCCTAATCCCTTTCTTTCTCCACCCTCTTGTCCGTAGGTTGCTAGCAATTGCATGCCTAAACAGATTCCTAATAATTTCTTTCGCTTCTTTTCTACGATGTCTACCAACATAGCAGACAAACCATGCGCATCCAAATTATCCATCGCGCGATTAAAACTACCCACTCCGGGTAAGATAAGGTGCGTAGCTTTATTCAATTCTTTGGGTTCAGATGACACAAAGAATTCGGCACCTATTTTCGACAGCATTGTCTCAACCGAAAATAGATTACCTGCTCCATATTCAATAACACCAACTATTGTTCCCATCGCCATATAAGCCTTCTATTATATGCAACCACTATTATTGACTGCTGACTGTTCAATCAAAACGAGCGTATTATCGACCATTTTTTCTAATGAGTAAGATTTATTAACGAAAGTCCGGAGTTGCTGTGCCAGCTCCTCTCTACCAGTAACAGCAGACCTTTCCAAGGATTTAGCCCAGGCCGCTGCAAGACTATTATGATCATTAGTTTCTATTGTAATACCTGACCCATCTAATAGTCGCGCCACATCACCAACTCGCGTAGCAACACAGGGTGTTCCACATGCCATTGACTCAAGGATAACATTTGGCGTTGCCTCACTATTGGAGCAGAGTGTAGTCACGTCCAAGGCTGAATAGATTTGACACATGTCAGATCGCTCCCCTAACCATATAACATTCTCTTCTATATCTAGTTTTGTTATCATTTTCTCTAGAAGACTCTTATAGCTTCTATTTCCATCTCCCACAAGGACAAACGTAGCGCAATCATAATTATCAAGATAGGTTTTAGCGGCAAGCAAAAACAATTGATGGTTCTTTATGGGGTCGAGCCGCGCAACTATGCCTATTAATGGACGAGACTTTAAAACGTTTTGTTCGGCGCATAACCAATCTCTACTACTTTGAGAAATTATAAACTCGTCCATATCTACACCATTAACAATAGTAACTAACCCTTTCCTGGAAAATCTTTTCTTCGCTATTGTCTCAGCTCCAGCATAAGAATTCGTCACTATATATGTTGGCACCTTCGAGAGCATTCGTGCGATATTAAATCCTAACCAAACAAATACATCATGAGGCCTTAGCGAGCTATCGTCACTAGCTGCTCTAATGCCCCAGATAATATCTGTGCTTGGCCGAACGAACTTCACTAAAAGAGCAACTAGATTCGCTTCAGTCAAAAAACTATAGACAATACAAGGCCGAAACTTGGCAACCGCTATAAGCCATCGTGTCGCAAAAAAGAGTAGATCCCAACGCCCAGATTTATTTAAACTATTCAGAGGGATGCCAAGCTCCGTATATTTTCCCTCTAGTGATCCACCGCCGTAAAAGACAAATATCTGCACATTGTGGCCTGAGTCGATAAGGCCCTTAGCAAGATACATTAATTGTGTCTCTGCCCCACCACGATCTAATTTCCTAATAAGAAAAGCGATTTTCACATTTTACTTCCTACTAGCCCTGTGAGTTAGGCCAATATCAGTCAGCCTATAGTCCAGCCTATTAAGATCACTCACCCACTCTAACTCTGGACTAGCTGCTATCAATTATTTATTTGCTCTATAGAAGTTAGGCGATGAATCTCACTAACATAACGCTTTAGCGCGCCACCTTTAATGCTCGACACATACTGGTCAAAAACTTCCCTTCTTCTTTCAAGCAACCCTGGTGCTATATTCCAATTGTTATATAGACGCTCTAGTAATAGATCTCTATATTGCTCCGCACTTGAAGCTATATCGAACAAATCCTGATGATCTCGAAAAAATATATAAGACTGGTACTCTTCATAATTTGCTTCTTCAAAATAGGGGAATATTACGGGTCTACCTACTATAGCAGCCTCGATCATAGTGGTTGAACCGTAACTACTAATAGCTGTTGATTCAAATATCAGATCATGAGCATCGCCTGAGCTTGTTAAATGCAGATTGCGCATACTAGCAAAATCTATCCCAGCATCTCTCCATATATTCTCTATCTCTCCGTGCCACTTTTCCGCCCATTTGGTTTTGACAACTACTTCAATGTTTGGATGGTCTCTCGCGATCTCTCCAACAACACGATGCACAGCACTGAATAATCTCCACAACCCAGTAGATCTATCTTCAGAAAAATGCTTCATATGTATCGCGCCACTTATACCTACAAAACCGCTACCTGGAGTAAACGAAAAAAGTACCAATTTCTTCTGTTCGCTTTCTTGTTGTGCTGCCTTCTTAGAATCCTCAATTCGCTCAATCAGATCATCCATACGTATACAACCTAAAGCAGCAATTTCTTTGTTAGAAACATACCCTGATTCAATTAGTGTAGTCTTAAGAATTTCGTTGTGAACAATGACAAAGCTTCCAGGAAATCGACCAGCTGTATTAATCCAACGGCGATTTGTCTCAATCAACTCAGGAGCTGTAACTAATCCTTCCCTATGCAGCACAACATATGGGTAACCAAGACCCTTAGCAGTAACGCCGATTAAATCAAATTGAGGCATGGTAAAGTTTGGAGCTAAAACCGCCACAATCTGATATCGCTTAAATAAGTGAGGTAACAAGCGACTGTAGAAAATAGTTAATTTTTCTTTTTGTTTTTCAAAATCATTTGTCCTGTTCTCTAGAAAATAATCGCTCTTATGATAATTACCATCCGGATCTTTCTTGTTCTGCATATATAATGCATTTAACAGATACGCGAGAGAAGTAGGACATCTGATGATTGCAAAGTCAGGCATAGATTCCAGAGCTTCCAAATCACCACGAAATCTCTCTGGGCATAGGGCAAACAGGCCAACCTTGCTTTTAGTTCTAGAAAGAGAATTGGCCTGATCTATCTGCTTGCCACAGTACCATGCTATCAGGGAGTAGAAGCCAGCAGCAGCTAACAAACGGAGTGGCCACTTTTGCGCCTGATATATGAGGCTTATGCGTATTTTATCTATAAATAGATCGAACAATTTCACTCCAAGATCTTTGTGAACCTATTCTCATTACCAAGTAAACTACCGTGAACATAAACGATTCCCTTGGGTCACTTTCAGTCTCTATACAGCTGCACAAACACCCATTATATTATGGGTGCGGTAAGCTGTGTTTCCTAGTATTGAAAATTCACCAAACAGCAACTTTAAATAAATGGCCTGTATACCTGCCCGCTTAACAGAACCTTCTTTGAGGAGCATATGTTTGCCTATATCATTTCAGATGAAATTGCATAGGTTACGCCGTAATTGATGAAACCTAACCATTTTAGCTTTCCAGATTTTATTGGGATTGGGATGAAAAAAACTGGCACCTCATTCATTGCTGGATTACTAGATCAACATCCAGATATTGCACTAGCAAATCCAAGAATTACTAATTATTGGATTACTGACCAATTAGATGGAAGCTATAATCGTTTCTTCCCTCACCTAAATCCCGGACAAAAAACCTTGGAATGGGGAGAGTACACTAATCATCCGATTGCACTGGAACACTTTTCTAGATTGGGTCAGCAGGCAACCTACCTATTATCATATAGAAGTCCAAAATCTATACTTTTCTCTTGGTATAATTATACTAGGATGCTCGCTACACCGTCTGAAAGGAAAATTACTTTTGAGCAGTCCTTCAATAAGGATCGGGATGCTTATCTTGAGCTTGTAAATTTGGATATCATGTTACAACGATTTAGGGAGGCTTGCCCCACGGCCCGCATAATTGTTATTGACTATGAGTATTTAGCGCACGACTCCTCTGGATTAACAGCCGAACTTTATACAGCTCTAGGTGTACGTCATCACTCAGCAGACCTAACCAATATATGGACAAACCAATCACTGGTGCCAAAATCTATGCTGTTAGATAGGGCTTGGAGAAAGGCGCTGAAAACAATGTATCCAGGAAAAATATTTCGAAAAAATAACGATCCACAAATGCCACTTTTATTTCGATTCATACAAAGACTTAATTCCGAAAAGTTTTATATAGATGAAAATATGAATCAATACATTGATGAAAATTTTTCAAAAAATCATACGGCGTTTTTAGATGCTTGCGAAAGTGACCCCAATATTATTCATCTCAGAAAGAACGATGATCATAGGTTTAACAGCGAATAAGTGACTCCTATATTCGGAGTTATATTGAACATTTTTTTGACGCTAAATTATTAATATATTGCAACTAATGACTCCATTCACCATGAGCTATATTTCTTTGGATTCTTCAATGATGAACATCGATCATATAGATCCTCAACAAACAACTTAGACAAACTTTCTATGTGTGGGATTGTCGGAATCTATCACGATACCTTGAATGGTGAGCTCAAGGCCTGCTGTCAGCGCATGGTTCGATCACTTTCTCATAGAGGCCCAGATGATGAAGGTGTTTGGATTGACAGCAATATACCATTGGCTATCGGCCACAGACGTCTTTCAGTGATCGATCTAACCCAAGATGGTCATCAACCTATGGCGTCGAGCAACGGAAGATATATTATATCTTTCAATGGCGAAATCTATAACTATCAAAAACTCAAAGACCAACTAATTTCAGAAGGCTGCTCCTTTCGAAGCAATTCAGACACCGAGGTCTTACTTGAGGGGTTATCTGTCTGGGGTATAGAAAGGATGCTTCCTAAACTTACCGGTATGTTTGCATTTGCATTATGGGATCGCACTGAAAGAAAACTTTTCCTGGCGCGCGATCGATTAGGAATAAAGCCACTTTACTGGGGTCAGAGAACCACTGGAGATCTGGCATTTGCATCAGAAATAAAGGCCATGAAAATAGTACCGGATATTACAAACTCTATCGACGAGGATTCTTTAAACCTATTTTTTCAATATCGTTATGTTCCCGCACCTCGAAGTATATATAAGGATGTTAAGAAATTACTCCCTGGGCATTTTCTCGTATGGAAGCCAGGTCAACCAGTTCACATATCATGCTATTGGAACCTCCAAGATCACATACGCCACCGATCTATGTCATTAGATTCAGATGTAGAAGCTGTTGAGAAACTTCATGAGCTTCTAAAAGACGCGATTGCGATCAGAACGATCGCTGACGTACCTATAGGAACTCTATTATCTGGTGGCATAGATAGTTCACTAGTTACAGCGATCAGCCAAGAATATCTGCACGACTCTATAAGAACATTCTCAGTTGGCTTTGGCGATGCTGACTTTGATGAATCTACAAATGCCAATAAAATAGCAGAATACTTGGGAACGCAACATACGACTATTCACGTATCATCAGAGGATGTCCTTAAGACGATTCCTGCCCTTACCCATCATTTTGATGAACCATTCTCTGATTCTTCGCAGATACCATCATTAATAATTTCAAAACTTGCAAGTGCTGAAGTCAAGGTAGCCCTTTCCGGAGATGGTGGTGATGAGGTGTTTGGCGGATACGAACGTTATCGATGGGCAAATCTTCTATCGATAGTGAACAACAGTCCAGCATATGCGCGACAAGCTATAAATCAATTGGTTGGCATGCTGGACTCTATGACCCCTACCAATCTATTTCCTTTGCTATCTAAACAACTGAAATTGCGACGACCACAGGAAAAAATCAAAAAGCTTCATCGCGCACTAAAAGAAGACTCGTTTGAAGATCTCTATCAATCTTTGACATCCGTCGAAGCTTTTCCTCAACAACTTGTTTTGCAATCTCTAGCGGTAGATTCTGGACGAATCCAACCCATAGAGTCTGGTCTTAATTTTCAGGAGCGTATGCAATATCTTGATACAATTCGTTATTTACCAGACGATGTCCTAACCAAAGTAGATCGCTGTAGTATGGCCTTTGGGCTAGAGGTACGAGTACCCCTGATTGATCATCGGCTTGTCGAGTTTAGCTGGTCTCAGCCGAAACAGAGAAAGATTCGAAACTTTCAAACTAAATGGATGTTAAGGCAGATACTTCGGAAATATCTCCCAGATGAACTCTGGTCTCAGCCAAAAACTGGATTTTCAGTGCCGTTAGATGCGTGGCTCCGACAATCACTTAAGGACTGGGCTGGCGATCTGCTCAGTAGCGCTAATATAAAAAATCAAGGATTTCTTGATCCTACCACTATATCAGCAATACTGCGTGCCCACAAAGATGGTGCCTCGCAGCACAGTGAACTACTTTGGTCTATCGTAATGTTTCAATCTTGGCTAGAAAACAATTAGGCAATATCACAAGGCGCATACTGCACCTAACCTTGTCACTCTAAGTTACGAAGGATATGCTTAGAAGTGTATGCATATCCTAGAGAGTTATAGTGACCTCCTCTACCAAATGGAAACATAGTCATTGGGTCACTTAATTTGTTGAATGCCTCGGTTAGGTCAATCACATCAACACCAAGATCTCTCACTCGATCAATAACAGTATCTTTTTGATTAAGTGGGGACTGCAACCTGTCCATAAATCGATCGCCTCCTGGAACATACACGAATACAACTTCACCATTCCATCGAGTAGCCAGATTGATTGCTTTTTGAAGAATCAATACAAAAAGTTCTTGCTCAGCCAAATATGTGTCAACGTTCTGAGCCTGTTTCTTCGAAGAAGACGCATCAACATCATTAAAGTCTGCAGTAGATCGTCCCTCGTTCAATAATGCTATCGCCTTATCAACTTTGTACTGTGTGTCTCCCTCTGATTGAGGCGCAGCCTCAAGTCCGAATCTTTTTCGGAGTGAGCGCAAACTAACCCAATAACGAATCATATCAATCGGCTCTACTTCTTGCAGCTCATCTATTCGGTTCCAATGCTTATTTGTCATGATATTAACTGTATGATCAACTTCTGCCACACGATTTCGAAGGTCTTGACTAAAGCCAGGCGTGAGATAGTTTCTAAGGAAAACATTACTGGCTTCTGCACGCAAGTTTATTAAGTCGTTATTCTCTGTGTAAAACCAAAGTATCTTTCTTGGTTTCAGTTCCAGTCCATACTCGACGAGACCAGCAAAATTTAATATCGGCCCATTTCCACGTTGGCCTAGATTAACTACTCTTTTTTCTTCTGATCTCAAAAGACCTCCATAGTCGTCACCACCATTAACACATGCGCCATGAACAAATGAATCGCCCAGGAGTAATAGATCGATCTGTGAAGCTTCGTCCATTTCCCAACTTCCTAGAGGATTATTAAAGCCTCTCTCATCACTCTGATACTTTGCCCAATACCCACTTTCATTACAATGTACTGTCGTCTTATTTGAGTGACCACCAAGTGGCCATATTCTCTTATCGGTTAACCACAACTCCCCCCATTCTTTCCTGTTATTTACCAAGAACGCTGGGTACCCATCGATACCTCTCAATCTTAAATCTCTAACTACTTCAAACTGGTTTCTTTTGTCGAGATTTACATTCTGCTGATAGGCTTTAAGACGCACATCAGGATCGATTGATATAGGTGGACTATATTCTGGAAATCCTGGATAGTAAAAAAGTGACAAATGCATCGCCTCAGCTAGATATAAAGCAATGAAAACTGAAAAAATAGCCAATGTCGCATTGCTTCTGTGTCTAACTTTGATCATCCCACTAACCAAAACAGATACAAAAACTACAATCAGAATCGCTACCGTGATATATAGCGTAAAATTGCTCGCTATTAAATTGTCACGTTGAAGCTGAAGGTAATAGAGGAATACCAGCGACCATAAGCCTATTGCTAATCTTAGTATCCATACAGAGACTGTCTGCAATCGCTGTCCCAACTTAGTATCCTCGGTTAGTGCCCCAAAGAAGGAATGCGATGGAGCAGAATTAGGTCTGCCTACTTAGCAGATATTCAGCATAGTATATGTCATCGTATGAATCTATGTTCGGGACATATTCTTCCGCTACTATCGGGAAAGTATGACTTCCAATAACCGTCTTTTGAACCAACAAACAATCTCGGGTCATCACATAAGCAAGACCATTCCGGTGATAAACTGGATCCAGCTGTTGACGCGCTATAATTCCCTTGCCCCGTTCATCATAATATCTGAGGGTATTTTCCTTAACAACAAACTGCTTTAACGGATGCCCCTTAGAATCAGTTCTGCTGACTGTCACTACTGAATCATAATTACCTTCGATTAATTTATCACATGCTTCAATTACTATCTCAGGAGTTCGAAACGGACTAGTAGGCTGCAGCATGACTATAACGTCAAACTGATATTTTTCTGATTTTTCTGCTTCCAATAATGCGTGGGAAAGCACTTCAACATCAGATATTGTGTCGCCAGACAATGACTCCGGCCGGGTAAACGGCGCTTCTATGCCAGCACTTCTTGCAGTCTCTGCAATGCCACTATGGTCGGTTGAAATTATTGCTCTATCAAGAAATGGTAATTGCTGAATGACGAGCCCTACTCTGCTAATTAAAGAGACGCCACCAACAGAAATCAGATTTTTTAGCTTAATACCTTTGCTGCCACCACGGGCGGGTACAATTGCTAGAATTCTACGATTCTTGTACATATGAACGCCTCGTTACCATAAACTGACAAATCTCTAATCTAAGTAAAGAAGTTCTGGTACTTCCCTTAAGTCCTCTACGATTAATTTTGGGAAATATTCATTATCCCACTTCTGTTGGTCATTCCCTACACCGATAAAGCGACAGCCCAATGCCAAAGCTATTGAATAATCTGACTGCTGATCTCCAATCATCATAACTTCTCTTCTAGAATATCCATATTTTCCAATTAACTGTTTGATACGTTCGAATTTCGATGGTGGCACACCGTATACCCCCTCGACCAAACTATGCCATTCTCGATGTTGAACAATTGGCAAAAGATGCTCATCGGGGGTAGCTGAGCAGATAAATACTTTCATGCCTGTATTTTGTAACTGGGCAAGCAAAGGGCTTGCACCCCGTATCTCTTTAGAATTATTAATTGCTAACTGACATATGCCTGAATATCTATCTGACAACTCCTTAGATAATGAAGGCATCTCATCAGCTCTACCTAACCAAGCAGTAACTCGATCAAATATTTCATATCGGTTTAGACCATTTTGTGCATCTAGTAAGTCTTTTAGGTAGTCCGATACCCCTGAGATTTTTTCTGTGGCATCAAAAAACGACTTCATCTTGATCATGTTTGAATCTACCAATGTACCATCAAAATCAAGAATAACTGCCTTTATTGTTGTCACTTGCAGTACTAGAACTCCCAGTTCTGAATCAGAGTTTTTCTTTTTTCCCGAGGTAGTCTTGCAATTGCCTGATCCTCATAAAATGAATCATCATTGAAATGTGTCGTTGAAATCTCCTCAAATATAACGCCATCTTGAGTAGAAAATTTATGCCACGCTTCCGGTTCAACTAGGAAAATATCTCCAGGTTGTAGAATCTTGGGGCTTCCGTTCTTTTCAACTTCTAACTCACCATATAAGACTTGGAACGTTTCTTCCTTGCGCTTGTGGTAATGATAAGGATGCTTTTGTCTCGGAAGTTGAATAATTAACTTCTTGCAATACTCTCTATTTATTACATCAATAATTACTGCCCCAAACTCTCTAAATCTTCTAAGACCATAATGGTGCGATATTTCTATCTTGCTGGAATCAGCTAACTCAATTCTTGCAACATGTAACATGCCTCTAACTTGTAGCATAATTTTATCGATCAATTGGTCTTCGGTTTCATCAAATTTTGCGACTTCACTTGATATAGACTGACCGATTGTATAGTTCCTGTCAGCGATATAGCCATCCTGCCAATCTGATGTAAAAAGTCCATCATTTTCGGCGGGCATAGCAAAAAAAACGTCTGTTCGCTGAATTTCTGAGCCAGCAACAATATCACGAGACGCAAAAACGCCCCTTTTTAGTGACATTAACGCTTCTGCTTCTGCAATCTGCACTGGTCCACGATGTAAAGACCCACAACGCTTTACAGCGCATTGATGCGCCAAAAGCCACGATTTAATTTGAGTAGGTGTAGATGAATATTTATTGAGTTTATATTTTTCTGTTTCTACACCAACATGTCGCTCGTATAACACGGCACCTTTAGCATAGGCCAACTGGACGGTAATCGTGTCATCAGGATCTTCATGGGTTGACCATCCAACTGGTATTCCTGGGTATCGTTCCCGGAGCACTGTGATTTGGTTGAGTTGTAACTGGGCCATCTCAGTAGGATAAATGGAAACACAATGCTCAAGCGCAAAAGGAATATTATTTGTGGACATCAAATTAACCACCCTATCTATATCACTTATCATTGCACCACCCGTCGAAATAACCACTGGAAGACCTACAGATACTACAGCTTCTAGCAAGGGTCTATCAGTCACACTGCAACTGGCAACCTTAATAGCATCAAAACCCATCTTATCAATTAATGCGACAGACTCTTCATCAAAAGGAGTGCACATGGCTACCATCCCATGGTCACGAACTCTCGCTAACAAGTCAGCATATGCGCCAATATCGAGTCTAGTCTCAATAAATCTTGGTATATGTTTTGCTTGTGAATCTTTCTGATGATTGGGATGAATGAACGTTTCTAACTGTCTAAATTGAAACTTAATTGCAGCTCGTACCTGTGCATCTCGCGCCACACTCGCAAGCGAATCAATTATGTTTTTAGCATGATCAGTATCACCCTGATGGTTGTTGGCGAGATCTAAAATGAACAAATCGTTAAAGTCGAATTTTTTCATATGCTGCTAGTTTAATTAACTATATGATTTTGAGCTGGCATTAATGCACAAGAACATCCTGCCAGCCTAAGTTTTGCAAATCAACAGAATGGCCTACCTTATGGGAAACATGAGCTGCCGAAATAATTTCCATAGTCTTAGCTGCCTCGAGAAGGCCATTAATGTGCTTTAGTTGTCGCTTACCTGCCAGTAAATCTGCTATCTGGTCCATCTGCCCTCTAAAATCATCGGGTCGTGTTTTCTCAAACATCTCTATAGACCTCTCTTCATTATCAAGTTTATAGATAATTGCATCGTGAGAGTCATCATAGTTAGCGTACCATTCTAAATATCCCTTCGTGCCTTGAATCCGCATAGTCTTTTGGGGGGGCTCGGTAATCACGTCCTGTATGACAGATCCTATCAATCCGCTTTCAGTAGTCAACAGTATTTGCGCGGTTTGATCATACTCGACAATGCCATCTTTGTGGATATCCATAATCGCCGTTACGTTGATAACACATCCGACCTTTAGAACGTTTGCAAAGTGCTGCCATAAACTGACCGCGTGAGAATGCTCAGCGCAAGCCCCACCACCTCGCTGGAAATAACCCAAATAGGTATCAGCGGGACCATCCAGCCATGGGTGGGCATTGAATATGCCTCCCCAATGCTCCAACCAACGAACATGAATTGATTTCGGGATGCCAATGTCTCCCTTATTCAAAATAACTTCTGCACGCTGAGTATTCTTTGTTAAATTGTGATTATATCCAACGAGTACAAGAGAGTCACAATCGTTACCCGCCTTCACAACTGCATCCAATCCATCTAGATTTGGCGTGCAAAGAGGCTTTTCAACTAGCAATACTCGTGGACTATAGCTAGCTAGTATATCCGTTACGAGATTCGCATGGCTATCTGGTGGCGTACCGACAATAATAAGATCATAATGTTTTGAACTATCTAAAGATTCCGATAACAGTATCTCAGAATCCCATTCTCCGTACCGCGTTGGATAAATTTCTTTTCTTGTGCGATCTAAGGCGGCCGCATCTACATCAAACATCTCAACATGCCAACCTCTTTGTCTACATGCAAAACATAGGTGATTACCAATTGATCCAGCTCCATAAATTAGTACTTTGTACATAATTCACATACTCTCATAAACTAAATCTAGATTAACAGAAATACTAACGCATCATTTAGCAAAAAAAATACTCCGATACGCGCCAAAATCACCGAGTCTCGGCACCTTCCTAGTAAATACCACAAGCCCATTCTACAGTAAGAAACCGTTCAAACCCCGGAAACCGGGCGCAATACCTGGCGAGGCCGCATTTAGATAACGTTCTGCAATAACCATGGATTGTTTTGCAATAATATTACCATCACATATAGCACGAGCCTTATAACGCCAACAAGTAGTAAGTTTTTCCTTGGCCAATTGCCAATCTGGGCGACCCTTATAGCACATATGTCAAAAGGACGAGAACTTCTGAACAAATTAGCTCAAAGCACAGCTGATTATTCAAATATCTACGGCGGCCAAAAACGTGTAAAATGAATTCTTTAGAGTTGGATATACTAGACAAACCGTATTGAGGTCTTAATAACACCATGATCACAAGTGTACATGTTGGCGATCACGAAATTGGTCCTGGGTGTCGCACATTTGTAGTCGCCGAAATTGGCATTAATCATAACGGCAACCTAGAACTTGCGAAGAAATTGATAACCGCAGCAAAAGAGTGTGGCGCTGATGCAGTCAAGTTTCAGAAACGAACCGTAGATGTAGTTTACAGTGCTGACGAACTAGCTATGGATCGAGAATCCCCTTTTGGCACAAAAAATGGAGATTTGAAAAGGGGGCTTGAGTTTGGCATCGACGAATACACTGAAATCAATAGCTACTGTAATGAATTGGGAATGATTTGGACAGCATCCTGTTGGGATGAAGACTCTGTAGACTTTATTCAACAATTTCAGCCTACTTTCTTTAAAATTGCCTCCGCTTCTTTAACAGACGATGGGCTATTAAAACATCATCGCAATTATCCTATGCCGATTATTCTTTCTACCGGTATGAGTACTATGGCTCAGATAGACCACGCAGTTAAGATTCTTGGGAAGAAAGACTTAGTTCTATTACACTGCACTAGCACTTATCCGTCCGAGCCTAAAGAACTAAATTTGAGAGCTATCGCTGCACTAGAACAGCACTATCAGGTGCCTATTGGCTATTCCGGTCACGAAGTCATCTTTATCCCAAGCTTTGCCGCTGCCGTACTAGGTGCTTGCGTAATCGAACGGCATTTAACTTTAGATAGAGCAATGTGGGGATCAGATCAAGCAGCATCGCTGGAACCAATGGCCTTTCAACGAATGGTTAAATACATAAGAGGTCTTGAGGAAATGATGGGCGATGGCAAAAAACGAGTTTACGAAAGTGAACTACCAATTATCAAGAAACTGAGGCGAAAATAGACTTCAACGTCCTAAATTGGTGGTAGATCAAATCGATTTATCAAGTATTGTAGGAGGCCTACAGGTAGCTCCCTTGCTATCTCAAGATTAATCAGTTTGTAGTGGATCTGCTTGAGTCGGCGGATTCGCAACTAATTCTAGCCAACGGGGTGTTGTCCAGTAGCATGATGGGTGTCTGGTAGCATGATGGGTGTCTGGTGCGCGACTCTTAAGAGAAAACTCCAAGAGTTCAGTAATATTCATACCAGTGTCGTATTTTCGTAGATATGGCCCACGCGGTTATAAGTAAGTCCAAGTATAATGCCCTTGTATCTAATAGCACATGCCATCAGAGATCACTAGTAATGGATATCCGTAGGTGCCATTCGATAATCACTAACCAATTCGTCTATTAAGCAGACAGATCGAACAGCTAACCATAAACCGAACGGAACATTATAATTATGCTGGCCGACAATTATTTTCGCCTGCTGGATACGGTCAAAGCTGCGGAAAGCCGATATAGTCGCGAACCAAACAGTGTACATATAATCGCTGTCAGCAAGAACCAGAATGCTGAAGCCGTTCGAAAGATTGCAAAACTAGGCCAAAAGGATTTCGGTGAAAATCAAGTACAAGAAGGTATCGATAAAATAACTACACTTACTGCACTTGACACAGTATGGCACTTTATCGGTTCTATTCAAGCAAACAAGTGCCGGAAAATAGCTGCGTACTTTAGCTGGGCCCATAGCATTGACCGCTTAAAAATTGCCGTAAGACTATCCAACCTTAGGCCAGCAACTGCCCCCCCTTTAAATGTTTTTTTGCAAGTAAATATGCAAGATGAAGCGACTAAATCAGGAGTAACACCAATAGCACTGGCGGAGCTTGCCCATTCAGTAAGTTTGCTGCCAGCATTGAAGCTTCGCGGATTAATGGCAATCCCAGTGGCAGAAGAAAACATGACCCGGCAACGCTCTACCTTTTCGAAGTTACGAACTCTCCGAGATACTCTTAATAATGATTTAGATCTAAAACTTGACTGCCTTTCAATGGGTATGACCAACGATTTTGAATCGGCGATAGCAGAGGGAGCGACTCATATAAGAGTCGGAACGGCAATTTTCGGGTCTCGAAAAGAATTTGACAAAAAAGAACGCTAAATCTTTATCTAATTACTATATATCCCGACTTTATGAATATTCAGAAGATTGCCTTTATTGGCGGTGGAAACATGGCGCGGAGTCTCACAGGCGGCCTAATTCAAGCGAGCATTTTACCAAAAAGTATTGCTATTGGAGAACCAAATAAGCTCCGACGAGAAGAATTGTATAGAGAATTCTCAGTGGTAACATCAGATAACAATGCATCGGTAGCACAGGATGCGGATATCATAATACTTGCAGTCAAACCACAACACGCAGCATCTACTGTGAGTGATTTATCAGAAACACTTTCTGCCAGAAAGCCACTGGTCATTTCCATATTGGCAGGGATTAATATTGCCTCCATAAATTCATGGGGAGGTGGGAATCTTGCAATCGTGCGGGCTATGCCTAACACTCCAGCGTTAATCCGAGCAGGAATAACGACTCTCTTTGCTAACGATAAAGTCACAGTGATACAGCGTTCTCAAGCAGAATCAATTATGAAAACTATAGGAAAAACTGTATGGGTAGATGATGAAAATCTTATTGATACTGTCACTTCTATCTCTGGTAGTGGTCCTGCCTATTTCTTCTATTTAATTGAAGCAATGGAGCAAGCCGCCATGGATGGTGGACTCGAACCAGAGCTGGCACGCATGTTAACTCTTGAAACAGCTCTTGGCGCCGCCCGTTTAGCGGTCGATACAAACGAACCACCAACGAAACTACGGAAGCAAGTGACGTCTCCAGGCGGAACAACCGAGGCAGCTATTGCTGTTCTAGATAAATACCAAACTTCAGATACGATAAAGGCTGCTATCTCAGCAGCTAAAAAGCGCGCTCAAGAACTAGCTTCTGCGAATGAGGTAGACGAATGAATATGGACTACCTTAGTGACGCCGCAATGTTCCTGGTGGATACCGTTCTAGGTTTCTACATTACGATAATTGTTTTGCGTCTGCTATTTCAAGTTACTCAAGCAGATTTCTATAATCCCATTTCTCAGATGATCGTCAAACTTAGTAATCCGTCGATTCGCCACCTAGGGCGCTTGTTCCCGACTATTTGGAGAGTAGATATCGCTACGGTTTCTGTTGCACTCATTCTCGAAGGGAGTCGCGTTGGTATAATCACCCTATTAGAAGGCGGCCAACCAAGAATATCTGGCATATCTGTGGAGGCTCTCGCAAATTTACTAAGACTTTCGATATGGTTATTTGTTGTTGCTATATTTCTCAGAGCAATCTTGAGCTGGGTAAGCACTACCGTTAACCACCCGATATACCGACTCGTCGTATCTCTGACCGAACCATTAATGCAACCTGTGCGACGATTCTTGCCAAATACACATCCAATTGATCTCTCACCTATTGTTTTATTTATAATTCTAATGTTGGCACGGAAGCTGATTGTGCAACCGCTCGCCGACATTGCCCGCGTAATCAGTTGATGTTAATTAATTTTTCTTGGTAATGTAATAACCAAACAAGGCTCCCAAGGACCTCCTAATGTCACGAAAAACTTCTATGCCCGCTTATCGAAAAAGAAAAAGCACTACTCAAGCACAAGCTGCAGATCGGCATGCCCTATATGAAAAGGCAGTGCAGTGTGTCGAGTCTGAGATCGATATGGTGGACGAGAATTTTATGAAACTGCGTGGCCGCCCAGCTAGCTCTCTTCGGGAAGATTTTTGCGGAACTGCTAATACCAGTTGTGAATGGGTACGTAGACGCCCAAGTAATTTAGCCATTGGCATAGATACTGACACTTCCGTATTAGATTGGGGAAGAGCTCATAACTTATCCCAGTTGGAGAAAGAACAAGAAGAGCGCATAACGCTCTTGAATGATGATGTAATGTCAGTTGCAACTCCAAATATGGACATAATCTTAGCTATGAACTTCAGTTATCAAATATTCAAAGATAGAGATCGGTTAAGAGAATACTTTCATAGGGTCTATGGATCTTTAAAGTCAGACGGATTATTCTTTCTAGACGCATTTGGTGGCTATGAAGCCTTCCGAGAAATGGAGGAAGCAACAGAGTTTGATGATTTCACCTATATTTGGGATCAACATCATTACAACCCTATAAACGGTGACATCACATGCCTAATCCACTTCAAATTTCCGGATGGATCAAAACTGAAACGAGCGTTTCGTTATGACTGGCGATTATGGACACTGCCAGAATTACAGGAATTGCTAGTAGAGGCAGGCTTTAGCAGGGTATTGGTTTATTGGGAGGGGACTGATTCTGATACAGGTGAAGGTAATGGAGAATATATCCCAACGCAAGCGGGTGAAGCAGATGCAGGATGGATATGTTACATCTCAGCTGAAAAATAATAATTGGCCGATACAAGATGCGGGCTTACTCTCCCGCAATGGTTAACTTATCGACGAGTATGGAGCCACATCTAATGTTTCGTCGGGTGTCAATATCACAACCAATAGCCACTATTGACTCAAACATTTCTCTAAGGTTACCAGCGATGGTTAACTCTTCGACCGGAAACTGGATTTCACCATTTTCTATCCAAAAACCAGCTGCACCCCGGGAATAATCGCCAGTAACGGTATTTACACCAAACCCAATAAGCTCAGTAACGAATAATCCTCGATCTAGACCACTAATTAGGCCTGCAAGTTCCTGTTCTCCAGAGTCAATTGTCAGATTGTGCACTCCACCAGAATTGCCAGTAGTTTCTAAACCAAGTCGTCGAGCAGAATACGAGCCAAGAACGTAACCTTGAAGGATGCCATCAGAAACAATATCTCGCTCCATCGGGACAACGCCTTCGTTATCAAAACTAGCACTCCCCATAGCGCGGCTTAGGAAGGGCTGTTCGTGTATTCGAACAAATTCTGGAAAGATTCGCTTCCCAAGATGGTTCAAAAGAAAAGATGCCTTTCTATACAATGCGCCACCACTAATCGCACCAATAAAATGGGATAACAGGCTCGATGCAACTGGCGCTTCAAACAAGACAGGCGCCTGACAGGTCTTTAGCTTCCTTGCGCCAAGTCTTCGAACCACTCGACTCCCTGCAGTGCGACCAATCTGTTCGACATTGTCAAGATCGTCTAACTTGCGACTAGCGCTGTACCAGTAATCGCGCTGCATGCTGCCTTGACTTTTGCCAATCACTGAACAACTAATCCCATGTCGGGACTTTTGGCTATAACCCAAAAACCCATGTGAATTACCATAAACTTCACCACTTTCCGAGCTATCAACTGTAGCGCCCTCAGAGTTCTCTATTCGCGAATCGAAATCAAGCGCAGCAGCTTCACATTGCTCAGCAAGCTTCTTACCTTCATTCACACTTAGATTCCAAGGATGATAAAGATCTAAATCTGGAAATTCCGTAGCGAGGCGATCAGCCTCAGCTAGCCCGTTACATAGATCAGCCTCAGTAAAACGAGCTATAGTGCACGCGGCCTGTACAGTTTCCTCAACGGAAGATCTGGAATAATCGGATGTGCTTGCACTGCCCGAGCAGTCCCCAAAATAAACTGTAACTGCTAGACCTCGATCACGTGTGTGCTCGACTGTTTCAAGAGATCCCATTCTCACAGAAACAGACAACCCTTGGCTAAGGGTCGCTACTGCTTCAGCTTGTGATGCGCCTTTCCGTATGGCTTCTTGCAACGCGAACTCTGTGGTAGCGATAAGAGGCTTGGAATCATTTGCAGCATGTTCCACAGTTTCGATTAAACGCGATTCATTCATAAGTTTCTCAGCAACATATAATCAGACCTCGACCCCTCCAACCGTTAACCCATCAATTCTTAATGTTGGCTGACCAACACCTACAGGGACGCTTTGACCCTCTTTACCACATGTCCCAACCCCACTATCAAGTTGTAAATCTGACCCAACCATCTTGACTCTATTGAGCACATCAGGACCATTGCCGATAAGCGTTGCACCCTTTACGGGTTGCGCTATCTGCCCATTTTCGATCAGGTAAGCTTCGCTTGCAGAAAAAACAAATTTTCCTGAAGTAATATCGACCTGCCCACCACCGAAATTCACCGCATAAAGGCCACGAGTAACAGACCCAATTATTTCTGCTGGATCTAAAGCGCCTGGCAACATATATGTGTTTGTCATTCTTGGCATCGGAAGATGCGCATATGATTCTCGACGACCATTACCTGTCGACTGAACCCCCATCAATTGAGCGTTCAAATTATCCTGCATATATCCCTTTAAAACACCGTTCTCAATCAAAATGGTGTTCTGCGTAGATGTGCCTTCATCATCAACAGTTAAAGAACCTCTCCGATCTGAGATCGTTCCATCATCCACAACGGTGCACTCTGAAGTCGCGATCTTCTGTCCTACGAGACCAGAAAATGCAGACGTCTTCTTCCGATTAAAGTCGCCCTCTAATCCATGGCCAATTGCCTCATGGAGAAGGATTCCTGGCCATCCAGGACCAAGTACAACCTTCATTTCACCAGCTGGTGAATTAATCGCATCTAAATTTACAATTGCTTGGCGGGCAGCATCGTGTGCAAAATCAATAGCATGCTCATTATCGATTAGCCAAGAATATGTATATCTGCCACCGCCACCCGCGCTACCCTGCTCTCTTCGGCCCTTGCTTTCAGCAATAACATGGACGTTCAGCCTAATTAGTGGTCGAATGTCTGCCGACAAATATCCATCATGACGCGCAATAAGGACAACATCATGCACCGCAGAAAGGCTTGCTATAACCTGACTAATCCTAGAGTCAAAACTACGGGCCTCTGATTCAACTAAGTGTAACAACTCGACTTTTTCTTCATCAGTAAAACTAGACAAAGGATTCTTCTCTGTATATAGCGAATTAGTGTCATTCCCGGTCCAGG
The DNA here is from genome assembly GCA_002724185.1 of Acidiferrobacteraceae bacterium. Taxonomy (GTDB): domain Bacteria; phylum Pseudomonadota; class Gammaproteobacteria; order Arenicellales; family UBA868; genus CAJXWH01. Next base: position 56,875 of record PBOB01000010.1, on the reverse strand, counting down.
ACATAGATTGACCAGTTTTACCGCCCGAGTATGCAATTGCCCTCGCCGCATCTGCCGCATCAATAAGGACTGGCAACTTAATTTCATCCGAATATGCAAATCCGGTCTTTTCTCCGCTGATAGCTCGAATGCCAACACCCTGATCAATACTACGACTTCCAGATTTGACCATACCATCTTCTAACATCCAAGACTCGCTCTGCGTGTATTGAAAGTACAAATCGGCGTAATCAACATCGTAGGACATTATACGACCGACAAGTTTGTCGATATCCTGGAGCTCTATTCCAGCTGGCTCTAAAAAGATGCCCTTTGCCTTGTCTAGAAAATTAGACATTATTCATCCAACTATGTCTCAGAATAAAATAATTGCAAATCATTATATCGGTCACCTCTACAAATGCTTAAAAGATCGTATAAATGAAAGGTGCTACAGCTGTGCCCTCAGCCACTACGATCAGTAATCCCAATAGAAGCAAAACAAGAACTATCGGTGCCAGCCAAAACTTCTTTCGAACTCTCATAAAATTCCACAGATCACTTAAAAACTCAAACATTAGAATGGTTTCTCCATATTTTTTTCGCGAACTTTTTCACTGAGTATCCGATAGGATATTAGTTTGCCATCCCACTTGCGATTCAAAGGATCTTTACCACGAATCTTAAATATAACTCCAAACGGAAGCATCGCTACAAAAAAGACTGCTGCTAAGACAATTCTCGTAGTAATCCAGTTCATTACGACCCCAAAAGACATCCAAAGTCGATAAAAAGGCTTTATAGTTTTTGGCCATATACTTGCCCAAATAAAAAAAATACCACCAATAACCCATGGTAATAACGGCAAATTATTGCCAAATAAAAAGGGCAGCACAAGCCCAAACAATACTATAACGATTACTCCAAATATATAACCAAAATTACGTAACCCTTTAGAATCTATATCTGGAATATGTGTTCTCATCATATACTCTCATATTTGCTAGTTCTATTTTTCAATCTAGATCAAACTCATTTTGCCAATCATCAATTTCTGACCATTCTGGCTGTTGGTGCTTGGTCAATAAAACATTCTCTATTACCAGAAAATCCATCTCCGTCCTCATAAAGCAACGATAAGCATCCGCCGGAGTGCACACAATAGGCTCCCCCCTAACATTAAATGAAGTATTTACAAGCACCGGGCAACCTGTTTTCTTGTTGAAGGCGCTGATTAATTGGTGGAAGCGTGGATTAGTCTCATGATGCACAGTCTGTATCCGCGCAGAGTAATCTACATGAGTTACAGCGGGAATATCTGATCTTATTAACTTAAGTTGATCAATGCCAAATAGATGTTCATCAGTACTAGCAATGAACCGTCGCTTGTTCTCCCTTACAGCAGCCGTCATTAACATGTAAGGACTTTCATTCTGTTGATCAAACCATTCTGAAACTGATTCTTCCAATATAGCCGGCGCAAAAGGCCGGAATGACTCACGATACTTGATCTTTAAATTCATCGTTGACTGCATCTCAGAATTTCGAGGGTCTCCTAGAATAGATCTGCCTCCTAGAGCGCGGGGACCAAATTCCATACGCCCCTGGAACCACCCTATAACATTACCTTCTGAAAGCCATTTGGCCAGTTCTTCAAACAATAAATCATCATCCATACAAATATACTTTGCACCCAAATTGTCTAGAACAGAAATGATTTCATCTGCTGTAAATCTCGGACCGAGATATGCGCCGTGCATTTTATCTCCGTCATCCTCCATAGTTCGTGGGTTTTCTAGATGCTGATGCCAGGCAGCAAGCGCGCAACCCAGTGCGCCACCCGCATCGCCAGCTGCTGGTTGAATCCAGATCCTGTCAAAAGGACCTTCTCTCTGTAGTCGACCGTTCGCTACGCAATTAAGTGCAACACCACCAGCTAGACAAAGATTTTGAAAGCCAGTTTCTTCGTTCAGCGTAGTCGCAATTCTAAGTACCACTTCTTCGGTTACAACCTGTATCGATGCCGCAATATCCATCTCTTCTTGCGTTAGAGGAGACTCTGGCGTTCTAGCAGGATGTCCGAATAAATCCGCAAACCTGCTATTCGTCATCCGGAGACCCACCGCATAATCAAAGTAACGCATTTCCAATCGGAACGAACCATCTGATTTGATATCAATAAGGTTGTCCTTTATTAGATCCACATATTTTGGCGTTCCATATGGCGCAAGACCCATTAGCTTATATTCTCCAGAATTAACTTTAAACCCTGTGAAATAAGTAAATGCTGAATATAGAAGACCCAAGGAATGAGGGAAATTTATCTCCCATAAAGGTTCAAGCTGGTTTTGGGAACCTTTCCAAGCTGTTGTAGTTGCCCACTCGCCAACACCATCCATGCAAAGTATTACCGCATCCTGGAACGGGCTTGGATAAAACGCAGATGCTGCATGTGACTGATGGTGCTCCGAAAAAAGCAATCGTGGCAACTCTTTTTTGCTACAACCATCAATCTTGATCAATTCTTTTTTCAAGACCGTCTTGAGATATAACTTTTCTTTCAACCAGATCGGCATAGCAGCTACGAAAGACTGGAATCCACGCGGCGTAGTGGCAATATATGTCTCTAATAAACGCTCGAACTTAAGAAAGGGCTTGTCATAAAACGCAATGAAATCTAAATCTTGTACTTTGACCCCACCCTCTTCCAGACAATATTGGATCGCATAGCTAGGAAATCTAGCATCATGCTTCTTTCTAGAAAATCGCTCTTCCTGTGCTGCGCCAACTATCTCACCATCACGAATAAGGCAAGCGGCAGAATCATGATAATACGCAGAAATACCAAGTATGTTCATCTTACAAATTAGAACTATTTAATTTAAACATCTGATTATTGTACTTTGTATCCATAACTCATTAGCGTATTATCTTTTTCGGCGAAAACTACGAGTCCTTCCAAAAAACTACCACATGACAAATATTTCAGCGTGCTAATACCCATCTCGTAGTGATATAAAGTTATCGTAGCGAACAAACAATTTCTTGATGCGATTACAGTAAAACTATAAACCGTCTTCAATATCTTGATCGGCTACATCTTTTTCCTCAGACCTTCGTGTTATTAATCGAGCAAAATATAATCCTAATTCAAATAAGATCCAAACTGGTATAGCGAGCATTGTCTGAGAAAAAATGTCAGGTGGGGTCATTAACATGCCCACAGCAAATGCTCCGACGATTATATATGGACGCTTCCTCGCAAGGCTCTCTGGTGTGGTCGCCCCAACTTTTACCAATAAGACAGTCGCTACCGGAACTTCAAAAGCCAAACCAAATGCGAAGAATAGCTTCAATACAAAACTTAGGTACATATTTATATCTGTCATTACAGATACACCCTCTGGGGCGCTTCCTGCAAAAAACGCAAATATTATTGGGAAAACCGCAAAATATGCAAATAAGATGCCGCAATAAAATAACAGGCTACTGGAAAACAAAATCGGTACAGCTAATTTTTTTTCGTGACTATAAAGTCCTGGCGCAACAAATGACCAAAGCTGATAAAGGAGGTATGGCATAGCAACTGCCACAGCAAAGGCAAAAGCAAATTTGAATGGCACGAAAAATGGGCCATGCGGCTGAGTTGAGATCATGCTATTACCTTCTGGCAAAGCCGACATTAATGGCGCTGCCAAAAACTCATATAAGTCATTTGCAAATGGTGCGGCAATGACAAAAACGACCAAGACCGCTGCCAAAGCGCGCAATAAACGATCTCTTAGTTCTAGAAGATGCGACACAAAACTTGGTGCAGATGCTTTAAAACCTTTAGTACCGGCCACCAATAGCCTCCCTATACCTTTGTGTCCTTCAAAATTGATTTCGACGAACTTAAATCCGGCTCGGCAATCGGAGATGAAGGCTTCATATTAACTTCATCCCCTGGAGCAAGAATTTCTTCCTGGAGTGATTCCATCTTTTGCTTAGCGGACTTTAATTCTTCCCCTGTCTGCTTGATTTCATCTACACCAGATTCCTTGATCAAGTCACCCCCAGCTGACTCCATCGCGTTTTTTGTCTTTTTGATCTCGTCGGTGATATTTTCAATCTCTCTCAATTCAGCTAATTCACTCTCTCGCACTTCTCGATCGATGTCTGACTTGACCTGTGCAACCATCCGTCGCGCCCTACCTACCCATAGGCCAGCTGTTCTAGCTGCCTTTGGTAATCTATCGGGCCCAATAACAAGAAGCGCAATGAGCGCAATAATCGCGACTTCCCAAAAGCCAACGTCAAACATCACTCACTCCTAGCAACATCTAGTTACTGTCAGACGGCTTATCAGAATCCTTGGAGTCTGCCGTATCGGAAGAAACGCCTTCTTCAGTTTCATCGGCAGACGTATCCTCAATCTTATTGGTGCTTGCCGGTTCCTCCTTAACAGATTTCTTGAACCCTTTGATCGCTGTCCCAAGGTCTCCACCCATATTGCGTAACTTCTTAGTGCCAAAAACCATAACTACGATCACTAAGATTATTAGCAGCTGCCATATGCTAATTCCACCAAATCCCATAAGAATACCTCCTGCCTTATATAAGTATTGTTAAACCATCTCTAAACAATATGCTTCTACTAGTATCTTCTCACAGCTGTGACCTCCATAAAAACTACTTAATGGAAACAATTAGATCACAGTTGAATAATACCCTTTTTCTCTAATATAACGATAAAGTACACTGTTTCCAGAGGATTTATTTCTATTTAAGCCTCACAAATCAGTTGATAAGCAAACTATAAGCGCCAGCTACCTTAACAAATGACTATTCTAACTGATATACCAGGATCTCATCGCTACCAAATAAAAGAAGTGATTGCCTACTAAAATCCAAATAATCTATGAAATATGAGATTAGTTTTACGCAGGGCGAGGCTCATTAGGCACAACGTTGTGAATCTGTTCTTGTCCATCTAGTTATAGATCTCCTCAGGAGCCTTAATTACCGGATCTAGTGAGCTCCATTCTCCGTCCTTGAGAACATTAAAGAAACAGCTCTCTCTACCTGTATGACACGCGATGCCACCCCTCTGCTCAATTAACAACAACACTGTGTCGTAATCACAATCTAGTCGAATTTCTTTGACTATCTGTTCATGCCCTGACGTCTCTCCTTTCACCCACAGCCGCTCACGCGAACGAGACCAATAAACTGCCTTCCCGTTTATGGCGGTAGCTGTCAAAGCTTCTCGATTCATCCATGCCATCATCATTACACGGCCTGATTGGAAATCCTGTGCAATGGCCGGTACTAAGCCCTCTTTGGTCCAAACAACTTGACTCAACCATTCTTCAACATTATTCATAAATTGACCTCTATTCCACGAGTTTCCATATACTGTTTTGCTTGTTCTATCGTAAATTCGCCAAAATGGAAAATGCTGGCTGCTAGAACAGCACTAGCCCCACCCTCAACAATACCAGAAACAAGATGCTCCAACTTACCAACACCACCTGAAGCAATGACCGGAATTGATACAGCATCTGATACTGCACTAGTTAATTCGATATCAAAACCATCTCTAGTGCCATCTCGATCCATGCTTGTAAGAAGAATCTCACCTGCCCCTGCATCTACCATTTTCTGAGCCCAACTGACCGCATCGATACCAGTTGGATTGCGCCCTCCATGCGTATATATCTCCCACGAAGAGCCATTTTTTTTTGCATCCATTGCGACAACAATACACTGTGAACCAAAATACATGCTAGCTTCAGTCACGAGATAAGGATTATCAACAGCCGCTGTGTTAATTGAAACCTTATCAGCACCAGCATGCAGCATCTGGTGAATATCTTGCATATCCCTTATACCCCCACCTACTGTCAAAGGAATAAAAACCTCACCGGCAACAGCTTTTACTACATCGACCATAATTTTACGAGCATCGGAGCTAGCGGTAATATCGAGAAATGTCAGTTCATCTGCCTTTTGTTGGTCGTAACGTTTTGCAACTTCGACCGGATCACCTGCATCTACTATGCCAACAAATTGCACTCCTTTGACAACCCTGCCACCGTCAACATCGAGACATGGGATTATTCGTTTAGCAAGAGCCATTACTGATCAATTGTTGTTTAGAAGATACAAGCTTATTTGCTTCGGAAAAGTCTAGAGTTCCCTCATAAATCGCTCGACCGGTTATAGCAGCATAAACACCAGAGTCTGCGATCTTGAGAAGACTAGCTATATCGGCAAGGTCACGGATGCCACCTGACGCAATGACCGGAGTCTGGAGCGAATCGGCTAAATACGCCGTACCCTCTACATTTAGTCCAGATAACATTCCATCACGCTCAATATCTGTATAGATAATTGCAACTACACCATCTCTCTCAAATTTCAAAGCCGTATCAACAACGTTATGGCTAGATAAGCTCGACCACCCATCAGTTGCAATTTTACCTTCACGTGCGTCAAGACCAACAATTATGTGACCTAAAAACTCTGAACACAGATCACTAACAAAACTTGGCTCATTAACAGCTCGAGTACCTATAACAACAAATTGGACCCCGGCATTCAAATAGGCCTCAACTACATTCTTACTTCGTATGCCACCACCTACTTGGATTGGAATATTTGGAAAACTACCAGCAATATCACGAATAATTTTGGCGTTTATTGGTCGCCCCTCAATAGCTCCATCAAGATCTACAATATGCAAACGCTCCGCGCCTTGCTCAATCCAACGCTCCGCGATGGCGAGAGGATCATCCCCAAATACGGTCTCCTCATCCATTTTCCCCTGCCGCAAACGCACACATCGGCCGGACTTAATATCAATAGCGGGTATCAAAATCATTTTAATCTCTTATCAATTTAGCTCTCGCCGTTCCAACAAACGAAATTATGGAGAAGCATTAGGCCTTGCTCGTGGCTTTTCTCCGGGTGGAATTGCACCGCAAAGACATTTGAGTGCGCTGCCGCAGATACAAACGACAATCCATAATTCGTTAAAGCGGCGATTTCTGAAACCATATCACTATAAGCGTAGTAGCTATGAACGAAATAGAATCTAATGCCATCCTCAATCCCGGTCCATAGCGGATGCGAGAAACATTGTTGTACTCTATTCCAACCCATATGAGGAACTTTCAGTAATTCGTTATTTAATCTTTGGTTAATAGGAAATTTCCTAACATTTCCAGACATGATTCCTAGCCCAGTGGTGCCGCCATCCTCATCGCTGTGCGAATACAAAGCTTGCAAACCTAAACAGATTCCGAGTACTGGACACGTGGACAAAGCATTCACTACAGCGGCTCGAAGATCGTGCTCATCAAGTGCTCGAAACCAGCTTCCCATCGCGCCTTGTCCGGGTAGCACTACATGGCTTGCTGAGGTAATTACATTGGGATCACTTGTAATCACAATTCTCTGTTTGGCTGTCACCTTTTGAAGAGCTTTGCCAACAGAGTGAAGATTACCAGTACCAAGATCAACTACAGCGATGTGGGACACGAGTATTTCCTACAATAACCCCTTCGTGGATGGTACAGTATCACCAATCCTGGGGTTAATCATAACAGCCTGTCTCAATGCACGCCCAAAAGCCTTAAAGATTGTTTCGGAAACATGGTGAGCATTTAATCCTCTCAGAGTATCTACATGTACCGTAGCGCCAGCATGATTACAAAAGCCCTGGAAAAATTCATGAACCAAATCCACATCAAACTCGCCAATGCGAGCCCGGGGCCAATTAACATGAAATTCCAGAGTGGGACGACCTGAGAAATCAAGTACGACACGACTTAAAGCCTCATCCAATGGTACATAAGCGTGGCCATAGCGCTCGATACCTTTACGTGCACCCAAAGCATTGTTACAGGCTTGACCAATAGCGATACCAATATCTTCTACCGTATGATGAGCGTCAATTTCAAGATCGCCTTGAGCATGCAGTGTAAGATCAATCAATCCATGCCGAGCTACCTGTTCAAGCATATGCTCGAAAAATGGCATATTACAATCCAGCTTGGCGCTACCTATCCCATCGAGGCCTATAGAAACATGAATCTCTGTCTCGTTCGTTTTCCGAGAAATTTCAGCGAACCTTTGACTCATAATCGCTCCACTTGTGACTTAGTAACATTACTTCGATTTGTTAAGCAAGTGTTTAAGTCTAACAAACAGTGCAGCACCAGGGAATGAGTTCTTTTTTCAGTCAAGAGCTTTGCGCAAAACCTGAAGAAATTGATCATTCTCATCCGGTGTACCAACAGTCACACGAATGCAGCCTCGGAGCTTCTCGTGTTGATTGTCTAGATTCTTTACCATTATATTGCCGTCCAGCAGCTTATCTACAACTACATCCATATCTCGCACTTCAAAACGAATCAAAAAGAAATTTGCTGCGCTAGGATATACAATTAGTTGTGGAAATTTTCTCACCTCCGCTTCGAATCGTTCTCGCTCGAAACAAATATCTCGTACCTTCGATTCAAACCATTCAGAACATGACAACGCGAATTGTCCAGTTACTTGGGTGAGTGTACTTATGTTGTAAGGTAGACGTACTTTGTCAATTTCCCTGAGCCAAGATTTAGGTCCTACTAGAAACCCTAAGCGCAAACCCGCTAGACCAAACTTAGAAAAAGTCCGAAGTACAGCAACATTATCCACTGTGTGCATATATGGCATGAATGTTTCTCGAGAATAAGAGAAGTACGCCTCGTCTATAATAACAAGACCATTCATTGCTTCTGTTACAGCCTGTATTTTTTTAGGATCGAATAAATTTCCAGTTGGATTGTTCGGGTAGGCAAAAAAGATACAACCGGGATCATGCTTGTCAATTGCTGCTAGCAAAGCATTTAGATCAATATCAAAATCCTCTGTGAGCGGTACATCAATATATTTACTACCTACTGACTCGGAGATTATTCGATACATGCTAAATGTTGGTTCCGTTGACAAAAGTGGCCGCTCACAACTACATACTGTCATGGCGATCATTTGGATCAGCTCATCGGAACCATTTCCTAAAACTAAACCCAGCGATTCATCAATACCTGCCCATTGACGGATAGCTGCACATAGATCAACCGCAGATCCGTTGGGATAACGATTTAGGTGAATGTCCTTAAGAGCGAGAAGCCACTTCTCCTGGATATCTCCTGGCCACTCATATGGGCTCTCCATTGCATCTAGCTTTACGCCATAGCCTGCAGAGGGGGAAACATAAGCTAACCGATTTAGTAGTCCTGAACGGACTCTTTGGTGAACCTTATTCGTAGACACAAATGCCACCCCTATCAATCAGTTCTTCGGTACATTGCGGAGCTGGCATGCGCAAGTAGTCCTTCACATTCAGCTAGTACTGATGCTGTTTCTTGGAGAAATGATGCGCCACTAGTGGAACACCATATAACACTAGACCGTTTCTGGAAATCATACACCCCTAGGGGCGAGGCAAAGCGTGCCGTTCCCGCTGTCGGTAAGACATGGTTAGGCCCCGCACAGTAATCTCCGAAAACCTCCGCGGTAGAATAACCACAGAATATAGCTCCCGCGTTTCTCACTTTATCTAAAAGCAATGTGGGATCACGTACCATCAATTGGAGATGCTCGGGTGCAATCTGGTTTGCTATATCAACTGCTGATTCGAGGGACCCAACTTGGATCATTGCGCCATTCTTAACTAGTGACGACTCGATGATCTCTTTGCGATTCATTTTAGGTAACAAATCATGCATCGAACAGATTACCTTATCTAGTAGATCATGATCTGGCGATAATAAGATTGACTGAGCGTTTTCATCATGCTCTGCCTGCGCAAAAAGATCCATAGCTAGCCACTCTGGATTGGATCCAGAGTCCGCAATAATAACAACTTCGGAGGGTCCTGCGACCATATCAATGCCAACCTCACCAAACAATATCTGTTTTGCTGAAGTAACGTAAGCGTTGCCTGGACCTACAATCTTATCTACTCGAGGAATAGTTGCAGTCCCGAATCCCAATGCGGCTACCGCTTGCGCACCACCAATAGAAAAAACGCGATCAACACCAGCGAGATGTGAGGCAGCCAATACAATTCTATTAACTACTCCATTAGGAGATGGGGCAACCATGACAATCTCTTTCACTCCAGCGATTTTAGCTGGAATTGCACTCATTAATACCGAGGACGGGTAAGCCGCTTTGCCCCCTGGAACGTATATACCAACTTTCTCTATTGGTGTTACTTGTTGTCCTAAACGAGATCCTTGGCCATCGTCGTAGTCCCAAGATGACAGTTTTTGATGTCTATGAAATTCCTCAATTCGAACTGCCGCAGTCTCTAAGGGTTGACGCAAAGAGGATGGAAGCTCTGACAGTGCTACTTCTCGATCGCTAGAAGAAATTTCGAGCATAGCAGCATCTGCAACAACGAAATCATCGAATAAGGCTGTATATCTTAGAAGAGCTTCATCACCGTTGGTCCGAACATCTTCAACAATTTGTACTACTGTATCTCGTACATCATGATTAATACGAACTTGCCGCGATAAAACAGCAGCTAGTTCAGCATCAAAATCGGTCGCTCTTGAATCTAGTCGTCTAAGCATAAACGCAAGGAAATTACTTGGGCAATTGAAAACTGGATGATATTCCAGATGGTAATCTACGGATTCTGGCGCCACATTGAGCCAGTTTTTCTTCGATACTTTCATAGCCACGATCTATATGATAAATACGATCAATTACGGTTTCTCCATTTGCAACAAGTCCAGCAAGAACCAAACAAGCAGATGCGCGAAGGTCAGTAGCCATAACCTGTGCACCACTTAGATGATCAACACCATGCACTATTGCAGTATTGCCAGCAATTTCAATATTGGCTCCCATCCGTTGTAGTTCCTGTACATGCATAAAACGATTATCAAAAATTGTTTCTGTTACAGTAGCTGTTCCTTGAGATACAGCGTTAAGCAATACGAATTGAGCTTGCATGTCAGTTGGAAACGCCGGAAAGGGAGCGGTCCGGATATCAACGCTATTTATATGTGATCCTTCCATGTATAACTCTATTCCGCCATTAGAATTCTTTACGGTAGCACCCGCTTCTACCAATTTATTTACTACCGCGTCCAGAAAGATTGGCCTGATGCCACGCACACGGATTCGCCCCCCGGTTACAGCAGCAGCAACAAGATAAGTTGCGGCCTCTATTCGATCTGGAATGACATGATGAACAGTATCATGCAGCGATTCCACACCCTTTATTCGAATCACATCGCTACCTGCGCCTTCAATAATAGCCCCCATGGATACTAGGCAATCTGCCAGATCTGCCACTTCAGGCTCGCGGGCAGCATTGTCGAGCACTGTAACGCCATCAGCTAAGGTCGCTGCCATCATAAGATTTTCTGTTCCGGTCACTGTAGTAGTATCGAAAACAATATGAGCGCCCTTTAGACGGCCTTGAGGTACCCGAGCTCTGATATAGCCACCAGCAATATCAATCTCAGCACCCATCGCCTCAAGACCCTTGATATGGAGGTTGACTGGTCTCGAACCAATCGCGCAACCACCCGGTAAGGATACCTCCGCTTCACCAAATCGCGATAACAGTGGCCCCAATACGAGAATCGAAGCTCTCATCGTGCGAACTAACTCATATGGTGCTCGCAACTCTCTTAGTTCGCTGGCATCTACTTCTATAGCTAGCTTTTCGTCTACCTGCACAACCGCACCAAGATGCTGCAAGATTTCTAAAGTCGTAGTTATATCCTGCAAATGAGGAATGTTTCCTATCTGTACAGACCCTGACGTAAGCAATGAAGCCATCAGTGCCGGTAAAGCAGCATTTTTTGCTCCAGATATCCGGATATCTCCAGTTATAGGAAAACCGCCATCCACTAAAAGCTTATCCATAACCTAGGGCGCAAACAAAGTTTGTGCGAATATACCCAGAAAATCTTGGATAACGAAGATTAGAATATTGAGGCAAAAGAGGCGTCCAACGAAACCTAAAGCTTCCAAACAATATTGCGATTAATTTTGAATTGTTCTACTAGCCGACGCATCACATCTAATCTTTCATCGCATCAAGTTTTTGTTTCAGTTCACCATTCTGATACATTTCCATCATTATGTCGCTTCCACCAATCAATTCTCCTTTAATATATAGCTGGGGAATGGTTGGCCAATTTGAATACTCCTTTATACCCTCGCGTAGCTCCTGGTCCATGAGTACGTCTGCAGAACTAAATTCAACACCGCAGGCTTCCAGAATCTGCACGGCACGGCCGGAAAATCCACACTGTGGAAAATCAGGCGAACCCTTCATAAACAACATTACTGAGTTTTCTGCAATCACCTGACTGATTCGATCACTTATATCCATAAGCCCTCCCGTTTGTTTACTTGTTAACTTCCAACTCTTCTACTCGATCCTCAGGCGCCATCGTTTGCATAGAAAGCGCATGAATATCATCTTTCATCTTGTCACCGAGCGCTGCATAAACCATTTGATGTTGCTGTAAACGACTTTTTCCGGAAAATTCTGCACAAACAATAACAGCATCGAAATGCCGTCCATCACCGGAAACTTTCACCTCAGATTCAGCAAGATTTTTCTCTATCCACTCTTTAATATTTTCAGGCGTGACCATAATTAGTTACCTAAAGCTATCGATAACGACAAATTATAAATCCAGGTTGCCGTTGGAGGCCATACCATTGGCTCATATAAATACTACATCTATAGAAAATACTATGGCAGATGCTGCTCATGTGAGTCAGCGACCATGAATTCAAGTCCCGCGATATGCACAAGACGCGCCAATCGCTCTGACATTCCAGTGTATTGAAGTTTGAAACCATCTCTATTCGCCTGCTTCATCCATTCCACAAGTAATGCAAGACCTGCACTATCGACGTGAGAAACAGTTTTTAGGTTAATTTCAACGATGTCTTTCGAACTAAAATCAAGTCCTCTATTGGCCAGTTCAGCCACATTAGCAAATGTGAGCTCTTCGCCCACCCCACATGAAGATACGTCGAAGGTTATCAACTCCTTCATTGTAATTCAGCCATCTTGTGCCTTAATCTTATAATTAGCCCATCTAGGCCTTGAGTTTGAATTATTCTTCCATAACCAGCTCGGTAGGTAGTTACCAAGCTAATACCATTAATCGTTACATCGAAAATTTTCCATTCGCCAGTCTCTAATTTGACAAACTTGTAATTTACAGGTATTGGCTGGCCACTACTTAACCACATGTCAGTCCGGACGGATGCTATTCGGCCATCATCAGAAAATTTTGTTGGTCGAATGTGTATTTTCTCCTGTCCTGTGTATTCAAAAAATGCCGAAGCGTAGGTGTGAATTAGAAGATTCTTGAATAGCTCGGCGAATTGGTTCTGCTGTTTTGCCGAGGCATCTCGCCAATGCCTCGCTAAAACTAGCTTTGCAACCCTATCTACTGAGATATGCTCAACAATAACCCTTTCGACCATTCCATAAAGCTTTGAACGATCTTTTTCAAGCTCAACCCTTCGCTCACTCAATTCTACTATGAGCTGGTTAACTGCGTCGTTTATGAGTTGATTAGGCGGGGGTGGGGGTGGTGCTGCAAGCGACACGAAAACTAGACATATGCAAGCGCCCGAAATAGTTATATAGCGATTCACTGATTAGTTCCCTCAGCTGTACGAATTAGTATCTGGCCTATCAAATTTTCCAGAACCATAGCAGATTGCGTTATATCTATCTGACCACCATGAACCAAATATGTCTCTTCAGCGCCTGGATCTATTCCTACATACTGAGCGCCAAGCAGCCCCGATGTCAAAATAGCTGCCCCACTATCAACTGGGAGATTGTTATAACTATCGAGAATGTGAAGTACGACTCTCGCGCTGTAATCTTCTGAATCAATACCAATAGATGCTACATGGCCAATCTTGACCCCAGCTAAAGTTACCGGGGCTTTGACTGACAGACCAGCTACGTTATCAAAGTAGGCCGTCACCTCATAAGTGCTGGAGGAATTTGGTGACCAATTGCCAACCTTTAGGACTAGCCAAATAATCGCTACCAAACCAAGCAGTATGAATATACCAACCGATGTTTCTATTCCCTTTTGTGTCATTACCTTACCCTCAAAACATAATAGCGGTTAGAAGATAATCAAAGCCAAGAACAGATAGCGATGCGGTAACAACAGCACGTGTCGTCGCCGTACTAATACCATTTGCACTTGGCAAAGCGTAATATCCCTCAAAAGCTGAAATCCAAGATACGACAAATCCGAATACTACGCTTTTAAGTATCCCACCCCAGACATCTTCATACACATCGACTCCCATCTGCATAGCAGCCCAGTAACTTCCGGGATCAACGTTCAGAAGCCCTGCAGCAACTATGTAGCCACCACCTAGACCAACTACACTGAAAAGTGCTGCTAACAATGGCATGGCGAAAATAACAGCAAAAAAACGTGGTGCTACTATATGAATCATGGGGTCTACTCCCATCATCTTCATAGCATCTAGCTGTTGGGTCATTCGCATTAAACCTATCTCTGCAGTCATAGCTGATCCAGCACGCCCTGCAAACAATAGGGCTGTCAATACGGGTCCAAGTTCTTTCGTCAAGAACAAGGCTACAGCCAGCCCTAATGACGATTCCGCTCCAAAATCAACCAACGTATGGTATCCCTGGAATCCCAGCATCATTCCAACAAATAAACCAGCGACAACAACAATAAGTACTGTCATTACCCCTAGAGAGTACAACTGCTGTATTAATAATTTGGGTCTTTTATATACAACAACAATGCCAGGCAATACGTTTGGTAAAAACTTACCCGCGGCACCCAAATGTTGGACTATTGCAATGCTAATTCTCCCTATTTGAGGCAACCAACTCATCAGTCAATTCCAAAAAGATCCTCTAGATAATCTTTGGCTGGATAATGAAACTCTACTGCTCCTTCTGACTTGCCATCAAGAAACTCCCGCACTTGCCATTTTTCGCTACCCGAAATATCTTCTGGTCGCCCATCGTCCACCACTGATCCATTAGAAAAAATAATGACCCGATCTGCTACCAACATGCCTTCAGTCACGTCCTGTGTCACAACAATCGAGGTCATGCCGAGCGCATCGTTCAATTCTCTGATAAGCTTTGCAACAATGTCTTTTGATATTGGATCAAGCCCAGTAAATGGTTCATCGTACATCACAAGCTGAGGATCCAAGGCTAAAGCCCTTGCAAGTGCAACTCGTCTGGCCATTCCGCCTGATAATTCTTTAGGCATCAATCTTGCGGTACCACGAAGACCGACCATATGTAATTTTATAAGAACTAAGCTACGAATCAGTTTTTCCGGAAGATTGGTATTTTGCCTTACGGGAAATGCAACATTCTCGAACACGTCTAGATCATTGAACAAGGCATTATTTTGAAACATCATGCCCATGCGTTTTCGCAGATGATATAGTTGACGCTTTGACCTATCTCCGAGATCCATTTCATCAAAATACACGTTGCCGCTCTGAGCCATTAATAGACCACCCATTAGAGCTAATAAAGTAGACTTGCCACAACCACTGGGACCCATGATTGCCGTAACATCACCCCGGGCTATTTGTAAATCAAGACCACGATAAACAGCACGACCGTGATATCCGAAACTCAGATCGGTGACCCGCACCATTGGGCTTGATAGTTCTCTATACTGGGGCATTTGAGTCTAATATTGGAGCTAAATATCGCTTAATCTCTAGTCTTGGTGTACATTCTAACCCGCCGAAACCGAATCTTAGGGGTCTGTGTGAACCTTTAAAGCGAGAGACTACCGTTGGCTTCCAGTAGAATATGGAATTTTAGGCACCATGAGTCATCCAAACCTGTGAATTCAAACGATTTCATTTCCACTGGCCAAGATGTAATTCGAATTGAATGTGAAGCGCTAGAGCAGTTGCTCGAGCGGATTGACCAGTCCTTTTACCGTGCGTGTAAGGCTATCCTGTCTTGTGACGGGCGAGTTGTGGTTGTGGGTATGGGCAAGTCCGGCCACATCGGTGGCAAGATCGCTGCCACTTTGGCAAGCACTGGAACTCCGGCGTTCTTTGTTCATCCGGGTGAAGCAAGCCATGGAGATCTTGGGATGATAACTCCTGGAGATTTGCTGATCGCTATATCGAGCTCGGGAGAAACACCAGAAATAATTACGATATTGCCAATTATTAAACGAATGGATATTCCTTTAATTGCATTTACAGGATGCTGTGATTCCACTCTTGGAGAAGCTGCTGATGTGTGCCTTGATGTAGCGGTCGCGCGAGAAGCTTGCCCTCATAATCTAGCCCCAACAGCTAGCACAACCACAACTCTTGCTATGGGAGACGCGCTGGCAATTGCTATCTTGCAATCTCGAGGTTTTTCGAGAGAGGACTTTGCAAGATCTCATCCGGGTGGTGTTCTCGGGCGTAGATTATTACTTTATGTTGAGGATGTCATGCACTCAGGTAAAGACATTCCAATAGTTTCTTCTGGAACTATTGTAAATGAGGCGTTACATGAAATCTCCAAAAAAAATCTAGGGATGACTGGTGTAACTGACGGAGATGGCAAGTTAATTGGTGTTTATACAGATGGTGATTTACGAAGAACCTTAAACCAATCTACAGATGTCGCGACCCGTCTGATTGATGACGTGATGACTCCGGGCCCACAAACTGTAACTCCACGCACATTGGCCGCTGAAGTAGTTGAATTGATGCGCAAACGATCAATTAATGGTGTCTTCGTCGTAAATGATTCTGGGCAACCAGTTGGAGCGCTGAATGCACTTGATCTAATGCGCTCGGGGATCTTTTAGTGCGTGCCCCCTATATTGAGCAATCAACAATCATTGGAATTGGAATCTTGTTAGTAGCTCTTGGCATATGGATGCAATATGGCATAAACGAAGCAAGATTAAACTATGGTGTGGAAAAAAACTATGAGAAGCCAGAGTATGTAATCGAAGCATTCACAATCACAACTAGCAATGGTAACGCTATATCGCACATAGTAAAAGGCGACGAACTTAGGCACCTTTCGAACGGAACAACTGATATCGTTGAACCATGTGTTATCTTATTCGACCAACTTGAGTCAGTCCGGGTGTTTTCTGCACAGACTGCAAAAATAGTCAAGGGTGGCGATAGAATATTGCTAGGCGGCAATGTGACGACTTCAGAGCACAAACACGACACGTATTCTTGGTCCAGAGATTATTGTCTTGATTCTATGCATCAAACCAGACCAAAAATCGCAACAGGCGATACAGAACTCAAACTGAACCCCCATTTTAAAGCTGCGTCGCCAATGACTTCCCAAGTGAGACCTGACGGTTAATTTGTTGCTTTCAAATTTTAACCCACCCAAACAAAACAATCGCGTATGCAACGTATATCAAGTTACCTCACGCTCGGTCTGTTATTTATAACAACTGCAGTTGTTGCTCTCGACACCAAGAATATTGAAAAATCTGGCATACGAGCTGACAACATAGAGTTCAATGTTGCCAACGGAGAGTGGATTTTCACTGGAAACGTCGTGGTTGAACAAGAAACATTTGAATTACGGGCAGACGAAGTCACTCTCCATTTCCAAGAAAATGACCTTGTGGAGGCTATTGCAGCTGGAAAACCAGCAAGTTTTAAACAACAACCCAAAAGTAGTGCTCATATGATTGAGGGTTATGCCCAGAAAATTGTAATAGATAACAAAAAAAATGTCGCAACGTTCTCTGGTGGCGCGATTTTGCGACAGAACCTACATGAAATAAAGGGTGGCATCATTGTTTATGATATGCAAAGTGAAAGAATGTCTATTCGTAGTGCATCTGAAAGTGACCTTTCCACACAGGCCAAGGAAAGTAGCGAAACAAATGAGTCTTTAGGGATCAAACCAAGACCTACCCTTATCATCCAACAATCAAACAGCCTCGACAATGCTGAGTACGTAAAACCACAAGCTCTGTCTAGCGAACAAACACCTCTACCAATAATCGAAAACAAAACATCTGAACGTAGATCGAATCAGCATAAAGAGATGAATTTGTCATCTGTTCTAGAATTTACGGCGGCACGCGTCATTGATGCTGGAGCCGCAGTTTATAACAGTGCTGGCCGAAATAGCGTTCTCGTGGGTGGGCTATCTGGAAGAATGCCCGTTAAAATACTTGGCACCCAAAACGATTGGGCACGGGTAAATATCAAAAGCGGTATTAGTGCCTGGATATATTCAAAATATGTGGAAGAAATTGATAGCAAACAAGGTCGCGTTGCGGGTCGCGGTGTAAGGGCAAGATCTATGCCCTCAATAAACTCTTCTATTATTTCTATTCTAAAACCAGATCAACAAGTAACAATCCTTTCAAAGAACAGCGAATGGACGCGCGTAACCCTCCCAGAATCAACCAACCTATGGATTCCATTAACACAATTACAAATGTTGGAGTCCGTGACTAAACAGTGGGAAGCAGAATGGTTAAATGAACATAGTCAATAAAGCAGCATTAACAACCAAGACTCGAATATTTTATATACTCTCTATGGTGCATTATACAAACACAACATGTGAGATAACTTTCATTGTCAACTCTTAAAACCCAAGGACTTGTAAAAAGTTTTAAAAATGTCAAAGTCGTAGACGGGGTTGATCTAGAGGTGAATAGTGGTGAGATCGTTGGTCTATTAGGGCCCAACGGTGCTGGAAAAACTACGTGCTTTTACCTTATATGTGGATTGATCAGAACTGATGCCGGCACGATTTATCTTGATGAGCGAGAAATAGGACGCCTTCCTATGCATGAACGTGCTCGTCTTGGTGTTGGCTACTTGCCTCAAGAACCATCAATATTTCGACGGCTAACTGTTGAAGAAAACATACTAGCTGTGCTTGAAGTTTTGCCTAAACTAAGTGGGTTAGAAAGAAAAAATAGAGCTGAGCAGATAATGGAAGATTTTGGAATCAAACAAAAACGCAAATCGCTCGGCGTTACTCTTTCGGGTGGTGAACGGAGAAGGGTCGAGATTGCCAGAGCTGTGTCATTGCAGCCTTCATTTATGCTGCTTGATGAGCCATTTGCAGGAATTGATCCGATATCAGTTGGTGACTTTCAACGTATTATCGGATATCTGAGAGATAGCGGAATTGGAGTCTTGATTACAGACCACAACGTAAGAGAGACTCTAGGTATATGTGATCGCGCATACATTCTATCTGAAGGCCAAGTTCTAACCTCAGGCACAGCAAATACAATACTAAATAATACCGAAGTTCGATCTGTTTACTTGGGAGAGGAATTCCGACTATAGGCTCGTGCGTACTTCTCTTCGTGATGATAACGCACTAATTATCTATTAGGATATAAATAATATGACCGCTGACAAGAAAATGGGTAGCGACCCTCACAACAGTGCGGGCACTGTTTTGAAAAATTTGCTAACACCTGCGACATTACGCTACGGTGTATCTATATCAAGCAAAAAAAGACTGCTTGAAGAGCTGGCCTTGCTGTTCACTCAGCAAGATAAAGACCTCGATAAAGACACCGTTTGTCGGACTCTAACAGAACGCGAACGCCTTGGTAGTACAAGTATAGGTGGGGGCATTGCACTGCCGCACGGCAGACTAAACGGAATAGATAGATGTCTCTCATCTGCAATTAGACTAAAGCAACCATTAGCTTTCAACTCAAGTGACGAGGAGCCAATAACTCTTGCAATAGCGCTGCTAGTACCCGCGGATGCTTCAAAAGAGCACCTAAACACACTCGGCGCTCTTGCTCGTTTATTTAATGATGCTGAACATCGCCAAAAAATCTTGGCTGCAACAGATGCTAACTCACTCCTAGCGCTTCTTGTGTGAACTCCGCTATGGAGCTAATTTCTATAACTTAGGAAAATCTATGTTATCAGTGAAAAGTAGGTCTGCATTAAATCAAGAACGATGATAAAGATTCAGCGCAGCGTAACTGTAATAAATAAACTTGGCCTCCATGCAAGAGCCTCTGCGCAGCTAGTCAAGTTAGCTGGCACATTTAACAGCAACATTTGGCTAACCCTTGATCACCAAACAGCCAATGGAAAAAATATTATGGAGTTAATGATGCTTGCCGCGAGTCAGGGCAGTAAGATTGTCGTCACAGCGGAGGGCACTGATGCAGCAAACGCAGTTGCTGATATTGAAACTCTTTTTGTGGATCGATTTGGAGAGACTGAATAAGTGTTGGTCCTAAATGGTACAGGCATTGGGCATCATATTGGCATCGGTAAGGCTATAGTATTAAACCATGGTCGTCGAGATATACCCAAATATCATGTAGAACCAAATCAGGTTGAAACCGAAGTTGAACGATTTCGATCTGCTCTAGATAGAACTCGAGACGAACTTCAACGTATTCAAAAGGGTATACCGGAAAACTCTCCAAAAGAAACAAATGCTTTTCTAGAGGTTCATATATTGATGCTTCAAGATCCGGCTATAACCGAGCAACCCGTACGTGCAATTCAAAAATATCGTTATAACGCTGAATGGGCACTAAAAACAGAAACTGAAAAGCTTGTAAAACTTTTTGAAAATATAGAAGATCCCTACCTACGTAGCAAAAAAAATGATGTGCATCAAGTTGTTGAACGTATTTTTGATGAGCTGGTTGTAACGAATGATTCTTCACCTCTTTCCTCCGACAAGAATTTAGACGAGCACATGGTAATTGCACTCGATCTCACTCCTTCAGAAGTCGTTGCTTTACATAATCGCGGCGTCAATGGCTTTATAACTAGTCTTGGTGGGCCTATATCGCATACGGCTATTCTTGCACGAAGTATTGGAATTCCCGCTGTAGTTGGACTACATAATGCTGTTAATTATATCCAACATGGCGATCTGATTGCTATTGATGGCCATACCGGAACGATAATTGTTAACCCTGATGAACCACTACTTAATGAGTTTCAGCAACGACAGATTTATCAAAGCAACCGAGAAAAACAGCTAAAATCGCTTAGAAAACAACCAGCAATAACCATCGATGGTCAGAATATTAATTTATTCGCGAACATAGAGCTACCGGATGATATCAATACCCTCGAAAGTGTTGGGATTCAAGCAGTGGGTTTGTATAGAACGGAATTTCTATTTATGAATCGTACACAAGCACCAAATGAATCGGAACAATACTTTGCCTATCGAGATGTCATCGCAAATGTTGAAGGACCAGTAACAATTCGTACATTGGATTTAGGGGCAGATAAGCAAGTAGATGGTGGTCGCATCGATGGAGCATCAACTATCAATCCAGCACTTGGATTACGGGCCATCAGGTTATGTTTAAATGAGCCAGCACTCTTTCGACCGCAGCTACGAGCTATTTTGAGAGCATCAGCACATGGCCAAACAAGAATTATGATTCCAATGCTATCTTCCCTTTCAGAATTAGAGCAGGCAATAGAAATTGTGAACGAAGTGAAGCATGAACTTGGTAAGGAAGAAATTGCTTTTAATGACAATATTCCAATTGGTGGCATGATAGAGGTACCTGCTGCAGCAATATCGGCTGATCTTTTTGCGGAAAAATTAGACTTTTTGTCTATCGGTACCAATGACTTAATTCAGTATACGCTAGCAATTGATCGAATAGATGATGAAGTTAATTATCTTTATGATCCTCTACATCCGTCTGTCCTTCGTCTCATAAAGAATGTTATAGAAGCAGGCAAAACTGCTGGTATTCCGGTATCAATGTGTGGAGAAATGGCAGGTGATCCTGAATATACTAGACTACTGTTAGGTTTGGGTTTGTTGGAATTCAGCATGGAGCCCAAAAGACTGCTTGAAGTAAAAGAAATTGTTCGGAATAGCAACCTGGAGAAACTTTTTGGCAAAACTCAAGAAATACTTAGCTGCAATACATCATCTCAACTTCGATCTCTAGTAGATAGGATAAATCAAGATTAATAGGTCTTTTAATAGCAAAATAATAGTATTTTTTGTTAATATAGCACTAATCATATCTTAGCCAGAAGAAGGATTTAAAGAGTGCATCGCATAAGGCGACCCCAGCACCCTACTCTCGCAAACTATTATCCTTTTGCTAATGTAAGTCCGTCACTCCAGATAAGTCTGGTGCTTAATTTCCAAATGCTCTAGCCAACGAAACCAATACTCGTTACCTAACAGAATGAACTACTTATCAGAATCTGAACTGATCCGACTTCAAAGCGATCTCGCTGTTCGCCTTAAACGCGCCAAAGATAGAGGCTATCAACTTAATATCTCACGAGGCAACCCATCGCCTGAACAACTTGATCTTGCCAATCCTATGCTATCACTTCCTGGTCCTTCTGATTACATCAGCAAAGATAATATCGATTGCAGGAGCTACGGTATTGTTGACGGCCTCTTCGAGATGAAACAGCTATTCGCGGGAATTCTAGAGTGCCCAGTAGAAAACATCATTATTGGCGGAAATAGCAGTCTCACAATGATGCATGACGCTCTTTTCCGGGCTTATCAATGGGGTGCTAGCGCTTCGACTATTCCGTGGAGAAAGCAGGGCACAATTCGCTTCCTCTGCCCATCACCTGGCTATGATCGACACTTCTCGATCACCGAATTATTTGGCTTTGAAATGCTGCCAGTGGAAATGACACAAGATGGTCCTAATATGGACCAAGTAGAAGCGCTCTGCTTGGATTCATCCGTAAAAGGCATCTGGTGTGTGCCTCGCTATAGTAATCCAACAGGGATAACATACAGCCATGAAGTAATCAATCGCCTTGCTCAGATGGAAACAGCAAATGACTTTCGAATTTTTTGGGATAATGCATACGCTGAACATCATCTCATATTGGAGCCAGATCCTCTAGAAAATATACTCGATGCCTGTATCAAAAACGGGAACGAAGATCGTGTGTTAATGTTTGCATCGACTTCTAAAATGAGCTTGGCAGGCGCTGGTGTTGCAGCTATAGGTGCGAGCTCGGCTAACATTCAGGATGCACGCACCAAGATTGGAGTACAAACTATTGGCCCTGACAAGATAAATCAGTTGCGACATATGATATTTTTTGAAGATCTGGACGGACTTCGAAATCATATGCATAAGCACGCGAGGATTTTGAAACCAAAATTTGATCTCGTTGAAGAAATTCTTCAACGAGAGCTTGGTGAAAAAAATATCGCTAAGTGGTCCAAACCAAAAGGTGGGTATTTCATAAGTCTCGACGTTCCCAACGGATGTGCTCGTCGAGTAATCGCTATGACAGAGGAAGCTGGTGTTACCCTTACCCCCGCGGGAGCTAGTTTTCCCCATGGTCTAGATCCAAACGACTGTAACATCCGTATCGCGCCAACGTTCCCAAGCATGGAGGATCTAGGTCGAGCCATAGAGCTCTTGGCAATCTGTACACAACTGGTAGCTATCAACAAATATTTAGGAAAAACTGATAATTGAGATTAAGTAGTGATTTATTACCATATCTGCATACTTTATTACTATGCGAAGGTGGTGAAATGAAACCCTTTAGATAGTTATCTAGCCAACGTCAACCTACAGACGGCGGTGCGCCAAACTGGGGAATGTTTCCCTTAGCTCCCGAAGTTCGATCAAATCAGTGTTCGCAATAATAAAACCTTCTCCCTCCACCTTAACAGCACAAACTTCGCCCCATGGACTAACAATCATGCTGTGCCCCCATGTCGATCGTCCCGGATGGTCACCAATCTGCGCTGCCCCGACAATCCATGATAGATTTTCCACCGCACGCGCCCTCAGCAATAATTCCCAGTGTGCCCTCCCTGTAGGAATCGTGAAAGCAGCTGGCACTGTCAAGATTTCAGCGCCCGACAATATAAGACTACGATACATCTCCGGAAATCTAATATCGTAACAAATAGAAAGGCCTATGCATGTCGATTCAACATCAACGGTTACTAAATCGCGACCTGGCTGGATATATTTTGACTCACAATATGATTCACCGTTAGTAATTAAGGCATCGAACAAATGGATTTTGTCGTACTGAGCCAGAAATGAACCATCTTTGTTATAAACTAAACACGAGTTTGTCACTAACCCATTCACTCCTACCAACGGCACACTTCCACCTACAGTAATCACATTACATTCGCGAGCCATTTGAGATAAAAAATCCCTAATAGTGTTTCCTTCAGCGGCGGCACCTTGCCGATCAGAATGTTTGTCGGACATTAGCGAGAAGTTCTCGGGCAGTACAACAAGATTAGCGCCCGCTGATGCCGCATTTTCAACATATTTACGAGCCAACAATAGATTCGCTTTTATGTTTAGCCCACTGTTCATCTGAATAGCAGCTAGTTTCATTACAAAGCAGACGAGGTCTCGGATTCTTGTTCGATCAATAACAATAATGCATCAGGATACCCTGACCCAGGCTCGAGAATTATGAAATTCATGGGAATGCCAAAAGACACCAACCAACCTTGGAATTCAAAGGCCCATGCTTTTCCCACATCTCCTCCTGGATGTCGAACAATAATAACCTGACCCTTCTCTTCATCAAAAGAAGACAACAAATCGCGTACTACAGCTAACTCTAAAATCGAGTCACTTCGGCGTTCTTCTGGCCAATCATCGTAGTACAATTCCGACTCATAAATCTGCAACGCTGCTCCCAAGGGGGCATTATCTTGGGAAAAAACAACTGGATGTAAAACTACTAATAGAAAAAATAATAAAAGTAGTACTGCTAAACGATTAGTGGGGGGTGTCGAACCATGTACAGGACATTTTTCGATACTCCTTTGAAGTTCAAATTTTTTCATATTGTCTAGTAATGAAAGCAAAATGACTAGGGTGAGTTGAATAAAATCACCAGAACTTTCATTTCAATATCTGACGTTAAATATAGGCCTTCTCTTAACATTTAGCGAGCACCTCGATGATAAGGAAGTCCTTTAATAATACTGAAAACTCTATAGAGCTGCTCAGCTGCTACTAGACGCACTACAGCATGTGCTAATGTCAGTGTTGACAAAGACCAGATGGCATCGACGCGGTTTAGGGCATTAGCTGATAACCCGTCAGGTCCACCAATTAGGAATGCGATATTATTGCCCAGCTCAGAATGATGTTTTAGCTGCTTGGTTAATGCTTCAGTATCAAACTGGATTCCTTTTTGATCTAGCGCTACAGTAAACCACCCACGGGGTATAGCTGCCAATAGACGCTCTCCTTCAGCGTCGACAATTCGTGTAATATTTGCATGTCTTTTTCGCTTATTTGCGGATATTTCCTTCAACGTTAACTCCCACGGCCTCTGGAAGCGCCTTGAATATTCTGCAAATCCCTCACTAATCCAATCAGGTGTGCGGTCTCCTATAGCAATGATTAGTAATCGCATTACAATTAGGAATCTACTGTGGTGTCCTGCTCAGACAAAAACTGCTCCTCTAGATTACTATCCCACAACTTCTCAAGACTATAAAACTCACGAGTTTTTGGCATTAATAGATGCACTACAACATCGGCATAATCAATAAGTATCCATTCGTTTTCTTCGGTGCCCTCAATGCCTATCGGCCGGATACCAATCGCTGCAGTCGCTTTACAGATATGAGTTGATAATGCATGGACATGTCGATGAGAAGTACCGCTTGCTATAACCATAAAATCAGTCATATCTGTCAATCTGCGAACATCCAGCTGACAGATGTCGGTTGCCTTTGCATCTTCAAGCGTGGCTGTAATTAAGCTCGACAAACGCCGTGTTGTATCGTTTACATCGATACTGCTCGATCGCCTAATCATATAGTCTATGCAAACGGATATACTGTAGAACTCGAGGTGACAAACCATGGTCTTTCTCGAGCGACCTCGGAACCCTTCTCCGTATATTGGTTGACGATACTTCGCAATTGGGGACTGGCAAGTAATACACAAAACCATGTGGCTGCATACGCAACTCGTCGATGCTGCTTTGATTCGCCTCTTTCCACCAATCCGGTAGGATCGAAGGCGCGGCCCAACCTGGACGTTGCATGACAACTATGTGTGCTTTCTCAAGAATTTCAGTCCATTGATGCCATGAAGGTAACTCCAAAAATGAATCGAGCCCCAAGATAACACACAGTGATCTATTACCTAGCTCCTGCCTCAATTCGCGCAAAGTCAGAATCATATAGGATACGCCGCCGCGCTTGATTTCCCTATCGTCACATTTGAATCCCGGTATATCCTTTATGGCCAGGTTTACCATGGCGAGTCGGTGTTCTGGAGATACTATCGGACTTGATCTATGTGGAGGAATATTAGCAGGAACAAATAAAACATAATCCAGTGCTAATTTTCTCTTTACCAAAGATACAGTGTCGACGTGACCAATATGGATCGGGTCAAAAGTTCCACCGAATAATCCGATCATTGGTTAATAATCAAACTCAAAGCTCAACCACACTAAGCGCGTACGCTACCATCGCCAATGACTATGAACTTCTGTGTAGTTAGCCCGTCCAACCCAACTGGCCCTCTCGCATGAATTTTTTCTGTACTAATGCCTATTTCTGCGCCAAGCCCGTACTCAAATCCATCTGCAAACTGTGTTGACGCATTGACCATTACAGAGCTGGAATCAACTTCACGCAAGAATCGACGACTCACCGAAAGATCTTCAGTAACAATAGAATCTGTATGCCCGGACCCATAACGTTCAATATGATCTAGGGCATGATCAAGATTATCGACAACTCGTACCGCAAGAATCGGGGCTAGATATTCTCTGTACCAATCTTGTTCTGTTGCATCCCTTGCTTGTGGTATCAATTTCTTAGATTCGGGACAAACACGAAGTTCTACTCCAGCAGAATGATAAAGCGGAATCAGCTTTTTCAGAATAACTTCAGCAATCTCTTTAGATAAAAGTAGGGTTTCCATAGCACCACAAATGCCATATCGCCGACACTTTGCGTTATATGCAATTGCCACAGCTTTATCGATATTCGCAGACTTTTCGATATACACATGGCAATTGCCATCAAGGTGCCGTAGAACAGGTATCTTCGATTCATCTACAACTCTCTCTATCAATTCACGACCCCCTCTAGGTACAATTACATCAACATAGTCTTTCAGTTGAAGCAATTCACCAACAACAGCGCGGTCAGCTACTTGGACAACCTGAACAGAATCTTTTGGCAACCCAGTATCCGATAAACCACGCTGTATACAGTCTGCAATGGCCAGATTCGAGCGCAATGCTTCGGATCCACCTCGCAGTATCGCGGCATTACCCGATTTGATGCACAATGCAGCAGCATCTGCCGTTACGTTGGGTCGCGACTCAAAAATAATCCCAATTACACCTAGTGGCACTCTCATCCGACCAACCTCAATCCCCGATTCTTGCCTCTTTAGATCAGATATTTCACCCACAGGGTCAAATAATTCTGCCACGCGATTAATACCGTCCGCCATAAGATCAATTCTCTCGGCAGTCAATTGAAGACGATCTAACAGTGGAATGCTAAGTTCTTGTTTATTGCCACAATCAATATCGATGGCATTCTCACGCAAAATCGTTTTGGAGCTCTCTCTAAGCTCGTTAGCTATAGCTCTAAGCGCATTATTTTTTTGGCTGGTAGAAGCGATGGCTAAATTCTTTGCGGCAGACCTCGCCGAACGACCCATTGTGATCATTTGGTCAGAGGCTACAAAACTAGATTTTGAGAGCTTCACGGCCTATCGAACCATCTCAGCACTATCTTCATAATCAATATTTATACCACAGAGAGAAAGCACTATATTCTCCAACTGTTCCCAGGAAGAGCCAACTAATACCCGTCGCCCCTTGATTGCTTGGTCGAGCTCAGAAAGCCTAGCTAATGATATATTCCAGTAGTGCTTATCATGTCGCGCAAGAGCAGTGCCCACACAAGAAATCCTACTTGACCAGACCTGGTGATTACGCAGCACCGATTGTCTAGATTTACCCTGATCAATTTCACGCGCCATTTGGGATAATTGTCTGAATTCTCTGGCCAGAGCCCAGACCAACATATTAGCATCATTACCATCACGCCGCAGACCTGACAACATTCTCATTGCACGTGTGGTAGCACCTTGCAAACAACTATCAACAAACTGGTAAATAGTGAACTTCGCTTGATCACAAATATTATTATCAAGCCATTCACTAGTTAGCTTATTTCCATCTGGTAATAGCACCGCTATCTTATCTATCTCTTGGGCAGCAGCCAATAAATTTCCTTCAACATAGAATGCCAACCGCTCGGAAACACCAGACTCTATAAGAATATCTCTTTCTCGCAATCTATCCTGAATCCACCCAGGTAACAAATTTGGATTAACAGCCATAGCTTCAACCACAACTCCTTTTTGTTCTATCAACTTAATCCATTTCGCCGACTGTGTTCGCTTGTCTATTCGGCCTGCAATTATGACCACAATGAGATCTTCCCGATCTTCCTCTATTAAAGTAGATAAAATTTCATTGCCAGCAATACCTGCTTTTCCTGTTGGTAAACGAATCTCTATTTGTCTCCGGGCTCCAAATAGTGACAATGATCTCGTTATTTCTCGAATATGCTCCCAATCCAGATCAACACCAGCCGTGAATCGTAGGATTTCTTGAGCTCCATTTTTTCGACTGCTAACCCTAAGTTTCGTGCACGCTTCTTCAATCAGTAATGGCTCGCCACCAAAAATCAAATAGAATCCCGCGCATCCCTTCTCTAATTCAGAATTCAATCCCGAAATCTTTATTCTCATATAATCGCTGCTTTAATTAGATTGAACAAGCACAGTGGAGTCTCCTGCTGTGTTTGGGGTATGACAAGACTTAGATAACCAAATTGACGAGGCGGTCTGGGACTACAACAACTTTTTTGACCGTAGCATCTCCTATATATTGAGATACCGTCGGATCAGAAAGAACCACTGCCCGGATCTCTTGATCTTCTAACCCAGGTGTTACGTCTATTTGTGTGCGCCTCTTGCCATTAATCTGTACTACAAGTTGTATTTTATCTCGGATTAAGGCTAGTGGATCAACAACTGGCCATGGTGAATCAAGGAGTTCTTCATTCTTACCAAGAGCTTGCCACAGAACATGACAAATATGCGGAGTAATAGGCGATAAGACGCGAATTAGAATATCTATGCCTTCGGTTAGTGCTACTTTGCGCTCCATGGAGTCACCGATATCAAACCTGTCCAAAGAATTCATCATCTCCATGCATCCAGCAACCACCGTATTATACTGCTGTCGCTCCATACCACGATGAATTCTCTGCAAAATAGTGTGCACATCACGGCGTAATGTTCTTGTGGTTTGATCGACAGTTGAGAAGTTCTCTAACTTAACAGTTGATATATCTTCATGCCGATAAACGATGGCCCATAATCTTCGAAGGAAACGATGGGAGCCAGCCACTGCATCATCATTCCACTCAAGCGATTGATCTGGTGGTGACGCAAACATAGTAAATAGACGCACGGTGTCTGCACCATATCGGTCAATTAGATCATGCGGGTCCACGCCGTTGTTCTTAGATTTAGACATTGTAGTCCAACCTGTTTCATCCACAACTTGTCCATCCACTTTCCAAACTGGTACTTTGTCTGTAGTTCCTTCGTGCGTATGAAAGTCTACCTCTTCCGGTCTGATCCAAATGCGACCACTCTCATCATTATCTCGATAGTATGCTTTAGCCAGCACCATGCCTTGGCATAGCAACTTAGTTGTTGGTTCATCACTACTGACCAAACCAATATCTCGCATCAGTTTATGCCAGAAACGAAAATAAAGAAGGTGTAAAACAGCATGCTCTATACCACCTATGTAGTGATCAACTGGTAACCAATAATCTGCTCTATCATCTAACATCGATGGGGCATTGGGCGTACAGTATCTCGCGTAGTACCAACTGGACTCTACAAAAGTATCAAACGTATCAGTCTCCCGCACACTTGATTTACCACATTTTGGACAATTGACGTTTAACCAGTCATCTAACTCTCTAAGTGGAGACTGAACTCCCATAAAAGTTACATCTTCGGGCAATAAAACTGGTAAATGATCTTCAGGGATTGGGACGGGTCCACAAACTGAGCAATGAATTATTGGAATAGGGCAACCCCAATATCGCTGTCGCGACACACCCCAATCTCTAAGCCGATAATTTATCTTGCGTTCTCCAATGCCATGTTGTTCAGCGAACGTTGCGATCTTTTCGAAGGCCATATGGTAGGAAAGTCCCGAAAAATCACCGGAGTTCACTGTAACTGTATTTTCCTTCGCAACCCATGGTTGGATTTGGACGTCAACTTCTTCATCAGTTAGTGGCGAAATAACCTGCCGAATTGGCAATCTGTAGCGTAGTGCAAACTCATGGTCGCGTGTATCATGCGCAGGAACCGCCATTATTGCGCCGGTACCGTATCCCGTTAGAACAAAATTAGCGACCCAAACTGGAATTTTTTCACCACTGAGCGGATTAATAGCGTTAACATCTAGCGACATACCGCGCTTTTCCATTGCTTCAAACTCAACCTCGCTAACAGCACCCCTACGACAAGAACTTACAAAGTCAGAAACATCAGGATTTTGAGATGCAACTGATTGGGTCAAAGGGTGATCAATAGAGACAGCCATAAATGTCGCGCCATAAATCGTATCGGGGCGAGTTGTAAAAACTCTAAGTGGAGCTTGGCATTCCTTGTCGATCTTAAATTCTATCTCTAATCCCTCAGACCTACCTATCCAATTTCTTTGCATCGTTTTTACTGAATCGGGCCAACCCTCCAGAGAATCAAGCTCGTCCAGTAATTCATCAGCGTAACTTGTAATACGAATAAACCACTGTGGAATTTCCCGCTTTTCGACTATTGCACCTGATCTCCACCCTTTGCCATCGATCACTTGTTCATTCGCTAAAACTGTCTGGTCGACTGGATCCCAGTTAACAATCGCATTGCGACGATAAGCCAAACCTTTTTCTACTAATTTTGTGAAAAACCACTGCTCCCAGCGATAATATTCTGGTTTACATGTTGTAAGCTCGCGACTCCAGTCAAAACCAAAGCCCATCCGCTTTAACTGGTGCTTCATGTGCTCTATATTCTGGTACGTCCATTTTGCCGGTGGAACCTCACGCTGAATTGCAGCATTTTCAGCTGGCAAACCAAAAGCATCCCAACCCATCGGTTGCATTACATTTCGACCACGCATTCTTTCATATCGACTCATAACATCGCCGATCGTGTAGTTGCGTACATGCCCCATATGAAGATGACCAGACGGATAGGGCAACATCGACAAACAGTAGAACTTTTCTTTATCTAATCTTTCTGTTACTTGGAAACTCAGATGCTTTTCCCAGTACGCCTGCACCTGCTCTTCAACTTCACTCGGATAATAAGATGCCTGCATAGGAATTAATAGACCTAATTTCTTTCACTAGATCAGGGTGCTTATTGATCAACTACAGATTTATTAGTACCTTGCGGACTCGGCCAATCCGAAAACGGAAAGGGCCTATCATCAGTGTTCCAAGTAATAAATCTAAGGGCATGGTAACTAAAACTATGAAGATCTTCGGTAAATCTTAGAAGTCTATCATTGGGCTCGCCAAGCGCTGCCGCCAAAATAAACTGTGCTACTAGTACCAATCCTACAAGAATTCGCACCAAATAAAAAATTAAACCAAAGTAGAGCAATGCAAAAACTAATCGCAACCAATGATCTGCACGCCCAAATCGAGGTTCCATTAATTCATTCATAATAACCTTATGTCGCAAACTTTAATCGATCAATTTTACAACATTAACTGGCAATCTTTCATGGACAAAATCGATTAATCCGCATATTGCGATATATTACCTATCTTCTTTATTCGTTTTCTGGTATGTCTAGAGAGTTAATCATAGTAATTGAGCGATTATGCACCCCTGTCAGTACAATTCAAAATTGTCTAGTCTTTGTCCTTGGCAATGTTGGCACAATTTGTCGAACAAAAATCATAGTTGCCTTAATATCGAGAAATGATATTGGCAGCTCGTAGGTAACAATAGTCAAGTTCGATTCAGATCTCTGAACTTATTGAGCACATGGGTATCTTCCCCATAACCCCATTTACACATGCAATCAATCCAAAGGCTAATATTAATGTGCTATCGATCATTTTCTCGATAGGATTTAGCTCATACAATGCATCGACTGCAAATATAAGTTCCATGATGGGGGCAGCTCTTAATATATATGCTCTCTCGACCAAGGAATCTGATTATTTCTTTCTCTACAAAATACAACTTGAAATAATTGCAATCCACCTGTCAAGAAAGCAGCAATAGAGCCGGATAGATACAGCCTCCAGGCCCTAATAAAGTTATCATCAAAAGTCTCTGAGACTTCTTTGTTCGCGTCTTCAAAACGCTGTAACCAGTGCTCCAAGGTTCGAGCGTAATGCAAACGGAGATTTTCAATATCAAGCACAGAAAACCTATTTGGCTCTAATATATTCATCATTTCCCCAAGTGTTGGGGGGTATGCTCCTGGAAATATCCTTCGATCAATCCATGCGCTCATTTGCCTTGGTACATTTCGTCCAATACTGTGAATGAGAGCACGACCTTCATCAGTTAAACAGGACGCGATAACATTGCCAAGCTCTCTATAGTTATCTTTCCCTACATGCTCTAGCATGCCTACAGAAACAAAAACATCAAAGTTGCCTACGACATTCCGGTAGTCATCTTGCACATAACTTACTTGATCACTGTAACCCTCCGATTTAGCTCGATCAGAAGCATATCTCACCTGTTCTTCGGAAATGTTATAGGCCGTAACATTTGCACCGTAATACTTAGCCATA
This sequence comes from Acidiferrobacteraceae bacterium, assembly GCA_002724185.1. Lineage (GTDB taxonomy): Bacteria > Pseudomonadota > Gammaproteobacteria > Arenicellales > UBA868 > CAJXWH01. Next base: position 23,973 of record PBOB01000010.1, on the reverse strand, counting down.
TGCCGGGCTAATCCACCCCAACCGCATCCTGCCTCAACAACTTTATCGCCTGGCTGTAGTCGTAGCTTTCGACAAACATGATCCATTTTAGCCTGTTGTGCCGCCTCTAATGTCAAACTGTCATCCGGAAAATAAGCACACGTATATTGCATTTCACTATCTAGCCAGATGCGATAAAACTCATTTCCAATGTCATAGTGATGATGAATATTTTTTTGTGCACGGCCAAGTGTATTGGATGGACGGAATCTCGAAAAAGGATTGCGACGAAATGATGATTGAATACCCAAGTGTTGGTAACGGCTAACATTGCTTTCGACTAGCATATCTACTAGATTGCCATCAATATCTATACTCCCAACACTATAGCCGTCACCAAACGCTACTTCTCCAGAAAACAGTAGCTGATAAAGAATCTTGCGATTCCTAAAGGTGACAGTCCCGATAGATTCTTGAGAACTTCCGACTCCAAAGCCATCCCACAACTTAAATATAATCCGTGGTTGACCCATACGCTCAAAAAATTGTTGCAAACCAAAGCGCTCATGAGGCAACGAGGGCCCATTAGTAATTGAGTTAGATGATTCGTAATGCTGTTCCCCAGCAGTCGATCCCTTGTTAAGAATTGGTTCAGTAGTCATATTAAACGGCCTGTTCGGAATTATATTAGGGTTTTTCTTGCCTTGACCAAGCGTGATCGTGTTCTGTCGTCTTATGTCAATTCTTCCACAATTTCAAAATCATATGTGATTTGAGCCGTCTTGTTCAGCATTAAGGACGCAGAACAGTACTTTTTTGCCGACAAATCAATCGCCCGCTGGACTTTCTTAGCATCCAGTCTTGCCCCCACTAGCATAAAATGCACATGAATCTTCTTAAAAACCTTGGGAATATCGTCAGATCTTTCAGCGAGAAGGTCTAGCCGCATATTCTCAATTGGCTCATCGCCTTTACGAAGTATGTGTAAGACATCGATAGCTGTACAGCCGCCCAACCCTAAAAGCAGCATCTCCATAGGTCGTGGGCCAGTATCACGCCCTCCAACTTCGGGGGCAACATCCATCTGCACAGCATGCCCGGTACCAGATGTACCGTGAAAAGCAGATCCCTCGCCTAGTTGAACAGTTGCTTTCATATCTTTGAGTCGCCACAAAGATCTGCCAATTTCTGTCCCGGATCATCCGATCTCATCAATGCCTCTCCAATTAAAAAAATATCAACACCGTGTGATCGCATTCTTTGAACATCCTCCCTACAATTAATACCACTTTCTGTAATAACCAGCCGATCATTCGGAATAATATCGAGAAGCTCTATAGTCGTTTCAATCCGAGTCTCAAATGTATGCAAATTTCTGTTATTAATTCCTATAATGCCATGTGGCATGTGTAATACACGCTCTAACTCTTCTCTGGAATGCACCTCAAGCAAAACATCCATGCAGTATTCAGTGGCTGTAGAGATTAACTCAAACATTTTCTCATCGGAAAGCGCTGCAGCGATTAACAGGACGCAATCTGAACCGATTGATCGACTCTCTACTACCTGCCAAGAATCAATTAAGAAATCTTTACGCAAGGTCGGTAAGCCACTTGCTTTCTTGGCTGTTGTCAGAAAATCATCTCGACCATGAAAGAAGCATTGATCCGTTAAGACAGATAAACATGAGGCGCCATGCTTTGCGTAGCTCATGGCAATTAAATCTGGAAAGAATTCAGCTCGAATAACACCCTTGCTTGGCGAGGCTTTCTTGATCTCTGCTACTACAGCAGCTTGTCCCTGCGAAATTGTCTTGCGGAGTGCACCAATAAAATCCAATGGCTTTTCTTGGTTTCTTGCTAATTTCTCGAGCTCTGATAGAGTAGTGCGTCGACGAAGTTCGCTATTCTCTACATCTTTTCTCGCCAAAATTTTCCCAAGAATATCACTTCGACTATTCATACAATTCACGCAGAGTCTTTATTCTGTAAAAAATTATTTAGTAACCGATGGCCATACTGAGTAAGTATAGACTCTGGATGAAACTGTACTCCCTCTAGCGCGAACTCCATATGTCGGATTGCCATAATTTCATTATCGTCTTCTGATCTTGCTGTAATCTCAAAACAGTCAGGTAAGGAATCTTCGTCAACTACCAGAGAATGGTAACGGGTCGCCTGAAAGGAATTCGGGATGCCCTCAAACACACCTTTACTGTTGTGTTGAATCATAGAGGTCTTACCGTGCATTAGCTTGCCTGCACGAATAATACGCGCTCCATACGCTTGAGCGACGCTTTGATGCCCAAGACAAACTCCTAGAATGGGAATCGTAGCAGCGAACTCCCGAATAAGTTCTAGGCAAATCCCTGAATCGTTTGGCGTGCATGGTCCGGGGGAAATCACGATATGCGCTGGCGCCAATACATCTACGTCACTAAGAGTGATCTGATCATTTCGGTACACCGCCACTCTTTGCCCTAATTCACCCAGATATTGGACTAAGTTATAGGTGAACGAATCATAGTTGTCGATCATCAATAGCATAGGGGAATTAAAGGCAATAACCGTTGTGTCGATTCTATCAGTAGCAAAAGGCTGCTAGATATTGGAGTTGAGAATTTTCTAAAGTAGAAGTTAGTACTATTGTACAAGATATGCTTAGGACACAATAAACAGGCCTAATGTAATTTTGTGTTTATTCTCGATTATCAACTAACTTTTTAGGTTTAAGAGTACGGTACCGATACCGAAATGTACACCGATCGGCACCCTCCATTATCGTTTGTTTACGCTCCAACTCAATATTGGAATCATATCCCTCGCAAAAAACTCCATCTCGATTGCAGGATAAAATATGGCCAATATCGCCGAGACCCATAGTTTTGTACATTTCGGCATAAGCGCAACTCGTAACATCAAAAGAAAAATGTTCTTCGGTTTGTTTATGGATATCTAGCTCTAACGCGTCGCCAGCAGCCCACAACTCAAATAACTCTATGAAAGATTCCATACTAGTATCACCACCTGGAGCTTTCTGCGCAAAATCCTGACCCTCTGTGATTGCTGCTTTACGAATAGCATTCTCGAGGATCGCCCGCGCCTTTTCTTCACCTATAACATCCACCATCTCTTTGTAGATAGGTTTAATTACTGCAGCCTGCAGCCTACGCTTGGCTAATGTTGAGATCTCGTCCATGAAATGGGTTAAGCTAGCACTAGTCTTCACGTATAGATTCAGGATCAAGGCTACTACTAGCCATAGCAACAGCTCGAAACATGGCGCGCCCCTTATTGATCGTTTCATGCCACTCATTTTCAGGAATTGAATCAGCCACAATTCCTGCGCCTGCCTGAATAAACAATTTATCTCCACTAATTATTGCCGTCCGGATAGCAATCGCCGTATCCATGTTTCCATTCCAGCCTATGTATCCGACGGCCCCTGAGTAGACTCCCCTGCCCTCAGGCTCAAGCTCTTCAATGATCTCCATCGCTCGGACTTTGGGCGCCCCCGAAACGGTACCAGCAGGAAATGTTGCTCTAAGAACATCAAATGCATCCTGACCTTCTCGTAATTTACCTGTCACATTAGAAACAATATGCATCACATGAGAATACCGTTCAATCAACATCTTTTCTGTCAATTTGACGGTTCCTGTTTGAGATATTCGACCTATATCGTTACGCCCTAGATCCACTAACATTAAATGCTCTGCTAGTTCTTTGGGATCCGCAACCAATTCTTGCTCCAACCGCTGATCTTCATCTTCATCGGCGCCGCGTCTCCGAGTACCAGCTATAGGACGAACAGTAATCTCACCATCTTCCAATCGAACCAAAATTTCTGGTGAAGATCCAACTATATCCAAACCATCCATATCAAGAAAATACATATAAGGAGATGGATTAATAGTGCGAAGTGCTCGATATAAATTAAACGAGTCTGCTTTGAATGGTATCGATGATCTCTGCGATAGAACTACTTGAAAGATATCCCCACTTTTAATGTATTCTTTTGAGCGCTCTACTGCACGCACAAACTCCTCCTTTGAAAAGGCTGAGCGGAAATCGCGCTCACGAACTGCACTTCTTGATGAGTCTTGATTTAATTGTAATGGTCTACTTAGGGTCTCTACTAACTCATCAATACGCGCATTACCTAATTCCCAAGCATCTCTCTCGTCGGGATCAGTATGTACAATAACATGCAAGCGTCCTCCTAGATTATCAAAAACTACGACTTCATCAGATAGCATGAGGACGATGTCGGGAGCATTGGTTGGCTCATCTTTGCCTATATTTCCAAGATGAGTTTCAATATATCTAACTGTCCCGTAACCAAAATACCCGACTAGACCTCCGGTAAATCGTGGTAAACCGGGAATCGGAGGAACATTAAACTGCTGCTGTATTTTTTGAATATCTCGCAGCGGATCTTCAGTTTTCTCGTCGTAAATCTCTTTTCCATCTTTTTCTATTACAAGCATATCTCTCTTGACACGTATGATAGTGTTACAACGTAGTCCTATCATCGAATAACGACCCCATTTCTCACCACCTTCAACAGACTCTAATAAATAGCTATATGGTCCTCTGGCGACTTTTAAGTACGTACTCACTGGCGTTTCAAGATCAGCGAGTACTTCACGCGCAAGCGGAATTCGATTATATCCTTCTCGCTTATATCGTTGATACTCTGCTCGATCCATGACTAACTGCCTAAGGTAATAAAACGAAAAATATCATCGAAATAGGTGATTGCTTTCGTGTCAATTCCGATTGATATCGGACCACCATAATACCCCCACATAACAAGAAGGCTAGACATACTCGCTGCTTCAGCAGCATCAATATCAATCTTTGAATCCCCAATCATGACACATGTCGTAGCACTAGACATTAAGCAATGTGCTGCAAGGAATAATGGCTGGGGGGAAGGCTTTCCCTCCGGCAAATCGCCCCCCGCAACTAGGACGCCAAGATAATCCGCTAAACCAGACTCTGCAAGTAATGCTTCAGCGTGTGATCGGCGCTTATTAGTCACACAACCAATCTTGAAGCCTTCGATCTTTAGTCGGCATAACCCATCGATTATGCCAGGATACAAAGAGCTATTAACCCAAATCGACTGTCTATAAAAAGACTCAAACAGATTCACTCCATAACTCAATAGTTCCGGCTCTATGACTTTCACGCCACTATTTAAAATAGCTCGCTTCAATAACATTCGCAGTCCATTTCCAATCCAGCATTTTACATTCGTCAACGATACTGTCGGATAATTCATCTGTATCAGCGTTTTATTAAGAGCGAGTGTCAGATCAGGTGCAGTGTCAACCAATGTTCCATCTAGATCAAATAGGAGTGTATTAGCAATAAACGTCGATTCGGCTCGAGGGTGAGCCGCCAAAGGCAGTTGTCTTTTTGCGAAGAGATTCACGAACTGGCAGTAGCCAACAGCTGAGAACGCAAGTTATTTACCGCCGTATCATAATAATTAGGATCCCCCTTATTACTGGCACCAAAAATAGCCGATCCAGCAACGAACGTATCTGCACCAGCATCTCGGATTTTTTGAATATTCTCCTTCTTGATACCACCATCTACTTCAAGCCGAATATCCAAACCAGACCTATCAATGCGCTGCCGAGCTTCCCATACCTTATCTAGAACAGTCGGAATAAAAGTCTGGTTTGGAAACCCTGGATTGACGGACATCACCAATATCATGTCCACTTGCTGCAAAAAATGGTCGAGAACATCGAGTGATGTTTCCGGATTGAAGGCTAATCCAGCCTTACAACTCTCGTCATTTATAAGTTTTAGGGTATGACCTATATTCTCGCTAGCCTCCGGATGGAATGAAATATATGTAGCACCAGCACTTGCAAAATCGGGAATAATTCTATCAACCGGTGTAACCATCAAATGCACGTCAATCGGCGCTGTAACTCCATAGTCTCTTAAGGCTAAGCATACACTCGGCCCAAATGTTAGATTTGGTACATAGTGATTATCCATGACATCAAAATGAATCATATCAGCGCCAGCTCTTAAAACATTTTGCACCTCCGAGCCAATTTGTGCTAAGTCCGCTGACAAAATGGATGGCGCTAAATAGTAGTCCTGCATTAGTTCTTATTCCCTCATAGAAACTATTAACTCAAATATAAATTCAGCGAAGCACGAGAAACAAAACCGATTGACCTCGCCGAATCTGTAAAAGCAAACCCCTCGAGCTTTGTGCAACAACAGCCTCGACCTGACTTATATTATCAACCTTCATCCGATTGATAGACAAGATCAGATCGCCCTCTCTAAGCTCCGACTTAGATGCTCTGCTACCAGGCTCAATTTTTATAACAACCACTCCGGCTTTGCCTTGCTCTGCATTACCAAGCGTAGCTCCCTCAAGGTACTTGCTCGATGAACTGTCAAAACTGATTTCTGTTTCCGCAGCCCGTATCTCGACACTCTTGACCAAGAGTTCCCCGTTGCGCAGATACTCAATCTGAACTGTTTCCCCGGCACGCGAAAGCCCTATTACATTACGAAGATCGCTCGCGCCTGCAATAGCCCTGCCATTAACGTTAATTATCACATCACCCTCAATAAGCCCGGCTGCTGCGGCTGCAGAATCCGGTAAAACTTGAGAAATAAGGGCACCGCTACTCACGCTAATTTCCATCGCCTCACGTAACTCCGGAGTTACGTCTTGTACTATCACGCCTAAGCGACCTCGCCTAACCTCGCCATATTCAACAATTTGACTGGCTAGTCGCATTGCCATTTGCACTGGAATAGCAAATCCAATGCCAACATTGCCACCTCCGCGGCCGCTGTAAATTGCAGTATTAATGCCCACGAGTTCACCGTTTAAATTAACCAAGGCTCCACCAGAATTGCCACTATTTATCGAAGCATCTGTTTGAATAAAATCTTCGTATCCTTCAATTCCTAGCCCACTTCGACCTTTCGCACTCACAATGCCCGAAGTTACTGTCTGGCCAAGACCAAAAGGATTGCCAATAGCAACAACAAAATCCCCTACCCGAAGAATTTCTGAATCCCCAATAGCGATACCATATAAATCTTCCGCGGGAATACGAATAACTGCTATATCAGCTTCAGGGTCAGCGCCCACAAGTTCAGCTTCAAACACGCGCCCATCGTGTAAACGAACGTTTATTTGATCCGCATTTTCAATAACATGATTGTTGGTAACCACGTAACCTTCATCGCCATCAACGATAACACCTGAACCTAAATTATTGGTCCGCCGCTCCCGTGGCTCAATATCCGGAAAATTAAAAAAATCTCGGAATAGTGGATCTCGGCTAAGTGGATTTTGTTGAACCTGAATCCGTCCAGTAGTAGCGATGTTAACTACAGATGGCAAAACCCTTTCTATCATAGGGGCAAGTGTAGGAAGTGGTTGACCATCTACTGTTGCAGGCAAACTGGCTGCAGATATCGCAACAAACCCCGAAATATATATCGCAATAATTGATATGGAAATACGGTGTCTAAGAAATGAGGCCAAAGTCTTCATAGTCTAGTTACCTAAAGTCAAAATTTACTGAACCACACCATAGCGTGTCGTGCTGACTTAATTATAACAATCAAAATATAAATAATTAATCAATGATTATAATTAGCTATACCATGTGGAACATGACCAGTGAGCACATGCTGTCGCGCAGACTCACAGTAATCCTCTTGATCATCAAAAAAGATATCTGCACCAAACGTACGTAGGAATTCGCCCTTATCTAGACCGCCGAGAAATACAACTTCATCAATTCGGATACGCCATGCACGCAAAGTTCTTATAACTCTCTCGTGTGCTGGAGCACTCCTTGCAGTCATGATCGCTGTCCGAATCGGTGAGTCATGGGTTGGATACTCGGCTTGGAGACTGTGCAATCCTGACAAAAAATTACGAAACGGACCGCCAGGCAAAGGAGTACCCGCTGCATCCTTTTCTGCTCGAGAGAAAGCTTCGAGGCCTTTTTCCTGGTATATTTTCTCAGAATCATCCGAAAATAAAACAGCATCGCCATCAAAAGCAATTCTCAATTGTGGGTCTTCGCTGAAATTAACCTTTGACGGCAAAATTGTAGCGGCGGCTATATGGCTATCAAGGGCTCTTCGAACATCTACTGGATCTGCTGACAAGAATAGATCAGCATTAAAAGCAGCAGCATATCGAAATTTACTATGTCCACCTGAAAATGCCGCGCGAGAAATAGGTAGATCATAATGATTTATTGAATTAAATATTCGAAGACCCGTATCGGCAGTATTTCGAGAAATCAGTACCACCTCAACACGATTATTTGTTTGTTTTCGCTCATTCAATGCGAGCAACTTCCGTACTAAGGAAAATGCTACCCCTGGATCAAGGATTTCATTCTCGCGCTGCCTTTGGTATTCGCAGTATGCTTCAAGTCCGCTCTCAATAAATATGTGGTGGCTTTCCTCTAGATCAAACAATGCACGCGAAGATATTGCCACAACTAGCTTATCAGTTAATTCATTTTGCATATTATCAGTGTATCACCTTAAAAGGATTCAAATAATGAAACTCTTAGTTTCGCATTCGAAACTTATCAAATCTCCCGATGGCCAGCGCAATAATTAGTAATAAAGCAATAATTAATAAGAGAATACTATTGCCATATTGGACAAATGGCGTACTGCCCTCTGTGGGTTGTAATTCTCCTCGCAAGACATGTTGTTCAAAAATTGGAGCTACATTAATCAAATTTCCATTGTGATCGATTATCGCTGACAATCCATTATTGCTGGCCCTAATGAGTGGACGACCCGATTCTTGAGCCCGAAACCGGGCCATTTGTAAGCGCTGCCATGGCGCTAACGAATTCCCAAACCATGAGTCTTCACTAATATTGGCTAGTACCGTCGCCATTGGCAATGAAGCTCTGATTTGATTTTGAAACGCAGCTTCATAGCAAATCGTCACACCTACTTTTTCGCCTGCCAGTTCCAATGGCAATTGCGGAGCAGGCCATGAAGAGAAATCCGACTGTGGTATGTCTAGATATGAAAGAAGCCAGTCAAAAAGAAAAGGGAAAGGCAAGTATTCTCCAAACATGACAAGATGCTTCTTTCGATAAAACGTAAGTTCTTTTGAAACGGCAACAGCGCTATTGTAGTAATGCCCCACATCGCCAGTTTGACGCTCCAGGATGCCAAAAAGATAATCTGCCGGATGCTCTATAAGTTGACGAAGCACGAGGGTGGGTAACTCATCAAAGTAGAAAGGTAAAGCAGATTCTGGCCATACTATCAAATCCGCACGTGTTTCGGCAGCGCTCGTATTTAAATATTTTGCGGCAATATTTTGAGCCTCGCCCACATTCCACTTGTCGGATAACGCGACATTATTCTGAATAACTGAGACGCTCATTAGACCGCCATGCGGCTGCACAAAAACAAGACGTTCAGCGACAAGTGTAAAGCCGAAAAAAATAGCAACTGCACATAATGACCAGACTTTTTCTCGAAATGTTCCAACAAGTATTAGTATTGCTGCGGAGCCTAGTACACCCGTTACCAAACTAACAAAGAACACACCAGATATTGGTGCTAGAGAAGCAAATATCGTATCAACTTGACTATAGCCTAAATATAACCATGGAAAACCACCCAAGACCCAGCCACGTAACCACTCTGCGAGCACCCAAAGAACAGGCATCACCATAAGCATTCTAGTAACCCTGGATACATTCACAAAGAGAGCCTGGCAGTATCCACAAGCTGTGATATATAGAGACAAGAGAAATATGAATAGGCCAACGACTATAACTGCGAGAAAATATGGCATATTTCCATAGTTGTGCAGACTTATGAAAACCCAAGAAACTCCTACTCCAAATGCCCCGATGCCAAACCATAATCCCAAAAACGCTGCCTGACGCGGATTAGCATTTGACCATAAAAAGAATAGTGCCCCCAACGACAATGGGGCAACCAGCTCATACGCAAGTGGTGCGAATCCAAGGGGAAATAACGCTCCAAGAGCTAATGCTGTAAATGAACTTATTTTTTGATACATACTTAGAATTAAAGATTAATTGTACCGTTGGTTTCTAGATATTGGTTGCTAGACCAAGAAGTAATGCACCAAATCACCACTAATCTGTAGGTGCGTAGCTCGCTCTCTGAAATCGAGATCTCTTTGCAACAACGCTTATCGCTTCAACTTCACGCCCCTCAACCGTGACCTATTCTCCATATCTAGGCACGTGAACCAGATTATGGGTCTACCCTGAAACTTTGCAAATTTGCTCCCGTCTTACTTGAATCTCTCGCAATAATATAGGCAATTTAATTAAACCAAATACCTACTGATTTCTGTATATTACTTTTCTTGGCATGAACTTAAGCAAGTTACAATAAATTCGCCACACCAAACTTACTTAATAGCTTTTTTTCTAAGGCTTCCATTTCTATCGCCTCTTCGTCATCATCATGATGATAGCCGCAAAGATGGAGCATACCGTGAAAAATCATATGGGCCCAGTGATCAGAAATTAGCTTCTTCTCTGCTAAAGCTTCGCGTTTCACAACTGGCGCGCAAATAACAATATCCCCCAACAGATCAGTGCAAATGTTTGGAATAGGCTCAAAAGGGAAAGACAAAACATTTGTAGGATGATCCTTCCCTCTGTAGCGTCGATTTAGTGAAAGCATCTCACCCTCCCCTACAATACGAATTGTCACTGTTATTGGGGATCTATTTAAAACAGAAAAAACTTCTGTTACCCATTTCTTGATCCTCTGAGTGTCGGGCAAATCAGTAACATCATCACTAACCTGAATGTCAACCAACTCAATCATTCAGAATGACGTGCAAGATCGGGCCCTTTCTCATATGCCTCAACGATTCTCTGAACAAGCCTATGCCGAACTACATCCCCGGCGCTAAACTTGGTTACTCCAATGTCATCTGTGCCCTTTAACAGATGTACAGCGTGGCTTAGCCCTGATACTGTGCCTCGCGGCAGATCGGCTTGACTAGTATCTCCAGTGACTACTACTTTAGATCCATAACCAATTCTAGTAAGAAACATTTTCATTTGGTCAGCGGTTGTGTTTTGGGCTTCATCCAAAATAACAAATGCCTCATTAAGTGTCCGCCCCCGCATAAATGCTAAAGGAGCAAGCTCAATCACGCCTCTCTCAAGCAATCTTCCTACTCGCTCAAAACCAAGCATTTCGTATAACGCATCATAGAGGGGTCTTAAATACGGATCTACCTTCTGACCAATATCACCGGGAAGAAATCCCAGGCGCTCTCCTGCTTCTACGGCGGGACGGACCAATACAATTCTCTCAACCTTACTATCAGAGAGAGCCTCGACGGCACAGGCTACGGCCAAGTAGGTCTTGCCTGTTCCGGCTGGCCCGACACCAAAGCTAAGAACATGACTCTTTATGCCAAGAAGATAATCTCTTTGATGTTGATTGCGGCCTCTGATCGTCGTCTTACGAATTCGGATGCTTACTTCATCTGTATTAGAGTCCACTTTCACTGAGTCCCGAGGAACTTGGGACAATGCGAGATGAACCATCTCTGATGGTATCTCCAACTGATTATTCGTAGAATCATATAACGCGCGCAATACCTTCTCAGCATCGTTAACGTTCTTATCACTACCACTCAGGCAAAATAAGTGGCCACGATGAGACACACTAATTTCAAAATACTCCTCAATCTGTTTAAGATTTTCGTCGTACTCTCCACAAAGAGCCACTAGCCGTTTATTATTCTCAGGCTGAAGACGAAACGCGATAGGTGTTGTGCTAGGAGACATAGCAATTCGATAAGTATTTAAGCTAAGAGGGAGCCACGCAAGGAATTATTGAGTGCTTCGCTTATTAAGACTTCTACAAAGTCTCCGATTAACTCTGAATCTCCAGTGAAATTTACTACCCTGTTATTTTCTGTTCTCCCAGATAGCTGTGTTGGATTCTTTCTCGAATACCCGTCAACGAGAATGCGCTGCCGTGAACCAACCATAGAATTGCTTATATCATTTGCCATCAAATTGACAATTTCCTGCAACTTCATAAGGCGCTCTTGTTTTGCGCTATATGGGGTTGGATCAGGATAATCGGCAGCTGGGGTGCCTGGGCGAGGACTATAAATAAAGCTAAAGGATTGGTCAAAACCTATCTCCTTAATTAAATTAAGAGTCTGCTGGAAATCTTCCTCTGTCTCCCCCGGAAATCCAACGATAAAATCTGACGAGATACTTACATCCGGGCGACATGCCCGTAGTTGATCAATAATACGTCGGTAATCAGCAGCACTGTATTTCCTCTTCATAAGGCTCAGCACTCGATCCGAACCACTTTGAACCGGAAGATGAACATGACTAACTAATTCAGGCACTTCTCCATATACCTCTATTAGTCGATCACCAAAATCAATCGGATGAGAAGTTGTATAACGGATCCGATTTATGTTGTCTACAGCAGCAACGTATCGAATAAGATCAGAGAAGTCGATATAGCTATCATCATGACGAACTCCGAGATAGGAGTTAACATTTTGACCTAACAATGTGACTTCGCGTACACCCTGCTGCGATAGCTCAACAATTTCTGTAACCACATCGTCGAATGGCCGGCTATACTCTTCACCGCGCGTGTATGGCACAACACAAAAGGTACAATACTTACTACATCCCTCCATTATAGATACAAACGCTTTCGGGCCAGAAGCATGGGCTGGCGGCAAACAATCAAATTTCTCGATCTCTGGAAAACTCACATCAACAACTGATTGCTGTTTGGCCAGAACTCTATCGTAAAACTTTGGGAGTCTATGGTAAGTTTGTGGTCCAAAAATTACATCAACATACGGTGCCCGCTTCAAAATGGCTTCACTCTCCTGACTTGCAACACACCCTCCAACCCCTATAACTAACCTCGGGTTAACTTCTTTTAGTTTTCGCCAGCGACCAAGTTGCGAAAATACCTTCTCTTCGGCTTTTTCACGAACCGAACAAGTATTAAGTACCAGCATATCTGCCACTGTCGGATCTTGAGTCTCTTCAAAGCCATGTGATCTATGCAATAAATTCGCAATTCGCCGAGAATCATATTCATTCATTTGGCAGCCAAAAGTCTTGATATAGATCGTTTTCCCCATGGACAGATACTATCTTCCAATTATGAAAAGTATGTTTTCGGAACAACACAAATATTCATTTTACTAGACCTTAACTATCATCAACGTTATCTGTGATGGCCATTACCTGCTCGGCTGCCACTACAAGTTGTCTAATCCGAGCTAGATCGAGCTGGCAATCAACATCAGAAATAGCGTGTGCGGGATTAGGATGAACTTCTGCAAATACTCCATCATAGTTAAAAGCAGGGGCAGTAATAAAATACCGTTCTGCTAACCGCTGATCGCCTCCTAAACCATATATTTCCTCCGTGCGTTGGGTCGCATGAGTGCAGTCAAGTAAGACTCGATCAAAACTTTTCTTCAGTTCATCAACGATTCCATAGTTTACGAATAGATCGTGATAACCAAAGTTAGAGCCTCGATCAGATATCCATATATCACAATCTTCGTTTACCTCACGAATCTTTTCTACTGATTTTCCAACATTAATTGGTCCCAACCATTGTCCTTTCTTTATATTTATCTTCTCAAAATGCTTTGCACTCTCGACAAGGAGATCTGTTTGGCGACAAAGAAAAGCTGGGATCTGGATACAATCAATCAATCCTACTAAGCGCTCAACCTGGTACGTTTCATGCACATCTGTCAACAATTGAACGTTCGGATACTGCTGCTTTGCAGCTTTCCATACGTCTATAGAATATTCTAGACCTGGACCACGCTGACTGTGCATGCGAGTCCGGTTCGCTTTGTCAAAACTAGACTTCATATACCAATTGCGTTCGCCCAGCATCATATTTAGCTGGTCTAACGCTTTGAAGAACGTTTCGTCACTCTCTAAGCTGCAGGGTCCAAGAATCCAGATGAAAGACATGGTCGATTTTTGTTTTTTGTCAAATTAGGTTAGTACTAGCATAAAATCATTATTATTACTAATCTGGGCATATGGCACATAAGAAGCAGCTAGCTATATTATCTGGATGTCCATCAACCATTCTCGCCTGAAAAGCTTCACCGTTATTGCCAATATGTGTTGATATACGCAAGCTCAACTCAGGATTTTGATCCACAAAAACATGCAAAAAGGTTCATACTCCAATGGATTCTTTCATTTTTCAAGAATATTGCAAGTTTATAGATCGCACTTGAGCGTGTCACATAAACAACACGGAACACTCATCCAGAGGATCAATAAGAATTAATTGCATATTTCTGAATTGGATTGATCGATGTGTTGTCATGCGTCACTCCTCGCTGTCATCTAGGACCTGAATCATTCCATTGTAAATACGAGTTTGGAAAACACGGACCGCTTCATAAGCGGGTGGATCTAGTACCTCGCCACTGCGAATATCAAATCGAGCTCCGTGACGAGGGCATTCAATTGAATAACCACGCAAACAACCACTCGAAATCTCGGATCCATCGTGGGTACATACATCCTCAATAGCAAAATACCTATCATCGAGATTAATTACCACTACCTCAACATGATCAAGTGAAAAAACGCTCATCTCTCCAGGAGAAATTGCGCCGTGCTTGGCAACATCAACCCAGCTGCTCATAGCAAGCCTAGTTGTAATTTAGCAGCTTCTCCCATCCGATCCATATCCCATGGCGGATCCCATACTAGATCTACTGATACCTTGCCAACACCATCCACTGACTGAGCTGCACTTTCAACCTCGCCAGGCAAACTGCCCGCCACGGGGCAATTTGGTGAAGTTAGTGTCATATCTATAGAAACATCGCAGTTTGGCCTTACACTAATTTTATAGATTAACCCCAAGTCGTAAACATTTAACGGTATTTCTGGATCATAAACTTCCCGAAGTGCAGCTATAATGTCATTACGTAAATTTGAGTTACCGTTACCAGTTGCCTCTGGCTCATCACATATTTGAGTGTGATTTGGTACGGTAGATTTCTGATTGCCATTGTCTTCAGAGCCATCCATAAAATCTCTCACAAAACCGTCGTCGTCTTTTCCGTGAGCCACTTTGATAACCAATAATTAAATAATACGCCGATACTATTCTGTCTTCGCAGGCTCTTTTTCGCCTTTTAAAGCAGCTTGCAATGTATGCCAGGCCAATGTGGCACATTTAACTCGGGCTGGATATTCACTAACCCCTTTAAGCACTTCGAGTTTTCCGAGATCAACGTCAGACTCAAGATGTTTATTTTCTCCAATAGCTAAAGCACAAAACGCATGAAAGTATTGCTTAGCTTCATTAAGTCCTAAACCGAGCAATATTTCGGTCATTATTGATGCAGAAGCTGTAGAGATAGCACATCCTTGGCCTTCAAACGAGACGTCCTCAATAGTATTCGAGTCATTAATGTAAAGATATAGTTTTAGCTGATCTCCGCATAACGGATTAAAACCCTCGGCGAAATGGCTTGCTTCTTGAAGGCAACCATAGTTACGGGGATTACGATTATGATCCATAATTACTTCTTGATAGAGATCGCGCAACTCTGTCATTTTCTGAATAGCTCCTGTACTTTGTCGATACCTTCAAAAAGGCGATCCAATTCATCGTATGTATTATAGATTCCCCATGAGGCTCGTACTGTCGCTGGGACGCCAAAGTGCTCCATAACTGGCATGGCGCAATGATGTCCTGCTCTGACGGCTACACCCTCATGGTCTAATACGGTACCAACATCATGCGGATGAACCCCGTCCAACACAAAGGATAGAAGCGAGGCTCTCTCGGAGGCGCTACCAATTACGCGTAAGCCACTTTGTTGCTCTGCTTTTGTTAGAGCGTAATCCAACAAAAGTGATTCATGCTTGTTAATAGCATTAAGTCCGAGTTCCATGACATATTCGATTGCCGTGCCGAGTCCTATAACGCCGGCAATATTCGGCGTGCCAGCTTCAAATTTATACGGCAAATCATTGTATTCAGATCCATCCAATCGAACTTGTTTAATCATGTCACCGCCGCCTTGCCAAGGAGGCATTTCTTCTAGAACAACCTCACGACCATACAGGACTCCGACACCCGTTGGGCCATAAATCTTGTGGCCCGAAAATGCATAAAAATCGCAACCAATTGCCTGTACATCAATAGGCTTATGGGGGACTCCCTGCGCTCCATCAATTAAGACAACAGCTCCGGCGGCATGAGCCATCTCTGTAATCTTGGCAACCGGATTAACCGTGCCTAACGCATTTGATACATGAGTTACAGCCACTATTTTAGTCTGGTTAGTTAGAAGCTCTTCGTAACTTTTCATGATCAACTCGCCCTGATCATTGATCGGAACTATTTTTAGAGTTGCTCCAGACCGCTCGCATAAAAGTTGCCATGGCACGATGTTGGAATGATGTTCCATCTCCGTAATCAAGATCTCATCCCCAGGCTGCATATTCTTCATTCCGTAACTAAATGCAACGAGGTTGATAGCCTCAGTGGTGCCACGAACATAAATTATTTCTCTTGTCGATCGAGCATTAATTAATGATCTAACGTTTTCGCGCACTTCCTCATAAAGATCAGTAGCTCGTTGGCTGAGCGTATGTACACCTCTATGCACATTAGAGTGCTGCTCGCTGTAATACTCAGCAATCTTCTGGATTACTACTTCTGGTTTTTGCGAGCTAGCCCCATTATCGAGATATACAAGTGGACACCCGTGTACTTCCTGGTGCAAAACTGGAAAATCGTTACGAACAGAATCAACATCCAGTGTTAGCTCAGAGGCTTGATCAGACAATTCTTGTGATACAACTTGGTTCTTCATTATGACAAACCCATCATATGATTAATTCGGTTTTCTATGTAATCTTTGATCGAGCTCTGTCCCAAATTCTCTAGTATCTCAGCGGCAAACGCATGTGTTAAAAGTTGTCTAGTTTCAGCGTACCCAATTCCACGCGAGCGCATATAGAAGATCGCCTCTTCTTCTAATTGTCCAACAGTCGCACCATGTGCGCATTTGACATCGTCTGCATAAATCTCTAGTTGTGGCATCGTGTCTACTTCCGCTTCGGGAGACAACAATAAGTTATTATTTTTTTGTACTGCATCCGCACCCTGAGCCTCCGGCTTCACGCTTATATGACCGCGAAATACAGCTCTCGCCTTACCGCTCAATATACCTTTATAGTGCTCGCGACTTGTGGTTCTTGGATGGTCATGGAGAACTTGGGTGTTGTTATCAACATGCTGACGATCATTAACCACATAGAGTCCATCTAATTGCGTTTCTGCGCCATCTTCGCTTAAGCGCACTACTATGTCATTTCTAACCAGTCGTCCACCCAGAGTAATAGAGTTACTCTTCAATCTAGCATTCCGCCCAACATTTGCAAAAAGCGCCCCAATATTAAAACTTTTGTCATTTTCCTCGTTCACTCGATCTATATGTAATATTCCATTATCTTCTATATAGACTTCAGAAACGCTACTGGTTAACGATTGACTATGGGTTACTGATATATAACGCTCGCATAACGTGGCAGAACTTTGTTTACGAAGAACAACTATATTTCTAGGTAATGCCAAGGCCTGTTCGTTAGTAGAAGCCGACACATATAACAGCTCAATGGGCTTCTCTAACTTGACTCCCGACTCTATTTCTATAAATGCACCATCTAAAATAAAAGCTGAATTCATAGCATTAAAGCCATTAATGGGCTCACCAACAACCTCACCAAATTTGTTCTCAAGTCTAGACGGATCAGATCTCAATAAAGCAGCCAAACTGATGATGGTCACTCCCTTCGGGAGATCGCTGATCTGAGACAGTAACGGCGAAAAGATGCCATCGGTAAATACTAAGCGATGCGCATCCAGGTTTGGTATGGTCAACTTGTTTATCACGGACGGGTTGACATCTACTGGATTCAATGACAAATCAAAAGCGTGCCTGGCAATACTGCGAACATTAGTGTATTTCCACTGTTCGTCTCGAGTTGTTGGAAATCCTAATTGCTCGAAGCGCTTAGATGCGGCCTCACGGTGAGCGTCCACCCAAGATATACCAGCCGCTGGAAGCGTCGATGCTACCTCTTGATGCTGGCTAAGATACTTGCCAACCTCTTCCGCTATTTGCTCGCTCGAATCAACCAACGGATGCTCCTAGGGATTTGCCCTCACCACCACCACCAATCCAACTATATCCACTCTCTTCTAGTTCAGCTGCCAGACTATGATCTCCAGATCGTATGACCTGGCCATTCGCCAATACATGAACATAATCAGGAACTATGTAGTTTAGAAGACGCTGGTAGTGGGTTACCAGGATGATGCTCCGATCAGCAGCTCTTAAAGCATTCACACCATCAGAAACTACTTTCAACGCATCAATATCGAGCCCTGAGTCAGTCTCATCCAAAATGGCAAGTGTCGGTTCTAACATTGCCATTTGAAATATTTCGTTACGCTTTTTCTCGCCCCCAGAAAAACCCTGATTGACAGAGCGATACAAAAATTCCTCTTTCATATCTAGCAGTTTTAATTTATCTCTTACAAGTGATAAGAAATCGATCGCATCAAGCTCTTTTTCTTCTTTCGAAGATCGAATAGCATTAATTGCCTCTTTAAGTAGATAAATATTTGCGACACCGGGGATCTCGACAGGATATTGAAATGCCAAAAAAATACCCTGTCTGGCCCTTTCCTCAGGTAGCAAATCGAGGAGATTATTACCCATATAGAAAATGGAGCCCCCTTTAACATCGTATCCATCACGTCCTGCGATAACATTGGCTAGAGTGCTCTTACCCGAACCATTGGGCCCCATTATGGCGTGAATCTCCCCAGGACAAACCTCGAGATCTAAACCGTTCAATATTTGTTTTCCGTCAACTTCTACTCTTAAATCACTAATGGCAAGCATCTAATAACCTTTTCGTTCTTGATTAAGGATAAACAACCTAATCAGCCAGCTATTAGCCGACTGAACCTTCGAGACTTATGGATAGCAGTTTTTGCGCTTCTACAGCAAACTCCATTGGTAATTCTTTGAAAACTGCCTTACAAAATCCATTAACAATCAATGAAACCGCGTCCTCTTCGGATAAACCCCGCTGACGACAGTAGAACAACTGATCTTCTCCAATTTTTGATGTCGTAGCTTCATGCTCTATAGTCGCCGTCTGATTTTTTACTTCTAGGTAGGGGAAGGTGTGGGCGCCGCAACGATCACTCATAAGTAACGAATCACATTGCGAATAATTCCGGGCATTATCAGCTCCTTTTAGCACCTTAACTAAGCCACGGTATGCATTTTGGCCCTGACCTGCAGAAATACCTTTTGAGATAATTGTGCTTGATGTGTCTTTACCGATATGCACCATTTTAGTACCAGTATCAGCCTGTTGGTGGTGATTCGTTAGAGCTACCGAATAGAATTCGCCGACGGTTTTGTTTCCCTCAAGAAGTACACTAGGATATTTCCATGTAATCGCGGATCCTGTTTCGACTTGAGTCCATGAAATCTTTGCATTATCCCCTCTACAAGCACCCCTCTTTGTTACAAAGTTATATATACCACCTCTCCCTTCCGAGTCTCCCGGATACCAGTTTTGTACTGTCGAATATTTTATTTCCGAATTTTTCAAGGCGACAAGTTCAACCACAGCTGCATGAAGCTGATTTTCATCTCGCATAGGCGCCGTACATCCCTCAAGATAACTTACATAGCTGTCCTCATCCGCGACAATAAGCGTCCGCTCAAATTGTCCAGTGTTAGTAGCATTGATACGGAAGTAAGTGGATAGCTCCATCGGGCATCGTACGCCCTTAGGAACATAAACAAATGAGCCATCGGAAAAAACAGCAGAATTAAGGGCTGCGTAAAAATTATCTCCCAGTGGCACAACTGTTCCTAAGTAAGTACGTACCAGCTCTGGATACTTTTGCAGAGCTTCAGAAAAAGAACAAAAAATCACGCCAGCTTCAGCAAGTTCTTTCTTAAAAGTTGTGGCGACTGACACGCTATCAAAGACGGCGTCAACTGCAACGCCCGAAAGCATTTTTTGTTCCTCAAGTGGGATACCTAACTTGTCATAAGTCTCCAGGAGTTTAGGGTCGACCTCATCCAGGCTTTTGGGGCCATCAGCCTGACTCCGAGGTGCTGAATAATAACTAATGGCCTGATAGTTAATCGGTGGGTAGTTAACATGCGCCCACCGGGGGGTCTCCATCTTCATCCACCTCTCATACGCGTCCATACGCCAATCCAACATGAATCCGGGCTCATTTTTCTTCTTTGACAAAATGGCTATAACATCAGCATTCAAACCAGGGGGTAGCGTTTCCGAGTCAATGTCAGTTACGAAGCCTTCTTTGTACTCACGACCGACGAATCCATCAATTTGTGTTTCGAAAGTGTCCATAAAGTATC
This sequence comes from Acidiferrobacteraceae bacterium, assembly GCA_002724185.1. Lineage (GTDB taxonomy): Bacteria > Pseudomonadota > Gammaproteobacteria > Arenicellales > UBA868 > CAJXWH01. The sequence goes on along the minus strand of PBOB01000010.1, from coordinate 3,459 downwards.
CGGATTTAGTGTTCCTTAGATCAACATCAAATAACTAAGAGCAAACTCAGCGAAACCTGACTAAGTCCCCCCGATTGAATGACCGTCAAATGTAACTGTCTGAGCAGCTGCTCCTTGCTTTATAGCGGCCTTACGCCTTCCTTCTTGTCGCTCTGCAACCTCACAAACTCGAGGTCTTTGAAGCAAATCTTTGAGACTGATGTCATCCAGAAATTGATAAATCTTTTCGCTAAGTTCGGTCCAAAGTTCGTGAGTGAGGCATTCCTCGCCCTGCTGACAATCTGCCTTTCCACCACAACGAGTCATATCGGAATTCTCATCAACTGCTGAAATAATCTCAGCAATTGAAACCCGGCCAGCACTCTGCCCCAACCGATACCCCCCGCCTGGGCCCCGGATACCACGAACCAAACCGGCCTGACGCAGTAATGCAAAAAGTTGCTCTAGGTAAGACAGCGAGATTTCCTGATTTATGGCGATATCTTGAAGCGTTACGGGCTGTTTCCCTTCGTGCAAAGCTAAGTCGAGCATTGCGGTGACAGCATATCTACCCTTTGTTGTTAATCGCATATCCAACCCTCTTTTATAGTCGCTTCAATGAGTATTGATGACCAGTAATAACCAAGCGTGATTATAGGGATCTAACCTATAAAAACCAAGTAAATAAATAGGAAATTAAGATATGCGACCAGCTCCGCGCCTTTTATTGCCCTTTTTCTTCCTTGGTCTGTAAAGGATCAGCAGAACTATGCCGAGAATCGCAAAGATGATTCCCAATATCTTGGTCTCGATAAAGTTTGCATGAGTTACAGAAGAAATCCCGCCAAGAATTAAGACTATGCCAGCTAAAATAACAGTACATGCAGCAATTGTACCGACCAATTGGCGATGCTGATGCCGTATTTCTGCATTTAACCAGCTTAATTTCTCAGCATAGTCTTGCGACGGATATTCCTTGTCGTTGGATCTACGCAACAACGCTAAACCAAGTGCTGAAATTTCGGGAATGATTGGGGCCAATTTAGGTAATTCATGACGCACACGTTTCAATAAACCAAGCGGAGTAACCTGGCTTCGCATCCATTCCTCCAAATAAGGCTTCGCCGTTTCCCACAAATCTAAATCGGGATATAACTGACGACCGAGACCCTCAATGTTGAACAAAGTCTTTTGGAGCAACACAAGCTGCGGCTGTATGGGCATATCAAATCTTCGAGCTGTCTGGAAAAGACGAACTACGAGTCGAGCGAAAGAAATTTCACTTATAGGCTTCGCAAATATAGGTTCACAAACGGCACGAATAGCGGCCTCAAACTCATCGGCGCGTGTATCAGATGGTACCCAACCGGCCCTAATGTGCGCCTCGGCTACACCTCGGTAATCTCGATCAAAAAACGCTAGGAAATTCTCAGCAAGATATCGCTTATCTTGATCGCTAAGAGAACCCATAATTCCAAAATCTACCGCCCTATATTGCCCATCTTGGCCGACAAAAATATTTCCAGGATGCATATCAGCATGAAAAAAACCATCTCGAAATGCCTGAGTGAAAAATATTTCAACACCATTATGAGCAAGCGTTCGTAGATCTATGCCAGCTCTCTTTATAGCTTCAATATCACGAATCGAAATTCCAGTTACTTCCTCCATCACCATTACATTCTTTCTTGTATGCTCCCAGTATATTTTTGGAACATAAATCATTCTTGATTCGGGGAAATTACTACGTAACTTCGAAGCGTTTGATGCCTCATACATAAGGTCGAGTTCATTATGGATCGTTTTGTTATATTCATCGACAACCTCAACCGGTCGCAGGCGCTTTCCATCAGACCAATATTTTTTTGCAACATTGGCAAAGAGATAGAGAAGTTCGATATCTTGGTCAATCAACTTTTCGACATCCGGCCGCAAAACTTTAACTACGACATTACGACCATTATGAAGTTGTGCTCGATGCACCTGCGCTACCGACGCTGACGCTATTGGCTTGTCTTCGAATTGAGCAAAATGATCTTCCAGTCGGCCCTCATATGACTCTTGGATCAGCGCTCGGGCAACCTCCCCTGTAAAGGGGCTAACGTCATCTTGTAGTCGAGTTAATTGTTCTACAATATCATCGGGGATTAAATCTGGACGCGTCGACAACATCTGACCAAACTTTACAAATACTGGCCCTAATTCTTCTAATGCACTACGCAATCGCTCGCCACGTGGCCTATTTTTGCCTGCCCCTTTAAAGAATAGTAATGGACAGAAAAAGAACCGTGCTAATTGATACCAATATGGTATTGCAATAAATTCACCAAGATCGTATCGAAAAAAAACGCGGACTATGCGGTAAAACCTGGATGCTCTTCTAACTATAGAGATCATAATAAAAGCTAGTCTACTGACAGCGCCAAAACATAGAACAACATCTTAAAGTTATGAATATCTTTTCGCGACCTAAGAATTTCTTCATGGGTATAGCAATTGATGATGGGATGAATCATCACAACGATGCCGCTTATTAATACTTGAAGCCTGTATGGAGCGCCACTATGCCACCACTCAAGTTCTCGTATGTGACGTCCTCAAAACCTGCATGCTGCATCATTCGCCGCAAAGTCTCTTGGTCTGGGTGCCGGCGAATAGACTCGACGAGATATCTGTAACTTGCTTCATCATTTGTTATGGCCTGACCAATTTTTGGTATCACAGAAAATGAATAACTGTCATATATGGACGATAAAATAGTTGAGGATGGCTTCGAGAATTCCAGCACAACGAGCCGACCGCCTGGTCGGAGCACACGAAACATTGACTCTAGCGCAACAGCGATTCTAGTAACATTTCGAATCCCAAAACTTATACTCACGCAATCAAAATACCGATCAGCAAATGCCAACTGCTCACCATCACTAAGAACGTAATCAACGCACTTAAAATGGCCTTTATCTAACAATCGACTACGTCCAGTCTTCAGCATTGACCTACTAATATCGACCGCTACAACGCGCCCCTTGTCACCAACTCTTGCTGCAAAACGTTTAGTTAAATCACAGCTCCCCGCAGCCACATCCAAGATGACATGACCTTTACGAACACCACTACGAATTACAGCAGCATCTTTCCACAGCCTGTGAACACCAAACGACATCAAATCATTCATTAGATCATAACGATTAGCGACAGATTCAAAAACACCACCAACCAAAGCTGATTTCTCTTCCTCCGACACCTCGTTGAATCCAAAATGGGTGCTTTTGTCAGCTTTTCCCGCAGCCATCACTTTTTCTTCTTTCGGATGCCAGCTCGCTTCACACGTGCTTTCTTCTTTGCTACCTGAGCTCTCGACGTCTTTTTCTGAGTAGCTTTCTTCTTTGATTTCTTCTGAGTAGCTTTCTTCTTTGCTACCTGAGCTCTCGACGTCTTTTTCTGAGTAGCTTTCTTCTTTGCTACCTGAGCTCTCGACGT
>PBOB01000009.1 GCA_002724185.1 Acidiferrobacteraceae bacterium | reverse complement strand
GCGGAAATTATCGGCGCTATACCGGAAGACGAGATCATTTCGCTGTACACACAAGGCGAGTTCACCGACCTGTGTCGCGGACCGCACGTTCCAACAACCGGTTATCTAAAAGCTTTTAAGCTTACAAAGCTGGCTGGGGCCTATTGGCGGGGTGATTCAACGAAAGAAATGCTGCAACGAATTTATGGTACTGCGTGGCCGGATAAGAAGCAGCTTGATGCCTATCTCACCCGCTTGGTCGAGGCTGAAAAAAGGGACCATAGAAAGTTGGGTAAACAGCTGGACTATTTTCATTTTCAAGAAGAAGCACCAGGTATGGCTTTCTGGCATGAACAGGGGTGGATATTGTATCAACGGGTAGAAGCTTATGTTCGTACTCTGCTCGAAGAATATGACTACCAGGAGGTGAACACACCACAAGTGCTCAATAGACGATTGTGGGAACGTTCAGGGCACTGGGAAAAGTTCAGGGAAAACATGTTTACAACGCATGTAGAGGATCAGGACTACGCCATTAAACCAATGAACTGCCCCGGTCATGTCATGATCTTTAATCAAGGGCTTAAAAGCTACAGAGACCTGCCTCTAAGAATATCCGAATTCGGCGTCTGCCACAGAAATGAGCCCTCAGGTACCCTGCATGGACTGATGCGTGGTCGGCGGTTTACCCAGGATGATGCCCACGTTTTCTGCACAGAAGAGCAAATTGGCAGTGAGGTGTCAACACTGATCGATCTGACTTACCGTATGTATAACGATTTTGGGTTTGAGGAGATTGAGGTTGCCCTGTCGACTCGACCAGAAAACCGAGTGGGGGATGACTTGTTATGGGATCGCTCAGAGAAGGCGTTGGCTGCTGCACTTGAAGAAAAGGGGATACCCTTTACAGTGCAGGAAGGCGAGGGTGCATTTTACGGGCCAAAACACGAGTTCGTGCTCCGTGACTCTATAGGCAGACGTTGGCAATGCGGGACTATACAACTGGACTTCTCGATGCCGAGTCGACTGGGAGCCGAATACGTTGCTGAAGATGGAACGAAAAAGGTGCCCGTCATGATCCATAGGGCAATTCTAGGTTCTCTCGAGCGTTTTATTGGAATTTTGATTGAAGATACTGAAGGAAAACTGCCTGCGTGGCTTTCTCCGGTCCAGTTAATCGTGTGCAACATTGGGCCAAGGCAGCACGAATATGCCCTCTCTGTGCAAAAACACCTAAAAAATCATGACTTAAGAGTGCAATGTGACTTGAGAAACGAGAAGATCGGCTATAAAATTCGTCATGCAACTCTGCGCAGAATTCCTTTTATTCTGGTTGTTGGAGACAAGGAGATAGACGCGGAGAGTGTTTCCGTGCGTACCCAGGATGGGACCGATCTTGGGTCAATCGAGCTAGACAGGGTAGCAACAGCGCTACCAGGCCTCTCATCAAAACGGTAAATAGCTAACCAGGTAAAGGAGTACCGACATAGCAGCAAAGCAGCAACGCATCAACGATGAGATTACAACCGGTGAAATCCGGCTAATCGGAGAAGGCGGAGAACAACTGGGTATTGTTTCAGTTACTCAAGCCCACCAGATTGCAGAAGAAAAACAGCTTGATCTTGTTGAGATCTCGCCCCATGCAGAACCACCTGTATGTCGGTTGATGGACTACGGCAAATTCTTATATTCAGCGGCAAAGAAAAAGCAGGAATCGAAAAAAAAGCAAAAACAGATAGTCGTTAAAGAGGTCAAATTTCGGCCTGGCACTGATGTCGGCGACTATGACATAAAGGTGCGAAATTTGGTGCGGTTCCTGGATGCCGGAAATAAGGTCAAGGTGACTTTACGGTTCCGAGGCAGAGAAATGGCCCATCAGGAACTGGGTATGAAAATGTTAAAACGAGTCGAAGCGGATCTGGATGAACTGGGAGTGGTCGAGCAAATGCCAAAAATGGAAGGTCGACAGATGGTCATGGTCCTGGCGCCTAAGAAGTAAATTAAGAGTCATTCGAGAGACAGTCAAGATGCCGAAAATGAAGACGAATAGGGGTGCTGCGAAGCGGTTCAAGACGANAGCAAGTGGTCGTTTTAAGCGNTCACANGCATATATGAACCACATCCTGACAAANAAGTCGACCAAGCGGAAAAGGCAATTACGNTCGCAGTTAATCGTTCANCCNTCAAATGAGTCCGCNCTGAANCGGATGCTTCCTTACAGTTAATACATCAGATTACGGAGTGGACCGATGCCNAGGGTAAAACGAGGGGTAACAGCNAGAGCCAGACATCGCAAAGTGTTGGCGAATGCTAAAGGGTATCGTGGTGCCCGCAANAATGTCTATCGAGTCGCAAAACAAGCCGTGATGAAGGCTGGGCAATATGCGTACAGAGATCGTAGACAGCGTAAACGTCAGTTTCGAGCGTTGTGGATTGTGCGGATCAATGCGGCAGCTCGACTAAGCGGAATTAATTACAGTCAGATGATTAACGGTCTCTCAAAGGCAGCGGTTGAAATAGATCGAAAGGTACTTGCTGACATGGCTGTTAATGACAAAGCAGGTTTCGAGTCTTTGGCGGAACGAGCCAAGGCAGCACTGGTAGCTTAACGTTGCCCGTGGCAGTGCCATGGCATACGTAAGTAGACAATAGGAAAGGTCTTTGGCCTTTCCTTTTTTTTTGTAGAAAGGGACTACAGTGAGTCAACAATCTGCAGGCGATGAGTTATCCGCCAAAATAACTGAACTGATCGAAGCGGTATCGGGCACAACCACGCTCTCTGCCCTGGAAACCATACGGATTGCTCAACTCGGTCGAAAGGGATACCTGACACTTCAGCTCAAGCAGATCGGGACTCTGCCGGTTGAAGAACGAAAAGCATATGGGCAAGCGCTAAATATTGCGAAACAAAAACTGGCAGCAGCTATCGATAGTAAAGTCGAGTTTCTCGAACAGCAAGCGCAATCCAGCGCGCTAGATCGAGACATCATTGATGTGTCACTGCCTGGTCGAGCCATAAAACATGGCACATTGCATCCAATAAGTCGTTCTGTACGCAGGATTACAACCATATTTCGACGGCTCGGATTTGATGTCGCGGATGGCCCTGAAATCGAAGACGATTTCCATAACTTTGGTGCGCTGAATATTCCAGAGGATCACCCAGCTAGAGCCATGCACGATACCTTTTATCTATCTCCAGGTGTAGTCCTCCGTACTCATACATCGCCTGTCCAGGTGCGATATATGGAAAATCAAGAACTCCCGATTAGGGTCATAGCCCCGGGTAAGGTGTACCGGTGCGATTCTGATGTTACTCATACTCCTATGTTTAACCAGGTGGAAGGATTAGCAGTTGATGTGGACATAACCTTTTCCGATCTAAAAGGGATCCTGGTTCATTTTGTTCGCGAATTCTTTGAGCAGGACCTGCCGGTAAGATTCAGGCCATCTTACTTTCCTTTCACCGAACCTTCAGCGGAAGTCGATATGGGGTGTGTTTTTTGTGCCAGTACCGGCTGTAGAGTCTGTCAGCATACCGGCTGGTTAGAAATACTTGGTTGCGGCATGGTTCATCCCGAAGTGTTTAGACAAGTTGGTATCGACAACGAGAAATATACCGGCTATGCATTCGGTATGGGTATAGAACGGGTCACGATGCTTCGATATGGAGTCGATGATCTCAGACTATTTTTTGATAACGAACTGTCGTTTTTGAATCAGTTCAGTTAATAGTTGCCCACGAACATCCAATGATTATCAGTCTCAACTGGTTGAGGGAATGGATAAAGGTAGATTGGGATCTACTGCATCTTTCTGATTTATTGACTACAGCAGGTCTTGAAGTCAGTTCTATTTCCGAGGTACCAGGATTTTCGAACAAGATCCTAGTGGCTGAAATAATGTCCACGAATCATCTGCCCGGCAATAACAATTTAAAGATATGTCAGGTAGACGTTGGCCAATGCCGAAATGTCGACATAGTTTGTGGAGCGTCCAATGTTGAAGCTGGGTGTCGGGTGGTCGTAGCGATGCCAGGCAGTTCCCTGCCAGGTGGGGAATCAATTCGTGTCGCTGACTTTAACGGTCAGAAATCGCGAGGGATGTTGTGTTCCGCAGATGATCTGAATTTGGATTACAGTGCAGATAATTCCGCTGGTGTTCTTGTACTTGATTCGACAGCCCCGACGGGTAATACGCTCAACGATTATTTGCAGGTTGATGATCACATAATTGATATCGACCTTACTCCAAATCGTGGCGACTGTCTCAGTGTACAAGGCATCGCGAGGGAGTTGCATGCGCTAACTGGTGAGAAGCTTATCGGACCTGCCCTGAAAACTGTAAAGGCGACAAGTAAGCATATTATTCCATTGGAAATACAAGCACCAAACGATGCACCGCGATATGTTGGAAGAGTAATGGACGGCATCGTCTCACAATCCAAGACACCAGATTGGATGCGCGAACGACTAAGGCGGTGTGGTATTCGAAGCATCGGTGCCATAGTCGATATTACCAACTATGTGATGTTGGAACTCGGTCAGCCATTGCATGCATTCGATTTGAAAGAAATTAATGAAAAAATTGTTGTCAGACACTCTCGGAAAGGAGAAAAGCTAGATCTACTTGATGGGAAGTCCCTTCGACTAACACCTGGAACATTAATGATCGCGGACGCCGACAAGTGTATTGGTATGGCGGGAATCATGGGTGGAATGAGTTCAGGTATTGATGGGCAGACTACATCCATCATGCTCGAGGCGGCCTATTTCTGCCCAGGCACGATAGCACGCAAGGCACGTGAGTACGGGATACAGTCGGAAGCCTCGTATCGCTTTGAAAGGAAGATTGATCCAGCCCACCAACGGACCGCCATAGAGCGAGCAACTCAATTGATCCGTGCTTATGTAGGAGGTAACCCAGGCCCGGTGTTTCAGGAAACCAGTGAATCCTACAGGACTACCCCGATACCCATTACATTACGCAGATCGCGTCTGGAAAAGGTGTTGGGGCATACAATACCGGACAAACGAGTCAAGCATATTCTTGAATCTCTGGGGATGAGAGTTCGGATTCTCAAATCAGGGTGGAAGGCGCGTCCGCCGAGTTGGAGAACAGATATCGAAGAAGAGCATGATCTGGTGGAGGAGGTGGTTCGGGTATATGGCTATGACAATGTACCGACCCGCGCCCCTAAGAGTGTTGTCGCCTACACGCCCGAACGGGAGTCAAACCTGACTACTGACCGGCTCGCTGATTTTCTTATTGACAACGATTATCAGGAGGTAATGACATACAGTTTTGTAGATCCATTGGTTCAAAAACTAATCGATCCAGACTCACAAGGCATCACACTGGAGAACCCGATTGCGTCAAACATGTCGGTCATGCGCACAAGTCTCTGGACAGGGTTGCTGCAGGCGCTGGCTGTTAACTATCGCCGACAATGGCGACGGATCCGACTGTTTGAAACCGGTAATGTATTTCATGGCATTATCAATAATCGATCCGAAATCAAGAGAATTGCTGGGGCCGTAACCGGTAATGCTTCTCGCAGGGGCTGGGACAGCCATGTTCGAGCAATAGACTTTTATGATGTTAAAGGTGATGTTGAAGGGCTGTTTAGACTAGCGGCTAAGACCGTAAAAACAGAATTTAAGCCGGCTCTTCATCCGGCACTTCATCCCGGTCAGAGCGCGAGGATAACCCATGGTAGCCAAGTCGTCGGGTGGCTCGGACAGCTCCACCCAAAGGTTATGAAAGCATTTGACTTAGAGCAAGCGGTATATATTTTTGAATTAGATGCCGAATGCATAGCGGTACGCGATCTACCCGCCTATAGCCCGATGCCGAAGTTTCCTTCGGTAAAGCGTGATCTCTCAATAACAGTGGATATAGCTACCCCAGCGGACGAAGTCAGAGAAGTTATCCTGGAATCTGGTGGGTCCATATTGAACTCAATCGAGCTGTTTGATGTATATCAGGGTGCTGAGATAGAAAAAGACAAAAAATCTTTGTCTTATGGGTTGACCTTGAAAGGAACTTCACGCAATCTTACGGAACAGGATATCGAGAAGGTTATGGAGGAGATTCTCGACAGCCTAAAGAAAAAACTGGGCTCGAAGCTCAGAAATAAATAGACCGCCAGAGGAAGGGAAGATCGATGACTGTCACCAAGGCAGATCTCGCAAATAAGTTGTTTGAGCAAATTGGCTTGAACAAGCGGGAAGCTAAAGAGTTTGTCGAATTATTTTTCGAAAAAATTCGAGAATCGTTAGAGAGTGGTGAATCAGTAAAGCTTTCAGGATTCGGTGGTTTTAGCGTACGAGACAAAAAGAGTCGCCCAGGGCGAAATCCCAAGACTGGCGAAGAGGTGCCTGTAACACCACGGCGGGTGGTCACTTATAAAGCAAGTCAGAAAGTCAAGGATCGGATAGCCAAAAACAATGTATCGGCATCGGATGGAAAGCCTGAGTCAAACGAGCTATGACGATGCTCGATCCCTCTTCAGAGGAACTTCCACCGATCCCGGCTAAGAGATACTTTACTATCGGTGAAGTAAGCGAGCTTTGTTCTGTGAAGCCTCATGTTCTAAGGTACTGGGAACAAGAGTTTCCTCAATTGCAGCCTGTAAAACGTCGAGGCAATCGCCGCTATTACCAACGGCATGAAGTCGAGTTAATCAGGACAATCCGTCGACTGCTCTATATTGAAGGCTATACGATCAGCGGTGCTGGTAATCGGCTTCGAGAAGAAAAACAAAAGAGCAGTAAAGGGCTAAACAAAAACCTCTACAGTCAGGTGATAGAGGAACTTACTGATATTTCGGAACTCCTGCGATCATAGTTTGGTCGGAAATATTGTACGGGGCGTAGCGCAGTCTGGTAGCGCACCGCAATGGGGTTGCGGTGGTCGGAGGTTCGAATCCTCTCGCCCCGACCAACTCTGGAAGGTCTAGGAACAAACTAGATCACTTAGTAAAAGATTTCTATTATTAACTCTCTATCCGAAGACATCCATTATGATACTTAAGAGCATGTCTCGATCTCAACGTGGTCGCTTTATTGCTATCACAAAAAAACAATGGAG
>PBOB01000008.1 GCA_002724185.1 Acidiferrobacteraceae bacterium | reverse complement strand
CAGGAAGTGATTGATGAAATTGGCGCCGATAACCTCAGTGATGCTGTTTTCACAAAGGGAACAGCCGATCAATCTTCTAGCCACTTTAAGACCTTTGAGGGACTGTTTGATCGGCCATCTGACCCTTACACCGCCCAAGCCTGGGATGCGGTAATGGTCGCCGCGTTGGCGTTGGAACATGCGGGTAGCGCGACACGGGATTTAAGTGCCCATGTACGAGCCGTAACCAATGCTCCCGGTGTCGAAGTCGGACCGGCAGATTGGGCTAAAGCCAAGGCTCTCCTCGCAGCTGGAAAAGATATCAACTATCAAGGTATCGCAGGCGTGCATGAGTTTGATGAAAACGGAGACGTCGGAGGAGTCTACGGCAAGAACGTGGTTAGCGGAGGAAGATGGGTAGAAACACTGATTGACTAAGTCTCCTAGAGTCTACCTCATTTGACAAAATAGCCCCCAGCTATGGGGGCTATTTTTTTGTGCGCTCAATGAATGGATTTCATACGGGTTGGTGTCGATAGTGTTGCCTTGATCTTTGTTCTTTTTATACCCTAGCATTTAAGGAAGGACGTTTTTCAGGCAATATGCCGCCTGCATAACGTTGTAAGACGATTTGTAATAACAATCCAATCAAGAATATTCTGAAATAGGCAGCTTTAACCGCTAGTTCTGCGGGTAAACGTCCAGTGAGGACTTCGGTAAATGACCAGATTGTCCAAAGAAGAAAAGCGCCGAGTATCGCTCCTCGATTATTGCCGCTCCCACCGGCGATCAGCATCACCCAGACAAGGAATGTTGTTGTTAAAGGTTCGGTGGCGCCCGGACCAATAAACTTGATGTAATGGGCCATGAGTCCTCCTGCTAATCCCATTAGTACGGAACCGCAGACAAACGCTTCAATACGAACTCGTTCTACATTTTTTCCAGCAGCTCTTGCAGAGTATTCATTCTCCCGAATGGCTGTCATCAAACGACCCCAGGGTGCGAGACGGGCTCTTTCAATCAAGAAGTAAAATACAGCGACGATAACTAACACTAGCATCATGAAGCCGATTTTGTTCCAGGGTTCGCTGAGGCTTTCGAAGGGGAGAGGGATTTTAGCGATACCCCGTGCACCGTTAGTAGCCCAGATTTCGTTTTTCAGAATCAGGCGAAAGATCTCACCAATTCCAATGGTCGCGATTGCAAGGTAGTCACTCCTTAGACGTATACAAAGCAATCCAACGAGCCAGGCGATCACCGCGGTTACGACCATTGCGCTAATGAGGCCGAATACAACTGGCATATCGTAACCGCCCAAGTGAGACATTGACTCTGCGGTAGTCAAAATGGCGGTGACATAGGCACCGATAGCAAAGAATCCGGCAATACCGGCATTAAAGAGGCCAGTAAACCCCCATTGAATGTTGAGCCCAAGGCACATGATTGCGTAAATACCACCCATCGTCATCAATGACACAAAATACAACATGTAGCCATAGGCTTGTGCTGAGTCCATTCTAGAAAACCCTTCCTTTAAAGAGTCCACTAGGTCGCCAGATCAGCATTATGATCATGAGCGCAAAGGCTACCCCAGCCTTATATGCGGGTGAAAGTAGCGGGCTATCACCAATCCAGGGATATGCGGATAATTCTTCGGCAAGACCAACAACAAGCCCGCCCACCATTGCGCCATAAGGTTGGCCAATGCCGCCTAATATCGCTGCGGCAAACATTGGTAGTAGCATGTAAAAACCCATCATTGAGTGCAGATGCGAATCCCATCCTAGGAATACCCCAGCTGCTGTGGCAAGGGAGGCCCCTAATACCCAAGTAGCTTTCACAACGTTTTCAGTTTTAATTCCAGTCAGTCTAGCTAGTTCAATAGAATCACTCATTGCGCGCATTGCCTTACCAGTTTTGGTACGCGTTAATATCAAATGCACGAGCATCATCAATACTATAGAACAGCAAACTATCCAGACGTGCTTGTGAGAAATGCGAAGGGTGTCAAATAAAATCATAGGCATTTGAATTTTGCCGGAAGAGTACGAGAAGGTATCAACACCCCAAATTATCTGAACGGCAGATCTAGCCATCAAAGCAATTCCGAACGACGCTACAATAACAATTGTAGATTTAGAGGCTCGAAATGGTTTGTAAAAGGTATGATCAATACCGACGGCAACCAAGCTGGTGAATAACATCGCTATGGGCAACACCATCAAGGGGTGAAGCCCTGTAAATTGCATCAAGGAGTAGGTGATATAAGCGCCAATCAGCATAAGCTCGCCGTGAGCAAAATTTGCGAACCTGAGAATACCAAAGACTAGCGAAACACCAATTGCGCCGAGTGCGTAGATACTGCCGAGAACAAGCCCAGGAATCAGATAAAAATTAATAAAGTCCATTTTAGATTCGTTACCCACCCAAAAACATTTTTGCGATCTCTGGATCGTTTAAAAGGTCAGTCCCTTTGCCGGTGGTACGATTCTGGCCGTCAACGAGGACATAACCNCGACTAGCAACGGCAAGAGACTGCTTGGCATTTTGTTCTACCATNAGGATTGGCACNCCAGANTCGTTGATCTGGCGTATGATTTGAAAAATTTCATTTCGATAGAGCGGACTCAANCCCGCCGTGGGTTCATCNAGCATTAGNAGTGTTGGCTCTAGCATCAANGCTTTGCCCATGGCAACCATCTGNCGTTGACCGCCNGATAATTCTCCNGCTGCTTGCTTCTTTTTTTCGGCTAGTGGNGGNAACATTTCATATATTTCCTCCAGNCGCGNTCGAAAATCATCTTTTCTAATGTACGCACCCATCTCGAGGTTNTCGTGTACGGTTAAAGTTGGAAACACATTGTTGGTCTGTGGGACATAACACACGCCTTTGTTAACAACTTGGGCGGGATCCATGTTAGTGATTTCTTCACCGTCGAGATGAACGGTCCCACCAGATAAGCGCAATAATCCAAATACGGCTTTCATAGCCGTAGATTTACCTGCACCATTTGGGCCAATTACAACGACAATCTCACCAGCATTTATTTCTAGTGAGATTCCATGGATGATATCGGCCTCGCCGTAGCCTCCCGATAAATTGTCTATACTAAGTACAGTCATCAGTCAGTTCGGTGCTACGTGCATATCGCCACCAAGATACGCATCTAATACGCGAGGGTCGGCGCGTACAGTATCCATATCACCCTGCATAAGTACTCCACCTTCCACCATAACGATAACAGGATCACACAGGCGGGCAATCATATCCATGTTGTGTTCAATGATGCAAAAGGTGTAATGCCGTTCTTTATTAAGACGTTCAATCATTTCAGCTAGTTCACCAAGTAGCGTCGGATTTACACCTGCACCTGGTTCATCCAGTAATACGATATCAGGGTCAGCCATCATCGCTCGGCCTAGTTCAAGTAGTTTTTTCTGGCCGCCAGAAAGATTACCGGCAAGTTCATCAATCACATGGGTGAGGCGTAGAAAATCTAGTACATCTATTGCTCGTTCACGGACTTCCTTTTCGCGCGCGGCAACGTTCCCGGGCGATAACAAAGCATAGAATAGATTTTCGCCCGACTGTTTTGCTGGAACTACCATAAGGTTTTCCAGGACTGTCATAGCGAAAAATTCTTGAGGAATTTGGAAGGTTCGCATAATCCCAAGATGAAACAGCGTATGGGCAGGTTGGCCGGTAATGTCCGTCCCTTGAAATTTGACCCGACCACCATCGGGTTTCATAGCTCCTGCGATCACGTTAAAAATAGTCGTCTTTCCAGCACCATTTGGTCCAATGAGCCCAGTAATAGATTGGGATTCGATGGTAAAGCTGCAACTATCGACAGCGGTCAGCCCACCAAAGCTTTTGCTGATTGAGTCTACGGTTAGCATTGCACAGACGAGTCAGTAGGGAAAAGGAGCGCTATAGTTGAAAGCAAAACGGTACGATCTAATCGATTTTGTCTAGATACTGAGTCAGGATAGAGAGGTCCTGATTACTCAGGGGCAGTACCGGTGCTCGGCACTCTCCCACATTAAACCCTCGATAATTTGCAGCAGCTTTTACAGCCGAGTTGTAGACATGTGTCCAGATGAACAGTTGGGAAGGTAATAAGCGTTGCCAAAGTTGATTCGCCTCCATGAGCTTGCCTTCTTGTACTAACGCATAGAGTTCAACTGCTTCTTCTGGAATAAAGTTGATAGCCCCCCATACGCAGCCGACGCAGCCAGCAGCCAGAGCGGGGTAGGTTATGGGGTCTCCGCCATTGAAAACTTTTCCTGAGGTCTGTAACAGTTCCTGAATGCGCACCAGATCCCCAGTGCTGTCTTTGATGTATTTGACGTTGTCAATTTCCAACAATTTGTCGAAGAAGTCTGGTGTTATGTCGAAACCAGAATGTACGGGAATGTTGTACACCATGATTGGAAGGTCGGTGGCTTCAGCAACTTTTTCAAAATGGTGATACACACCAGCAGCATCCGGCCCTTCGAAATATGGGGGTAGAATCATCAGCGCATCTGCCCCGTGATCAGCTGCGTGCCTGGTTGCATCTATTGTGTCACGCAAACTGATAGCTGATGTCTGCGCAACAAAACTGGCGCGAGCATCTATGTGTTTACCGGTGATTTCAACTAAGCGACGTTTCTCCTCGGTGCTCAGGTAAGCAAATTCGCCAGTGCCTCCGCAGGCTAGGATGATATCGGTTTTCGCTTCTATCATTCGGTCAATGTGTCGTAAATAGCCTGGCTCATCGATGCTCTCATCATCGTTAAAGAGCGTACATACTGGGACACAGACACCTGATAGTTCTGTCATCAAATTATTCCTCTATGCAACACTAACTCAAGTTGGGCTTAAAAGGTTAACTAATTCTAATGCAATGTACATGCCGCTTTGCAATGGTGCTGCGGGAATCGGTTAACGGCCAACCAGTTTGGTACCCTCAGCATAAACTAGTAGCTCGGCAAACAAACATCAGATGGCATCTACTGGCTGAGTAGAGTAGATCTAATGGACTACCTGGAATTGTCGCCTGGATTAAACCCATGCTTGTTTAATTGGGCGAGGGCGTGGTCTGTTTTCTGTAGATGATCCATACCCATTCCCCGAAGAATGGCAGTGGTTTTACTGAACATGATATTAGTGTAGGTGGTGATTTCTATACGGTTACCCCAGGGGTCAAGAAAATCCAGGAATTGACCCTCAAGTAGGGTAACGCCCATTTCGGTCAGGGTGTTTCGAACCAGCTCTTTGTCATCTACGGCAATCCCGAAGTGGCGTTTTTCATCGGGTGTCTGGGTTCTACCTTTTGCAAAATTGATGAACTGATCTCCGAAATAGATAAAAGCGGCATCCTCAGTTTGACTCGTGACCGTAAAATTGAGAAAACGTCCGTAAAAGGACAGTGCCTCGGCGATATTGCCGACCTCTAGTGCGACATGATTGATGCCGATTGCGGTTGCTTTGGTCGGGCTAGTCATGTATCCGTTTGTTTTGCCGTATCCTGGGTTGTTGTCACACTTGAATTAGGCGATATATTCCGCTGGCCGACGTTTGCAACGCCAGTAAGTCTAGTCCAGCCATACAGGATTGGACCAAGCTTTTTTATTCCTATCATCAACTACTGTAATTCTAAAATGTGCATCTCTAAATTTTTCGAGTGGTAAACGAGCTCGTGTCAGGCCGTTACCCATCTCCTTAGTAGACCTGGAGCCTCGACCAGAGATAATAACAACGCTAGCCGGGGAACAGTCGACAACAACATCATTATCCTCGATTCGAATATTGTGAATATGGGGGCCTTGGGAGGAGTAGAAGTGGCCTGATTTTAGAGCATGGAGGATCGATTCCGGATCTAGATTTTCAGCTTTAACGTGTATCCAGCCACCGAAAGCATCGTGAGCCATGTGGTGGGCATCGTCTGTTGCGTAGGCAAAAACACGGTGGCCCTCGTTTAAAAGAACATCACACAGACCCCAGCCATCACCGCGATCATTTTCGACTTCTGAGCCATGATTGTATATCTCGATCGCATGCGCAAAGGGGAGAATGCGCGCGTCTTCAGGTTGGAGGCCGTACCAAGTCGGATGCACAATGCCGATGAATGCGCCTAAGCTGGCTGCGCGTGTTGATATTGCGACAATGTCTTCGTCTTCCTGGGGGGGGTCAAAATCCAGCGGTATGCCAACCGCCAGGATGTGCCATATTTCATCATTTAATGTCTTACCAACATGAAGTTCGGTCGCAATAAGCGTTGTAAAACTGTTCGAGCGGTACGGGCGGGTATCGGTAATGGGATAGCCATAGCGCTCAAGGAAATGATCACTCAGTGCAAGAAAATCATAGCCCTGCTGACGATAACGCTTGACCACCTCTTCAGCAGAATAGTCGCCATCAGACTCTGTGCAGTGGGTATGAAGATTCCCCTTAAAGAACTGTCCTGGTAAATTGAATGGCTGGCTGTTCATTGAAATGCTCGATTGCTGAGTATGATCCTACATCGATTGTCAGAGTGCTCTGGATTTGATGATGTCCTGTCATAGCTCCTGTGACATTAGTGGGCGCGTCGGGATTATTCGAAACTTGAATCTGTCTACGACTGACAAACGCCGATTATTACAGAGTTTTCCACTGAGAACCTAGGCCTAGATTTATCCACGATCTGAATCCTGGATTAAACGCTAACAGTTGCCGTCGCGATAAACAAACTCCGTTCATCTAGGTTTTGGAGGTACGGTTTCACCGACATCAGGTGTAGCGGATACGTGGATCAAGTCGAGCATACAAAATATCAATCGCAAAATTGATTAAAACGAAAACGCCCACTATGACCATGGTTAACGCCTGAATAACGGTGTAGTCTGAATACAGAACCGAGTCCACCATCAATCGCCCTAAACCATTCAGGTTAAATACCTGCTCTGTGACTACAAGACCTCCAATAAAGAACGAAAACTCCATCCCGATAATAGTGATGACAGGCAAAAACGCATTCCTTAGTGCATGGCGACTGACGATCCTTCTGGGAGGCATGCCTTTCGCGTAGGCGGTTCGCACGTAATCTTCTCGCAGAACATCGAGTAAAGCTGAACGTGTCATTCGCGCAACCACGGCGGAATACCGATAACCTGTAGCCAGCGCTGGCCACACCAGTTGTGAAATATTTTTCCCGAAATCATCGAGGGGTGAAACATATTCTATTGGCGGTAGCCAGGGCTCGCCGAAAATGTTTTGGCTCGCAATAAGCAGTCCTAAAATGATCAGAATACCCAGCCAAAATGATGGAACCGCGACACCCGCGATGGAGATAATCCGCACGACATAGTCTATCCATGTGTTCTGCTTGAGAGCCGCAACGACACCAAGGGGTACAGCGATCAAAATAGAAAATACTGTTGCCATAACGGCAACCTGAAGAGACAGCGCAAACCGAAGTTCGAATTCTTCTAGAATAGGGCGCCCGGTCCACATGGACTCACCAAAGTCCAATGTTAAAACCCCGCCAATAAACTTAAGAAATTGGGTCAACAGGGGGGCATTCAGTCCAAGTTGGTTCCGGCAGAGTTCCAACAAAGCCGGATCGAGATTCATACCGTAGTCGACCCACCTGACAAGGCAGATATCGCCAGGTAATACTCTCATTAGAAAGAAGACCAGAATTCCAGCGCCCAATAGAGTTGGAACCATCAGCAGGACGCGTCTTAGGATATAGTGTTTCAATTCGGGCGTTAGTCGGGTTGAAGATATTGAAAACTACGCTGCCTTTAGTAAGGCAAGGTCAAGTTGACTGGTGAATTGTTGTTACTCGTGAGATGCCCTGGTATCAAGTCTGTGTCTGAGATCACGGTATCTATTATCCAGCTATCGTAATCTTTTGGAAGTATTAAAGAGTAAACAAATTTATAGCTTTCTGAGCAGGAATAATCGTGGGACAGTATAAAACTAAACTGGGGCTGGTCGGTGCCGGCACTATAGGCAAAAGACATCTGCAGGCAATCTCCGAGGTGAGTGAAGCGGAAGTGGTGGCGATTGTCGATACAGATCCACTCGCTGAATCAATCGCTATGGAACGTAACGTCGGTTTCTTTGCATCAGTTGGCCAAATGCTGAAAGATAAGCAGCCAGAAGGCGTTATCGTTTGTACCCCTACCGAAGACCATCTGCAACCGGTTCTGTCGTCGCTCGAGGCCAATGCTCATGTGCTTGTAGAAAAGCCCATTGCGCCATCTATTGAAGAAGCGCAGCAGATTATTGAGTCTTCAATGCGATTCAATAGGGAGGTTTTAGTCGGACATCACCGGCGCTACTCCGAGGAAATACAGCAAACAAAGCGAGTGATCAAAAACGGAGTTTTGGGGGAATTGGTTGGCATCACAGGCATCTGGGCAGTTCGAAAAGCAGATTCATATTTCGAGCCAGAATGGCGCAAGCAATGGACTTCCGGGCCGGTTCTGATCAATCTAATCCACGAAATTGATACGCTCAGATATCTCTGTGGGGAAATTGTCTCGTTGTCAGCCAAGGTGAGCAAACGAATTCGAGCACATCCTAAAGAGGAGTCTACTGCACTATTATTTGAGTTCCAGTCAGGGGCACTAGGCACTTTTTTGCTATCGGACGTTACCCCCTCTCCTTGGACCTGGGAGCAGGCTACAGGTGAGAATCCTAACTTCCCCAGGACCTCACAAAATGTCTACCGATTTATAGGATCTAAGGCGTCGTTAGAATTTCCGAATCTGGTTCTGTGGAGACATACCGGCAGTGACCCCGACTGGCTGAACGAGATCAGTCCTGAAGTAATCGAAGCCAAGATCGTAGATGCTTATGCCGAACAGATCCGTCACTTTTGCGCAGTGATTACAGGCAAAGAGCAGCCTAGAATAA
>PBOB01000007.1 GCA_002724185.1 Acidiferrobacteraceae bacterium | reverse complement strand
ATTTAAAAGGTTTAAAGAGTTGGCTGGCATACTAAAAAGCTAGATACAAATATGATATTAGGATTAGACGTATCCACGTCTATAACCGGAGCAACGGTTATAGACAGAAGTGGAGAGATACTTTTTAAGACAGCTTGGGACACAAGAAACAAGAGAAAGTTCCCCACCCTCTGGCACAAGGCAGACTTCATTGAAGCAAGACTGCAAGAGCTTAAAGTTAATAGAGGGTTTCTAATTGAAAAGGTTTATATCGAGCAATCTCTCCAGGCCTTCCGCCCAGGCTTATCCTCAGCAAAAACCATCTTAACTTTAGCCAAGTTTAATGGTATCATATCTTATCTATGCAGAAAAATATTCACAACCGCCCCGGAATACATAGCGGCCACCTCGGCACGCAAAGCCTGTGGAATAACAGTTCCTCGCGGCCAAAAAGCAAAGCAAGTAGTATTAAAGTTTTTACTTGACAACGAGCCTGGTTTTAGTATACAATATACAAAACAGGGAAACCCTAAGCCGGGCTCGTATGATATTGCTGACAGCATCATCATTGCCCGGGCCGGATTGAAGAATTGGACAAACAAAAGCTAAGAATATTAAGAAGCCTATTTGGAAATTATAGGAAAGTAGGAGAGGAGTTCTTATTCTCCTGCCCTTTTTGCAAGCATCATAAACCTAAATTATCAGTCAATCTCGATAAGGGCGCTAAATGCTGGGTATGCGGTTGGGCGACGCCAAATCTGTATCGCCTGGTCCGTAAGTTTGGCAATTTCGAACAAAGGCAAGAGTGGAAATCGTTTACAAACGAGATTGATATAAACACTTTTTCGGAGGATCTTTTTGGGGATCTCCAAGAAGAACCTGCTCCACAAACTGTTGACCTTCCAAGGGAATTTGTATCATTGGCAAACAAAAATTTGCCAATCACGTCTGCAATGGCAAGAAGCTACCTAAGGTCTAGAGGGGTGACGCGAGAGGATATCTTGCGGTGGAAGATTGGTTATTGCCCATCAGGCGAATACAAAGAAAGGGTTGTTGTACCATCGTTTAATGGTGATGGTTATTCCAATTATTTTATAGCACGTTCATATGGTAGAGAATGGCCAAAATATAAAAACCCACCCACGGCCAGGGATATAATTTTTAACGAACTGTACATAGATTGGGACCAAGATTTGGTTATCGTGGAGGGCGTTTTCGACGCTATCGTCGCCGGCCCGAATGCTGTTCCACTACTAGGGTCAACAATAAGGGAGTCTTCAAAACTGTTTCAGGAAATCGTCAGGCATGACACACCGATATATGTCGCTCTTGATGTTGATGCAGAGAAAAAAGCAATGAGACTAGTAAGGTTGTTATTGCAATATGATATGGAAGTATACAAGGTAGATATTAGTGACCATGGCGCGACTGACGTGGGTGAAATGTCAAAGGAAGAATTCATGCAGATTAAAAGTGGTACACCCGCGATAAATAACGATAGCTATTTGTTGCACAAGACGACGGCTATTTAGGGATTAACAAAACAAAAAAATATGGTTATTATAGAAAGCGAGATTATATGAAATTTGCACACATTGCTGATACACACATTAGAAACCTCAAGTACCATAAAGAGTACAAAGAGGTTTTTGAACAATTATACCAATGTCTTCTGGAAGAAGAGGTTGACTACATTATTCATTGCGGAGACATCGCTCATACAAAAACACAAATCTCTCCAGAGTTTGTTGATTTGTGCGCTAGTTTTTTTCAAAACTTAGCAGACATTGCTCCAACATATATTATTCTGGGCAACCACGATGGCAATCTAAAAAACAGTAGCCGACAGGACGCTCTTACGCCCATTGTCGATGCGCTTGGTCATCCGAATCTTCACCTCGCCAAGGATTCCGGCGAAGTATTGTTAGACCATAACACTACGCTTAATATACTTTCCGTTTTCGACCGCGATAACTGGGTGCAGCCATCAGATGATAGTCGTATTAATATTGCCCTTTATCATGGTTCAATCTCTAACTGTAAAACTGACCTTAATTGGGTTATGGAAAACGGTGAAGACACGATTGATATCTTCGAGGGATTTGACTACGCAATGCTCGGGGACATCCACAAGAGACAATCTCTCGACACCGAAGGCAGGGTCAGGTATTGTGGCTCAACTGTGCAGCAGAATCACGGCGAGACGAACGACAAGGGTTTTTTACTATGGGAGATTGAAAATAAAGATGACTTTACTGTTCGGCACATTGAGCTAAAGAACCCAAAGCCCTTCCTCACAATCGAGTTAACCCCAAAGGGCAAGATCCCCCGCGGAACCAAGATACAGGAAGGCGCGCGACTAAGGCTGGTTTCTACAAACAATCTGCCGTTGGATTCAATTCGCAAGGCCGCAGAAATTTCAAAGAAGAGGTTCAAGCCTGAGTCTGTTACATATTTGAACAGGGCTGCTGGAGAAAGAGGTTCAGTCGAGGAAATAACCAACAGTCTTGTTAAAGAAGACCTAAGGGATCCGGCGGTCCAGAGAGAGCTAATTGATGAATATTTAAAGGATTTTCATGCAGAAGACGATGTCCTCCAGAGGGTGTATGATCTGAACAAAAAGTACAATTCTGTTCTCGAAAAAGACGAGGATATTGCCAGAAATGTAAACTGGAAGTTGATGTCTTTGGAGTGGGACAACCTATTTAACTACGGCGAGGGCAATAGGATTGACTTTGAAAATCTTTCTGGTGTTGTTGGTGTGCTCGGTAAAAATTTCTCAGGCAAGTCTAGTATTATCGACAGTTTTCTTTTCACTCTATTTAATTCTACTTCTAAAAATAGCCGTAGAAACCTTAATGTCATTAATCAGGCGGCGGAAAAGGGGAGGGGAAGAGTAGAAATTCTCCTTAATGGTAAAGTGTATGCCGTTGAGAGAGAATCAGAGAAATATATCAAAAGACTAAAAGGCGAAGAGACCTTGGAGGCTAAGACAGATGTCGATTTTTCTCTGTGCAACGAACTGGGCGAAGTCGAAAGTAAAAATGGCCTTAGTAGAAATGACACCGATAAAAACATTAGAAAGCAGTTTGGAACAATCGAAGACTTTCTCTTCACTTCGATGGCCAGCCAACACGGCGCGTTGACATTTATTAACGAAGGCTCCACAAAGAGGAAAGAAATACTTGCTAAGTTCTTAGACCTTGAAACTTTTGAAAGCAAGTTCAAGCTAGCAAAGGAAGAGACAGCAGACCTTAAAGGTGCTCTCAAGCGGTACGAAGGTAGGGATTTTACGGAAGAGATCGAAACTGCTCGGAAAGAGTTACAACAAAACGAAAAAGTAACAGACAGCAAGAAGAGGGAGTGTGTCGACTTGCAGTTGAAAGTGGAGGTCCTAAAAGGAGAAAATGATGCAATTCAGAGCCGGCTAAATACGATGCCCTCTCAGGTGATTGATATTGTTGAAACCGAAACTAAGCTAGCCGATTGTCGATCAAGTCTTGATGAGTTGCAGAAGTCAAACATTGATACCAAGCGGCAGTGTGAGGAGCAAAAGGCATACTACAACAAGCTTGAAGCTTTTATTGCGGGTTTCGACATCGATCAATATTTGCAGGAAAGGGAGAACATTGATCAGTTACTAGAAGAGCAGTCCACTCTTGAAGCCGATCGGGAGTTAGATCGAGCTAAGCAAACTATTTGCAGCAAAAAGGTAGAGTTGCTGTCCGAGGTCCCTTGCGGAGAAGAGTATTCTAGTTGTAAGTTTATTAAAGATGCCTACTCCGCAAAAAAGGAATTGCCAGCGTTACTTAGAAAGATCAACACTCAAGATGAAAAGCTCACAGCGCTACAGACTGAGCTAGGTAGCACAAATCAAAAGCAGGTTGATGAGTATATTGAAAAATATAACGAAGTTGTAAGAAGAAGGGATGAGACCGCCAACAGTGTAGCGCAGTGCGAACTGATGGTTGAAAAGAATAATGCGGAAATTGCTGTTCTATTGGGTGAGGTCAGTTCTCTAGAGGAGAAAGAGGGGCTCTATCAAGAGAACAAGGAAGTTATTGAAAATTGTGCCGAACTCAACGCGGAGAAGGAAGAAAATAACTCTAAAATAGGTGTGCACGACAAGCGTTTGGCCTCGTGTGAAAAAGCACTGCAAAAGCTATATGTTGCGCATGGAGCCTTTGTCGAGCGCGTTGATAACTTGTTAAATCAGCAACAGGAGATGGAAAACTTAAGGCAGGAGTATGAATCATACGACTTGTTCTTGCGGTGCATGCATCCTAATGGTATTTCGTATGATATTATTAAGAAAAAGTTGCCTCTTATTAACAATGAGATTGCCAAGGTCTTGACAAACGTTGTGGACTTCGAGGTCTTTTTTGAAGAAAATGGGAAGAGACTTAACATTTTTATTAAGCACCCGAAACATGACGCAAGGCCATTAGAGCTTGGCTCTGGAGCCGAGAAGTCCATCGCCGCCATGGCCATTCGTTTAGCTTTGTTAAATGTGTCCACTTTACCAAAACCGAATCTATTTATATTAGACGAACCTGGCACCTCTTTGGATGAAGAAAATATGGAAGGGTTTGTAAGGATTCTAGACTTGATAAAATCTTATTTTAACGTTGTACTGTTGATCTCTCACCTTGATACTCTCAAGGATTGCGTTGACACGCAAATAATTATTGATAGGCAGGGCGACTATGCATGCGTGAGGCAATAATGAAAACAACATATACGATAACTAGATATGCTAATGGATGGGCGGTGGATACAAAAACGGGCGATTCGATGAAGGACTTCAGCGCGGTGTTCGAAGATGAATGTGCGGAAGAGGGGGTGCTGGATAGTGTTGATAGTTTGCTATCTTTGCTTGCGAACACATTTGATGAACTAGAGGATGTGGAGTTCGTTATTCCAATTTATGAGGATGAAGACTCCTCTGCACCCGATGAAGGTGAAGAAGTTGCCGATTTATGAATTTAAATGTGAAAAATGCAAGATAGTATTTGAGGTACTGCAAAAGTTTAGCGACCCAGATCCACTATGTGGGTGTGGGTCGGAAGTAAAAAAAATGATATCTTTAAACAGTTTCCGCCTCAAGGGCGACGGCTGGTTTAAGGATGGCTATTCTAGGAGGAAAGAAAATGGCTAAAAAAGAAAGTAAAGCAGTGGTAGATAAGAGAGGAAAGCTCGACTTACTGTTAGGAAAGGTGACAAGCAGAAAGCTACTCGTGTGGGTGACGTGCACCGTACTATTATTTTTGGGAGAAGTATCCCCAGCAGTGTGGGAAACGCTGTCTCTAGCTTACGTAGGAACTCAGGCCTTTGTTGATGCCGCAGTTTCTTGGAAGCACGGGAAATGAGTTGGCTGGCCGTTAAACATGCGGCCAAAAAAACCTGGACTTGGCTAAAGACGTACTGGTATGTACCAGCACTGCTAGTTTATACTATTATAATGGCAGTGGTGTTTAGAAGGTCTGGGTCCAACGCCGGCGAAGTTTTATCTATTACAAAAGATAGCTACAAGAAGCAGGTTACTGCTATGAATGAGATACATGAGACAGAATTAAAAAAGAGAGATGAGGTTCTAAAGGAATACAACAAAGTTGTTGACTCTATTGAGAAAGAGCACAACAAATCTGTGGCATCTTTGGATAGAAAGAAAAAGAAAAGAATTAAAGAATTAGTGGAAGAGCATCACGGTAGCCCGCACACTTTGTCTAAAATGCTCGCAGCTAAATACGGGATAATGTATGTTAAAGAAGATTAGTGTTATAGTAGTTGTGGCGATGTTGGGTGTTTCACCGGCCTATGCCAATGAAGCACCAAAGATTACTGATGTGGCAAAAGGACAGAAGGTGCCGTTCGCTGGTACACTGCTGAATCCTGCCGCTGCCGCACAACTTATAGCTGAGAAAGAAAATGTAAAAGAGCAATGCAGCTTGTCAAAATCTTATATCGAAAACAAAGAGAAGGCAAGGTGTGATTTGCTTATTAACACAGCCAATGCGCGTTTGGATGCGTCCAAGTCGACGCTTGACGCAATCTTGGCAATAAAAGATGAAGAGATAGCAAGACTTAATGGCTTGGCACTAGAGCAGCCAAACAAATACAACCATTGGTGGTTTGCTGGAGGGATTGCTGCTGGGATTATTACTTCTGTTGTTATTTTCTATGCGGCAGTTGAAATTTCACATGAGTAAGGACGACACAGATTATGTTGTTAAGCTGGAAAGGGCCATAAAAAAAAAGTATGGCCAAGAGACAATACAAAATCCAAAGTCAAGCTGGAGCGATGAAAAGGAACAGAAATATTTAGAAGATCTAAAGGAAGTATCAAGGAGAAAAGCGCAACAAAACGAAAAAGCGGAGAAAGTTGAAACAGATGGATTTTTAGTTTCCAAACAACTACTTACTCCTAGGGGTAGGTCTAGAGTATGTCCGGTGTGCAGTGTCTATTCGTTTGAAATGAAAGATGATTTGTACATGAACAAATTCGAGTGCTGCTTCCAATGTTACGTTAAATGGGTTGAAGACAGAGAAGAAAGATGGATCTCAGGCTGGAGACCCGATAAAGAGGAATAAATTATGGCATCAGTAACAGAAATAGTAAGAGGCATCTCCCAAGCTGCCGCAAACGCATATGACGGAGCTTTGGATGAGAACGGCGACCCGGTTAAGATCGGGCTAAGAAGAGAAGAAGACGTGGCCATCACCGACCGTCGTGTGATTGATGGGTTCAAGGTTGCCTTCCACGGCCCGACATTATGCGTTAAATATCATTCAGAGATTTCATTGAAAGAAGTACATGATAAGAACAATTTCGAGACTGATATTGAAAGCAGGTTTGGAGATATTGCCAAGTTCTTGAGGAAAGAGTACAAGAGTGTTACTGGCAACTCGCTGTCGTTAACGGCCGAAGGCGATTCCGATATTCTGGTTCAGACCATCTCTAATACAAGGTCCTGGGTTCAGGCTCAAAAATATTATAAGATCGGTGGCCTTAACGAGGTTGAAGATGCTAAGCAAGAGAGCGAAGAAGATCTGGACTCTAGCGTTAAGAAGTGGCTGGGTCTCAACGGCAACAAAAGTCGTAACCAGGGCTTTATTGGCCGCGACTCCTATTCTGGCGCCAAGAAGCCAAGCAACGTAAAAGGCAAAAGAGATGAGGAGCCAAGAACATGAACATTACAAAAGGAAGATTAAGGCAGATAATCAAAGAAGAATTACGCCGCGCCGATGACGCTTCCGATGCTGTCTCGGTAATCACCGAGGGCGGTGAGGTGCTATCTTTGGACCCAAGCCAGGTAATTGTTGGCACAGACAACAATGGAAACGAAGTTCGGATTAAGGCGTCCGACATCGTAAAGGTTCTGTAAACTATTGTCGGAATGACTAAATAATGTATGAGCTTTCAATTAACGAAAAAGCAGATAACAAAAGAAATTGTTCAGTCTGGTAGAGATCCTTCTTATTTTATAAACAATTACGCAAAAATTTCCCACCCAATGCATGGTCTAATTCCGTTTAAGACCTATGATTATCAACAGGACTTGCTAGAAAACTTTAATGATCATCGATTTACAGTGATCTTAAAAGCCCGGCAGCTTGGTATTTCTACCATAGTTGCTGCCTACGTCACCTGGATGATGATTTTCCACCGCGACAAGAACATACTTGTCATGGCAACAAAGTTTCAAACAGCTTCCAACCTAGTTAAAAAGGTCAAAGCAATTCTAAAAAACTTGCCAGAGTGGATAAGAATTGCCGAAATTTCAGTCGATAATAGGACTTCGTTTGAGCTTACGAACGGGTCCCAAATAAAGGCATCCTCGACAAGTTCAGACGCGGGTCGTTCTGAAGCTTTGTCGTTGCTGGTCATTGACGAGGCCGCTCACGTCGAGGGTCTTGAAGATTTGTGGACCGCGCTGTATCCGACGCTTTCAACGGGTGGTCGCTGTATATCACTATCTACTCCAAATGGTGTCGGCAACTGGTTCCACCAGACCTATGTGGATGCCGAAGCTAATGAAAACGACTTCTACCCCATAAAGCTGCCTTGGGATGCGCATCCCGACCGCGACCAAGATTGGTTTGAGAAAGAGACAAAGAATATGTCTCGCCGGCAAATAGCTCAAGAGCTTGAATGCAATTTTAATACCTCTGGGGAGACAGTGGTACATCCCGACGACTTAATGAGGATGGCGACAGAAATATGTGAACCCAAACATAGGACAGGGTTTGATAGAAATTTTTGGATATGGCAGGGGTATGACCCTAATAATGCATATTTAATTTCTGCCGATGTGGCGAGAGGCGACGGTCAAGACCATTCCGCATTTCAGCTTTTCAACGTAAACACTATGGAACAGGTTGGAGAATATAGAGGAAAAATATCCCTCGACCTGTTCGCGAACTTACTGTGCCAAGTGGGAAAAGAGTATGGGAACTGTATGGTGGTGGTCGAAAACAATTCAGTTGGATATACAGTGTTAGACAAGTTAATAGAGGCAGTATATCCGAATTTATACTATGCATTAAAGTCAAGCCACGAGTATATAGACCCTGTTCAGGCAGAGGCAGTATCTAATTCGGTCCCAGGGTTCAGCACAACATCTAAAACGCGCCCTCTTATTATTGCAAAATTGGAAGAATTCATAAGAAATCAACTAATTAATATAAATTCTTCGAGGACTTTAGAGGAGCTTAAAACTTTTATTTGGAACAATGGAAAGCCACAGTGCATGAAGGGTTATAATGACGACTTGGTTATGTCTTTGGCAATTTTATGTTGGGTGAAGGATACTGCACTTACAACAAACGAGAGACAGTTAGAGTACGCAAAAGCTTTTATAGGCTCCATGAAGGTGTCGAAAACAAAATTGAATACGACAATTCCTGGTATGGAGGGTTATAAAAAAGATGAGGACTTTGCTAAAATAAAGAAGCACCATGATCAATTTGGATGGCTCTATAAAGGATAAAATGAATGGCTGATCAAAAGAAAAACCCGAGGAATGCGGCATCTCCACTTTTTAAAAGATTAACGAGATTACTGTCAGGCCCGCTTGTAAACTATCGTCAACAAACGCCTCGGCAATTGCGCCGACGCCAGCTAGACAAATACAAGTTCAAGTCAGCCAGTGGGCAGCAATTCAAGAAGACAGAGTATAACCCGTTCTCCAGTTTGCAGGCCAACTACATGGTCAACCAGAACCGTGGTGACCGTTATGTAGATTTTGATCAGATGGAGTTCACGCCTGAGATAGCGTCCGCCTTAGATATTTATGCAGATGAGATGACAACTTCAAGTGATTTGCAACCGTTGCTGTCGATTGATTGTCAGAATGAAGAAATCAAATCTATCCTCGATTCATTATATCACAACATTATGAACATTGAGTTCAACCTTTTTGGCTGGTGCCGATCTATGTGCAAGTTTGGAGACTTCTTTTTATACATAGATATTGATGAGCAGTCTGGCGTCAAGAACGTTATTGGCTTACCAAGCCATGAAGTAGAAAGGCTCGAAGGGGAAGATGCAACAAATCCCAATTACATCCAATATCAGTGGAACTCTGGTGGCATTACATTTGAGAATTGGCAAATTGCCCACTTCAGAATTCTTGGAAACGACAAGTATGCACCATATGGCACCTCTGTTTTGGAGCCCGCTCGCAGGATCTGGAGGCAATTGATTCTTCTGGAAGATGCGATGATGGCGTACCGCATTGTTCGTTCGCCCGAGCGCAGGGTGTTTAAGATCGATGTAGGGAACATTCCAGCGCCTGATGTAGAGCAGTACATGCAAAAGGTTATGACGCAAATGAAGCGTAATCAAGTTATTGACCCTGACACTGGCCGCGTCGATCTGCGCTACAATCCGATGAGCATTGATGAAGACTATTTCATTCCCGTCCGCGGAGGCGCCTCTTCAGAAATTACCACATTGCCTGGCGGTACATACACTGGGGATATTGACGATGTTAAATACTTGAGAGACAAGTTATTCTCAGCACTTAAGGTGCCACAATCATACCTTTCTAGGGGTGAAGGTGCAGAGGAAGATAAGACAACATTGGCTCAAAAGGACATTCGCTTTGCGAGAACGATTCAGAGACTACAGAGGTCGATAGTTGCTGAACTGGAAAAGGTTGGGGTTATCCACCTGTACACGATGGGTTACCGAGCATCAGACTTAGTTTCTTTTAAATTGGCTCTTAATAACCCATCTAAGATTGCTGAGTTACAAGAACTGGAATCTTGGAGAACAAAATTTGACACAGCGGGCGCTGCCACTGAGGGTTTTTTCAGCAAGCGCTGGGTTGCTAAGCACATCTTTAAATTGTCTGACGAAGAGTTCTTGCGTAATCAGCGTGACATGTTTCACGACGCTAAGCTCATGGCCGCTTTGGAGGCTGTTCCCGAGCAAGTTGCTTCTGAGTTGACCGCCGACGCCGGCGGAGCCGACGCTGGCATGGAAGGCATGGAAGGAGGCGACGAGGGAGCCGGCATGGAAGGCATGGAAGATCTGGAGGTCGGCGGGGATGAAGGGGGTATGGAGGACATGGAGGAGATGCCCGCTGAAGAACCTGGGGGTGATGACTCTGCCCTTCTCGCGGCGCCTGGATCAAGAGACGATGACAATGACGTTTGGATAAAGTTTAAAAACAAAAAGGGCGAAACCACCACAAGCCGGTCTAAGCGTANNAAATANAAGCCAAGANACATTGATGCCCGNGGCATGGGCNNCCGNAAGAAAAGNATGATGGGCCTCGCNGGNCATNCGCAAGGCGGAAGGAAAAACCTNTTCAAAGGATACTCAGATTTGAGTTCTTTGAGTAGGGGGGTTTATACNGANAGNCAGAAATCTGAAGAAGAAAAGATTTTTGAGGTAAATCAAGAGATTAGAAATCTAATTATTGAGTTGGATACAAGATATAAAGTGGAGCAAGATGAAAATGAAGCTTAAGCACAATAAAAAGAGGAACACGGCTTTTTTATACGAGTCGCTGGTCCGTGAGTTAACAAAGGCCGTTCTTTCTAAAAACACAGAGAGAAAAGCAACAATTACAAGTCTTATAAAGGAGCACTTCAAAAAGGGCGAAATCTTAGCACAAGATCTAGAGTGCTACAGATCCTTGAGCGAGACCGACTCCATGGAGCCATATACTGCTGAAAAACTAATTTGCGAGATTAGAAATATACGCTCCCAGATGGACAAGAAGAAGTTGTTCAGCCGTCAAACTAGACTTATCAATGATGTCAATAAAAAGCTGTCAGACAAGGTGTTCTCTAATTTTGTCCCGAATTACAGAAGTCTGGCTACGATATACCAGATTTTCGATTCAGAACTGCCCGTCAAGAAGAGGGTAATTCTTGAGCAAAACATATTGGCTGGCATGGTATCTCTTAAGGGGGAGAAAGAGGGCACCATGAAGCCAATTGACAACGTTGTTTTTAAAACATTCTCAAAGAAGTTCAACGAACAATACTCTGGCAGCTTGCTGGAAGAACAAAAAGAACTTTTGAAGCATTATATTTTTTCCTTTTCTGACAACGGCCTTTCTTTGAAGGTGTATCTGAACGAAGAGTTAGGAAGATTAAAGACAAGATTGGTTAGTTCTCTTCGGGAAGAAGATGTCGAAAACGATGAGGAGATGACATCTAAGACAAGAAACATTATTTCTATGCTAGAGGAGTACACTCAGAACAAGCTGGATGAGAAGGTAATAAAAAAGATAATGAAAATCCAAGGCCTTGTGCAGGAGTTGGATAGCTAATGGCTGAGATTAAGGTAAAAGTAGACGTTGATCAGTTGAGCGATGCTAAGCCTACTGGCCCAAATGATCAACCTGTGCAGGCCGAAATGGAACTCAAGGCTAGAAAAACCCTTGATGGTGACTTTATGATTATGGACCACGAAGTGATCGATATTGTACTGTCCCCCAAGAAGCAAAAAGTTATAGCGTTTCCAAAGGACAATATGGGCGACTTGGTGTATGACGCGCAAAATCGCCTTTTCCACCACTTGGCTAAAAAGGGCGTTGTCGCTCCAGACACGGTGCAGGGCGGTAACTATTATGGCTCGCTTGAAGGGAAATTGCTTGCGTCCGAACAAGAAGGTGTCAGCACCAATCAGATGGCTATCTTTTCCATTGGCAAGTTCCTTGAAGAAGAGGCACCTTTCTATATGTTCCAAAAGACATATGATGAGGAGCAGGATGACCTATTGACCGATCCCGACAAAGAAAGTTCAACAGAGCTTGGTGAGGTGCCACATGATGATACGAAAGGTTCGATCGTTCCCGGCATCCGCCCTTATGGCCTACTTTACAGGATTTGGGAGGGTAAGAATAGATAATGGATTTATTATATTTTGTTCTTTGCGCTTTTGGGATAACACAAATAATAGTTTATGGGTCAATTTTTGATCGCATTCGACCAACGTGTGGCGAGATGGGGAAGCTTTTTCATTGTACAATGTGTATGGGCTTCTGGGTCGGTGTCTTTCTTTTGGGCATAAACAGATATACGGAACTATTTACTTTCGAATATAATATCGTGAATTTCTTGCTTTTGGGCAGTTTAAGTTCTGGTACTTCTTATATTCTTAGTGAGTTGTTTGGGGACTGTGGTATTAAGGTCTCTCTTAACAATAGCGGAGGAAGTGAAAATGGTTAAAAGATGGATGCTGCAACCAGTTCGCCACTGCTGCAAGGGCTCTTAGCTCGCGCGGGTAATGCCCGCAAAAAACTTTTTTGGAGAAAAACATGCATATTACAAAGACTAAACTAAAACAAATTATTAAAGAAGAGTTGCAAGCTGTATTGGCTGAGGGTTTCGGCGGTGGACGAGCCATTGGCTCTCCCGGTACTGGAGCAGCTTTTGGACCAATGAGTGCGGAACAGAAAGAAAAGGTAGAGATGCTACTTAACGACCTTCATGCCGCCGGCGCCTCCCCCGAAGAGGTGGCCGCCCAGGTCACAAGGTACCTCGCCCCCGGCGGGGCCACCAGGCCCGTCAAACGGGCGAGCCGCGGCCACGATGCCTCCGTTGCTCCGATTGCTGGACTCAGAGGCGGACCGTTGGAAGAGGAAATAGAGGATGATGAAACGCCGGCCCAGGCGTTCCGAAGGCGGAAGAAAGAAGGATGGAAGCCCGGGGAGCAGCCGAGCCCCGACGAGGGCGGCCCTTCGGGAATTTCTGCTAAAAAAGACAAGCGATCAGAAGAAGAACTGACGGGTGATGTTTAGAGGAACACGATGAATAAGAAGCTTGTCCTACGAGAGTATTACGCTTTATGTGAAGGTGGCACATGCCAAGACCTTCTCACAGAGGAAGAGAAGCGATACGTTGCAAATGGTGGTATGATGCTTTCCGGTAAACTGCAGGAGGCAGAGATTCAAAACGGCAATGGTCGAGTCTACCCTCAAAAAGTATTGATGAGGGAGATGAAGAACTACCAAAAGATCATTAAAGAGAATCGGTCTGTTGGAGAGCTAGACCATCCTGATGATTCAGTAATCAATCTTAAAAATGCGTCTCACCTTGTTACTGAAGTTTGGTGGGACAACAATTCTGTTATGGGGAAGATTAAAGTATTAGACACCCCTTCTGGTAATATTCTGAGATCCTTGTGTGAAGGGGGCGTGCAACTTGGCATTTCTTCCAGAGGCCTAGGCTCTGTCACAGAATCTCAGGGCGGCCAAGTAACAGTGAATGACGATTTTCAGTTGATTTGCTTTGACATCGTTTCAGAGCCCTCTACCCCAGGCGCCTATATGGCTTTGTCTGAGGGCAAGACAAATAGTGTTTTTACCAAGGCCGATAGAATTAATCGAGCATTGAACGATATTTTGGAGGATTAGAAAGTGAGTTGGTCAAGTTATAAAGATGCAAAGGTTTTATTTGAGAGCTTTCGCAAGTTTGTTAGTGAAGACGCGTCCGCCACTCTTCAGGGTTTCGCAGACGATTTTTCTAAAAAAGATGTTGTTAGTGTGGTTGATTTTCTTAACAGTCCCGCGGGCCAAGACCCAAAAGTCAGAAAAGCACTGGCTTCTGGAGCAGAGGATGGCGCACCAGGCGACGAAGTTATAACGGTCAATGAAGATGCGAAGCCCTCCGTTGGCGACATGGTCCCTACTCAAAACGAAATTAGTTTAATGAAATCTATTGGTTTCCCGCTCTCCACGTTAAAGAGTGTTAAGGATGTTGAGACTGGCGACATTACTGGCCGAGGGGGGAAAATTGTGTCTTCTGGCCAATTAGTTATCGATGGTCATCATCGTTGGTCTTCTACCTGGGCCGTCGCAGGCCCGGACGCGAAAATTAACGCGGTCGACATTGGGTTGCCTGGGAGTTCCCCGCTTAACAAACTGGCTACGGCTCAAGTAGCCATTGCTGCCACGATCGATCCAAATTCTGGCAAACTTCCTTCTGCCTCGGCCGAGAATGTTGATGATGAGGGAAACCCGCTGCCCTCGGATAATATTTTAGGAAAGGAGGCCCCGGAGATTGCAAAGATGATTCTGGACAGAGAGGGCCAGGCCGTTCCCAAAGCTGATGTGCTTCTCGGCCCCGAATATTTGGAGAAAATTAAACTAGTTCCCGAAGCACAGAAATATTGGGGATTAAAGCCTGATATGACTCCCGACCAAGTCAAGGGGACGATCGTATCTGCTGTTGCGGGGAACTTATCTCAACTCCCACCGCCGCAGGGCCCCGAGAGAGATTACATGCCCCAGTTTGATGGCGGCGACACTCACGATGGCCAAGTCTCTCTAGGTGCAGTTACTCAAAAGATGCAGTCTGGAGATGTTAACTATAAATCAAAATTCGAGGAGTCAAAGAGACCAAGAGTCACAGAGGGTCGGCTGAAACAGCTTGTTAGAGAAGAGCTTGTAAAGGTATTAAATGAAGAAGACTGAACTAAAGAAGGTACTTAAGCCACTCATTAAAGAATGCATCAAGGAGGTGATGTTTGAAGAAGGTGTTCTTTCCGGAATTATTTCCGAGGTAGTAAAAGGTTTAGGTACAAATACGATAGTTGAACAGAAGAGGCAGCCTGCTGTAGTCCAGCAGGCGCCTCAACGTTCAGATGAAGAGATCAAGGCAAAACTTAGAGAAACGAAAAGTAGAATGCTTGATGCAATTGGTAAAGATGCCTATGGCGGAATAGATCTCTTCGAAGGTACGGCGCCCATGCGCGCCGAATCCGGCCCCGGCGACCCAATGTCCGGTATGGATCCTGGCGACCCTGGTGTCGATATCAGCGGGATCCTTAACCTGTCTGGTGGCAATTGGGGCAAATTAGCGGGGTAATTATGGCAAGTCCAGTAAGAGCGGAGGTAACTCCAAGAAGAAATGAAAGTCCTGAGCGGCTTATTAGAAGGTTTATAAAGAAAGTAAAGAAAGCGGGCATTATTGAAGAAGTTCGCGATAGAAGATATTACGAAAAACCTTCTGTTGCTAGGAATAGAAATAAGCGTAGAATCAAGGCGATGCATAAAAAACAAAAAGAAGAAAATAGAAGTATGAAACTAGTTAGGAAGAGGTAAGAAATGGCTGAAGAAAACAAATATCCTTATATCCCACGAGCCGGCCTGCACCAAGTCGGTTCATACCAAGTGTCTGGTCGACCGTGGATAACTGGGTCGCTCGACATCGACGCTAAGGAAGAGAAGAGGATTAAGTTCCCGTATGTGTGCAAATCATTCACATTGGTTAATAGAACAGATGTTGATTTAAGACTTCACTTCGCTCCAACGGCATCCGTGAAATCCGGAAATGCCTCCAGGGGTTATATTACCGGGTTACACTATATAACGTTAACCGATAGTAAGGACAAGGTGACAATGAACGTCAAGTGCAAAGAGGTGTATGTTACATCGCAGGGCGCGAACGGCGCTTTTGAACTTTATGCTGAGTTGACGACAATCCCCACCGCATCGATGTACCCCTTAACCGGGTCTGGTCTGTCTAAGTAATAAACCGTATAAAAAATGGCATTTATGGAAACATGCGACTAATTACTTTGACGCGAGAAGTGCAATTTGGAGAATCATATGTCATCTATGTTAGAACAAGCAATTGTCGATGCATCGGCCCTCAAGGAAGCGGCTCTTAAGAACGCTGAAGAGGCCATCATCGAAAAGTATTCACACGAAATAAAAGATGCGGTCGACTCTTTGCTGACCGAGCAGGAAGAGGAAGATCCTCTTGCTGGCGGGCTGGAAGACCTTGAGCCAGAAGCGGCCCCGCCCATGGGCGACGAAGGCCCCGTAGACGATGTACCAGAAGCTCCTCTCGCAGCCACCGATGGTGAGGACCTGTGCCCTTGCCCAGACGATGAAGAAGTGGTCACAATCAGTTTTGATGAACTTAAGCCAGCCCTTGATGCCGAGGTCGCCGCAGGCGAGGCATCTGGCCCCGCTGCCCAGGAGCCCCGCGAGGATGCGCTTCCGCTGGGCCTAGAGGAAGAATTGGTTTTGAGTGATGATTTTATTGATTCTTTGTTAGAAGATTTGACCGTTGATATCGAGCCACAGAAGTCTGGTTGGCTTGAAACTCCCACGTCTCAGATTGAGACTGCCAATGATGAAGCTTTGGCAGCCAACAACACCCCTCATGAAGAATATCTTGAGGAGGAGGAAGTGGTAGAGGAAGACGAGGATGACAAGGACAGTAAAAAACTAGAAGAATCTTTACAGAAGTTGGCTAATGAGAACAAAACACTCTTGACCAACAATAATGAATTTAAGAATATGAACAAAGAAGTTGTCAAAGAGAATAAAGACTTGAGACAACTTATTTTAACGCTTAAGGAAACGTTGGAAAACACCAATGTTTCTAATGCGAAGCTCCTTTACACGAACAAGGTTTTTAGTAGCGACTCCCTGAATGAGCGGCAAAAGCATCAGCTTGCCGAGGCTATTAGTAAGACGAGTTCTGTCGAGGAGGCGAAGGTTATTTATGAAACTCTTCAAAGCACAGTGGGCGCTTCCAACAATAGGGAGCCAAAATCACTTAGCGAAGCGGTGAGTAGAAATCCTTCCACGTCGTTGCCACGTAGAGATGAAAGACCACGGTCTGATTCTTCAATGCAACGAATGAAAAGGCTAGCAGGACTAATTTAATAAAAAGGAGAACTTAAAAATGTCTATTTTAAACAAGCTAACTGAAGGCATAGTTAATCGCGATCTCCAACAGGAAGGTGCTGCTCTTCGATCCAAGTGGGAGCGCACCGGCCTTTTAGAGGGACTAAGTGATGATCGCTATGTCGATACAATGGCGGTTCTATTAGAGAACCAAGCAAAGGAGCTTCTCCGTGAGGCTTCATCCATGGCTGCTGGAGACGTCGAGGGCTTTGCCGCTGTCGCATTTCCAATTGTACGTCGTGTCTTTGGGGGACTTATTGCTAACGACCTAGTGTCGGTTCAGCCAATGAGCCTTCCTTCCGGTCTGATTTTCTTCCTAGATTTTCAGCACCGCAATGATCGTTTGGGTATTACCGAGAACGATTCAGTCTTCGGCGGCGCACGCGTCGGTCAGGAGATCACCGGTGGTGTCAAGCTCGATGGAGCTACCAACGGTATTGAGCACCAAGAGTTGGGTTTCTACAACCTTTCCAATGGTTACACTTCACCAACTGCATCGGTTACGTTGGCTGATGGTGCCCATGGTATCGTGACTCTCACCTCTGGTGTGTTCGGCAAGGACGACGGCGGTGCTTCCGGCGTTAACGCTAGTAGCTACAAGCTCGACGCCCTTTGCCGCTTCGACCCCGACCTCAACTCTGGTAGCACCAAGGTTGTTGTTGGTAAGATCGCAGTCGCCGGTCTTACCTCAAGTAACGGCAGCAAGATCAATATGGATAACCTAATTGCTCTGACCAATTCTGGATTCACTGGTTCCGTAAGGCAGATTCGTCGCCTCACGCGCCTCAGTGGTACTGCCCGAAACCACGTTCTCGTTTTCTTCGCTTCTGAGGATGGCGACGGACACAGCTTCGGTACTATGCGTCACCAGCTAACTGGTGCGGGTGGATCAGGCAACGGCCTGCTCTACCACTTCCCAATTGTTGACAACTTCGGTGGAACTCCCGCCGCAGGTACGGACAACGCCCGTGGTGCTGTCGTAGGTACCGACGATTGGGGACTGGAGAACAACCCCGACATTCCCGAGATCGACATCAAGGTCGATTCCGTGAGCGTCACGGCTGTTACCAAGAAGCTCAAGGCTAAGTGGACACCTGAGTTAGGTCAGGATCTCAACGCCTACCACAACCTCGACGCTGAGGTTGAGCTTACTTCGATTCTCTCTGAGCAGATCGCTCTTGAGATCGATCGCGAGATTTTGAACGATCTCGTTGTGGGTGCCACGGCAGGCCGCCTTTACTGGTCACGCCTTCCTGGTGCCTTTGTGGACCGTGAGACCGGTAAGAGACTCGTAGATGTCTCTGGGGCTCCTGAGTTCACAGGTACTGTGTCTGAGTGGTATGAGACTCTCATTGAGACGATCAATGACGTGTCTGCCCGCATTCACCGTAAGACCCTCCGTGGGGGCGCCAACTTCCTAGTTGTTGGCCCCGAGGTTGCAAACCTCTTGGAGTTCACCGCCGGGTTCCGTGCTAACGTGACTCACGATGATTCCAAGGGTACCGTTGGCGCTGTCAACGTTGGTAGCCTAAGCAAGAAGTGGGATGTCTGGGTTGACCCCTATTTCCCACGTAACGTGGTCCTCGTTGGCCGTAAGGGCAATAGCTTCCTAGAAAGTGGCTATGTATACGCTCCTTATGTGCCTCTGCAGGTCACTCCCACCATCTTTGGCCCTGAGGACTTCGTACCTCGTAAGGGCGTCATGACTCGCTATGCGAAGAAGATGGTTCGTCCTGACATGTACGGCCTAGTTGTCGTCCGTGACATGATCGGCGCTACTAGCTAGACGCCAATGTAGATAAAGATCTACGCACCCCCCGCTCCCTTTCTTGGGAGCGGGGGGTTTTTTGTTACCCTGATGACTATTTATTTCACAGGAGAATATAATGTATGGCACTCCCAACTTTAACACCGGCAAGCACAGTAAGTGCAGTAAGACTTCCGGCAACAGGAACACTAGCGGATGTAACCGGTGCACTTCCATTCGGAGTGTATTCTGCACCTAGTTTTATAAGTGCAGCAGTAGATCAGGTTTCATATACTTACAAGAAACTTGGAGGAGATGTTCTTGATATTGAACTTACTCCTGGCCAGGTATACGCTGCCTATGAAGAAGCAGTTCTTGAGTATTCTTACATAATTAACGTGCATCAGGCCAAGAATGTTCTTGGTAACCTGCTTGGCAATACTACTGGAACGTTTGATAGGAACGGTGAAATAGAGTCTGGCCATGCACTGGCAGATACACAGGTTGAATTAAAGTATCCACGGTTCGAATTCTCATATGCCCGACGCGTCGCAGAGGGTATTTCTGCTGAGGTTGGCATCGGCGGCAACGACACGGAGTATTCTGCCTCCTTTGATGCAGAGGATGGCAAGCAGGATTATGATTTACAAACAATAATTTCAGCCAGTTCCGCTTTATCTAGCAGCGCGCCTTATTATGGGAAGGTTAAGAATACGAAAGTTTTAATTAAGCAAGTGTACTACCAAACTCCTAGATCTCAGTGGAGATTTTATGGCTATTATGGCGGGCTTAATGTTATTGGAAACTTCTCAACATATGGTCAGTATGCAGACGATTCCACGTTCCAGGTCATCCCGACATGGCACAATAGACTTCAGTCTATGGCGTTTGAAGAGGCGATTTATGTAAGAAACTCACATTATTCTTACGAACTGAAAAATAATAAGTTAAGAATCTTCCCAGTGCCCGCTGATGGAGGCCCCAAGCGATATTGGGTTAAGTTTACTATCCCAAGGGATGCGTGGGAAGAAGACGAGGACAGGTCAATTGGTATATCTGGCGTGAACAACATGAATACGCTGCCTTTTGCCAATATACAGTATGATAAAATTAATAGTATTGGTAAACAATGGATTAGAAGGTTTACTTTGGCCCTCTCTAAAGAAATGTTGGGCTTAATACGTAGTAAATTTGGTACGATACCGATTCCAGGCGAGTCTGTGCAATTAAATGGTGGTGATTTAATAACACAGGGTAAAGAAGAGCAAGAAAAGTTAAGAGAAGAACTCAAGACAACACTTGATGAACTCACATACAACAAGCTCATGGAAAGCGACGCAGCGCTAGTAGAGGAGTCAAACAAGATCCATGCAAAGATTCCTAATTTAATATTTATGGGGTAATAATGCAAGATGGCCGATTGGAAACAACCAGATAATCCTCCACCGCCGCTATTTACGGGCAAGAAAGAGAGAGATTATGTTAAGCAGGTTAACGATGAACTCATTGAAAGGGTCATTGGCCAGACTATTTTATACTATCCAATAGATATGGAGCGCTCAGACTATCATTCTCTCTATGGTGAGGCTATAAATAAGGTATATTTGCCTCCGATTAGGGTTCACGCTCTTGTCGAGTGGGAAGGTATCGAAACTGCGTACACCCCGAGTGTCGGAATCGACAAAATAACATCTATAACTGTGCATTTTCATAAAAGACGCCTGACCGAAGACCAAGATTTGTTTGTTCGTGAAGGTGATTTTGTTCAATATGGCGACAGACTTTACGAAATTGCCTCTCTAGCCGAACCAAAGCAACTATTTGGTCAGATAGACCACAGAATGGAAATATCTGCTAAGTGTATTCGCGCAAGAGAGGGAAGATTCGATGGAAAATAGGTCAGAGGTTACACCATGAGCAAAAATGATGACCTCCACGGCTCATTAGAGAGCGAGCTATCCCTCCAGCCCTCTAATATAGAAAATATTGATAGGGCTTTATTTGAGTGGGTGAATGAGTCTTTGAATATTCACACCTCAACCAATAAAGGATGGGACAAAGTGCCTGTCGTTTGGCTAACCGCAGAGCGGGCGTACCAAATCAAGCACGATAAGACTTTGCGCGACACTGGTGGAACAATTATTCTGCCAATGATAACGGTTGAGCGTACCTCTATAACTAAGGACCCAAATAGAAAGGGCACATATTGGGCAAATGTTCCAAAAGTGGGCGACGCCAAGCGTGGATCTATCACTGTCGCAAAAAGAGTTAAGCACGACAAAACAGCACAACATAACAATGCTGCAAGCGGAAGAAAGTGGGGCCAAGGCGGCGTTGGTCACGGTCAGATGAACTTTCCATCTAGCAAGGCTAGGCCGATGATCTATGAAACGTTGTCTGTGCCTATGCCCGTATATATAACGGCAACATACACAATTCTGGTCAAAACTGAGTACCAAGAACAGATGAATGGTCTAATCACACCGTTTATCACTTCTCCCGGGGCCATTAATTACATACCGTTATCCAGAAATGGTCATTTATATGAAGGCTTCGTCCAGCAGAATTACTCTATAGGTAATAACATAGCTGACATGGGCGAGGATGAGCGTAAATACGAAACGAAGATCGAAATTCAAGTTCTTGGGTACATCATAGGTGATTTAGAGAACGAAGACACACCCAGAGTAGTTCGCAGAGAGACGGCCACTCAGGTTAAAATGCCTCGCGAGAGGGTTATGACGGGCGACATCCCGATGCACGAGAATGGTAATAGGTTTTATGGTTTAGCGGGCTTTACGGAGCAAAAAAGGCTGCCAGATGTTAAAATACCTCGCCCAGCAATCCCCATGTCGCCCCCCGCTGCCAAGCCACGCCCCCCGGCTATCGAGCGCCATGGCGGAACCTTAGAGAGCGAAATAGCATTCCAGCCATCCACCATGGAAACTATTGACAGGGCGTTTTTTGATTGGATAGACAACGGCTTAAATATACAGGCCGCCACCAATACTGGCTGGGGTAAAGTACCTGTCGTTTGGTTAACTGCTGAGAGGGCATACCAAGTTAAAAACGATAAGACGCTTAGGGATGATGCCGGCGTTGTTATCCTTCCTGTTGTGACAGTAGAAAGGACCTCTCTCGTTAAGGATTTAAATAAAAAAGGCACTTATTGGGCTAATGTCCCAAAAGTGGGGGATACAAAGCAAGGGGCTATAACGATTGCAAAACGCTTGTTGCATGGAAAAACATCCCAATATAATAATGCTGCAAGCAAGAGAAAGTGGGGGAATGGTAATGTAGGCCATGGCCAAATAAACTTCCCCGGACGCTCAAAGCCAGCTATCTACGAAACACTATCTATCCCAATGCCTGTTTATGTTACGGTCACGTACAGTGTCCTACTTAAAGCTGAGTACCAAAAGCAGATTGATGGGATGGTTGCACCATTTATCACAAGACCAGGCGCCATTAACTATATTCCGCTAACACGGGATGGTCACTTGTACGAGGCATTCATCAAACAGGACTATTCTTTGAGTAACAACGTTGCAGAGGTTGGAGAAGAAGAGCGGAAATATGAAACAAAAATAGATATTGAGGTATTGGGATATTTGGTTGGTGACCAAAAAAACGAGGACACACCAAAAGTGGTGAGAAGAGAAACAGCCGTACAGGTCAAGATGCCTCGCGAGCGCGTTATTCTTGGCGACATTGCTACGCATGAGGATGGTGGTAGGTTTTTTGGTCTAGCTGGCTTCACAAAGCAGAAGGTTGTGCCGCCAGTTAAACTGTCTTTGCCATCCAGCCTGGGCCTAGGTTCTGGTGGTGGTGGGGCAACCCCCGATGGCGTGGTAACGTCGGCAGAGGTAACTTCAGACGGTACGTCGCACACACTCACTCTTGGCAGGAGCGCGGGCTTTGGGGATTTGACAGCAACGTGGACAGATGTGACCGGTTCCGGTGCTGACGCATTGGTGATCAAAAATTCTGGGGAAACGGTTACAGAAACCCCGGCGTCGATCAACTTCTCAGGAAGTTCGTTATCCGTGTCTACTGTTGGCAACGATGTTACCGTTACTTTTAATACAGGGTCGAATTTAATTGTTAGAAATTCTGGAGATCAACTGACCAACAACCTTAACGCGCTTAACTTTACAGGAAGCGGGGTGACGACTTCTGTTGCTGGCGACGACGTTACCGTCACCATCAACACCGGGTCTTCGCTGGTTGTACAAAATTCAGGTCAGAACTTGACTACGAATGCTGCTTCTATTAATTTTACCGGCAGTGCGGTCACGGCGACAAACAGCGGCGATAATGTTACCGTCACCATTAATACAGGGTCTTCGGTGATTGTTAAGGGTTCAGGCACTGAGTTAACTAGTAACTTATCTTCTATCAACTTTACAGGAAGCGGGGTATCAACCTCTGTTTCTGACAATGATGTTACCGTTACTTTCAATACAGGCTCTTCAC
Organism: Acidiferrobacteraceae bacterium; assembly: GCA_002724185.1. Lineage (GTDB taxonomy): Bacteria > Pseudomonadota > Gammaproteobacteria > Arenicellales > UBA868 > CAJXWH01. The sequence goes on along the minus strand of PBOB01000007.1, from coordinate 893 downwards.
TCGTCGTTCAAAACTCTGGCCAGAACCTATCAACAAACGCCGCCTCCATCAACTTTACAGGGAGTGCGGTCACAGCAACAAATAGTGGCAATGACATTACTGTCACAATTAATACAGGCTCAGTCATCGTCAAAGATTCTGGTGATGTTTTAACTAAGAACCTTCAAGAATTAATCTTTACAGGAAGCGCCGTCTCCACATCTGTTTCGGGTAATGATGTTACTGTTACTATCAATACTGGCTCTTCTGGGGGTACAGATTTAATTATTAAAAACTCTGGCGACAATGTTGTAACTGAGGCCGCGTCCATCAATTTCACAGGCAGTGGCGGGACTACTATAGCTGTAAGCAACTCTGGCAACGATGTCACCGTTACCGTCTCCTCTTCTGTGGGCGGAGGCGGAGGCGGAGGAACAGATGTTCAGGTGTTAAATTCTAGCGACAGCTTAACAACTGGTGTAGAGTCCATTAATTTTACAGGAAGCGGGGTAACAGCAACCACATCTGGAAATGATGTCACCGTTACAGTCGTAGCAGGAAGCAATGGGAATACTTTTAACACTTCTATATTCAACAATAGCACCTACAGCGAAACGCCTTCGGGATTGATAAACGATTCAAACACCGTGTATACCACTTCTCAAAACTTTATCAGCGGTTCAGAACTACTATTTCACAATGGTTTGCTTATGAGAAGAGGTGCGAGCTATGACTACAATATCACCGATAATGATGAAATAACTTTCACTTTTTCCCCGGGTTCCGGGGATTTTATACTAATTAGTTATGTCAATAATACTGAGTCTTAAGGAGGAAAGACCATGCTTGAAAAACTTTTAAAAAAGATTGAAAAATTGGAAGAAGCCATAGGTGGCTTGACTAGCGGCGCCGCG
>PBOB01000006.1 GCA_002724185.1 Acidiferrobacteraceae bacterium | reverse complement strand
CGATGAAGGTAAGCAATCGACTTCCTGCAGTTCTGCGTCTGTTTGAAGAACTCAGATCTAGGTCTTTGCTCAGCCAAAACTCCACAGCCCTGAAAATTCCAAAGGCCCCCACAGCACCGAATAAGAAGTATGCCATCTGGAAGTGGGTCGTATAGATAATCAAAGCGACCACAAGCGAGATTCCGCAGATACTTCGGATGCTGGGATTCTTGAAGTGTCGTTCTACAACCCAGAAGAGAAGCGGTGTGAGCGCTGTCACAAACATCTTCCCGTCGTGACCAGGGTTCACCAGGCTCACAAAGAATGGTGCTAGCATATATCCAGTACCAGCAACGAGCGCTGCAAAGCGTGAACCACCAAGGGCTCGGATCCACCCGAACATGAAGAAACCAGCCGCGACCACGTGAATCACCAGCTTCCATCCTAGTGCACGGTATGGCTCGAATAGAAGTAAGAGCGCTGTGGACGGGAAATACAGCGCGTCGCCAGCTGATAATGCTTCGAGAAAAGGCGTCCCGCCCAAGATTAGCGGAGCCCATCCAGGGATTGCACCAAGCTGTGTCAGTGCGTCCGCGTAAAACGCCCGAGCGACATAACCAAGTGAAAGGGTGTCATTTCCGACCAACATTTGGTCAGTGAAAATGAATGAACGAAAGAGAAAGAGTGTCAGCCCCCCAAATAAGGCAGCTGGGACCCATGAAGGAAGATTGTTAGACCCAGCAGTAGGGTTATGGATATCACTATCCAGAGTCCTAGCCTTAGTGCTCTGGCTTTGACCCCCCTTCCCTGCCTTTTGGACTTCTATTTTTCGCTTCCCCATCTCCGTTGTCAGTCACTCCTATTAGTTGCGGTTCAAAGCACTTTTGCTAAGTCTTTGCATTACAATGGTTTCTGACATTTATAGCGAGTCATTACTTACAATACTACTCACTTTGACCAGAAACTCAGCCTAATTTCAGGGCTAAATCGTCTTTGTGACAGAAAGTCCTTGTTTAATCGGCTAGTCGTTAAGGGAATAGTAGCTAACCGAAACCTGTTTGGTGGTGAAATCAACTTCCCACCTTACAAAGTTCATGTCTCCGTTGCTGACACAGTCAGTGAAAAAGAGTTCCGCGCTTGTTCCATTACGGCGGAATGTTCCTCTTAGCGGTGATGAGACAAGTGTTCCATCGTTGCCCAATACTCTAGCCTCTCCTTCCATCGTTCCTCTAGTTCTTCCCTCGTCGACCGCTTCCCAATATTGGGTGCAGTAAACGGTACCGTAGCCCTCAATCGGACCTTCAAAGTTATAGGTAGTGCCCGACTGATCTATCGTAACGTTAGTAATCGCGACTGAACCTGTGCCATCTGGTTGTGATAAATCCATTTTTCTTCCCATGGTCGTATGATTTGAAAAAAGTGATAGTCAATCTACCAGCCTGCTGGGGCCGAGATAACTATGGGCAGCTCGGCAATGGGTCGGTTGAGGCTGTATACAGCACCCCCGGTAAGGTCGCTATCCCGTGGTAGGCTGACCCCGATGCGTGCCGGTTAGCCACCGAAGGCGACACTAAATCATTCGTGGCTTGAACAGGAACTCCTCGGCGAAGTGTCGGCGGCGACCCCTAACCTTGCGCGACTCGGTCAACAGAATGGCGCCTTGCCAGCAGATCCTCGTAGATCTCGAGATGCCTATCTGTAAGTCGCTCATTGCTCCAGCGTTCCACTACCCTTTTTCGGGCCTCTAGACCGAGTTTTCGAAGTTGTCCGCCCTTTAGTAAGGAGATTACGGTTTCGGCTAGTGACTCTGGGTCAGCGGGCTCAAAAAGTGCTCCTACCTCGTGGTCTAGGATCTCTGGTAGCCCTCCTATGCGTGATGCAGCGACCGGGACCTCGCAAGCCATCGACTCAAGTGCCGCTATTGAAGTTGCTTCCATGAGCGAAGGAAAGATCGCGAGGTCAGAAGAAGACAGGAGACCTGGCATTTTGTCATGAGGGCAAACTCCCATGAACTTCAGATGATCAGTTACACCGAGCTTGCCAGCTAACGATTCGAGCTTGCTTCGCTCTGGTCCGTCTCCGATTACGATCGCTTCCACATTTACTGCATCCCTAATCATTGGAAGTGCTCGCACGAAATACTCAACCCCATTCTTGGAGAAAAGCCTGCGCGGAATAATCAGACGGTACTGTCCCTCCTCAAGATGAGGGAGGATGGGGTCAGTTTTCTGAAAAACAGAAGTGTCTACTCCATTGGTGAGCGGTTCGACATCTACCTGAGGAGCGATGTTATTTCCAACTGACGCTATCTCTGTACTGGCTGCTAGATTATGGTCTGCCTTCCTGAGAAAGGTACGAAAAAGTCGGCGCCAGAGTCGTGATTCTGCTCGCTTTAGGAAGTGACTTGTATGGTAAGTGGTCACTATTGGGATTTTGCGTCCCAGGTTTGCAATGATACAGGGAAGCACCGAGGCGATATCCTGTGCGTGCAAGATGTCTGCGTTCCGCGCTAGAGAAGCTAGTTTTGGGGTTGAGGAAATGGCGTATGTGGCCCATCCAAGAGTGTTCCTGCCAGGTATCCAAGTCCGCCAAACACTGATCCCATCGATCACCTCATGTCCTGGAAGGCCTGGCTGGGATAGTGCAGTAACAACATTGACTTGGTGTCCCCGTTCCACGAGTGACCGACAGAGATATCGGATATGACTTTCAAGGCCTCCTACTTCGGGAGGAAAGTACACGCAATGCATAACGATATTCACTCCACCCAGTCCTCAGTCTGACGAGGACAGCCCAGAAAGTTAGAGAGGAGAATATCCGCGATACGGGTTCCAGCCTGCCCGTCACCATATGGGTTCCGTGGACTCTCAGTACTAGATGTTCTATCTACTAGGCAACGCCTTCCCTCCATCAAGATTCGTGATGGGTCAGTGCCCACGAGGTATGCCGTGCCTGCTTCAATCCCCTCCATGCGCTCGGTAACATCTCGAAGGATGAGGACAGGGGTTCCGAAGGTAGGGGCCTCCTCCTGTATACCACCTGAGTCAGTTAAGATCAGATCTGCAGCCTCAATAGCTCTAACAAGATCGACGTAATTCAGGGGTTCAGTAAGGTGGATCCGCGGGTGGTTACTCAGGGACTCCTTAGCGGGGACTAATACGTTTGGGTTAGGGTGGACGGGATATACTATCTCTATATCGGGGTGCTCATCCGCGAGTGATCTCACAGCTGAGAAAATGTCTACCAAAGGATCTCCGAAAGATTCCCGCCGATGTGCCGTAAGAAGGACTAGGCGCCGGTCTCCTTCGATCACTTTATGTAGTGTCTCATTCTCTACTTGAGTGTTTCGCTCACTGATCTCTAAGAGTGCATCAACTACTGTATTGCCTGTTACGTGGATATTAGAGCCGCTGATATTCTCATTAAGCAGGGCTTTCCTGGCCTGATGAGTTGGAGCGAAATGGTAGTCCGCGACCACGTCAGTCATCCGGCGAAACACTTCTTCCGGCCATGGGGCCCATTTATCATCGGTTCGAAGTCCAGCTTCTACGTGTCCAATCTTTATCTTTTCAAAAAAACCAACCAGCGAACCAACAAAGACTGTTGCAGTATCTCCCTGTACCAAGAGAACATCAGGCTGAAAGCCCTGGACTACGCCTCGTAGCCCTTCGAGTGCAAGGTGCACTACGTCGTAGAGATTCTGTCCCTCTTTCATGATATCTAGGTCATAATCAGGGCCTATATCGAAGACTTGAAGTACTTGCTCTACCAACGTTGTGTGTTGCCCTGTTACCGCGAGCCGGGTTTCCACGGGCTCATCACGGCGTTTTAGCGCTGTGATAACTGGTGCCATCTTGATCGCTTCGGGTCGAGTGCCCACGACAATCAAGATTCGAAGGTGCTTCACTGTTTGCGGATGTTGTCTAGCTCGTCACGGAGTTGGGCGACCTGCTCTGAAACCAAGCCGAAGCCTACAAGCAAAAAGCCCAGCATCTCAAGAAGCATGACGAGGTAGAGTAAAGGTCGGTACCCGAACGGTGGTATGTACGCTTCGAAGCCCAGCATCGGGTGTAAGAAACGCAAATAGAATGCAGCGATAGCAACCATCGCTCCGAGGCCAGCAAGTGCGAAACCTGTTAACCCAAACAATANAAGTGGTTTTCTCGAAAACATCAGAAGGAAGCCAACAGAGACGAGATCTAACAGNCCCACCAGGATCCTGAATTTACTCGTATACTTCGAAATCCCCGCTCGNCGTGGATATAGATCGATATCGATCTCTGTTACCGTTGCTCCGCGAGCGTGAGCGAGAACCACGAAAAACCTGTGCCAGTCATGCCTGAGCGTTAAGGGACTCAGGATCTCCTTACGGAATGCCTTCATCGAATTCAGATCTGAGACTGGAACATTAAAGATTTTGCGAGATAACCGGTTGTAGATTGAGGAAACTGTTCGTTTGCTGTATGCCCCGAGCTTTCGGCCAGTAACGATATCCCATCCCTCTGCCAGTTTCTCTAGGAACCGTGGAATCTCGTTGGGAGAATGTTGTAGGTCCGCGTCAAATATCACTACATACTTCTTTGAAGTTGAGTTTGCTCCAGTAACCATGGACTCAGTTTTCCCAAGATTTTTCTGATGACGTATGATCTTGAGGGCGCTCCATCCTTCAGCTACTTGCTCTGCGATTTCAGCTGTGTTGTCGGTTGACCCATCATCCACAAGAATCACCTCACCCTCGAGGTGATGATGGCTAAATGCTTCTCGTAATTCGCTGATCAGTTCGGGAATTACAGGAGCTTCGTTGAATGCCGGTACGATGACCGCAAAGTCTGATTTTATCATACACGTTTCCTCATACGTGCAGATAAAATACCCAATTGCTCTCTGTATTTGGCAACTGTTCTCCTGGCAATTTTGATCCCGTCGATTATTAAGAGCTTAACGATGGCTTGATCCGTGAGCGGTTTCAAAGGGTCTTCGTTGGATATGAGACTCTTGATCTTGTCCTTCACACCCCTTGAAGACGTAGCTTCTCCACTGGTCGTAGATATGCCACTAGAGAAAAAATACTTGAGCGAGTACACACCACGTGGGGTTTGAACATACTTCTTGTTGGTTACTCGAGAGACCGTTGATTCGTGCATTTCGATGTGGTCAGCGACCTCTCGTAATGTGAGGGGCTTTAGTGACTGCACACCTTTCTCAAAGAATGCATGCTGTTTGTCTACGATAAACTTCATGACCTTGAGCATTGTTTGTCGACGTTGTTCGACGGCTTGAACCATCCAGGTTGCCGAGTTGTAATTTTTCGTTATGAACTCTTTTTCTTCTGAACTCAGTTTGGTCTTATCCCTCACCAGTGCTCGAGTGCTCTCAGCTACACGTAACCCTGGGAAATCCGTGTCATTAACCTCAACCACATAGCTAGCATCTCGTTCTCGAACAACAAGGTCAGGGATCACACTTTGTCTGTGGTCAAGATTAGGTGCGTACCGTAGCCCTGGCTTGGGATCGAGTTCACTGATTTCGTCTGCTGCAGCTTGCACCTGGATGGGATCAAGCCCGATTTCGTTGGCTATCTCATTCCACCGATGCTTGGTAAGGGAGTCAAAGTGGTTCTCAACGAGCTGATAGCTTAGTCCCCCTGATTTTCCTAACCTCTGCAGCTGAATCAGGATGGATTCTCGTACATCTCGCCCTCCCACCCCTGCTGGGTCAAATCCTTGAATAACCTCGAGCATTGTTACTGCTTCGCTTTCGTCATATGCCTGAAATACTTCTAGGATCTCTTCAGTCTCCCTCTTCTGTTCCTGTGTGTCTTCTATGTCCTTAGCAGCCGCTATAGCACTAGGTCTGACTTCATCAAGCCAGCTGTTGACCCCAAAGACTACCTCGGCGAGTTCGCATGTGAGCATGCCATCTTCATTAATGTTTCCTATAATTTCTTCCCCCATGCGCAAATCCCGTTCCGGGAGCGAAAGGAATCGGAGTTGATCATTCAAGTGATCCTTTAGGTCCTCTGTATCGACGGGCGTGGGTTCAAAAACTTCTCTCTTCTCGAATTCTTCTCTGCGACCCTCAGGTCTGAAATCATCATTTAAAAGCACCTCTTCCCAGTCGATCTCGTCTCCTAGGGGCTCATCCGGGATATCATCTTTGAGTTCGATCTCTTGTTCAGTTTCAGATTCAGTTAACTCGAGAAATGGATTTTCTGCAATTTCCTGTTTGAGGTGTTGCTGTAGGTCCAAGAGAGGCATGTAGACCAGTTCCATCGCCTGATACAGACGAGGGTTCGCGCGCATTTCCTGCCGGAGCTGGGCGCTCTGATAAAGCTTGGTGTTAAACTGACCCATATGTCGGTTAGCTAAAGTTCTGCAGAAGGTTATGCCACCGTAAACCTANGCCCCATAAGGTTACAAGATCAGNGAATCCGCGCAGGGGGTTAGATCTTCNNCNCCTCNAANAGTTTGATNTACAGAGTGCTGAATAGTGCCGGTTCTGTAGTCAGCTTCCCGACGTGACCTCTTNCGGTCGAGGATATCTATTCCGCATCCGAGTGGTCAGTGTCGGTCCTAGATAGATTTCGGCTACCTCATCATTCCAGACGAGTTCTGAGACAGTACCACTGACTCTTATCTCACCTTCATACATGATGTATGCCCGGTCTACGATCTCAAGCGTTTGTTCTACGTTATGGTCAGAAATAATGACACCAATATCTCGATCCTTTAGGCTACGAACGATCTCCTGGATATCGTTCACAGCGATTGGGTCTATCCCCGCAAATGGCTCATCCAGCAGCATGAATTTTGGTTGCTGAACGAGAGCACGAGTTATTTCGAGCCTGCGTCTTTCTCCACCAGACAAGGAGTAGGCCTTATTCTTCCTCAACTGTTGGAGTCCTAGTTCCGCTAACAGTTGGTCAAGCCGTTCCCGTTCTTCTTCCTTGGGCAGCTTGAGGGTCTCTAGGATAGCAAGAACATTGTCTTCGACTGTCAATCTCCGGAATACAGACGGTTCTTGTGCCAGATATCCAATTCCCATACGTGCCCGTTGGTACATTGGAGTATTCGTGAGGTTTTGATCGTCGAGATACACAGTACCTTCATATGGCGGAATCAGTCCTACCATCATGTAGAAAGTGGTAGTTTTCCCTGCCCCGTTCGGTCCTAATAGGCCAACTATTTCACCTTGGGTAACGGCTAGTCCCACTTCATTTACTACTTTCCGACCACGGTAAATCTTGGTTAGGCCCTTCCCAAAAAAACGACTGGCATTTCCATCTGTGGGACCTGACTCTTGGTTCGTCACATCCGTCTCCACGTGTGCAGAATAGCTAGGTTGGCTGATGTCTGGGATCTGATTGGTTCTGGTCCCTGATTGTTCCTTCGTATCGAGCTTGCCGAAGATATCACCGATCCAGCCTCATAAATTGTGTTGGGTTTGACTGCCGTGATAGTGTCAATCGCAGTAGTACTATCCACCGCTAAACTGTCAGGGTTGGATAACGGTAGGGGCTCCAGGTGGAATCCGCGTGTCCGACCTTGTACCTCAAGCTGATCGGCTTCCCCTTCATTCATGATAATCGTTATCTCATCGCCCAAGACGTAGTGGATTGCTGGTGCATCAATGCCAGGTAAGGCCGCTGTATCTGACGGGATTAATCGGTAAAGGCTTCTGGCCCCCACTCTCGCAATGATCTTCTCAATCCGATAATCCGGATCGCCAGTATCTGTAACAGCCCCACCCTCTGACGGAGCAGGTGCATTGGATTCAAAGGTTACGATGACTGTGTCCCCTTCTAGCCAATCTGATTTCGCAATTTCAGGGAGGAGGTCTACGTTCAGGGAGTCACGAGCTGAAGAAACACTCCGTGCTTGACCCGCCGCAAAGATTTCCTCCAGAACCTCATCTGGCAGCGAGATATCCAGTGAGTCCGCGGTAAGTTCAAAGTCTTCTCCAACTGCAACAGGTTGTGGAACCGAAGAACTTGATGGGTTCTCATTTCCATTCAGCGGAGAGAGCGCTACAAGGCGATTCAGAAGCCCGTCATCCATATAGAGCCTAATCTCAGGTGAGGTAATTGTTAGATCTTCACCATTAAGAATTGCTTCCTCGTGGGCAGCAATCGTATTTAGACTATTTGCCTCTAGAACCATATCTATGGTCTTTCCTACAAGGTTGTAGTTAGAGCCTTCAACCTTAGCGGACCCCTCAAGGTGAACCGTCTCCTCATCCCCGTCGTATTCAACGCTATCAGCGAACGCTAGGATAGAATCTCGTTCGATCATCACGTCGCCTACTGAGTAAAAATAGCTACCCCCTCGAAGGAAAATTCGGTCGCCCTCAACCGTATAGGGTATATCCAAGGAATCTTCTTCTGATACCTCTAGCACTTCCTCTGACTCAGGATTCGCTAGCGGAGCGTCCTCTGATGTCATGAGAAGAATCGCGCGGGGTCTGGAAAGATCATCCGTGATTGAAACTGTGATTTCTGCTTCTTCCCGAAAGTCCGTTGGTCGGAGATAAACGAGGGATCCGTTCTCAATTGTGAATCCCTCCAATGTGTCTTGCACGAAGACGTTTCCAGATGCCTGCAGTCGACCCTGCTCTGAGAAGTAGCGGGCTTCGTCTGCCCGGAGTTCTCCTGCATCATCCAGAAAACGGATATTACCGATTAGATGATCAAGCCCAGTTGCAGCGTATGATATTGATGAGTCAGCCCAAATCTCGACTCCATCGCTACAGAGCATATGTGGCGTACCCACATAAGTGATTCGGTTACCGCCAGCTAGTGTAACTATGGTTAAGTCACCTGAGGGGTACACGAATTCACATCCCTCCTGGGCAGCAATCTCATCAGGATTGGAAAACGAACCGATAATAAAAACCAGGAGAAACAGAAGTTGGATAGGTTCGGCACCTTTGCTAGCCCAAGGAAAAGGGCTCATAGGGTTAGCGACTGATCGCTCCACGAATACTCGCGATCCGCACGTTCCGAAATTCCATGTCAGATTCGAATGCAGAACCCCTAGTGATGCTCCCGTCTACCATGGTCTGAACAGTGGCAGAATCACTCCATATACGCTCAGATTCGGGATCATAATTCAGTTCTTGGGTTTCGATGCGTCTTTGATCAGAGTGGACAATCAGGAGCACATCGCCCCATGCGGTCATTCGGTCCGTTGTCTGATCCCACTCACCACTGGTTCCGGTTACAGTTGCGCGCTGAGTACCATCTTCATTGAAGAAGAGGATTCGCATTTGATGGAGCTCAGCTTTTGCTGAGTCAACAAATAGATAGGCTGTGTCAGCCTGCACGTGTCCTTCCCGGATACCATTTGCAGTGATGAAGCTGACCATACCAAATATCACATTGTCAGCATCAATCTCTTGGAGGTCGCTTGAAGCTACGGACACGGCATCTGGATCACCGCATCCTCCTAGCGGTATCAGGGTCAACAGCAAGCCTATTCTCCAAGACCCACGGTTTTTCAGGAAGAGTCTAAAACTCACTTAACCTGCTCCGAGTAATCGAGTAAGTGCGCTTCATTTCTTTACACAATGATTGAAGATTTGTCCCCATACTAGACTCTCTTATGGTTGACTTCGTTCTTCTACGTAAGTTTCGATCACGTCATCCAACTGTGATCTAGCACGCAGTAGTGCATCGCAAAACTCTCGGGCTGCTCCCCTACCACCAGGTCTTAATGCGACCCAGTCGGCGATATCAAGCACTGGTTCAGTGGCATTCAATACTGCTGCCTTGAGGCCAACTCTTCGAAGAACACTGAGGTCGGGGATGTCATCTGCTAACATCGCGACCTCTTCCCAATCAACAGCGTGCTTTTCGATTAGATCTTTGACGACTGGAAGTTTCCTGGCGTCTACTACTTGGTGGCATTCCACACCCAACTCTTGGGCACGAATCGCCGTGGCTTGGGATGGGCGTCCTGTTACGAGAGCTACTTTGAGACCTGCCCAGATTAGCATCTTGAGCCCCACTCCGTCCTGGATATCAAAACGTTTGAGCTCCAGGTGCTCTCCGTCCATAGTTGATCCGACAAAGATTCCAGCTTCGGTTAGGACGCCATCCACATCAAAAATCACAAGTTTTATACGATTAGCGGCTTCTGTCGGGATGGATGCAGGATTACTCACTATTGTTCTTGTTCAGAAGGATAGAGGGCGGTGCGGATTGACATAACTGAGCTCAAGACACCTTCCATCTCACTCAAGGGAACCATCGTTGAACTGTCAGATGGGGATGTTTCTGGGTGGGGATGAGTTTCTAGGTACAGCCCTCCACATCCTGCTGCGACCGCAGCCCGAACTAAGAGTGGGACATATTCAGGGCTGCCCCCAGTAGATCCATTGCTGATGCCTGGGCGTTGCACTGAGTGAGTGCCGTCGAAGAACACAGGAACAGGTAGTGAGCTTCCTATTTCTTCGAAGACCCTCATGTCAACGACAAGATTGTTATAACCAAAGAATGTTCCCCTCTCAGTGACGGCTACCTGAGATGCACCCGAGGAACGTAACTTTTCTACCGCCCCCACTACTTCTTCCTTACACATCCATTGGCCTTTCTTAAGGTTGACGGCCTTACCTGTACCTCCAGCAGTGATCAACAAATCGGTTTGACGACTCAGAAATGCCGGAATCTGGAGTACATCGACGATTTCTGCGGCAGCGGCTACTTGTGAAGCCTCATGGATATCCGTCAGGA
>PBOB01000005.1 GCA_002724185.1 Acidiferrobacteraceae bacterium | reverse complement strand
TATGCAAGCTTGACGAGACCAATGACGGTTCTGGAGCAAGCTGAGATTGGCGGTGATGCGAATGGATTTGGTCTATTGCCCGCAGCACACGGCGGTTCAACGGTACGCAGGACGCCGGATGGACGGATTCTGATGCGCAATACATTTGGGTATGGACCAGGCGATACTTCAAATGCTGACATGTTGGCTCGCGCGCGGGCGAATCATACCGAGTCAATCAAGAAACGTTGGCCTAAGTTCCAAGACTTTGAGATGGGACTGGAGATTGAGCATACATGGGGAGGTGTGTTGGGTGTAACGCGTAATACCGGTCATGTATTTGGACAAATTGATAGAGGTATTTGGGGCTCTATTGGATGTAATGCTGCCAATGTTGCCCGAGGGACAATGTCCGGTGCATTAATCGCCGACATGGTCGTAGGCAATACGTCTGATCTTCTGTCTGATCAGCAAAGTGTGCCACGACCAAAATGGGTACCTCCAGACCCTTTCCGTAAAATGGTCGCGCGTCGAAGACTGAAGAAAATGGACAAAGCCAGTACTGAACGTTAAACAGGTAATTACCAATCTGGCGGTGGCTGGGTTAGGAAATATAGGCACAATATAGGCACACCCACTTAGATGCTTCTTCAACTATGGCTCTCTATATAGGAGAGTTAGAATGGTTACTGGTCGCTAAACAAAGAAGATCATCAATATGCCTACTTCCGAACAACAATTACGACGCATCCTCATCGGTTCAGACCAGTTATCCGTATTGCCACCTGGTGAGCTAGCAATAGAAGGCAGTAGAGTGTCTGATTTGGTCTCTACGTATGGTTCACCACTATTCGTAATGTCTGATACAACCCTGAGACAAAATGTAAGGCGAATTCGCAACGCATTTGAAAGTGAATGGCAGGCACCTGTCAACATAATGTATGCGCTGAAGTGTAATCCAAATTTTGCAGTTAGGGCTGTTATGCATGAAGAGGGAGCGGGTGGGGATTGTTTTGGGCTCGGAGAGTTAGAGGCGACATTTGCGGGTGGAGCTGACGTAGATAAGATTGCACTCAATGGTTCAAACAAAAGCGACACGGTAATCAATCGTGCAATTGATTTGGGTGTTTATATTAATATTGATTCTGAAGCAGAAGCTATTCAAATAGAACGTTTAGCTGGCAGAAAACAAAGTCAAGTGAGGGTCAATATTCGACTAAAGGTCATCCCTGAGGAATACAGGACCTATAGTAGTGACCTTATTAATTTTAGCGGCGACTTTCGGGACGAATTGCGGAGACTTAAATGGGGTGTGAATGAACAAACAGCTGTAAGAATGATTAATAATTGGGCTTCATATCCCCATCTGAAGTTGACTGGTTATCATACACACCTTGGTAGACTCTCTCAGAAACTAGAGGATCGAGTGTCGTATGATCGGGAGTTTGCTCTCGTAATTTCGCGAATCTTTAGCGAGACTGGGTTTCAGCCGAGCCTAATTGATATTGGTGGTGGTTGGCCCCGTGATAGAGACCCCGAATCGGGTAGTCAGGAACTGAATCGGTATTCAATAGAGGATTATGCCCAGGGTACATGTCGAGCTCTAACCGATTCATTTATGGAGGCGAAAATTACACTCCCTGAACTGTGGCTAGAACCAGGACGTTATATAGCAGGTAACGCTGGGATTTTGCTAACAAGAATAGAGTCGATCAAGGCGGAGGGTAATTTCAAGTGGGTGTACGTTGATGCTAGTACCAATATCATGCCGCTAATTGGTGCTGTCGTTGAAGGCACATATAACTTCGTCGTATCTGCTACAAAAATGTGGGAACAAATAGAAGATAAAGCAGATGTTGTGGGACCACTCTGTATCCCAAGTGTGCTCCATGCCGATTGTCCATTACCTCCAGTGACTAAAGGAGACATAATTGCGATTTTAGATGCAGGGATGTATGCCGAATCCGATTCGAACCAGCTAAATTGGATTCCGAGACCGGCTACGGTCATGGTTAAAGACAATTTAGTGGGTCTAGTTAGACAGGCAGAGACACTCGAATCAATATTTTCAACCCAAAGATTACCTAATTGGTTGCAAGAGACAACTGAATTCTGTTCTATGTATCGTAATCGAGTTCTTAAATCTTCACAGACTCACGGTTAATCAATGAAGCCTGACTTAATTGTTGGAAAGCCTGCGCTTATCGTAATTGATATGCAAAACAGTGGCGGAATGTCAGTCGAATTCTCTGGCATTCCAACAATGCCAGGATTTGAGGACAGAGTAAAAAATATTAGAAGGGTAGTGGATATCGCCAAGGCACACTCTATACCTGTCATCTATTTTGCGGAAGTCCATCGGGCAAATTATGTTGACTTCGGCCGAGAACTAGATGGTTCAGAAGGAATTCATTGTGTTGAAGGAGCAAAGGATACAGAGCTAGATCATCGATTGATACCCGATGAATTAGATTACTTAATTGTTAAGCGACGGTATTCTTGTTTCTTTGGTACTGATTTGGAAATCCTCCTCAGAGGTTTGAAAGTGGAGACTTTATTATTAACAGGCGAACTGACAGATGTGTGTGTCCACTACACTTTTGTTGATGGGCATCAGAGAGATTACTACGTCAGAGTCTTAACTGACTGTGTTGGCGGTTCGACGATGGAAAGACATGAAGCCTCCTTAGAGGCGATGAAATATCTCCAACGAGATGCGCTATGTTCAAGCGCAACGCTCATAGATAAATTATCGTCAACAAATGCAGGCTAGCATATAAGGATTAATTTCTACGTTAAATCTATTACTAACTCTACAATGACGAGTCGAATCTAGTATGAACAAGCAGTTAAATGAAAAATATCTAAGGTCGTTTCTTCACGGTTTTTCTAGCCTATCCAATATTCGACAGAATGGTCCTCAGATCATCACCAAAGGGGAGGGTATATATGTATTTGATGACTCGGGCCAGCGTTATCTGGAAGCCAATTCAGGGCTCTGGAACGCGGTTCTAGGCTTTAGTGATTCTACTGCTATTGATGCGGCACTCAGTCAATTTGAAGCCATCTCTTCCTACCACACATTTTTTGGACGTAATTCAATCGCGGCAATTGAACTCGCTGAACTACTTTCTAACTCATCACCTTTGCCCGGTGGCCGGATTTTCTTTACGAATTCTGGTTCTGAAGCCAATGATACGGCTATTAAGATGGCCTGGATGGTTCAGCGAAGTCGGGGTGAGAAGGGGAGGCGAAAGATTCTTGCTCGTCGCGGTGGTTATCACGGTACAACTGTGATGGGCGCTAATCTAACTGGACGTGACTACAATCGAGTTTTCGGTATGCCATTTGGAGACGTTCGATTTACTGATTGCCCGCATTACTGGCGCTACGGTTTTGACGGAGAAACCGAGTCAGAGTTCCTAGAAAGGATAATATCTAATTTGATTCAGTTAATCGAATTGGAAGGACCCGAGACAGTTGCGGCACTAATTGCAGAGCCGGTCCTAGGTGCAGGTGGTGTAATTGTGCCGCCAGAACAATACTTTCCTAAAGTTAGAGAAGTACTTGACCGGTATAAAATTTTATTGATCGCAGACGAAGTTATTACCGGTCTTGGGCGAACAGGCACACTATGGGGTTCGGAAAAATTTTCCGTAGACCCCGACATCATTACAACTTCTAAGTGTGTAACTGCTGGATACTATCCTGTCGGTGCCGCAATGCCATCCGCAGAAATTACCGCTGAGCTCGATAAAGCATCGAGTGACCTAGATGAGTTTCCGCATGGGTTCACAACAGCAGGTAATCCAGTTGGGTGTGCGATAGGATTAGCAGTAGTCAACAAAATTGTAAACGGAGGCGTATTTTCAAACCTAGTTGAGGTGATACCACATTTTCAGAAACGATTAAATGAATTCAATAATCACCCACATGTTGGTGAGGTTCGTGGAGTTGGATTAATGGGTGCGATCGAAGTTGTTAAGAACCGAGACAAAAAATTGCCATTCGATCCGTCGTATGACGTATCTGAGAATCTTGCACAAGCAGGTTATAGAGAAGGAATAATTATTCGACCTATAGGCAATGCCGTGCTATTCGCCCCACCATTCATAATCAATAAAAATCAGGTTGACGAACTATTCGATGCATTTTCTAGGGCATTGAATACAACATTGGACCGAGTCGGTTAACGATATAGAACTAGTTATTGCTCAGGCCTTAGTCAGAATTCGAAAACTAGGCGTTAGAGTTCCTACAGATATGTGCTTTCTATGCGCTCTTTCAAACAGAATTAGTTTCTAAAGTGAATTATGAATGTGAAAAAAAATGACAGTAAGGGAGGAATGAGGAATTACGAGGCTCCATTACCGGAATTATTTCCTCCACCAGAGTCTCATCGACCGACACTCATCGGTGAGAAATATATGGTTGTTGCAGGCCATCCGTTGGTAGCCCGAGTCGCGACGAATGTGCTCGATAGAGGCGGAACTGCTATAGATGCAGGTGTCGCCGCGGGATTGGCGAGTAACGTAATCCAAGCTGACATGTGCAACCTCGGAGGTGTTGCACCAATTCTGTTGAAGTTAGCAAATTCTGAGACTGTCTGGAATATTGGCGGGGTTGGTGTATGGGGACAAGGCGTCGATGTCGAGGTGTACACAGAAAGGTATGGTATGGATATGCCGGAAGGTGCAGCTTGTAGTGTAGTGCCAGCTGCTTTAGACGCATGGATCACAGCGTTGAAAAATTTTGGAACGTGGAAGTTATCCGAAGTCGCCCGTGAGGCAATCGAATACGCAGAAGATGGTTTTGTTCTCGATCGTAGGTCAGCTTTGGCTTATGAATTAATGGGTGCCGGGTTCAAGAATTGGAAAGAGTCAGCAAGAATTTATTGGCCAAATGAACGGCCACCTGTTGAGGGTGATCGTTTATGCCAGCATGATTTGGCGAACACGTTGATGAGAGTTGTGAGTGCTGAGATAGGAGCAACCCGCGAGGAGTCTTTGGAGAATGCCCGCGCTGCGTTTTATAGTGGGCCTATAGCTGAATCAATCGTTAAGTGGGTTCAAAGTGATGGTGGATGGATGGAGATTCAGGATCTCGAGAATTTCCGTAATGAAGTGACAAAGGCAAGAAAATACAAATATAAAGATTGGTTGGTACACACTGGAGATGTTTACTGCCAAGGGCCCGTTCTATTACAAGCGTTGTCAATTCTTTCTAGATTTAAATTAGAAGAGCTAGAACACAACGGCCCTGATTATCTGCACTTAGTAATTGAGGCGCTAAAAATCGCGTTTTCAGATCGCGAAAAATATTATGGTGACACCAACTATACTGGATTGTCTGTCGATCAGTTGCTTTCCGGTGACCATATCGAAGAATTAGCAAGTTATATTGACATGGATTCCGTGGTTCCGGATCTTGTAACGATGTCTATGTCACGATCTGATGATACCCACAGCATCCATCGTAGAAGAAGGGATACAACAAATTTTTCAATTGTAGATTCTCAAGGCAATGCCTTCACATGTTCGCCAAGTGACACAATTGATGGNAANCCTNTNGTACCTGGNCTTGGAATAATGGTGTCACCAAGNGGTGTTCAATCACGGATTAATTTGGATCATCCAGCTTGTGTTCAGACAGGGAAAAGGCCTCGCCTGACACCGGCACCCGCCTTAGCATTNAAGATTTCTGACAGTAAGTTACCTCAAATAATGTCTATGTCAGCTTGTGGGGGAGATGTTATTCCACAAGGATTGCTTCAGATATTCCTAAATTTTGTTGAAGGCCGAATGTCACCACAACAGTGTGTCGAATCTCCTCGAATCGCGACCCTTGCATTTCCAGATTCATTCTTTCCTCACGTACATGACTTTGGCAGACTGCACGTGGAATCACGTATAGATGAGGCTACGAGAGCCAATTTAAGCAAACGAGGTCACAAAATTAAGATATGGCCTCGGTATGAGTTTGATGCAAGTGGTACGGCGATGGTCGTTGATTTAAGGCAACCAAGCGGTACATCTAGGGTTTTGGCAGGTGGAGCAGACCCACGTCGATTGTTATATGCGCTTGGACGGTAGGTATGATTCCATAGATAATTTGACAAGTTTGAGTTGTGATTAATATAGTCGGTTGCTCAACGGAGTAATATACATTGCTTCATTAATAATTAGGGGGAGAAATTTATGTTTAAGTTTGTCAGGTTTTGTTTGTTTGCTATGTTAGGCCTTGGATTAGTATCTGTGTCCTCTGCGGACAAGTTAAGAATTGCAACCGAGGCTTTTTATGAGCCTTTCGCTTATAAAGCAGCTGATGGGACATTGGTTGGTTTCGATATTGATATTACCTACGCGCTTTGCGATGCGATGGGTGCGGAATGTGAAATCATTGAGCAAGATTGGGATGGCTTGATTCCGGGTTTGTTAGCTAAGAAGTACGATGCCATCATTGCTTCCATGAGTATCACTCCGGATAGACAAAAAGTTGTTGACTTTGCAGGACCGTACTATAAGGAGCCTACGAAATTTTTTGCTAAAAAAGGTTCTGGTTTAGTTGACACGCCAGAAGGTTTGAAAGGTGTGAAAATTGGAATACTCCGTGCCACAACTTTCGAGAAGTATCTTCAAAAGCATTTTCCAGATGCAGTAATTAAGGGATATCCAACCCAAGATGAAGTTTATCTAGATTTAGCTGCGGGGAGGGTGGATGCAGGCATGTCAGCAGGGACGGCAGCCCAGAAAGGTTTTCTTGATAAAGAAGCCGGTAAAGACTTTGAATTTTTTGGTGGTACACACTGGGACGATGCGATAAATGGGACTGGTACTGGTATACCTGTGCGAAAAGAAGATACTGAATTGCGAGAGCGATTTAATGCTGCACTCTCGACTATAAGGGCAAACGGAACATACAAGAAGATAAATGATAAGTATTTCAATTTTGATATTTGGGGCATGGACTAAACACCAGATGTTTATCTAGATTGAACCAAAAAAAAACAGGCCGGCTTGAGTCATCACCCAAGCCGGTCTTTTTTGTTACAGATTGAAAAATGAATGAAGCTTGGCCATATGTACCGCACGTGCTTGCTGGTGCAAAGCTTACAATCATATTAAGTGTGGCGAGCTTAATACTGTCTTGTATTTTCGGTTTTATTTCAGCTGCAGCCCGTCTCTCAGACGTCTACCTTCTACAAAGAGTGTCACAAGTTTATGTCAGTGTGATCAGGGGGATACCGGAGCTTGTGTTAATGCTACTGGTTTATTTCGGTGGTCAAATGTTATTAAACGACTTAGGAGAACTCACAGGATTATGGGGTTACATTGACGTCGATGCGTTGTCGTCGGCAATATTTTCAATTGGATTTATTTTTGGTGCATATATGTCCGAGGCGTTTCGTGGAGCATATCTCGCAATTCCTGGAGGACAGTTAGATGCCTCGAAATCTTTAGGTCTTCGACCGATCGCTTACCTCTGGTTGATTGTATGGCCACAGTTCCTTATCCATGTTCTACCTGCGTTTAGAAATAATTGGCTGGTAATACTGAAAACGACAGCATTTGCTTCAGTCGTTGGTGTTCATGACCTAGTCTGGCGGGCAAAGGGTGCTGCTAGTGCCACGCACAATCCATTTTATTTTCTAGTGTTAGCTGCCTTGGTTTATTTGTGTTTCACAATTTTGTCGGAGCGATTTTTTTCATATATCCAAGGCCGTATGAAGCGTGGTTGGATGTCGATATAGCAATGCATTACGAGCTAATTTTCCAACACTGGCAGTTGTTCCTTGATGGGTATAAGGTCACTGTAATATTGCTGTTTTCGGTTTTCATGGTCAGCCTAGTGCTGGCAATCATTTTGGCAATATTTAGGTCGTCGGACAACTCTGTACTGCGTCATCCAATTAGAGGGTATACCTATTTCATGCGCGGTACTCCCTTATTGTTACAGGTATACATAATTTACTATGGGTTGGGTCAATTCGAATCAATTCGTGCGAGTATGTTTTGGCCACTTCTTAGTGAAGCGTGGTTTTGTATTGCACTTGGTTTAATTCTTAACAATACGGCCTACTTAACTGAAATAATTCAAGGCGCTCTTAGAGAGGTCCCAAAAGCAATAATTGAAGGAGCAAAATCTCTGGGCATGTCACCTATAAAAACATTTCTGTTGGTTGTATGTCCGTTAGCACTCAGACGGTCGATACCAGCACTGTCAAATGAATTTATATTCGTTATGCATAGTACAGCTGTCGCAAGTACGATTACTGTAGTAGATATTTTGGGTGCGGGCCGAAAATTGAATACCTCTTATTATCTTGCTTATGAAGGATTCATCACTGCTGCAGTCCTCTATGTTTCTATCGCATTTTCTGCATCTTATTGTTTTAGGGCTCTCGAAAAGCGATATCTTGACCCGTTGTCATATCGTTGAGTTCATACATGCCTAAAGAGTTACTCGAAATCCCCAAGCCATGTCCAGTTAGTCACGGCAATAGAACGAATTTGAACTTGAAACAATTTTGATTACTATTACTGTTTCGAAATTTCGCCAATTATTTCGTCACTAGTTCGTACGGCACCCGTCTGCAAATACTCCATAGCAGAGAGTGCGGCGTCGTGTGCTTTGGTACTCGAGCCGGTGACGCAATCTTCCACGACTCGACAAAAATAATCGTTTTGGTGGGCATCAACGAATGTATAGTGAACGCATACATCAGTAAGGCCACCAACGAGTATCAATGTATCGATATTTAGTCCTTTAAGCAGGATATTAAAATCTGTTCCAAAAAAACATGAATACCGGCGCTTCTGAATAACATAATCATCTGTCTTAAGCCCTACCTCGTTTTTTGCAATCTTTGTGTTTGGGTTACTTTCCAGACAATGAATTCCTTCCGTTCCGTCCAATTCTCGCCCGAAATCAACCAGGTTATCTCTATGGATTTCCTGGAAAAATATGATCGGGATTTCAGATTCTCTAGCTGCGTCGATTACTGTCCTAGCACGTTTAAGGCGAATTACATTATCCTCCATGTGAGGAATTCCCGAACTAGAACCGGAAAGAAAGCTGCCTTTTTGGATATCAATTACAATGAGCGCGGCGTTACCTTCAATCATTGATCTTTGATTTTCTTTGTTAGTTGTCATAATTGTTGTCTGTTATTTATCCGTGACAGTGTTAGTGGACGTAGCAGAAGTTAGAAAATCTAATTTTACGTTAATGTAGGATTATTCTCGAAAAGCTACTGCAACAAAACCTATGAAAGATGCTGAATTGAGTTAGAACTTGTTGCGGAATCGAAAAGTGTTGATTTTTAGCTGGTTTAGTCTTTCTCGGTCCTATTTTTTCGTCAAAGAGCGTGCCAGAGATTTATCTATCTTTACGATAAACAAAAATCGGACTGCTCCAAGCCTGGAAACCATCCTCGGTGTATAC
Organism: Acidiferrobacteraceae bacterium; assembly: GCA_002724185.1. Lineage (GTDB taxonomy): Bacteria > Pseudomonadota > Gammaproteobacteria > Arenicellales > UBA868 > CAJXWH01. The sequence goes on along the minus strand of PBOB01000005.1, from coordinate 1,374 downwards.
AGAAACCCAGATTTGATTATCGCCGACTGGTCGGAGGGGAACCGCTACTCTCTCATTGATCTCTCGATGTGGGTTGTCTTCTGGCAGTCGGAATAGTCGGACGCGGCGTTCCAATCCACCCGCTTCCATTACTACATCATCTATTCCAATTTTATCTAACGTGGTCTTCAGATTGCCATGATTAGTAGTCAGTTCGACTTGACCACTTTGAGCATGGTCTAGCCATGCGTCAAAGCCTGCATAGTTACCGGTTGTAATTGTGTCAAACTCTACCGTATCGGATCCTCGCTGATCGGTCAGTTTTTCATGGTTCCAAATGTTAATTTTTTCCATTCGGTTGATGGTAGCGTCATGAAAACGTAGCTGGCCCTTCCAATAGGTTGTTCGACCCCGTCCTCGATACTCGGCACCACTCCAAAGAACTCGGATTCGGTTTCCTAGTTCAGAGAATGCATAGGGGCGCAAGGTTTGCAATACTGTCCGGCCGTTGCGGACCTCGATTCTTTCGATGGAGGTCTGCGCAATGACTTCAATGTTCAGCATTACACATTCGTCGTCGGTCTGGACGATATCTCCCATCATAACTTCCTCAACAATAGATGATGCGGTGTCGGGATAAACTTTTGGGTCACTGTAAAACAGTCGACCGCCGTTTGGGAATTCCACTCGCACGTCCAGATGTAGTCGAGTTCCCGTAGTCCCGTAGTGATGACGGCGATGGAGGCACTTAAACAACCCATCTCGATTAAGTTCGTCAGCGTAGAAGCATGTCAGACCACCGTAAGCGCCAAACGTAGCAGCACCGGGATAGCTTGCCCCCGGACGGCCTTTGTGGCCGTCGCTGTTACAAACCACTCCACAGCGGTGACCGAGAGCGAATCCATCGGTTAGGAGCCACTCAAATGTGCCCCAGGCTGAATGAATTTCCATCGCGGTCTCAAGTCTGGGATCATGGGCATAGGCTGTGTCAGCGTAGCGGCCGCCGACATGGGCGTAGACCACACAATCCTCGTCAGTCAATGCCTCAAATAGAAGATTTGCGTTTGGTGCATCGGTGTTGAGGTCGGTGCGATCGGTCAGTAAGGCATGAGATGAACGTCGAATTTGGCGACCTTCGGTGCGAAAGTAGATGTTGCGATCGCCACCAACAGCAGTGTTACCAGACCATTCGTAGCCTGGTAGAGTGACGAAGACTCCATCCTCATTATATTTCGCACTTAGATCGTTGAGATAATCCCAGAATGTATTGTTGATCTGGAAATCATTCGCTTGGTGAGCAGTCGCGTCGAGAAACGACTTGTTTCTTGCAAAGTCAAAATATTGGTGGGATGTGGTGATTCCTATAGATTCACCACTTTGTCCATGCATGTCGCC
>PBOB01000004.1 GCA_002724185.1 Acidiferrobacteraceae bacterium | reverse complement strand
ATGTCCGCCTTGTGCTGCTTTACGGAACCAGGCAATCGTCTGGGTGAGACTTTTGTTGACACCATGCCCTTTGTGATACGCGACACCTAGGAAATATTGTGCCTCAACATCACCTTTTGCTGCGTAGGATCGCCAGATTCGAACGGCGGTCTGGTAGTCTTGCTTGTTGTAGGCTTTAATAGAATCAGTGAGATGATTGTTACCCATGGCGCCATGGGGCCCGAGGAGCAAAAACACGACAACCAGAACCGAAAAGATTCTGGTACAGGGTATGAGTTCACAGGTTTTCACGGGAAATATAGTGTGTGAAGATCTCCGGGATCTCGCCCACCTCACTCCAAATCATGGTTAGTGCAACGTAGAGTATTATCGCAAGCCCGGCATAAGCAATCCACCGTTGTTTCTGCAGGATTCGTGCGATGACTGTTGCGGCGCACATCATCAGTACCACAGACAAGGCAAGGCCGAAAATCAGAACGGCGGTGTTGTCTCGAGCCACGCCGGCGACTGCGAGTACATTGTCCAGTGACATCGAAACATCGGCCATGATGATGAGGAAAATTGCGTGGCGCACAGACTTGGTCTCGCGCTGCGGGTTCTGATCATCTATACGCGCTTCACTGGACCTAAGGTCCTGCCATAAATTCCAGCATACCCAGAGCAGTAGCAAGCCACCGACGAGGAGCAGGCCAGGGAATTGGAGAAGTTTTACGGTGATCAGGGCGAACAGGATGCGGGTGACTGCGGCACCTGCAATTCCGATAAAAATGACCCTCTGCCTCGCTGCAGCGGGCACTCCGGTAGCCGCGAGAGCCACAACAATAGCGTTGTCACCGGCAAGAACCAGGTCTACCAGTACAACCTGAACTAAAGGCCAGATCTGATCAATAATAGTCTGCATGGTTGGGAATAGATGGCGACGGTTGAAGTAATTGAAGATTTAGTTTCGAGGTAGCTGATTATACTGATCTTCGAGATAGGTCCGGATTACCGCTCAACACAACAGGTAGTCGGAGTGATTGAGTTTCCCCGGTTGTCAGCCAAGACGGCTAGAATATCAAGGGGCGCCGGAGTGCCTGTTGCACCAGCAGACTAAGTTGTGTAACCGATGGAAGCTATGCAAAAGACTGAATTTCAGTGGATGGATCCGTTGTTGATCCACGATTTGCTCACGGATGATGAGCGGTTGATCCAGGATACCGTGGCACGTTATTGCCAGGATCAGCTACAACCTAGAATTCTTGAAGCGAATCGGCAAGAGACGGTAGATCGAGACATTTTTTACGAGATGGGTGAACTGGGAATGCTCGGATCGACCATAAAGGGTTATGGTTGTGCGGGACTTAATTATGTCTGTTATGGTCTTATAGCCCGCGAAGTGGAGCGCGTTGATTCGGGTTACAGGTCGATGATGAGTGTTCAGTCCAGCTTGGTCATGCACCCGATAAATGCCTACGGATCTGAACAACAGAGGGAAAAATATCTTCCGCATTTGGCCACAGGAAACTGGGTGGGGTGCTTCGGGCTTACTGAACCCGACCATGGATCGGATCCGGGTAGGATGAGGACACGAGCACATCGAGTGGACGGCGGTTATCGTTTAGTTGGAGCAAAAATGTGGATCACGAACTCACCCATCGCGGATGTTCTTATTGTCTGGGCCAAAGATGACGAAGGCGCAATCCGAGGATTCATCCTTGATCGCGGGATGGAAGGACTTTCTACACCTGTAATTGAGGGCAAGTTCTCCCTGCGCGCATCGGTTACCGGGGAAATTGTGATGGACAATGTTTTTGTTCCTGAACAAAACATGCTTCCCGGTGTCAGTGGACTCAGCGGACCATTTGGTTGCTTGAACAGGGCGAGATATGGTATCTCCTGGGGGTCAATGGGGGCTGCCGAGTTTTGCTGGCACTCAGCACGTAACTATGTGCTGGAACGAGAGCAATTTGGCCGCCCGCTAGCTGCAAATCAGTTGATTCAAAAGAAACTTGCCGATATGCAGACTGATATTGCTCTCGGGTTAAATGGTGCGCTGCGAGTGGGAAGATTGATAGACGAGGGTCGTATGCTGTCTGACGCAATTTCTATGCTCAAACGGAACAATTGTGGTAAAGCGTTGGACATTGCGCGTGTTGCTCGGGATATGCACGGAGCGAACGGTGTGTCCGATGAATATCATGTAATTCGACATGTCATGAACCTGGAAGCTGTAAATACCTATGAAGGTACTCACGATGTTCATGCGCTGATCCTGGGAAGGGCGCAGACCGGGATTCAGGCATTTACGGGTTGACAACCGATGGCTGGGGCGCTTTCTCGGTTTAGGGTTTTGGATCTCAGTCGTGTTCTGGCCGGCCCATCCTGTACGCAGGTCCTCGCTGATTTGGGTGCGGAAGTCATTAAGATTGAACGTCCCGGTACCGGGGACGATACCCGCGGATGGGGACCGCCGTATCTAAAGGCGGCAGATGATAGTGATACCTCCGAGGCTGGGTACTATCTCTCAGCAAATCGTGGTAAACGGTCAGTGTGTATCGATATCAGTCATCCATCAGGCCAGAGTGTGATCCGGGACCTTGCTTTGAAATCAGACGTCTTGGTAGAGAACTTTAAAGTTGGCGGGCTCAAAAAATATGGACTGGACTACGAATCACTCAGTCGGGTCAATGAGCGACTGATCTACTGCTCTATCACAGGTTTTGGTCAGGATGGCCCCTATTCAGCGCGGCCCGGTTACGATTTTATGATTCAGGGTACCGGNGGNCTCATGAGTATCACCGGNGAGCGCGATGGCGTACCCGGTGCCGGGCCGCAGAAGGTGGGTGTNGCGATTGCAGATCTGGTNACTGGCCTGTATTCGGTTTCAGCCATCCAGGCTGCACTGCTTAGCCGNGAGGTTACGCATAAAGGTCAGTATATTGATATGGCGTTGCTCGACTGCCANGTCGCCATGCTGGCCAATCAGGCAATGAACTGCATGATATCTGACGAGGTCCCGATAAGAGCAGGTAACGCACACGTCAATGTGGTGCCTTACCAGGTTTTCGAATCGTCAGATGGACACATTATCATTGCGATCGGGAACGATACACAGTTCGAACGCTTCTGCGAGTTGGCGGGGGTGCCCGAGTTAGCTAGGGATCCTCGCTTTTCCACTAACACGGGTCGTGTGCAACACCGGGCCGTACTGCTGCCCGAACTTGAACGCATCGTGAAACAGCGCGGTTCGAAAGAATGGGCAACAGAGCTTGATCGCCACCAGATTCCGTGGGGACCAATCAACACCATTGATCAGGTGTTGAAGATGCCTCAGGTGAGACATCGAAAAATGCGTATGCCGATGACTCACCCACTGTCAGACCGATTTGAGATTGTTGGGAGTCCACTTAAGCTCTCAGACACTCCTCCGGTCTACGAGCATCCACCACCACTGCTGGGTGAGCATACCGAGCAGGTGTTACGTGATCTTTTACACTACAGTGAGGATCGTATTCAGGCGCTGCATCGGGAACATGCCATTTGAATTACTGGCTTTAAGAGTCTTTTATTTTGAATATAATGTGGCCTGTGTCAGAAAATGGTATGGCTTTACCATTACGTAAAACTGGGTAAAAACGCCATTTCTTTACTGCTCTGACAGCCGCTGAATCCAGTACAGCAAAGCCGCTGCTGTCGCGAATGTGGACCTTTTCCACAGCACCCTCCGCAGACATTGAGAGGTCTATCAGAACACGACCTTCAATGCCTAGTTTGTAGGCTGTGTGTGGGTAAACTGGTTTGGGGTTACCGGCAACCTGCTTAGCTTTGAAGTCAATTTCCGCATTACCCGTATCCGGTGAACTTTTTGAAGCCTGTTGTGCGGGTAGTGCTGATGCTGTTTGTGAGTCTGATCGAGGTTTTTTTGTTAGGGCGTGTTGGCCAACCTTTGCTGATTCCAATTCTTTGTGGCTAGCCCTTAGTGCAGTTAACTGTCGGTTAAGAAGTTTGGTTTTCGTTCGAAGTTCGGCACGATCATTTTCGAGTGATTGATTGTTCTGCATTGAGGTTTCAAGTGAGGTCTGCAGCATTTTAGTGGCAATTTTTAGCTGACTGTTTTCCTGGATTACCGCGGCATTCGACTCTCGAAGCATGTTGGCCTGCTGTACGGAAATTTGCTCAAGTTGTAAACGGTGGTCGTTTCGGAGTGTATTAATTACCGAGCTTTTGGTTACAAGCCTGTTTTCGAGATGGTGGTTTAGCTGCTCCAACGTTTCAAGCTTGTCCTTCAGAGTCGCATATTTGGACTGCATATGTTCAATCCTGGATGACAGCGTATTAATCATTTTGTCGGACTGATGTAATTCGCTCAAAACAGATGTTTGTGACATTTTGGACTGATCGAGTGCCTCATTCAATTTTAGGTAACGTTCAGTTAATACCTCTTGTTCAGTAGTCAATCTAATATTCTCTCGGTTCACGGTTTCCAGATGTTGGCTCAAATCGTTGATTTGACTGGACAAGGCATCGTGTTTGACCTCAAACACCGAGAGCTCAGTAGTAAGAGATAGGTTTTGCTTTACAAGCGTTGAGTTACTCTGTCGCAGCGACTTGAGGCTTTGATGGGTTTCCGCTAACTGATTCTTTCGTAATCTCAGTAGGGATGATGCCTGAGCGTGTTGGAATCTGGCATTGGTAGATTTTGTCTGTAGTTGAGAAATAATTTCCTCGACTTTATGTTGTTCCTGAAGAACTGTTGCACGTTTTTGAAGCAATGCTTGTGATTGTTGAACAGCAAGCGCCGTTTGGTTTTCCAGAGTAGCGATCTTTTGGGTTTGCAGTCGGTTTATGGATTGCAGTGACGCAAACTGGTCGCGCAGGCTCTGCTGGGCTTCTTGGAGCCGGCTATTCCGAGCTTTTTCGTTGTCGAGTTTGTTACGAAGAGTGAGCTGCTGGGTGTGTTCGACAACCAATCGCTTTTGTAGAATATCGACCTGTTGAATCATATCTTGGAGACGCTTATTTGCTTTACTAGCCTTGTTTGTCTCCTTGTTTTCGGTAGCCTCAATGGCCGCTACTGATGGCTGGATAGTCTCGCCAGCGTCCTGTGTTTCTTGGATCAATCTTGCCTGAAGGGCCGAGGAAAAGACGATTTCGTTAGTCGGTACCAAAGGAGGATTTGTATTGGTAAGTACGGCGAAAGCACCTATATGAGCGACACATGATAAAACGACAGCCGTATAAATTGGAGATAGATTCATCGACCGGTACCACATGCCTGTATCTGTCGCCATATTCCTGGGATGCGAATTGTCATGCTCATTAACACGGCTTAATCTGGTCTGGTCGCCGTCCCGAATTACCGCACGTCAGGCTTTTCCCGACTACAAGGTGAGAGACGCATGCTGCTGGCAGGTCTCTTGGCTTGCGGATCATAGCGGTAGATTCACCTTCCCGGTCAATGACCAGTGGCGTAAAAAGTCTGCCGCTCGTCGCCTACAGTTGCGGGTACAACCAAGGTTTGCACGCGTTAGCGTGGGCCCTGTTCCCTTTTACCCCTGTTAGGACCAGCTCGCAGCCAGGATGTTCTCTCATGACGTGGTCAAATACAAGTCTATTGATAGGTAAATTGTTCTCACGAATTAGGGTTTTGATAGTGGCTATACTAAGTCCGGTCTGTGCTGTTTAACAAAACACAATCAATGCCTTCGTCAATCATCAAACCAAAATCCTCGTCTCATCCGCGAACTTTGTTGGTCCTTTTGCTGCTGGCGATTGGTGCATTTGCAGTTGCGTTATCCGCCGGAAGCGTATCAGTCGACTGGACCGACGTATTACAGGGTCTAAACGGAAGAGATTTATCTGTTGATTACACGGTTGTGTTTCAATTGCGATTGCCGCGTGCAGTGACCGCATTTGTCGTTGGTGGCACGCTGGGGTTGGCAGGTGTGTTGATGCAGATACTGCTACGAAATCCACTGGCAGATCCGTACGTGTTAGGTGTCTCTGGTGGCGCAGCAGTCGCTGCATTGCTCGCAATTTTGATCGGCTGGCACATGATCGGGGTCTCTGGTGCTGCTGCAGTTGGTGCACTGGCGTCAATGTTTCTAGTATTTGTGCTTTCACGGGGGCAGGGGGATTGGTCGACCACTCGACTCCTACTGACTGGCGTTGTCCTGGCTGCTGGTTGGGGAGCGGTTGTTAGTTTTATTCTCGCAGTTAGCCCAGACGCGCACGTTCGCGGGATGCTGTTTTGGCTGATGGGCGATATCCGTGAAACTTTTCCGGGTTGGGTTCGACTAGGAATTTTGATGACTTCGCTTTTGGTTGCGTATTTTTTTGCTCGAAGTTTGAACCTCCTGTCGCTAGGGGAGTTACGTGCTGAATCGCTTGGGGTCAACACTACCCTTTTGAGGGTTGGTTTATTTTTTATGGCGGGTTTACTAACAGCATCGGCGGTCACACTTGCTGGGGCGATTGGGTTTGTTGGTCTTGTTGTGCCGCACATGGTGAGGCTTTGGGGTGGTTCAGATCACCGACTGGTTTTACCCGGTTCAGTATTGCTCGGTGGGGTGCTTCTGGTGTTGGCCGAAGCAGTAGCCCGAACTATCATGGCGCCAAATCAACTACCTGTTGGCGTAATTACAGCATTCATCGGCGTCCCGGTATTCCTTTATTTACTGCAACGTGACAAGGCAGGCGGCCAGACATGAATCTTCTGTTACTAGAGAATTTGTCAGTCGAAATCAGTAATACCTGTGTCTGTCAGGATTTGTCGCTTGGGATCAATCGAGGTGAAGTCTGGTCTGTTCTTGGGCGCAACGGTGTAGGCAAGTCCACTCTACTTAAGACCCTGGCTGGATTGCGAGCCCCAGCTAGCGGTCAGATCTTTCTGGGTGGCCAGGAAATCAGAAGTCTCAGTCGACGATCGAGGGCGCAACAATTAGGCATGCTGTTTCAGGAAAATGAGACCCTTTTCCCTGCATCGGTACTCGATACAGTACTGACAGGACGTCATCCTTGGTTGAATCCCCTTCAGGGAGAGTCTAGCGACGACATTCAAAAGGCCCAGCACGCACTTGAACTGGTCGACCTTGATCAGATGAGTGATCGAAGTATGACAACACTTTCCGGAGGTGAGCGTCGTCGAGCAGATTTGGCCGCTCTTGTTACTCAAGAGCCGCTTATTCTTTTATTAGATGAACCCAGTAATCACCTTGATATGCATTATCAAGTCGTTATGCTTGGGAATCTGATTGCCGACTGGCGCAGTCGCAACGGAGTGGTGATTCTCGTGATGCACGATATCAACCTGGCCCTGCGCTTCAGTGATCATTTGTTGCTGTTGTTTGGAGAAGGGCAGGTCGAGTCGGGCCCAGTGAAAACTCTGGCGACCGAATCCATCCTCTCACAGGTCTATAACCACGATATGCGTATAGGCAATACTGCTGACGGTATATGGTTCTACCCCGGATAAAATAGATTGACTTCCGCGTTAATTCTATTTATCGTCCGCGGTTCTTTGCAGGTTCTGTGTCAGTCAAGTGCTACGCAGATAAATG
>PBOB01000003.1 GCA_002724185.1 Acidiferrobacteraceae bacterium | reverse complement strand
TACTATGTTGTAGGTTTGGAATCACATAATCACCCTTCAGCTATAGACCCTTACGGAGGGGCTGCGACTGGAGTGGGTGGCATACTGCGTGATGTTGTATGTATGGGCGCTCAGCCAATAGCCCTTACCGATTCATTGTTTTTTGGAGATTTGGACATTGATGTGAATGAATTACCAGCAGGAGTTAAACATCCTAGATACTTGATGGGTGGTGTTGTTGCTGGAATTAGAGATTATGGGAATAGAGTTGGAATACCGACCGTGTCGGGTCAAGTTAATTTCCATCAAGGATATACTGGGAACCCATTGGTTGTGGGAGGTTGTATTGGCATCCTACCAAAGAAAGAATTGATACATAGCCGTGTTGGCGGAATTGGGGATATTTTTATTTTAGCTGGAGGGAGAACTGGTCGTGATGGAATACACGGAGTAACGTTTGCATCTGCTGAATTACATGCAGATTCTGAAGGAGAAGATATTGGTGCAGTTCAATTGGGAGACCCTATTACAAAAGAGCCGTTAATGCACTTATGTTTAGAATTGAATCGAAAGAAACTACTCACTGGAATGAAAGATCTTGGTGGTGGTGGTTTGAGTTGTGTTGTTGGAGAAATGGCATTAGAAGGTGGTTTTGGAGCTACAGTGGAAATGGAAAAAATACCATTGAAGGCCCCAGATTTGGCACCGTGGGAAATATGGGTATCTGAATCCCAAGAACGAATGATGTTTACCGTAACGCCTGAAAATGTTGAAATTGTTCTAGAACATTGTAAAGATTGGGATGTAGAGGCGTCTGTAATAGGGAAAGTTATAGAAGATAAAAGGGTTGAAATTAACTATGAAAATAAAAAAATACTTGATTTAGATTTGGAATTTACAACTGCAGGACCGATATATCGAAGAGAATATAATGAGATAAATAAAGAGTTGAAAACGGAAGAAGAATTACCGCAGATGACGGGGAAACTTAGTGATTCTATGTTGAAAATGTTATCTGAAATTAATACCGCATCGAAATCATGGGTAATTAGACAATACGACCACGAAGTGAGAGGAAATACTGCCATTAAACCACTTCAAGGAAAGATTGGACACGAAGGGGCTGGAGATTCGACCGTGATGAAGCCTGTAAAAGACAGTTGGAAAGGTTTAGCGATTACGACGGATGTGAATTCGCACCTAATGGAAAAACACGCATACCATGGATCAATGGCGGCTGTAGAAGAGGTATGTAGGAATCTTGTATCTGTAGGAGCGCGCCCAGATTCTTTAGCTGACTGTTTATGTTTTGGAAATCCAGAAAAACCAGATAGAATGGGAGAATTTAGAGCGGCTTGTGAAGGTTTAGCTAAGGCGGGTTCAGAGTTTGGAATTCCGTATGTATCGGGAAATGTTAGTTTCTACAATGAAACAGCAGAATACGCAGTACCGCCTACGCCTGCATTATTGGGTGTCGGCATTATAGATGATGTAAGAAAATGTGTAACGAGTGATTTGAAAGACGAAGGAGAATTGTGGATGATTGGTGAAACTAAACAAGAGATGGGGGGAAGTCTCTACTATAAAGAAAACGGATTGGATAGTGACGTTGTGCCTCAAAGTGATGTGAAAAGATTTGTAAAAGACATGAATGCATTACTTGATGCTATAGAATCTGAAGAAGTTGTAGCTTGTCATGATTGTTCAGCAGGTGGAATGGCTATTGCAGTTATAGAGATGTGTATAGGAGGGGCAAGAGGAGCGGAAATAACAATACCACCTACAGGATTAAGAGAAGATATAGCATTATTCAGTGAATCGAACGGAAGATGGATAGTGCAGGTAAAACCTGGATTAGAAGAGAAATTCGCTGCTCGATTTGAATGTGCAACTAAAATTGGAATTCCGAGTGAAAAAATAACGTTTTGTGAAAATAAAGAAAAAAAGGCTGAGCTTACTGTTGCTCAAGTAAGAGAGGCGTGGGAAATGCCCATTTGGAATAGATTAGCTTAAAAATAAACCTGTATATATCTTATTAGATGTTAGAAGATATTGCAGGCCCTTTGATAATATTAGTATTCATGGGGACTTTTGCACTCATATTAGCAGAAGTAACCCATAGAACTCTTGTTGCATGGGTTGGAGCTACTCTTGTCTGTCTAATTGGTAAAGTTACAGGATCTTTTGATGAAGCAGAATTAGCTCATGCCGTTGACTTCGATGTTCTTGGTCTATTGTTAGGAATGATGGTCATTGCGAGTAATCTTGAGATGTGTGGATTTTTTGAATATATAGCCATTAAAGGAACTAAAATGGCGAAGGGAGATCCTTGGAGATTAGTGGTAATTCTTGGAACATTTACAACAGCCATATCATTAGTGATTGACAATGTAACTGCGATAATTATTATCGCCCCCATAACGGTAAGAATATGCAATAAAATGGAAATAAATCCAATACCTCTTTTGATGTGTGAAGCTATTCTTGCAAATACAGGAGGAGTTGCGACGTTGGTTGGAGATCCTCCAAATGTAATGATTGCGGCTGAAATGAAATATACATTTATCAGCTTTATGAAACATCTTTTCATAATGACTTTTATGGCTTGGGTGGCCACCTTAGCATACATAAGATGGTACTACAGAGACTGGATAAATGTTAAGCCAAAGCATGTAGAAGATATAATGAAGGAAGATGAATGGGCCGCTGTAAAAAATAGGGGCATGATGAATAGAACCTTAATTGCTTTAGGAATAACTATTGTTTTCTTCTCTTCTGTTGAAATTTTACATTTGCATATACATATTGCAACTATATCGTTAATGGGTGCGGGATTAACTTTAGCCTTGAATAATCCAGATATAGAGAAAGTTGTTAAACATGTAGAATGGACTGCTCTATTGTTCTTTGTAGGCCTATTTGTATTAGTTGGATCACTAGAAGCGATGGGTTATCTAGAAGAATTTGGATTATGGATATATCATGTAACTGGTGAAGGAAGACATCCAATTTTACTAGCAGTGGTGGTATTGTGGGTAGCGGCTATTGCTTCTGCGATAGTGGATAATATACCATTCACAGCGGCAATGATACCTACTTTGAAAGGATTGGCTGTGCATGGAATAAATGTACATCCATTGATGTGGGCATTAGCGATGGGTGCAGGTTTCGGAGGAAATGCGACCCCTATAGGTTCATCTGCAAATGTAGTGACTGTTGCAATAAGTGAAAGGAGTGGTAAACCGATTAGTGCTGTAGAATGGATGCGTGTAGGACTACCTGTAATGTTGATAACTTGTACAGTTGCAACTATTTTTTTAGTCATAGATCTTTACTTTTTAAAACTCTTATATCCATATCCATGATGATGAAATCTGAAATTAAAAAAGTTGAAATTTTAGATTTAGAACTAATGGAATACAGTGAATGTCTGAATGAGATGTATAAGATACGTGATCAAAGAAAGATTGGAAAGGGAAAAGATACACTTATCCTAGTTGAACACTATCCCGTAGCAACATTAGGAAGAAGGGGGGAAATGAACGAGATAATAGATGATAAATTGGCAGTTTATGAAATTGAAAGAGGAGGAAAATCGACATATCATGCACCTGGACAAATAGTCCTCTACCCAGTAATGCATATGGGTGAAGGTAACAGAGATGTTAGAGGATGGGTAAGACACCTAGAAGGATTTGTAATTGATTTGTTGGGGGATTTTGGAATTAAGACTTCTGTAAAGCCTGATTTACCTGGTGTTTGGGTAGATAAATCGGATAAAAAAATAGCATCGATAGGAATATCAATTGAAGGGTGGGTTTCGTTTCATGGAATATCAATAAATGTAACAATAGACCCTAATGAATTTAACAGAATTAATCCGTGTGGCCTAGGTGCTGAAGTAATGACCAATATGTTTCAAGAAGGTAGTGACTGTTCAATTAAAGACATAAAAAAATGGATTAAATTGAATGTAAATAAAATACACCCATCAAGAGCCGTGCCGGCACCTAATCGTCTTTAGTTTCTTTGATCTCTTCATGGAATTTTTGAATCCATGCTTCTCGGACATCTGATTCGTCTGCATTTTTAGCTTTCTGTAGAATTTTTTGTAAATTAACAGTTGAAGCTAGCTTGTCTAAATGATCTAAAGTTGCGAGTGGAGTAGAAGTTATTGAAGATAAAAAATATGGTGCAAAGAGAGCGCCGATAACTAATGAAATAAGATGCGTATCATGCCCTATGTTATCTGTAGAAGAAGCAACAACAAAAGCAGTCTCCGCTCCTGCAAATACCACTGCAGCAATGAAAACTGGAACCCTATGAAGAAATATGAAACCCAATAACATTGGTATTTCATCTCTTGGATATAGATATGCAAAAGCACCCATTATCCCGAAAACTGCACCCGATGCACCTATGTGATAGCTATCTGCTTCTCCAGTCCCTAAATGTATTGCTGAAAGTCCTGTTAACAGAGAACCTAGTAGTCCGCTAGTCAGATATATCTTTACAAATGCCCGACCACCTACGCGTTCTTCAAAAGGTAATCCCATCAAAATAAGAATTAACATATTCATAAGTAGATGAAGTGGGCCTGAATGAATGAACATTGAACTAACTAATGTAAGAATGTTTAGATTAAATAATTCTAATGAAAAAAGAGTAGAATATTTTAATGTCAATAAGGGATTGAATCCTAATTCTCTCCAAGTAATGTGCCCATCATAATCGAAAAGTAATACGGCAATCCACCAGAAAAAAAATATGATAAAATTACTCATTACTAAGGATAAAGATGCTGGTATCTTTTGAGTGTAGCAATAAAAAATAGTAGAGAAACCTACTAAAATCAAAAAAAGCGAGAAGAAATCCATTAATCAACTAACTCCTGAATAAATACAGAGCTAACGCTATACAAAAGAAAGACCGTAGGAGACTGCTGGGCAAAAATGCCCAGCTCTCCATGTTTGTTTGGTTTGCTTACTCTTCGTCTCGAGTGTTGATTCTAGCAACACCGAAAGCACAGACAAATCCTGATATGATCAGACCCAGCATTCCAATAGCGAACGATGGTGTTGCTATCTTAGCTGCTAGAACAGTTACCTGGCCTGAAGCAGAGTTGTCATTTCTCTCATCGAAGAACTCGTCATTCATTACATGACCTGCAGCAATGTCTTGAGATTCAAGTACAGGATTGATTACAGCATACATAGTAATGTCTGCGTAATCTCTGGTTGAACCTTCTGGCATTGTTACTTCAAGCCAGTTGAAGCTAGCCTGATAAGTCATTCCTGAAATTGAGTAAGGTTCCATTCTGTCGATACTTGTTTCGCCTACTCTGGTAGTTCGGACTACACCAACACCTGGAATATCACGAGCATCTCCGTCTGGATCAGCTACATAGAAGGTAACCAATACATCGGAAGCATAGTTTCCGTGGTTAACTGCGTTAGCTGTTATCATTAGAGAGTGTGGTTCGTGACCGAAGGAATCTTCGGAGTGTTTGTGACCGACACCTGAATCGATTACCTGCCATCTGTTGAATTCTAGGTCTCCCACAATTTCAAACTGTGATGGTGGTATGTAGAACGAAGCTATGTCTGGTTCCGGTAGATCCTCTTGTAGAGCGACCTGGAATGCATTAGCATACAGAGATACTTCACGACCACCTGCTGGTTCGCCAGTGTCCCAATCATATGCTGGGGCTGTGATTTCGAAGTTAGCTGTAGCCATGAAAATACCTGACTGATCACCAATTGGTACCAAGTTGTATGGTAACCAAGGAGCTGTACAGCCTAGATATGGTGGTGAAACACAGTTGTAGTATTCTGCTGCGTAATTACCATCCCAAATTCCATCGTCAGTACCATCAAAGTCACGTGGCCATAGACATGCTTCCCATGGGAATCCGAAAATCATAGCGAAAGTACCACAGTCGACACCGTTCACCATGTTTGCCCATGCAGAGATACCCCATCCTGAAGTATCGTAGTCAGGGTCACCTGAAGACAATTCTGGATTAATGAATACTTGATCTGGGTATACACCAGTGTTAGCACTGAAGTACTCGACACTCTGTGTTTGACCAGGCAAGATTTCATACCTTCTCTGATCGAAGTCTACCTTCTCAATGAAGATACCGTATTCTCTGACATTGACTATCTCAATACCGCCGATACCAACAGTACCCGAAGTACCCTCTACTCTAATTCCGAATGAGTAGAAGTTCTGATATTTCAGACCNCCGAACTCTAGGTCGACCTCATTCTCATTGTATACTGGATTACTATCCAGATGTACGTAGATTGGAGTCCAACCACACTTNNCAGCTCCTGCNGTNTAGAANGCGTCCATGCCAGTCCAGTCGTTNTCGACNGTACAGACATCNCCGTATGAAGAGCCTGACATTGTGTCGCCCACCATATTGTGGTCGCCGTCACGTGGTGTGAAACCGTTTAATGCAGTTAAACCGATAGATGTTGAGCCACCGTATAGTGTGTTTATGTGATGAGCCCAGATAGATATCTCTGTATCTACTGAAACGTCAGTCCATAACCAGAACACTAGATAGGAATCTTCACTCCATAGTGGAACGAACGGTGTTCTCAATTCCTCAGTTTGACCATTTAGGTTCAAGTAGTTGTAAGGTTGACCAAATTGGTTCATACAACCGGAACCTGTGAAATCGTTCATTGGACCACAGCCAGTTTCCCAAGCTGAGCTCATAGACATCTCTGTGTTACATGTCTGATCAAAATTTGGATCCAGTGGTGATAGACAGCCACCTTGGCCGTAATCATACCAAACACCGAAACCTGCATTCATACCTACTAGAAGCATGTGACTCCAAGATTTCTTACCGAATGCATCAGCGAATTGATTTCCGTCACTGTCCAATAATCTAACACCTATAGTATACATACCTGGTGTATTCAACGCATCAGATTGGAAGCCCATTAAACCGGTATTCATACCAAAGGCCAAATCAGAAATGGTTTGTGTACTGGACCAAACTGGGTCGCCCCTGTCTGTTTCAACATATGCTTCAACAGTTAATGCTTCGATTTCGTCACCTACATCACCTTCACCAATATTAGCGAAAGCCATTGAGAATGAAGCTGTTGCACCAACGCCAGCTCTATGTGGCATATAGGAATCAACTAACTCGATTGCAGCGCCTCTGGTCAGCATCTTGATATTGTCTATGAACCACCAATTATAGTAGTAGAATCCATAGTTCATATACCTCTCATAACCTGGATCGTCGGCATTGTCTCCACCGAACAAGAAGGATACGAGAACTTCCTGACCAACATAGTTGTTGATTGCAGCTTCTGTGTAGTACCAATCGTCAGATGAATAATAACCTGTACCTGTACCTGCGAATGCTTGAGTATTCCATGGTAATGGATTGTCTCCGCTACCGTCAACAGTACCGCTGTATTCGTGGCCTGCAGTTGGTGTTAATCTGTTCCATGTAACTCCATCATCTGTACTTATCTCAATAACTCCACCACCGTCACCGGCTGCGAAATTATATTGATGTTCGAAAGTCAAGATAGCATGAGTTGCACCAGTCAAGTCTATCGGTGCTGAAACTAATCTTACTTCATCTGCGTTTGCTCCATCGTCAGTTAGGAACCAAGACATATCTCCTTCGCTAGCTCTGTATGAGCTAGGTTCGAAAGATGCTTCTCCTGAAACTGTCTCTGATCTCCAACCTGTGTTGTAAGTCAATATGGTTGTTGAAGCTTCGACTACATCTGTAATATCGTAGCTTGCTTCTCCTCCATGAGAGCCCCACCAATCAGTACAAACTGTTGCTGTGTAAGTACCGCCGACTGCTGTGAAATAGTATTCTTTCATAGTTCCACTAACAAATTTGTCGTTTTCTCCTCCGGCGATTAAGTTTCCACTTGAATCGACGATTGTGATACCACCATCATCGGGACCGCCGTAATCATACCATCCATCACCATAGGAGTCATACAATGTTGCGACATATTCACCTGCTACTAGATCCATAGTGTGGATATTAGTAGCGTGACCGCCACCCCATGTACAATCAGTCGTATGGTCTGGCCAATAATCAACCTTGCCGCCAATCATTGAAGTAGCGGCCGCGCCTTCAGAATAAGTTGATTCTGTCTCTTCTTCCGCACCATTCATGGTGTGTACGAAATAAGACTCGAAACTTGTATCTGCTCTGCTATCTTGGAGATAGTCGTCACAATCAACATGGTCTGCTAGACAAGCTTCTGCTCTAGCTGTCCATTCACCTGGAAGAACAACCCAGTCATTTTCGAATGATGTTTCTTCTGCTCTTGACAAGTCAGGAACGTCCAAAGCTATTGGATAACCTGGACTTGCTACAAGTGAAGTTGCCATGATTGCGAAATCGTCAATCATCCACTGAACATTGTCACTAGACCAAACGTACTGATCGATACCAGCATAGAATCTGATATGAACTGTCTCACCGAGGTAAGCACTTAGATCGAAGGTGTCTTCAATCCAGAGACCTCCACAGGAATCACCACAGTCACCACTCTGGTGAATGAAAGCGTCTGTGTCACAAACGTTTGGATCTGATGAGCCTTGGTAAGCGCCGTTACATTGACCGTCGTAGCCACGAACCGGTTCTAATGGAACCCAGTTTGGTGCCTGTGCTACGGTCACTATATCATAGGAAGCCTCGTAAGGTGCATAATTGTCACCACAGAGTCTGAGATCTATTTCTCCACTACCTGAATAGCTGAAAGCAGTTTCCATGTAGCCACCGTTGGCACTTGGGAATGATGCTGAAACGACTTCCACTCCAGTAGCACTGTCGTAAGCAGTTACACTACCTACAGTTGTACCGCCCCATTGTGTGTCATCCCAACCATCGCCGTAACTATCCCACATCTTTAGGACATAATCACTTTCGGCTGCTGATATACCATAATCCATTGAACAGCCCGCAGCTGCACTTGGAACTCCGCCTTGTACGCCACCAAATAAGGACACAGGTCCTGCACTTGGGTCATCGGTGGTCACTTGAACTTGACCGCCTGCGTATGCATAGGCATTGTCGTATGCGCCGTTGAACCATGAGAATTGATATTTGTGGTGTATGTTCATCTTAGGAGATGCCATATCAGTTAGTGTGTATGTACCTGCATTTAGAACATGAGTGCCTGGACCGAATCCACTACTGCCTCCGGCAGATGGACCCCATCCTGAAATAACACTACCATCGTCATCCCTACCTGGATAAGTCCAACCGGCACCTGAATTGTCAACGTCCCAGTTTTCCCATCCAGTGGTATCGTATTTGATATTCTCATCTACAGTACCTAATGTTAGAGAGGCATCAATGTTTGAACCAACTTGATCCAATAAACCATGATTTCTTATTGTAGAGGTGAAAGTTGCGGTTTCGCCGACTAGATATCTGTCGGGTGCACCACCTGATTCGCCTGAAATTCCTGCTCTCACATTGTTATCGTGAGCAGAGAAATCGATAGCTATATCGTCGATTAGATAGTACTCAGGAAGGCGCGGACCCCAACCCCATTGATTAGTGATTCTTAGTTGAGATTCTTCGCCACCAACGAAATCTGAAAGATCCATTGTGACTAACTCATAACCATCAGAACCACACCAACCTATTCCACATGAACCTGATTCACCGACTAGATCCCAAGTTAGACCTCCATCGGTTGTTATCTCGACAAGTGTTGGATTCATCTGATCTAGATAAGTTGTACCGTATGCGTAGTAGCTCTCTCTGTAAGACAAGGTTGCTTCATAAGCTACATCCAGATTGAAAACTGGAGAAATAACCCATGGGAAACCGTGTCCCTGGAATGGCGTATCTTGGCCTTCACCGTGAGCATTTGCATGCGTTCCGAAATTGATACAATCTGTACCACTGTATGCTAAACCATCACAATCGAAATCGTTCTGAAGATCTGGATTGGAGAAGTATTCCTGGGATCCTAAATCCCATTCATCTTTACCAGAATAATCAAAGTTGTAGAAGATATCGTGTGAAGGTGTTACTGTGTGATAAGAGACTCCATCATTATTGCTTGGATCTTCATCTTCAGCTTCATTTTCATAATTTACAGTTGCCTTGAAGTAGAAATCATCTCCTGCTGCAAGACCGTAATCTGCTGGAACGAATCCTGGTAGAATGAATCCACCTAGACCTCCTTGACCAGGTACGGTACCTAAAGCGGAAGACATTGTCTCGAATGGTGTGTCTAATATTTCTTGAGAAATAACGACATTGTCTAACCTGTACCAACCATTGAAATCGGAATCCTGTAAGGCACTCCAACCGAGTGTCCATCTCATCTGTACTGTGTCACCTGCATATGATGTCAAGTCGACAGTTACTGATTCATATTCGCCTTCAGAAGCGCCTGCGTCATTTGGTCCTGGACCTGTCCAACCGGTTGAACCAGAGACTGGACTGTCTGAAATAACTCCAGAATATCCTCCATCTGGCGTAACCAGTGACCAAGTTTCTCCACCATCGTTTGTAACTTCTAAGTATGCACCATCGTATGTCTCATAGAATTGATATGAGTGATCGAAAGTTAGGGTTACTGAACCTACTGCATCAGATAAATCTGCTGCTGGTGACATCAAGTAACTTTGTGAAGGTGGTGCTAGACCGTATTCTGCTGTGAAAGCTCCACCGTAGGTACAGCCGTCACATGTTATAGAACCCTGCTGACCACCATCTCCATAGCTGTCACGAATGACCATGCCGTGAGAACCGGCTGGAAGGTCACTTATGTCGTGTGTATTGATGCCATAAGGACTAGAGAAAGTCTGGAAACCGTTGAAGTAATAACTACCATCTTCTAAGAGAATATTGTAGCTACCTTCGCCGTACCAGTAATCCACTTCAGCAGTCAATGTTAGACCTGGAGCAGTTCCTGCATAGGTGAACTCGAATGTTCTTTCGTTTGCACCCATTGCATTACATGATGGAATTCCATAGTTGTAATTCGACCAGCAATAATCTAGAACCTCGCCGTCAGATACTGCGTATTCACCCATTTCATATTCTACGACTTTGAGTTCCTCGTTTGAGTAATCGCTGTTACTGAAGTAACCTGTAGATACGAGTACACGACTGTCGCTAACTGAAATTGCTCCAGTTACTGTGTGAGCTGCGTCTCCGCCGCTACCACCCCATTCGTGCATTAGACCCCAATCTTCACCAGAATCTGAACCAATGGCCATTCTGAATAAGTCACAACTGCCACTGACTCCGTTGTCATCACAAGCGTCAGTACCGTATGAAACTGATGAGGTATATGCCTCTGCTGAGTAGATGTAACCATCATGTGCATCTATAGCTGTAGCACCCCATGTATCACAAGTACCGCACGCGTACGAGTACTCGTGGTAATCTGAATCGATTTCATCGGTGTAATAGAAGCCGCTTGAATCTCTGTTGTAAGATCGGACAACTACATAGTCATCATCAGACATAGAAGCGTGTACATTACCATCGTCATCTACAACTAAATCGCCAAAAGAGGTCATAGTTGTTCCAGTGGTGTCTGCACTTACGCCGAGCCCTGCGATATCATCGACATCGGTTGTGCCACCGTCTTGTCGGATTTGATGTATTGCATTGTTACCGCTGTCACCAACGAAAGCGTCTGTGTGGCCTTCGTCGTATGCGTAATTAATTCGCATATTTCCGCCATCAGCAGTTGAATCGAGATCGATATCACACCAAAGCATGTAGAATAATTCCGAAGCGCCGTGGATTCTGAACCAGTATGAAGAGGCGTAGTAATCTACTACTCCGTCGCCATCTTCATCGACAGGATCTCCTACAACGTCTTCATTCCAACCAACCATCCAGTTAGACAGGTAGTTACCTTGTGCATTAGTAAATGCTCTGCCCCAAGTTCCACCGTCCTGGTAATTTTCTCTGATATGAAGTACATAATCTCCTTGTGAAAGATAACCGTAGCTGTAATATCCATAAGGATCGCCAGTACCATCACCATTACAGTCATATCCAGAGCTAGGTAGGAAATGTGGGTAGCCCATTCTGTAGCTCTCAGACATGTCATCAATGCCGTAAGAATCTAGAGAGCTGCCTAGCCAATCATAAGTACCCTGATCTGTAGAACCGGTCAAGTCTGCATTGTAATAATGCGTAACTTCACTGTAAGTACTACCGTCAGATGTCAAAGTTGTAACGTGACATGTAGTATCTGGTTCCGTTATGTAATGACTTCCTGTTGTGTAATCGCCAGTACCACCATATGTGGTTGTAGTAGCAGATACATCCATTATTCCATTAATATCGAAACTTGTTGGTTGACTCATTTCACTTCCAGAAGTCCATCTGAATAATGTACCAGCGACATAGTCGACTGCCCAGGTGTAACCGCAGCCTTCAGCCATTCTAGTATTACCTTCGAATAGATTTCCTGAAACGTATGTATCCTTTACTCCCGAATCCATTACAGTTCCGTCATTACCGGATGAAGTTCCCCAGTGATTGAATTCACCTACGACTGTATCGGATGACCAATCATCTGTGCTTGAAATTAATTCATAAGCTGAAAAAGTTCCTTCAGAACCAAAATAATCGCTGTCGAATCTCATTGTAACAGGCGGCAAGGTGTCGGCCGCGACTGAGAAATCGATATAACATTCTGAAGACCAACCGGAGTACCATGGATTATCACCACAGCCAGATGCCATTTCATTTCCAGCACCATCTAGAACAGTTATTGTGTGACCTCCGTCACCGTATGAATCTTCTGCCATAGCTCTGAAATCGCCTGGTATTGCTGTAGCTACTGTGTGATCAATGGTTAAACATCCTTCATACCAGTAATAGTCCATTGAAGCAGTAACTTCAACAGGTGTTGCAGTACTACCATCGATGGTGAAGGTGAATGATGCAGATGAGCTGTAGTCATAAGGTCCAATGTGACCTAATGAATTACCGTTTGCATCTGTCGCGTCGACAGTCATACCGCCGTCGCCCCAAGAATCTTCTGCTGTAACGAGATAAATTCCCATATCAGTATAAGATTCTGATACACCATAATACAAGTCAAAATTACCTACACAGCTGTAATAACCACCCTTGTAAACCTGAGTTGTTACAGAATCTGAAGGTAATTCTAGAGTTACTGAATTACATGCAGTTTGATCCCAATAACAGTCGAATGAACCATCAGAAGAGCCGTATGAACCAGATTCTGGGCCTGCAATTAAGCTGCTATCTGCTTCCATAACTTCATTCATAGCATCTACGAAAGTAGTGTGATGGAATGTGCCTACAACAGATACATTGTCTTCATCGTTCAATCCCATGTTCTTTACTACAGCGCCGAATTGAGATTCGAAATTCTCTGGAAGTTCTTCAGCACCTATTAAGTTCTCGTCCATGACCAGGTCATGTAGTGCCCATGCTGGTGGTGCAAACATAATGGCAAAATCGCCACTTACTAAACTTGCAGTTGCACTATCTGAGTATGAATCATATAGTAAACCGTTGCCGGCACCGTCACCAAGACCGATTTGAGGGTTGTCTTGATAAGAAGAATCCGAACCACCGACTCCCCATTCGGAGTACGTTGCAACTATAAACCCATCTGAGAACAGAGATACAGCAAAAGTGAAATCTCCGCTATTAGAACAAGCAGCCCATGCACAGCGATCAACATATTCTATGTAGTATCCACTACCATGCTCTGTATGTGATATCTCTTTGTGATAAAGAGGATGATCCCAGTTAGTACCCCAATCAGGACCGTGTGCTAAGTCAATCTGAGCTTTGCCTGTCGAGGCAGTAGAGCCGTGACCGCCAGACCAACCACAATCGGGAGACGTTCCTAGTCCTAGGCACCCATTGTTGTGAACAGTTATACTGTCGTACTCTTGAAAGTAGTACATTATATTCGTGTCTAGACTTATAGATACTGTACCTTCGTCGTAGATCATATCCGTAGTACAGTCGTCACTACTGTCTGTATT
The DNA here is from genome assembly GCA_002724185.1 of Acidiferrobacteraceae bacterium. Classification (GTDB taxonomy): domain Bacteria; phylum Pseudomonadota; class Gammaproteobacteria; order Arenicellales; family UBA868; genus CAJXWH01. The sequence continues at coordinate 125 of PBOB01000003.1, read as the reverse complement.
GGCATTTAGTGCTGCACAATCCATATAATATTCGCTAAACATGTTTTCATTTCCAACTTCGTCGGAATCTGTCCACGTGTGGCCCTGTGAATCTGGTCCTCCGGTCGAAGCTTCGGCATATGAAA
>PBOB01000002.1 GCA_002724185.1 Acidiferrobacteraceae bacterium | reverse complement strand
CTCCCGTAGGAGTCTGGGCCGTGTCTCAGTCCCAGTGTGGCTGATCATCCTCTCAGACCAGCTACGGATCGTTGCCTTGGTAGGCCATTACCCTACCAACAAGCTAATCCGACGCAGGCTCATCCATCAGCACGAGGCCCGAAGGTCCCCCGCTTTCCCCCGTAGGGCGTATGCGGTATTAGCCCGAGTTTCCTCGGGTTGTCCCCCACTGTTGGGCAGATTCCTACGTGTTACTCACCCGTCCGCCACTCGCCAGCACCAGACGCACCCCGAAGGGATTGTCACGGTCTGCTGCCGTTCGACTTGCATGTGTTAGGCCTACCGCCAGCGTTCAATCTGAGCCAGGATCAAACTCTCCAGTTAAATAAACGTAATACGGACCGGAAGGTCCGCGCTCCGCTTTTCTCGTAGACAAAACGAAGCCTGAACAGCTGATTTACGGAATCCTGACGCAAAAGCGCCCACACAATCTGCCTAATCAAATTATAAAAGAACAGAGCGACCCACTTAAGGTCGCTCATAGAACCGATAATTATAGCGCGAAATTGTTAGTAGTGGAAGATAACTTCGCCATTTTTTACCAAAAATAAGTGGGCTAGACTATGCTGGCTTGATGGTTACACGCGCAAAGCGCCTTTTCCCAACTTGCAAAACACCAGCATCCCCGGTTGATAGCCTTATATCACGATCTCTAATACGCTCTCCGTTGACTCGTACAGCTCCTTGTTCAACCATCCGTATAGCTTCAGATGTGCTTTTAACTAGCCCTGCAGTCTTCATAACGCTAGTCAGCGCGATATCCGACGCCTCAATGAGGATTGCCTTTTCAACAATATCATCAGGCAAATGACCCTTCTGGAATCTATCGATAAACATCTTCTTTGCGCGGACGGCGTCGCTTTCAGAATGGAACCGCGCAACAATTTCGCTCGCGAGTAAATATTTTATATCACGAGGGTTCTTGCCCTCTGCGACCTCTTTTCTGCACTGCTTGAGCTCAGTCGTACTCCGAAAACTAAGCAAATCAAAATATCGCCACATTAACTCATCTGAGATTGACATCAGTTTCCCGAACATCTCTTCAGGATTCTCGGTAATGCCTACGTAGTTACCAAGGCTCTTGGACATCTTATGAACGCCGTCTAATCCCTCCAAAAGTGGCATTGTCAGAACAATCTGTGGTGCTTGCCCAAATTGTCTTTGAAGTTCCCGGCCAACTAGCAAGTTAAATTTCTGGTCGGTCCCACCCATCTCAATATCAGCCTTAAGCGCAACTGAATCATATCCCTGCATAAGCGGATAAAGCAGCTCGTGAACTGCAATAGAATTGCCGCTACTATATCGCTGCGCAAAATCGTCACGCTCGAGAATCCGGGCAACGGTATAGCGTGAAGCCAGCTTAATCATGCCATCTGCACCAAGATCGTTACTCCAGCTTGAATTAAAGGCGATTTGAGTTTTGTCAGGGTCTAGTATCTTAAAGACCTGTTCTTGGTAACTTGCTGCGTTATCAGTGATTTCTTCTTTTGATAATGCAGGTCGTGTGGTGTTCTTACCACTAGGATCCCCAATCATGCCTGTGAAATCACCAATCAGAAAAATAATATCATGGCCAAACTCTTGGAACTGCCTCATCTTATTAACAACTACAGTATGGCCAAGGTGAAGATCTGGCGCTGTAGGATCAAACCCCACCTTAACGCGCAACGGTCTATCATTCTCAAGTCGGTCAACAAGCTCCGATTCAGGAATGATCTCTTCCGTACCCCTTCGTAACTCCTCCATTAAGCTTTCGACCGGAATCTGAGGCATAAAAATGTCCTGGTAATATTTAGGCGATTCTTCTAGACCATTTTAACCCAATGAGGAAGGTCTGAAATGATAATGGGCGCATTCGCTTATTAATGCCATCGGCAATTTCCGTGATCACGTAAATCCAGCCTGCTAAAAAGGTCGCTAGAAGTCATAGCGCGTATGCGCTGGATCTTTGACGTCACACCCTCAAACATGGTTAGATTATGCTTAGCGCCAGCCCAAATGCCTCTAATTGGCCATATTTTGCGCCCGAAACAAACTTGGCGGCGGAGCAGACAAGACTACGCAAATGCTGCCTTCAATTCAATTCATACGTATTCAATGAAAATTTCATAGCAATATGCTGAAACGACGATATTGGCTAATTGGTGGTGCAATCGTAATTCTAGCGGGTGTGTGGCTTGTCCGAGAACCAATAGCATCAATCGGCAGTCTTGAAAACACAGTAACACAAAGAGGCAGGCTAACTACTCAACTAATACGCGTGATCGACGAGGAAAGTCGGTTGGTGCGCGAATCGATTTTTCTAAATGATCCTCTAGTTGGCACCCTATCAGCCCCAATTATTAGCTTAACGTCAAGTAGATCTGTATCTAACTCGCCCTCTGAAAATAGCCTACCAGCTAAGAATCATAGAACTTCTAACGCAGCCCTCACACAGTTTATGGTACAACCAGAACAGTCTCTAGTCCTTACACTGGGGCTTGACTACATACTCGCCCTGCCAGCCAGCGACCGAACCAGTGCTGGGGAAGCTAATCGCACAAATCAAACATCAACCACTAAACAATGGCGAACAATTAATATAGAGAGTGGCGATTCATTGTCTGAAATCTTCAAAGAGCTTGGCCTTGAACCAGGATTAGCAATAAGTTTAGCAAAAAGGAAGGGGGGTAAAATCCTAAATAATCTTCGACTGGGCCCACATCTCCAAGTTTTAACTCATAAGGGTTATATGATCTCGCTCCGATATCAACCTGACGCGTTATCAATTCTCTCAATAAATAGAGTCGGCAGCTCCTATCGGATAAATACGATACGTCGAGAATTCGACACCCGTCAGGCGCATATAAGCGGCCAAATCACATCTTCTCTATATCAAAGTGGAATTGAAAACGAAATAGATCGTGAACTACTCTATAAACTTGCAACAATCTTCCAATGGCAAATAGATTTCAACAGAGACCTCCGACCTGGTGATAAATATTCTTTAATCTATGAGGAGCAATGGCTAGACGGCGAGAAATACAGCTCTGGGCCAATCCTCGCCGCGGAATTCGTTGTACGAAAAAAATCATACCGCGCGATCATGCATGTCGGCCCAACGGGAGCCACAACCTATTTTACGCCCGATGGTGAAAGTCTCCAGGGCCTTTTCCTTCGATCCCCGGTGAGAATTACACGCATTACGTCGCGCTTTACAAAACGGCGTTATCATCCTGTATTGAAGAAATGGCGCGCTCATAAAGGAGTCGACTATGGAGGCAATACAGGCGATCCAGTAATGGCTACAGCAGATGGGCGAGTTAGCTTTGCTGGCAATAAAAACCACTATGGCAAAGTAATCATTCTCCAACATGGAGAAGAGTTCAGCACGTTATATGCGCACCTATCCCGTTTTGGAAAGGCTATTCGTGCTGGTAGCACCGTTACACAGGGACAAATTATTGGCTATATGGGTGCTACAGGGCTCGCAACAGGACCACATCTGCATTATGAGTTTCGTGTAAACGGGGTGCATAAAGATCCACTAACCGTGAAACTACCCCGCTCATTTGCTATTGATAGATCACTACGATCTGCGTTTCTGGAGTCTGCTAAATTGTGGTCCAGAAGATTAGATCAAATAGAAACTAACTAATATTGCTTATTAAGCTGATAGCTATAGTGAAAACGACGATCCGCAACCACAGGTAGTAGAGGCGTTAGGATTGCTAACCACAAAACGATTCCCCATTAGATCATCTACAAAATCAATCTCAGATCCTTCCAGGTACTGCAAGCTCATGGAATCAACTAATAATCGAACCCCATCAGCATCAAACGTAATATCGTCATCCTCCGCGCTTTCTTCGAACTGAAATCCATACTGGAAGCCTGAGCAGCCTCCGCCCTGCACGAAGACCCGTAACATCAAATTCGGATTATCCTTTGATTCAATCAGCGTTTCTAATCGGTGTATTGCATTATCAGTCATTGTGACTATCATCGAACTAGACATGGGCTTTCCTGCACAAAAAGTATTCGTTCATTAGACCTCGAGTATACTCTTTTTTGATGGCCTCTATAGTTAGTCCTGGCCTCATATCAACATATCCTAAAATAAATAATCCATCCAGCACGCGAGTGGTTTCGCCAAAAGGAAATAGCAGAAAACCGTAACATTAGAGATCACAATCTTGATCTGGGGGACCAGGATTCGAACCTGGACTGGGGCGGTCAGAGCGCCACGTGCTACCGTTACACCATCCCCCACCAAGATACCGGTGAACTCACAAGCTCTAGGAAGAACAGCAAAACGCTAGACAAAAAGCCAAATTTACCGCTTAGAATATTGGGGACGCTTCCGAGCCTTGCGCAAGCCTACCTTCTTTCGCTCAACCTCACGCGAATCTCGTGTAACAAAGCCCGCTTTGCGTAATGGCGCACGCAGAGTTTCGTCGTACTTCATTAGCGCTCTTGTAATACCATGACGGATTGCGCCGGCTTGACCACTGTTACCGCCGCCTGCAACCGTCACTTTGACATTAACCTTATTCACAAGATCAGCAACATCCAGAGGCTGCCGAACAATCATGCGCGCAGTCTCACGACCGAAATATTGATCCAGTGGAAGACGATTGACCGTTATAACCCCATGTCCTTCGCTCAGGGTCACTCTTGCTGTAGCTGATTTACGTCTCCCAGTTCCTAAATAATTTACTAGCGTGTTCTCCATGCCCCGTCTGTCCTCTAATGCTTAACTTTTCGGATAACTACCGAGAGTTAGCGTTTTTGGCTGCTGCGCGATATGAGGGTGGCTATCACCCGCGTAAACACGTAGCTTAGATAATACCGATCGTCCGAGTCGATTTCGAGGAATCATACCCTTTATAGCATTTTCAATAATCCTGGTTGGGTGCTCAACCAACTCGTCCGACACCTTAGTTGGCTTAATGCCGCCAGGGTAACCAGAGTGTCTAAACCTAGTTTTCTGAATCCATTTGCTACCAGTCAATCGTATATGTTCAGCATTAATAACTATTATGTAGTCGCCCGTATCGACATGCGGAGTAAAATCCGGTTTGTGCTTGCCCCTTAGTAGGTGCGCAACTTCGGTTGCCAATCGGCCCAGTACCTGATCCCTAGCATCAACGACATACCAGTCATGCTTGGCATCCTGCTCTCGAACGGAAACTGTTTTCATGTGCTATATAGCTGCGATTTTAATTCTTAATAAGGAACGCGGATGTTACAAGAATGCACCCTCTGACACAACCGACACCCGAAGAAGACGCTAATTTTACAACGGTTTACATGATTCTGGTAACCTGCGAACGAAAAAAGAGACATGGCATTTACGGCCACGCCTTATCTACACGGAGGACGATCCAGCCATTATCCATCATTTCTAAGAGAAGTCAATTACGAGCGCTACATCTTGCTATCCACATTTAGGCCGGAGCAATATCTTGTACTGTATCGTGGTAAACCGAGGTAAGGATCCGCTACTTTCAACATTAACTGTCTTCTGGCACCAACAATTCAATCCAGTGTTTAACTGGAATAGTAGACCGCTTCTTCAGATGCAGCAAACAACCAATATTCGCTGTTGCAATAACGTCTGGTTGATCAGCCTCCAACGCGCTTATCTTCGAGCGAAGAAGTTCGCGACTAATATCGCGGTTGAGTAACGAATAGGCGCCGGCTGAACCACAACATAAATGCCCGTCGTGTACCTGCGATACTTTATAGCCATATCTCTCTAACAAATCCTCGATACGGCCTCTTACGCTCTGACCATGGTACAAAGTGCATGGAGAATGAAATGCTACCCGCCTTTGTTTACCATGTCTGATATCGACCGGGCACTCCTGTAAAATGACTTCCGATACGTCTTTTGTACATTTACTGACTCTATCAGCTTTTACCCTAAAGTTTTGGTCGTCTGAAAAGAGCCGGCCATAATCGTTGACTGTGACTCCACAGCCACTCGCTGTCATGACAATCGACTCACAACCGTTATCGAGCTCTCTAGCCCATAGATCAATATTTGCACGCATAAATCTCTTTGCCTCCGCTGTTGCTCCTAAGTGCAAACTAAGTGCACCGCAGCACCGCGCCTGAGGTTGATTTACTGTTGAAATTCCAACGTGATCAAGTAATCGAGCTGTAGCGGCATTGATCGACGGATATGCCGCTGATTGCACACATCCATCAAGCAATAGCATCTTTCTTGCATGAGACACTACCGGAGTCCGTTTCACAGGGGCAGGTATGTCGACCATCTTAGCGATCTCATCTGGCAATATCGAGCGGAGTGTGCGAGCCGCACCGAAACACAGCCGAAGTAGCCAGCCAGACAAGATAAACCGACGAAGCAAATTCCGAAATAGCTGTTCAGGTATTGTTCTGACTTGCTCTTGCTCCAATAAGTTACGGCCTATTTCAATCAACCGTCCAAATTCAACGCCAGATGGACATGTTGTTTCACAGGAACGGCAAGTTAAGCAACGATCAAGGTGTGTCTTTGTTCTGGTTGAGAATGTGTTGCCCTCTAGAGCTGACCTTATCAGATAGATTCGACCCCTAGGCCCATCCAGTTCATCTCCGAGCAATTGATACGTGGGACACGTAGCATTACAGAACCCACAGTGAACGCATTTTTGCACTATATCGCTGGCATCGCCAATACCATCAAGCAATGCGTATTTCTTAGCAAGCTTAAGCTCCATCAACTAAATTTCAGCATACATACGACCGCGATTAAATAAATAGAGTGGGTCAAAAGTCTCCTTGATTTTGCGATGCAATACTTGAAGTGGTTTCGATAGTGGATGGAATACATCACCTTCACGATCCCCGCCTCGGAACCTAGACGCATGGCCTCCAACCCTTGCCACAACATCACGAATCACATCATCTGGCTCCTCACTACGTAGCCATCGCTGAGCACCGCCCCAATCAATTAGAAACGCTCCAGCTATCTGCATGTGTGTTGTATTTGGCCGAACATTGATCCGCCACAATGTTCCCTCCTGCCTAAAAAATGGCAAGGTTTGGTCGCGCAATTGCTGCCAAAACGTGGCATCATCTTGAGCATGCTCTCCACCCAGTGCGCGAGCAGCAGCAAGCACGCTCTCGCTACCACCGGACAATCGGATCCTAAGTTGGCCATCAAGATAACAGGCGCCGCTAAACGGCCATGGTTTACGGCTTAATTCGGTAATTTTCGATATCGCCGCTGCCTCGGATACTTCATATAGTATGGTCTCATTTAACTCAGGCATAGGCATTACCTTGAAAGAAATATCCAAAATCGGCCCCAGGGTACCCATTGCGCCCACCATGAGACGTGAAACATCATAACCAGCGACGTTTTTCATGACTTGACCGCCAAAATGGAGATGCTCACCAGCCCCATTAATGCAGCTTAATCCCAACACAAAATCGCGTACGGCGCCGGTATATGGGCGGCATGGACCAGCAAGCCCTGCTGCCACAATGCCTCCGATAGTACCGCCAACACCATAATGTGGGGGGTCAAATAAAAGACACTGGTGCGCGCCGGCTAGTGTATCCCGAATCTCCGAGAGAGGTGTGCCTGCTCTTACCATCAGGATTAGCTCTGCAGGCTCATAATTAATAATCCCCGTATGCTGTGAGATGTCTAATATAGTGCCAGATGTAGCACGACCAAGAAACTCCTTCGTCCTCCTCCCCACGATTTCTAACGGTTCGTTATCTTTACTCGCTCGCTTTACATCGTGGATTAACTGTATGGTTTGATCTCCCATGACAATCTACTCGCAAATATCAAAACCGCTCAATATCAGGAAAAGGAATAGCGCCCGCATGCACATGTAAACCATTTAATTCCGAGCATCGGGTTAGTGTCGGAATAGCCTTGCCGGGATTTAGTATTTCTTTGGGGTCAAACGCCTGCTTTAAGAGCCTAAATTGCGCAATTTCTGCTTCTGAAAATTGTATACACATTTGATCAAGCTTCTCGACACCAACACCATGCTCACCTGTAATCGTGCCACCAGCATCGATACATAACTCCAATATCTGCCCACCCAGAACTTCTGTACGATGAAACTCATCAACGTTACTTGCGTCATACAAGATTAACGGATGGAGATTGCCATCACCAGCATGAAACACATTCGCAACGGCTAATCCGTACTCTTCTGACAACCGGTAAATCTGTTTTAATACATCCCCTAAGTTTTTTCTAGGAATGGTTCCGTCTATGCAATAGTAATCGGGTGAAAGTCGCCCGACGGCGGGGAATGCATTTTTTCGTCCAGACCAGATCTTAAGACGCTCGTCTTCAGATTCAGCAATATGAAGATCGGTAGCACCGTTCTTAGTAAACATTTGAGTAACTAGTTTGACCTGTTGCAAAACTTCCTCATGATTGCCGTCAAGCTCGCAAATAAGAATCGCACTTGCATCATTAGGATAGCCGCAGTCTGCAAACTGATTAGTAGCATCAATAGCTAGCTTATCCATCATTTCTAGACCAGCTGGGATCACACCACTAGAGATCAATCCTGCAACGGCATCGCTAGCCAACGAAACATTGTCGAACGCAGCCAGCACTGTCCGAGCAGATGGTGGTTCTGCTAACAGTCTTACAGTAATTTCAGTCACAATTCCCAATAACCCCTCTGAACCATGCATAAGCGCTAATAGATCATAGCCTGGCGCGTCAACCGTTAGAGTAATGTCTTCGCCAGTAGCAAGCACCACATCAATACTTAATACGTTATGAACAGTTAGCCCATATTTTAGACAGTGGATTCCGCCTGCATTTTCTGCAACGTTTCCACCGATAGTGCATGCGATTTGCGATGATGGATCAGGCGCATAGTAGAGCCCAAACTCTGCAACTCGCTGCGAAACAGCCAAGTTTCTAACTCCTGGTTGCACTCTTGCAAGTCGATTTTCAACATCGACCTCCAAGATTTGATTTAGGCGGGCAAGACTTAACACAATCCCATCTTTTTCAGGCTGCGCTCCACCTGAGAGGCTGGTGCCAGCTCCACGGGGAACTATTGGCACATCTGACTGCAGACAGAACTGCATAACTGCCCGAATTTCCTCCACATTTTTTGGAAGCACTACCGCAACCGGCAACTGACGATAGGCAGTGAGGCCATCACATTCATACGGCCGCAATGCCTCCAAATCCGCGATTATCGAGTCACTTGGAACGCAAGCGCTCAACCCTGCAATTAAATCGGAATTAAGCAACTGATCAAAACCGGGCTTCTCGTAGTGGTGAGAACACAGTATGCCACAGGTTGCAACTTGACATATGCTTACACATTATGTTGGTCAGACCTAGCTATGGTAGATGTAATCCTTAATCACTAAAGGTAAAATAAGCTGCCAATTACTAAATATCTATCCTATGAACAATCGCAATTATAATGGGCTGGACGTATTGTGTTTGATCGCTGATGATGCATTAGCAACTCTATTTGGTCGCCCGCGAACCAAGGGTAGAGAAGATCCGGCGAAAGATGTTGAAGAGGCCCCGCTCTCTTCGGACGATAAACAAAAAAGCGCGAAATTAATGAGAGTTAATCATTCTGGCGAAATTTGCGCACAAGCCCTATACCGTGGACAAGCTCTAACTGCGCGATCACGCTCTGTTAAGAGCCATATGATCAAGGCTGCTCGTGAAGAAAATGACCACCTTCAATGGTGCGAAAACCGATTAAACGCCCTAGATGGACAAAAAAGTGCTTTAAACCCGGCTTGGTATTTTGGCTCATTTACGACTGGCGCACTTGCAGGACTCTTAGGTGATCGTCCCAGTTTAGGCTTCCTAGCTGAAACTGAAAAACAAGTTGAAACGCACCTAAATAAACATCTTGAACTCTTACCAAAAAATGATTTGCCTAGCCATAGCGTGATAATGCAAATGAAGGATGATGAAAAACGGCATGCCACCGCGGCTATCGAATCTGGCGCGCTAGAACTCCCATATATAGCTAAGTTCATGATGCGCATCATGAGCTCCATCATGACTAGTGTAAGTTATCGCATTTAATATAGAGCTTCCCTCGATCGTCACTTAACTAGTTCTAACGGCAATTCATTACGCTATATCATCAATCCTAGTTGACAGTTTTCTCTATTGGCATTACTGTAGCGGGCCTGCCGAGGGTTCCGTCGCTTTGATAAGATAGCGCGGTGAAACGGGAAGCCGGTGCGCTTAATTCTATATTTAGAAATACGCAAACCCGGCACTGCCCCCGCAACGGTAAGTGAGAAACGTTAGCGCGATACCACTGTGGCTTATGCCATGGGAAGGTGCTGACTTAGACTTTGTTAATGATCAGCTCACGAGTCCGGAGACCGGCCCCAGCAGACAAACGTAACCCACTGCGGCGGGCAGTCCGGGATTGAAAATCTCCCCATGCTCAGACCGTCGTAGAATAATCGCACGGGTGTGTGCGGGAGAATTTACATGCATCATTCACTAAAAGTAATCGGTGTCTTCGCTGCCCTTATTGCCAGTACATTCCACGCAAACGCTGAAGTGGTGGCAGTAGATGACACAGGCCGAACAATTTCACTTTCAAAGCCAGCAAACCGTGTAGTTAGCATGGCTCCTAATATCACCGAAATTCTTTTTCATGTTGGTGCTGGGCCTCAAATAGTAGGAGTTGTTGAATATAGTGATTTTCCGCCGGAAGCCCAAGAGATTACTAGTGTTGGCTCAAGTAATCAATTCGATCTCGAAGCAATTTTGCTATTACAACCTGACCTGGTTATCGCATGGGATAGCGGCAATCCGGCCGAGGATATTCGCAAACTGGAAGATCTTGGGCTCGCTGTCTATAGAAGCGAACCGAGAACACTCGAAGACGTTGCTTCTACCATGGATCGACTTGCGGCCCTAACTGGACATAAAGCTCATGGCGAAGCGCAGTCGCAATTGTTTCGTAAACACACGAGTGAAATTCGCGGTGCATATGAGAATCGTCTGAACCTTCGCGTCTTTTATCAGATCTGGAGCGACCCAATTTATACACTAAATGGTGATCACTTAATAAGTCGGCTTGTTGAAGGCTGTGGCGGTACAAACATATTTTCAGATGCAGAAACACTTGCGCCAATTGTTTCAACCGAAGCGGTAATCGATCGCAATCCAGAAGTAATTATTGCTGGAGGGTATGCGGGTGAGCCACCGAAATGGCTCAGCGAGTGGAATCAGTGGTCTAGCATCGCTGCGACCGCGAATGGACACCTCTATACCGTTAACACCGATCGGATAAGCCGCATGGGCCCGCGTCTCGTTGAAGGAATGAGAGAGCTATGTGAATCGATTGACAAGGCCAGACCACAAGGTTAGCGCCATCTACTGATACGATTAACACTTTTGGAAACGGAAAGTAAATTCTAGATTACTGCATGAATAAGCGATGCCAATCATCAATTCTCGGCTAGTAATTCCGTTTCTTTTAGGCCTGACACTGCTATCTCTCGCTATTGCTTTATCCTTTGGAAGCACGGTTGTAGACTGGCATCAGGTATTTGTCACATTTCGAAGTGGTGAGAACACTTTTGACCATACTGTTGTAATGGAGCTCCGCCTGCCACGAGCGCTAAGCGCTTTTGTTGTCGGTGGAATGCTCGCACTTGCTGGAGTTCTAATGCAGGTCTTGCTGAGAAACCCACTAGCTGACCCTTATGTTCTTGGTATTTCAGGTGGAGCTGCTGTTGCAGCCCTACTAGCAATACTCATTGGTTGGGAATCAGGAATGATTTCTGCTGCTGCTGCAATTGGCGCTATGTTCTCAATGGCATTAGTTTTTGTCCTAGCAAGAGGAGATGGCGACTGGTCATCGACACGACTTCTACTAACAGGAGTGGTTTTGGCAGCTGGCTGGGGAGCAGGCATCAGCTTCATCTTGGCGGTGACCCCCTCATCACACTTGTATGGTATGCTTTTTTGGCTTATGGGAGACTTTAATGATGCAGGGCCTGGATTGTTTAGGCCTGCTTTACTTTTTGTAAGTCTAATTGCGACACTGCTTGTGGCAAGAAGTCTAAATCTTATCGCGCTAGGAGAAAGTCGAGCTGAAGCCTTGGGTGTCCACACGCTTGCACTACGGATCAGTATCTATGTCCTCGCTAGTCTACTTACCGCAGCAGCTGTAACAATCGCAGGAACTATTGGCTTTGTTGGGCTAGTGGTTCCACACATGGTTCGCCTTGTAGTCGGCACTAATCATCGACTTGTTTTGCCCTCTGCTGTTCTGCTAGGCGGCATCCTACTCATACTAGCAGAAACCGCTGCTCGCACGGTGTTAGCCCCCCGTATGTTACCTGTTGGAGTAATCACAGCCTTTATTGGTGTCCCAATATTTCTATACTTGTTACGCGCTGGGGTAAAGAGGCAATCAAAATGACGACACTAATAACACAACAGCTGTCAGTGAGGATTGGAGGCATTTGCGCATGCCACAATCTTTCTATGACATTCTCTGCGGGTGAGGTATGGTCAGTACTTGGCCGTAATGGTGTGGGTAAATCAACCCTATTAAAAACATTAGCAGGTCTCCGGAAGCCCACAGCAGGAGATCTAATTCTTAACGACAAATCCTTGAATACAGTACCTCGGCGCAAGCGTGCGCAATTAGTCGGCATGCTATTTCAAGAACAAGATCCAACCTTTCCAGCTACTGTACTTGAAACCGCATTGACCGGCCGTCACCCTTGGTTGTCACTCTTTGCTGGGGAAAGCCATACTGATGTAGACCTTGCCGCACAGGAACTAAATCGTATGGGTCTTAATGGTATGGAAAAACGGGAGTTATTTTCCCTTTCAGGCGGTGAAAGACGAAGAGTGGATTTAAGCGCCTTGGTTCTACAAGACACAACAATTGCGCTGCTCGATGAGCCGGCAAATCACCTAGACCTCCACTATCAGACCGATATTCTTGGCGATCTTATCAATCGCTGGCGGCTAGCTAATAGGATAGTAATTATGGTCATGCATGATCTAAATCTTGCAATGCGATTTAGTGACCACCTTCTCTTATTGTTTGGTGAAGGTGAAACTCTTCATGGGAAAACTAACGATCTTGCAACTGAGGGAAACTTGTCTCGGCTTTATGGGCATTCATTAAAACGCTATCCCGCAGAAAATCAGTATTTTTTTCTGCCCACCTGAACTGGCGATCAGGTATATCGTATATTTCTCGGCTTTGGCTCAAACTAGCGAACATATGGATTAGAGAGAGTATTATCGCGCTGCTGTTCTACAGTAGTAGCGTAAGGTCCAAAATATCTATTTACCAATTTTAAAGCAATGATGACGTTGATATTAGGGGGTGTACGTTCTGGAAAGACGCGCCTCGCCGAAAAAATCGCAACAGAAACTGGATTGCCTGTCGTATATCTAGCCACCGCCAATGCAGGTGATATTGAGATGTCTTATCGAATCAATAAACACAAAGAGCGCCGCGATAGTAACTGGCTAACTATTGAAGAGGAGATAAATCTTGCTAGTGCAATTCAGGAATATAGTGTTAAAGGTAATGCCGTTATTGTTGATTGTCTAACATTATGGATGACTAACCTGTTACTGCAGTTGACTGACAGGGACATCAAGAGCCAACAAGCGCGACTGATTGAGACGCTAAGAACTCTAGAGTCTCCAGTATTTATAGTGAGCAATGAGACAAACTTAGGAATTATCCCAATAGATGCTTTGTCGCGTCGCTTTTGCGATGAGATCGGAGTTCTTCATCAGCAACTAGGTCAAATTGCTGATGAAGTTATATTTATGGTTGCCGGTATACCTCATTTGATAAAGAGCTCGCCATGACTGCTGATCTAGAATGGATAGATACTCACGCGAAGGAAGTATCACTTAAGCACGCAGAGAAAGCGCAGGCAAGGCAGGCCGACCTAACCAAACCACTCGGCTCACTCGGTGAGCTAGAGGATATCGCTGTTCGTTTAGCAGCCATGCAATACACAGAGGAGCCGACAACAAACCCGACCCATATCTGTATCTTTGCCAGTGATCATGGCGTAGCGGAGATGGGTGTCTCCGCATATCCTCAATCTGTTACTGGGCAAATGATTAAGAATTTTTCTGATGGCGGAGCTGCAATAAATGTATTAGCTAAGCAATTGCAAGCAACTCTACAAGTTATTTCACTAGGTGTCGTCAATGATATTTCTGGGCCTGATGAAATAGAACGAATTCCGCATCTCACAGCCACAGAAAATATTGCAGTTAAGCCGGCAATGACCTTACCTGAGTTAATACTGGCAATTAATGCTGGCCACGACAGCATTGAGCGTGTGTGCAATGCGGGCGTGCGATTGTTTATTGGGGGAGAGATGGGTATAGCCAACACAACCGCAGCAAGCGCAATGGCTTGCGCTCATTTGGGATTAACACCTGAACATATGGCAGGCCCAGGTACTGGTCTTGATGCTCTCGGCGTCCAAAAAAAGAGCAAGATTGTAGAGTTGGCAATTAAGCAGTATGAAAAATCGAAGCTAAATGATGGTCCTCTAGAAATACTCAGATGTCTAGGGGGGCTCGATATTGCTGGCCTTGTGGGAAGCTATATCCGTTCTGGTCAAAGAGGCGTTCCAGTGCTGATAGATGGATTTATTAGCTCAGTGGCTGCATTAACAGCCTGCCGCATCAATCCTTCCGTACTTAAATGGTTCTTTTTTGGCCATCAGTCGGCTGAACCTGGTCATCGGTATATATTAGATAATCTAAATGTCAAACCGATGCTAAACCTTAAGATGAGATTGGGTGAAGGCAGTGGCGCTGCAATTGCTGCCATACTTCTACGCGCTGCATGCGAGCTACATAACTCCATGGCAACCTTTGAGTCAGCTGGTATTGCAAGCAATACTAACGGAAGATAGCCTGACACAAATATGTAAATTATGACACAACTTATTCATAACAAAATTTCCAGAGAATGGAAATATTTTTTGGTTAGTATGTCCTATTTCACTCGTATCCCTGTTGGCACAATTCCTGATTTTATAACTTTAGACCTTAATCGGGCACTCCGCTATCTTCCATGGATTGGGTTAGCGTCTGGCGCTATTTGCTCGCTTGTCTTTATTGGAGCCTCTAACGTTCTACCTACTGCAATCGCAGCTCTTCTCACAATCGGAGCAAGCGGACTAATAACAGGCTTCTTCCATGAAGATGGCTTCGCTGACACCTGCGATAGCTTTGGCGCCTATACTCGAGAAAACAAGCTAGAAATAATGAAAGATTCCAGAATTGGGGTATATGGGGCGACTGGTATCTGGTTTTTACTTACGCTTAAACTTGTCCTACTAACCTCCCTACCTATTGAACATGTACCGGTACTTTTAGTTCTTAGTCACTCTATATCGAGACTCGTCCCTCTACTACTAATATCTACATTGCATTATGTATCTGATAACACCAGTGCTAAATTTAAACCTGTAGCAACAATGATTACGAGAGTCGATATCGCAATTGGTTGCCTTACATTACCCCTTATCATGCTTCTGGCACCGGCTATATCTTTAATATCTATCTTTGCCACACTAATAGCATCAACTGCATTGGCGAAGTTTGGTAAACGCCAATTTGGAGGCTACACAGGTGATTATTTAGGATTTTCTCAGCAGACTACAGAAATAATGATACTTTTGACAGGAGTAATCTATTGGAGCTCCATGTAGTACGACATACCAGACCCGATATAGAAGAAGGTATTTGCTATGGGCGTCTCGACATGGACTGTGATCATAAGTACCTGAATACAGTCAATAATACGATTACAACTTTAGTACAAAGTGTGGATGGTGTTTACTGCAGTCCGCTTAAGCGATGCACCCAACTTGCCGACTATCTTGGCTTAACCTATCTGACTGACGAACGTCTGCAGGAAATAGACTTCGGGCTTTGGGAGGGGTTGAGCTGGAACGAAATAGACGCATACAGTATCGATGCATGGAATAGAAACTTACTCTATTACACTTTTCCAAATGGGGAAAGTTTTTACCAGCTATGTCAGCGTGTTCGTAGTTTCCTGCAATCTCTGCAATGCAACAATGCCCTGCTCATTACTCATGCAGGCGTGATTAAAGCGCTTGAAGTATTAATCAACAAAAAGACACCTCGAGATATATCAGTAGAAACGATTGGCTATGGTGGTTATATCCATTTTAAACATGCCTTAAAGGTCGTGTAGAGCAGCATTTGGTGCCATCAAGTTCGTGGCAGGGGCTAAGTTCCAAATGCCTGTATACCAGTTTGTGCTCTACCAAGAATTAGGGCATGTATATCATGAGTGCCTTCGTATGTATTAACAGCCTCGAGATTCATAAGATGGCGTATCACATGGTACTCATCCGAAACACCATTGCCGCCATGCATATCCCTTGACATGCGAGCAATATCCAGCGCTTTCCCACAATTGTTTCTTTTCAAGAGAGACACCGCCTCTGGAAGCATATCTCCGGAGTCAATAATACGGCCTAGTCGAATACATCCTGCAAGCCCCAAGGCAATCTCTGTTTGCATATCCACAAGCTTTTTTTGAATCAGCTGTGTGGCAGCGAGCGCCCTGCCAAATTGCTGCCGCTCCAGGGTATATGACCTGGCAGCGTGCCAACAAAATTCCGCTGACCCTATCACACCCCAAGCGATACCGTAACGCGCCCTATTTAAACACCCGAATGGGCTCTTCAACCCTTCGGTGCCTGGCAGTAAATTCTCCTCTGGAACAAATACATTTGACATCAGTATTTGACCGGTTTCAGAAGCACGTAGTGCAAATTTGCCCTCAATCCGTCTCGACTCTAGTCCTGGCATGCCCTTTTCAAGCAGGAATCCTCGGATGACACCATCGTCATCTTTAGCCCAAACTACAAATATATCTGCGATCGGAGCGTTAGTAATCCATGTTTTTTCTCCAGAGATATGGAAACCTCCTTTAGTCTTTTGGGCGCGAGCCCGCATTCCCCCAGGATCCGAACCATGATCAGGCTCTGTTAAACCAAAACATCCTACAAGCTCTCCAGCGGCCAGCAGCGGAAGATATTTTTCTTTTTGCGCCTCGCTTCCATAGGCATGGATAGGATGCATCACCAAACTAGACTGTACACTCATAGCGGACCGATAAGACGAGTCAATCCTCTCAACTTCTCTAGCCATAAGTCCGTAACACATGTAACTAAGGCCGGCGCACCCATAACCCTCCAGAGCTGACCCAAGCATGCCTAGCCCCCCCATCTCACGCAATATCTGACGGTCGAATCTTTCATTCCTATTATCAATAATTACCCGTGGAAGCAAGCGCTCGCGGCAATACTGCGCAACCTGATCTCTGACCATGCGCTCATCTTCATTTAGCGTTTGATCTAGCAATAATGGGTCTTGCCAATCAAATTTAGCATTTATGGAGTTAGTCATACTGTGTAAACTGCTCCGGTGAAAGTTTACATTTATTCCAAGTGCATCGATTATAGTAGGGACTCTACCTAAAGTTGTCTGTGCAGACAAACTTACTCTAGCAGTATCCGAATTTAAAGGATAAGCTAATGCCTATGACAACAATTTAGCCTATGAATATAGCCCCCAGAGATGCTATTCGATCAAATTAGTGCATTCCTCCAAGTCGTAATTGTTGATCTTGTGCTGGCCGGCGATAACGCGATAATAATTGGCATGGTCGCAGCCACAGTCCCTGCTGATCAACGCCGCCGCGTGATAATGATCGGCATCCTGCTAGCTGCTGTAATGCGCATTGCTTTTGCCCTCATAACCGTTCAATTGCTTGAGATAACAGGAATTCTGCTGATCGGCGGACTGCTACTTCTCTGGGTTTGCTGGAAGTTAATACAACAATTAACCCGCAAAGAAGATGAGGTTGGCGCACCTAGCTCTGGCCATGGAAGCCCCTCTTCTGTAAAAAGAGCTATATGGCAGATCATTGTCGCTGATCTGTCAATGTCACTTGATAACGTTTTGGCAGTTGCTGGCGTGGCTCGACACCACCCTGTTATTCTCATTTTTGGCCTTATACTGTCGATCGTTTTAATGGCAGCGGGTGCCGCTCTTGTAGCGCGGATGCTTGAGCGGTATCGTTGGATAGCCTACATTGGCCTTGCAATACTATTGTATGTGGCACTATCAATGATTTGGAGTGGAGCAATAGAGATAAATGCTGAACTATTGACAAAAAAACCATGAAGGACATGAGAACTCTTATCAACCATAAACGAATATTTCTATCTGCGCCAACAAGACTACGGCCTTGGCTTGTTGGCATAATTCTAAGCTTCCTTTTCCCAATAAATATTGCGCTAGGAGATACTACAGGTTATAACAATGCTGTTGAAGCTTCCAAGAGTGGTGACTACGATACCGCCATTACCATCTGGCAATCACTAGCTCGCGAAAACCATACTCCTTCTCAAATTGCACTTGCAATCGCCTATCTCGAGGGTAATGGCGTTGAAAAAGATCTAACAGAAGCGATGAACTGGTTCCTCAAAGCGGCGGAAGCTGGAGATGTACAATCGATGTTCAATATAGCGACTGCCTACTATCGAGGCCAAGGGTTTGAAAAAGATCTAACAGAAGCGATGAACTGGTTCCTCAAAGCGGCGGAAGCTGGAGATGTACAATCGATGTTCAACCTAGGGGCTGCTCATTGGAAGGGTGACGGAGCTCGGCAAAGCTACGCTGAGGCGGTTGATTGGTGGGAAAAGGCAGCGGCGGCCAATCACCCTGATGCCCAGTTCAATCTAGGCCTCACCTACTATTTTGGAAAAGGCGCAGAGAAGGATCTTGAGAAGGCGCTAAAGTGGATCAGCCAAGCTGCCGTCAACGACCAAGGCTCGGCAAAAGAATTTGTCGATCAGGTGCGCTTGGAGTACGAGAATACACTCTTAGTAAATAAAGAAAACTCTGTCACACAACATAATAATATCAGCCAATCCGCAACCGATATCGCCGAACCAGAAAGTAAAGATGCATCCACCACTGCCGCCCAACCAAAGGAAGTATTAGCCAATACCACGATTAACACAGATGAGACTTTTACCGTAGACTATCAAGCTAGCGTAGTCGCTAAAGGTGGTGGTCAGCTCTACGCTAGCGCTGATGATTCGAGTGCGGTGCTAGGAGATCTAGAAGCTGGAGCCCCAATCAAGATTATTACGCTAAACGGTGATTGGGCTCGCGTAAATGCTCCAGGCCTTGCTCGCGTTTGGGTTTTTGGTCGCTACGTTGATGGACAAAAGAAAATTCGTGGTCATAGAGTCCGCGCTAGATCATTACCAGCTACTACGCGTGAATCCGTAGTAGTTGGACTTTTTAATGATGGTGAGATCGTTTCGGTGTTTGGTGATAATGGCCAGTGGAAACAAGTGTCGTCCCCGCCACGAACCCCGCTGTGGATGTCAATCGCGCAATTAGAAATACTTCCAAATGTAACAAACGATTGGATGATGAAGTGGGATCAAACCGTTGCAACAACATCCAGCAAAGAACAATTTAGCACAGATGAAAGCACTATAATTAGCAATCAAAAAGAATCAGAGTCTCGCTCAGACGCTCAAACAACTACAACTGCATCACTGAGTCGATCATTCAAGCCAGCGTTCATTCGTACAACTAGTGCAGAGGTTCTCGGCTCCAATAGTATCGATGCACCATTGCTAAAATTACTTTTGAAAGATATACCACTGAAGGTAATTTCTGAAGATGCAGGTTGGGCTCTAGTATTGATGCCAACGCCTCTCAATGTTTGGGTATACGGGCGATATGTCGAACAGGCGGGGGACTATGCTTATATACGCGGCTTACAAGTTCGCGCACGATCACTACCTTCTACATCAACCACATCAACAGTATTGGGAACATTTGAAAATAATGCTCAGGTTAAAGTAATTAGCAAGGAAGGGGACTGGATTCGAGTAAGCGTAAGAAGTTCATTTCCAGCATGGGTTCAAACCACCCAATTAACAATTTTAGACCAAGTCACAACTAACTGGAATGAACGGTGGGAGAGTGAAAGAGCTCGACCCTAAGATATCACTCAATACATTATGATTTTACAAATTCCCAAGCTTATTGCTTGTGTAAGAGCGCTATGGTTTGGGACATTTGTTGCACTAGCTATGATTGTGTGTCTGTACTTTACATATATCGCTAAATCGCTGGGTGATACGGAACTCAGTGCTGTGGAAGACCTTCTTGAAGCTGGTGAATACCTTCCCGCCTTAACACTCTTAGAAGATCTCAGACCAATTCGCCCCTGTGATCCACATTTAATATTTATGGAGGCTCGGGTATATGAAGTGATTGGAGAGATCGCCACAGCGATGCGCCTGTACAAGGCACTGATCGAACTATTTCCACGTATTCCAGAATCCTACAACAATCTGGCCCAACTACACGCATCTCAAGGAAATATGATAGAAGCAGAGAAACTTCTTCTAAAGGGTCTCTCTACACATTCAACTTATCGAGCCCTCCAGCAGAATCTGACAACGATCTACGTCGCTCGTGCAGCAAACGCTTACCAACAAGCATTAAATATTAAAGAAACTGAAAAAATAGCAGATTTACAACCTGGCATCGAGCTCATTCACACAAAGCAACTTCATAACAGTTGGGAGTCGGGCCCCCTATTACTGGAAACTGGCTGCATCTTACCGTAGTGCAATATATCAAGATTCTCGGCGTCGCCATATCGATCGCAATCGGATTGATGATATCGTTTATAGGCGCCCTGCACGCTAATTCCAAATATGAAGCTGACCTTCTTCATGTAGTCGCGCTCATGATGACGCCAGCACATGAAATCACCACTGATATGCTCAATCAATTTGTAGCCGCCTACCCCGAAAGCCGAACGGGTTACATTATGATAGCAGACTTGTTCGCAGCCAAAGCTGGCCTCTCCACATCGCTTGGTCAAAAAATGGAGCATGCAGATCGAGATGTAGTCACAGATTTGCGTAACCAACTCAGCATTAGATGGTCTTACCATAATGTGATTAAGCCTGCGCGAAAAAACTTAACTCCATCCTCTTTACTTCAACTTAGCACCGACCATGATTTGATCCTCTTTATGGATATTCCCGCATCTAGACTGATTTTATATAAGCGTGCAGGGCGCATGCTTCACAATATTGAAAGTTTCTATGCAAGTATCGGAATTAAAGGATTTGGAAAATCTCTGGAGGGTGATAAAAAGACTCCGGTCGGCATCTATCGCATTACAGGGTTCATCCCTGGAAATAGTTTGCATGAGAAATATGGGCCAGGCGCCCTACCACTAGATTATCCAAACCTATACGATCGCCTAAGTCAAAATACCGGGGATGGCATATGGATTCACGGAACAGAACCTGGTTATGTTAACCGAGCTCCGCTTGCGAGTGACGGTTGTATATCGATAGCAAATAAAGACTTCAAAAAACTGATTAGCTACATTGATGGCTCTATACCAACTCCGATAGTTATTGACTCTAGTCCAGAGTGGGTCAGTAACAGTAACATCAGCTATCGGCGTGCTCGCTTGTTACAAGCTATTAAGAAGTGGTCTCAGGTAGTAGGAGAGGGCGAACAAGAAAAATATTTGAATTTCTACGACACATCATTTTTTGAAACCAGGCTTAATATACCTGAAAAGTCACGGACGATTCTGGCAGATTTCCCTTTAGACGCCGTTCTCGATCTAGGCAAATCGAACCTTTTCTCATATCCTGGCATTGACGATCTGTACGTAGCTGATTTGCAATTTATCGATACACGAGCAGACACATTCGTCGTAAGACAATATTGGATCGAAAAATCAGGGAAGAATTGGAAAATAGTGTCGCAGTTGAGAATTCCTAAGTAGGAAATGTCGTTCAACCGACCCCCCCAATTCCGTTACGCCAGCAACTAGCTTTCCTTGAACGTGAGATAATCGCCCATATCCACAACGCCATCCATACGACAGCCTTTGCGATAACATCTAATATTCTTTGCAACAGCAGCACTACCACTGACAGGATTTGTCAGGCTTGCCATATGAGGTGTAATCGTAATCCTAGGTTCGCTCCAATACGGATGTGTTCGTGGCAGAGGCTCTACATCGAAAACATCAAGCGCCGCCCCAGAAACCTGACCACTGCCTATAGCAGCTAGAAGATCATTTTCTACGACTAATGAACCTCGGCCCACATTGATAATATAGGCGCCCTCTAAGAGTTGATCTAGTAACTCACTATCAACGATTGCGTGTGTATTACGATTTAGCGGCAACAGAACGATTAATATACCGACCGCCGACAAGAACTTATGTAGATTCTCAACACCGCTATAACTAGCAACACCGGCAATTGATTTATTTGAACGACTCCAACCTCGAACACTGTAACCTAAGTAACTGAGGGTCCTAGCGACAGCGCTTCCCAATACACCCAGACCCATCACCCCAATACTATGGTTGCAAGCCAGAGTTTGAGGCAATACTGCCCATTCATGACATTCTGCCTGAAGCCGATATGTATCCATTTGGCGATGGACGCGAAGCACATGATAAAGAACGTATTCAACCATTCCTGAAGTCAAATTTGGCTCAATCATACGAACAACATGCCGATTCCGAAGGAATATTGGATTGCATAGAAGATGGTCTATGCCTGCTCCCATCGAAAATATTACTTCAACCTCTGATAACTCATTGTATAAGTCTTCAGGAGGATCCCACAGCAAAGCGTACTTAATTTCAGATCCTATGCCTATATTAGGCCATATACGGACCTCGAGATCAGGAATAGCTTGACGCAAGCCTTCTATCCACTCTTGAGTGCGGCCAGTATCAGTCTTCAACAACAGTATTTCTCTAGCTTGTTGCACAACAGACTTTTCTATTATATTGATCTCAGGCATGCTTGTCATCGATAATGAGCGTTATACAGTTTCGATAATCATAACCTAAAGCGCGCGTTAAGAACGCTTAATAATAATGGAGTCTATACGCCTTAAGATAAGCAAATCAGCGCCTGCAGTAGAAAAATTCTATTTGCAGTATAGCCTTAACGATATCGATAAGATCAAGCAGCAAAAACATGAAATCACAAGATTCGATTGAAAAGTCTACTCTAGACCTTGCACGTAAACTATTAGTACGTGAATCTATTACACCAGACGACAATGGATGCCAAAAACTTATTGCTGAACGTCTCACAAATGCCGGATTCGTCTGTAGCGACCTTAGTTACAACAATGTCAGCAATTTATGGGCCAAGCATGGCAATACCGAACCATTATTGATATTTGCTGGTCACACCGATGTGGTGCCGGCGGGCGCTATTGAAAACTGGAAGTATCCCCCATTTTCCGCAACGGTGATAGATGGCATGTTATATGGCCGTGGAAGTGCTGATATGAAGGGCAGTCTTGCTGCAATAATAACCTCCTGCGAACGATTTCTCGCCGCCTATCCAGATCATCGAGGCTCACTTGGCATTCTTATCACAAGTGATGAAGAGGGCAGAGCAGTAGACGGAACTGCTTACGCACTCAAACAACTGCAGCATGAGACTGCAAGCAAAACATTTTGTGTAGTCGGTGAACCCACTAGCACTCAAACCGTTGGCGACACCATTAAGAACGGAAGGCGTGGATCAGTAAGTGGCGTACTAACAGTCTATGGAATTCAAGGACATGTTGCGTACCCTCATTTGGCACTTAACCCTATACATGAGTGCGGGCGTCTACTTGACAAATTAGCGCAATTTGAGTGGGATAACGGAGATGGGAACTTCCCAGCAACAACATTCCAGGTTTCAAATATAGCAGGTGGAACTGGAGCGACAAATGTTATTCCTGCCAGTGTTGAGATACTTTTTAATTTGCGCTTTTCTCCGTCATCACCAATTGAATATTTGCGAACTATGATGAATAAAATCTGCGAAGGTACGGTAGAAAACTTTTCAATAAAATGGCACACAGCAAGCTCCCCATATTTAACTGCTAACGGTGAACTTATTCAATCGACCATAGAAGCCATTAAATCTGTAACGAATTCATCAGCAAACATTACAACAGATGGCGGCACCTCCGATGGTAGATTTTTTGCCGAAGCAGGAGCACAGGTAGTTGAACTCGGCCCAGTGAATAGATCAATTCATAAGATAAATGAATGCGTTAGTGTGGCTGAACTCGCCAAACTTTCGATAGTCTACGAAAGGATGATTGAAAAGATTCTAGAATAATCATGGCGCTTTGACAGATATGAACTCGCAATATATCTCTGTAGTCCTCCTGAAATCTAGCGCTCCCTATCACATAATAGAGCCTCATCTATTCTGGTTTGTTTCATCCACGCACGACCTTGTCACTTTGACCAAATAGGAATCTTCTAGCTTCCTCAGACATCGTGGTCTGGCTATTAACAGTTTTACCCTTTTCATATGCTCTAGCAGTTGAAGGTCTAGCCTGGATTCTTTCAAACCATGATTTCAGGCTAGGAAACTGGTCGATGTCTTGTTTTTGTCTTTCGTGAGGAACAATCCACGGATAACAGGCAATATCTGCTATAGAATAATCTTCGGTAATGAATTCACGATCCCTCAATTGTCGATCTAATATCGCATAGAGTCTTGACGTCTCGCCTACATAGCGATTTATCGCGTACGGTATCTTTTCTTCGGTATACGTAACGAAATGATGATTCTGGCCGAGCATTGGGCCTAGATTTGCCATTTGCCACATAAGCCACTGAATAACTTTGACCTGCTCTGCATGGGTTTCACCAATCATAATTCTGTGTTTGAGTCCGAGATACATTAGTATTGCTCCAGATTCGAATACCGAAATAGATTCATGCCCTTCTGCAGGCGCTGTGTCAACTATCGCTGGAATCCGATTATTGGGAGAAATTTTCAAGAACTCTGCTTCAAACTGTTCTCCTCGGCCTATATTCACTGGAATGATCTTATAGTCGAGCCCAGCTTCCTCCAGAAACATGGTAATTTTATGCCCATTAGGCGTTGTCCAATAATAGAGATTAATCATAAATTAGCCGCCTTTTTCCGGTGAAGCATGAGAGCTGTAATGTGCCCTTACCCGAGCACAGGTATGCTCAGATATTGCCATATCAGCTAGTTTAGAGAGTTATTTATATAATACCATCGGCTAGAAACCTACCTACAATTTAGTGCAATCCTGCAACATCTTAATGAAATTCATTATTCCGTCAATAACCGGGCCTGTAGATGAAAGCTCTTGTCTCCGATACAATTAGACCTAGGTTTATACAAAGGACTTTTAATAAGTGGCAAAAGAAGAGCATATCGAAATGGAAGGTACTGTGCTAGAAAATCTTCCAAATACTCAATTCCGCGTTGAGCTGGATAATGGGCATGTCGTCACAGCACACATTTCTGGGAAGATGCGGAAGAACTACATACGCATATTACGTGGGGATCGCGTTACCGTTCAATTGACCCCATACGATTTAACCAAAGGCCGTATAACTTATCGAGCACGGTAACAACTAGTCAAGAACGATTTGATATCGATCCCATGGAATATATGATGCAAATCCCATTGCTAGACTCTTTAGCGTGGTGGGTATATTTAATTATCGTTCTATCACTCACACATATTACTATTATTTCGGTTACTGTTTTTCTCCATCGACACCAGGCCCACCGAGCTTTATCGCTGCATCCGATCGCAAGCCACATTTTCCGTTTCTGGCTATGGCTAACAACGGGCATTGTTACGCGTGAATGGGTTGCCGTTCATCGTAAACATCATGCCCGAGTAGAAACCGAGGATGACCCCCACAGCCCTCAAGTTGTGGGAATTCTAAATGTGCTGTTCGGTGGCCTTTTTCTCTACCAGCGCGAATCGAGAAATCACCAAACTCTTCGTGACTATGGCTCAGGTGTGCCTGATGACTGGATTGAGCGTAATTTGTATACAAGTTTTCGTGGTCTTGGTATCGTAGTTATGTTATCTCTTAATATCATATTTTTTGGCCTGACCGCTGGGCTCGCAATCTGGATTGTGCAAATGATATGGATACCATTTTGGGCGGCAGGAGTGATAAATGGACTTGCACATTGGACAGGTTACCGCAATTACGAGCTACCTGATGCTAGTCATAACTTGACTCCAATCGGCATATTGATAGGAGGCGAAGAGCTCCATAATAATCACCACGCATTTGCTTCCTCAGCAAAATTTTCCGCGCGTCGTTTTGAGATTGACATTGGCTGGGTATATATTCAAATTCTTAAAACATTGCGACTTGCCGCCGTTCATAAAACGAAGCCATCGCTAGTACAACGCGGAAGTCGTTCACGCTGCGATATAGAAACTCTCCGGGCAGTTCTAGTTGGTCGATTCGACATTACATCTCGATTTACCAAGGAAGTTTTACAAACCGTTTGTAGAGAAGAAGCACAGCGAGGAACTATACGAAGAAACAAACAACGTGCAGTATTAAATAATGCAATCAAACTAGTTCAGCAAGAGAGTCGTGGACTGAGCGCCACCGCAAAACGACATCTTCATACAGCACTAGAACTATCTCCCCGCTTAGCAACATCGTATGCAGCGAAACGAAAGCTTCAGGACATTTGGAACCGATCAACTATAAATAGTGAAGGACTAGTCCAGCAGCTTGAAGAGTGGTGTAATAACGCAGAAAACTCGGGTATTGAAGCCTTGCGCAACTTCTCAATTCAGCTGCGCGGATATCGCTTAATCGATAGATAAACGGACTTGTTAAACGTAACTATATTAGATACGTGCATCTACAACTTCATGCAAGTCACTTTATTTTTGCCTCTTTGTAAAAGACATGTTTACGCACTACAGGGTCATATTTCTTAATTTCCATCTTATCTGGAGTCGTACGCTTATTCTTAGTAGTCGTGTAATAATGTCCTGTACCAGCACTGGAAACTAATTTTATCTTGTCACGCATCTGTGATGCCTCCTGACTGCCCTAGACCTTTACGCCTCTGCTTCTTATCTCGGCTAAAACGATATCGATGCCCTTCTTATCGATTATCCGAAGACCCTTGCGAGATATCCGAAGGCGAACCCATCTGTTCTCGCTCTCAACCCAAAATTTTCGGACGTGCAAATTTGGCTTGAACGTTCTTTTGTTTCGATTATTTGCATGGGACACATTGTTCCCAGAAATGGCACGTTTGCCCGTAATTTGACACTCTCTCGACATCTTTGCTTCACGCTCTTTTGTTCGAAATAGAGGCGCGATATATAGCAGAATATCCGTCTCAATGGAAGCAAAATTCTTGGGAAATACTGCAGAAGTAGCTTAAGAGCTCGAAAGATGTCCCTTTTTTGAACAGCCGAAGAACTGGCAAGCAAGAATATATACTAGCGCCTGGCGCTATATTCGGTTCCACAACCCGACATCATTGATTAAACTGTGGCCTATGCCGAGTATAACTGATCGAAATATTCTTGTAGGAGTCACTGGCGGCATCGCCGCGTATAAAAGTGCCGAGCTAGTGCGGCGCTTGGTTGATAAGGACTCATTAGTACGGGTTGCTATGACTTCGGCAGCACTCCACTTTATATCGCCACTGACTCTCCAAGCTGTAAGCATGAACCCTGTACATCATCAACTATTAGATGAGCATGCGGAATCAGCGATGAGTCATATTGAATTAGCGAGATGGGCAGATTCCATCGTTATCGCGCCTGCGACAGCTGATTTCATCGCAAAATTGTCAATTGGGCTAGCAGATGATCTGTTAACTACTATCTGCCTAGCATGTAAATCTCCTATCTGGCTAGCTCCCTCTATGAATACAGTTATGTGGGAAAATCAAGCAACTCAGCAAAACATTACTAGACTCGCTGATAGAGGTATTAAAATAATAGGCCCCGGAAATGGCTACCATGCTTGCGGAGAAATAGGGCTCGGACGGATGGCTGAGCCGGATGAGATTATCTCATCCCTTGAAGGAAAACCAGATTCACGGATCTTAAGTGGCGTAACTGTTGTTGTAACTGCGGGCCCGACATGGGAAGCGCTCGATCCAGTGCGTGGTCTCACTAATCACAGCTCGGGGAAAATGGGTTATGCTATCGCTAAAGCCGCCCATGACGAAGGAGCGACTGTTAATCTAATAAGCGGCCCAACAACGATTACACCGCCTAAAGAAATAAAGGTGCAACATGTCACAACAGCGCTGGAGATGTTGGCAGCCGTTGAGAACTGTGTTGGTCCCGATCAAATATTTATTGGTGTCGCGGCAGTAGCTGATTATCGACCGGAAACGTATCAACAAAGTAAGATTAAAAAAAATAGTAGCTCGTTGAAGATCAACCTCGTCCGAAACCCAGATATCTTAGAAAATGTGGCCAATCGAGCTGCGCCTCCGTTTACTGTGGGTTTCGCTGTGGAAACCTCAAATACTTTAGTAGAAGCACAGAAGAAGCTCAAAAGGAAAAAACTCAACCTAATGATAGCCAACGAGATCACAGATGATTTTAGCCCGTTTGGAAACGACGAAAACTCATTAGTAATTATTGATTGTAACGGAAAAACACATTTGGGCCGAGCATCTAAGACTGAACTCGCACGAGCTTTAATTCATGAAATCTCCTGTCGATATCATGCGGAAAATTCAACTCAAGATACTTGACGAGCGACTAGATGGGTCTTTTGGCCATCCGTCTTATGCAACAGAAGGTTCTGCAGGAGTTGATCTTAGAGCATGCATTGATCAACCAGAAACACTGAAGCCTGGTGACTGCATGCTAATTCCTTCCGGATTGGCAGTATATATTGCTGACCCATCGCTGGCTGCTGTGCTTCTCCCACGTTCTGGGCTTGGGCACAAACACGGCATTGTCTTGGGCAATCTCGTTGGACTTATTGACAGCGACTACCAAGGGGAAGTGAAGATCTCGTGCTGGAACCGCGGCCGGTCACCTTACACTATCTCACCTGGTGATAGAATCGCGCAATTAGTATTCATACCTATTGAGCTCGTAGAATTTGAAATTGTTACTGATTTCGAGACTACTGCGCGTAATATTGGAGGCTTTGGTCATACGGGGAACTAGCTAGAGTTCTGTGTGGTTTCAGTTTGCTCTCTAGTCTATGGCAATATGATTTGGCTATGGAAATACCTTCTGAAATCTTTAAAGCTTACGATATACGGGGTGTTGTTGATCGCACCTTAACTGAGACTATTGTAGAACTGATAGGCTGGGGTATAGGTAATTGTGCTAAAAGTGCGGGTGATAAGGCGGTCATCGTTGGCTGGGATGGGAGGTCATCGGGGCCATCACTTTCTCGCGCGCTGGCAAATGGCATTCAAACAACAGGATGCGACGTTATCCTAATTGGAATGGTTCCTACTCCCATCATATACTTCGCAACACACCATCTTGGCATTAATTCTGCTGTAGCTGTAACCGGAAGTCACAATCCACCTGAATATAATGGCTTAAAAATTGTTATCGGTGGGAAGACTCTTGTTGGCCACGAAATCCAAATGCTGAAAGAAACCCTTAATCGGAGAACTGATAGCCCTAATCCCGGTTCTCTTCATCATGAGTGTGTCACAAATAATTATATAGAACGTATTGTCTCAGATATACATCTGAATAGATCACTAAGTATCGTAATTGATTCTGGTAATGGAGTTGCTGGCACCGTCGCACCACTCTTGTATCGCAAATTAGGATGCGAAGTCACAGAACTCTTCTCAGATGTGGATGGGCAATTCCCGAATCATCATGCTGACCCAAGTCAGCCAGAAAACCTCAAAGATTTAAGCCAAGCAATGATAGGCAAAGACATGGATATCGGGCTCGCGTTTGATGGAGATGGTGATCGCTTAGGCGTGATGTCACCGACGGGAGAAATTATCTGGCCCGATCGTCAATTACTATTATTTGCAAATGATATATTAATTAATAATCCCGGGGCTGAGATCATATACGACGTGAAGTGTACACGATTGCTCCCAGAGGCAATTCTAGCTGCCGGAGGAAAGGCAACAATGTCTAAGACAGGACATTCATTCATAAAAGCAAAACTGAGAGAATCAGATGCAATACTTGCAGGTGAAATGAGTGGTCATATCTTCTTCAACGACCGATGGTATGGTTTTGATGATGCCCTATATGCTGGCGTTCGCCTATGTGAGCTAATTTCTCGTCATAATGGGCCGCCTGCTGAAGTCTTTAATATGTTACCGAATACCGTGAATACTCCAGAAATCAAGCTAGAAATACCCGACAGAGATCATCACATGCTCATCCGGGGTCTAGTTGAATCAGCAACTTTTCCAAGTGGCCATATCACCACTATCGATGGACTGCGTGTTGATTATGGGGATGGATTCGGTCTAGTTAGAGCGTCCAACACAACACCAACAATCACTTTTAGATTTGAAGCTGATACATCAAAGGGTCTGACAAAGATTCAGCATGAATTTAGACAACAGTTACTTAAATTTGATCCCCACCTAAATATCCCATTTTAGAATTTGTATTCAGGCTCTCTGTATTATTGTATATAAATAATGCGTAGGGTTACTTCCTTGGGCCCGACTCAATCCTATCTGGCTTCTTGTAACCCCTTGGCAACGCTTTCCCTCTCTGAGCACGACTACCGACATAGTGAGAACAGTCTAACGCGCTCAGCCGCATATGTTGACGACCGGCATAGATACGAAGTTCATCGTTTTTACCTACAATGGCTACACCGACTAACTTCTCCTCCCCAGCCGTATATTTTTTAGAAGAAATATTTAACAATTTAACGCCTTTCCCTCTTGTCATTTGTGGTAACTCACTAACGTGAAACGCAAGCAGTCGACCAGTAGAGGTCACAGAAACAACTAATACATCCTTGTCAAGCTTCGCTCGTACGGGCGGTATAACATTGGCACCGCTCACCTTTAAAATAGCTTTGCCAGATTTATTTCGAGTGCTCATGTCTCCAATCGACGTGATAAAGCCATAGCCTGAGTCAGTTGCCAGCAGATAGAGGGCATCCTCCCGCCCAATCATCACTCCGCAAAATGCTGCACCCGCTGGCGGTTTCAATTGCCTGCTGATCGGTTCACCTTGACTGCGAGCAGATGGAAGAGTGTGAGCTGCAACTCCATAGGTCCGACCACCTGAGTCAATACAGAGCAAAATATCATTGGTTCGACCAATGGCATCGTGAAGATATCCGTCTCCTGATCGATAGCTAAGCTTCTTAGGATCGATGTCATGACTGCGTGCACCGCGAATCCAACCCATCTGCGACAAAACAACTGTTACTGGCTCAGAGCTAACTAAATCTGACTCACTAAATGCCTTCGCGGGAGCTCTCTCAACTATCGGAGATCTTCTGTTATCACCAAACTCTTCGGCATCCGCAATAAGCTCATCTCTGATTAAACCCTTCAACAGCTGTTGAGACTTCAGAGTCTTATTGAGCTGCAACAATTCGCCAGAGAGTGTTTTACGCTCATCCTTTAACTGTTGCTCCTCTAATTTGCCTAATTGCCGAAGTTTTAACTCAAGAATTGCATTAGTTTGAGCCTTAGTTAATCGATATTTTTTCATTAAGGCCCCTCTCGGATTTTCTTCTTTTCGAATGACCTTAATAACATTTTCTAGATTAGCAAATACCTTTAAGAGTCCATCTAGAATATGAAGTCGCGACTGCAACTGATCTTGACGAAATTTAAGACGCTTGCGAACGGTAACCTGCCTAAACTCTAACCAACCAACAAGCATCTCCTTTAGATTATGCAACTTCGGCCGACCGTCTAGGCCAATAATATTCATATTGACACGATGACTATGCTCAAGATGAGTGGTTGCAAAAAGATGGTCCATCAAGGCGCTAAAATCTACTCGACTTGATCGCGGTTCAACTACAAGTCTCGTTGGGTTTGTGTGGTCTGACTCGTCGCGCACATCAATTACCATTGAAAGTTTCTTCGCCGTCATCTGAGCTGCTAATTGCTCGATAATCCGTTCACCCGAAACTTGATAAGGTAAAGCAGTGATGACAATTTTGTCGTCCTCTCTTTCCCAAATCGCTCTTTGCCTGATTGATCCAGAACCAGTGGCATATATGTCTCTGATCTCATCAGCTGTCGTAATTATTTCCGCCTCGGTAGGAAAATCAGGCCCCTTAATATGACTACACAATCCGGATAAGCCAGTCCGTGGATTTTCCAATAGGCGTACGCAAGCACTAACAACCTCTCTTAGATTGTGTGGCACCATGTCTGTTGCCATCCCTACTGCGATACCAGATGCCCCATTCAGCAGAGCAGTAGGTAATCGAGCCGGCAAAAAGCGAGGCTCTTGCAACGTGCCATCAAAGTTAGCAATCCAATCAACTGTGCCTTGATCAAGCTCGGATAGCAGTGCATCACAAAAGCGAGATAATCGCGCTTCGGTATAACGCATTGCTGCAAACGATTTAGGATCATCTTGTGATCCCCAATTACCCTGCCCATCAATTAATGGGTAACGAAAACTAAATGATTGCGCCATCAGCACCATAGCCTCGTAACACGCGGTCTCCCCATGAGGATGAAACTTCCCAATCACATCGCCTATTGTCCTAGCTGATTTTTTTGGCTTTGCCTTAGCGCTAAGATTGAGTTCCGACATAGCGTAGATGATCCTACGCTGCACGGGTTTAAGGCCATCTGAGAGACTAGGCAATGCTCTATCTAATACTACATACATTGAATAGTTGAGATATGCTTTTTCTGTAAAACGAGAGAGCGGTACTGTTTCTAATCTAGCTCCAACTGTTGGTAATATTGCTTTTGCAGTATCTGCTTTTTTAGTCTTGGACGATTTTCTCGGCATAGCGTGCTGAATCTCCGGGGTTTGTGGCAGAATACATCAGGGTAATTCCAAATACTCGATCGCTAATTGTTTTCTTTGTGCAGCAGACGAATCAAACTAGAGGTATCCCACCTCCCCCCTCCTAGGGCTTGAATTTTCCCATAGAATTGGTCTACAAGCGCACTAATGGGCAATAGACTTCCATTTCTTTGTGCTTCGTCCAGGCATATTCTTAAGTCTTTTCTCATCCAATCGACTGCGAAACCAAATTCAAATTCATCTTGATGCATAGTTATGCCTCTATTTTCCATCTGCCATGACTGCGCTGCACCCTTTGAAATAACATCTAGAACAGTTTGAACATTAAGGTCGGCATTTTTGGCAAAATTGATTCCCTCCGAAAGCCCTTGTAATAAACCAGCAATACAAATTTGATTCACCATTTTTGTTAATTGGCCATTGCCCGCCGAGCCCATCCACTCGCTCTTACGGGCATAACTATTGATAATCGGTGAAGCTTTCTCAAATATTTTCTGGTCGCCCCCAACCATCACAGTCAGAATGCCGTTTTCAGCGCCAGCTTGACCTCCTGATACCGGAGCGTCCAAGAATGATGCGCCCTTCGAATCACAAATGTCATTCAACTGACGTGCTATGTGTGCGGAAGCAGTTGTATGATCGATAAATATAGCCCCTGGCGCAAGGCCTGAAAAAGCACCTTCCTCGCTCATAGTTATTTCTCTCAGATCATCATCATTACCGACACATGCGCATACAACTTGCGCGCCTTCTGCAGCCTTTCGAGG
This sequence comes from Acidiferrobacteraceae bacterium, assembly GCA_002724185.1. GTDB lineage: Bacteria > Pseudomonadota > Gammaproteobacteria > Arenicellales > UBA868 > CAJXWH01. The sequence continues at coordinate 90,462 of PBOB01000002.1, read as the reverse complement.
TGTAGAGGCGCCCTTGCCAGTATGCTCTTCAAGCCACTGCTTCATTCGCGTCTCGGTGCGGTTGTAAACCGTTACACTGTATCCTTTACTTGCGAGATGCCCCGCCATTGGATAACCCATTACACCTAATCCAATAAAGGAGACCTTCTTTATTTCCTCACCATTTTCTGTAAAATCCATACATAGACCCTCCATTCAGTTAAGCACCTAGCTATGCCTTACAGTGTATCATTCAAAATCTGAATAGTTACTACGAATAAAATACTTATAAATTAGTGTATCCTTTCGAAAAACGATGGGTAATTCAGGAATACCAACGGATTCTAATACAGGCACGATACGAGGCATCATGAACCAAGAGGAAAAAGACAGATACAGCCGTCAAATCAAACTACAACAGGTTGGCGAGGAAGGTCAGCAACGCTTATTGATGTCTCGGGTACTTATCGTCGGAATGGGGGGGCTTGGCTCTCCCGTTGCAATGTATCTAGCAGCAGCAGGAGTCGGAAATCTCGTATTGACAGACTACGATCATGTTGATGTATCAAACCTCCAACGTCAAATAGTTCATACACATGCAGACATCGGCGAACTGAAAGCTATTTCTGCACGCCAAACTCTAATTTCCCTCAACCCGAACGTGAATGTCACTGCATTCGATTATGAGCTTGATGACTCTGAACTCCTAGAGCAAACTACACTGGCCGATGTATTGGTTGACTGTACAGATAATTTCACCTCCAGATTTGCTCTAAATCGCGCCAGTATCGCTACAGACACTCCCCTAATTTCTGGTGCCGCTATCAGATGGGAGGGTTTAGTGTCGACATTCCTACCGACTATAGAATCTAGTCCCTGCTATCAATGTCTATATCCTGACACCGGTATAGAAGCTGCGACATGTGCCATGGAAGGGGTGATCGCGCCGATTGTAGGCGTAATCGGGACTATGCAAGCACTTGAGGTTGTGAACGTCTTGCTTAAGGCGGGAGAGGGCTTAAATGGACGTATACTCGCGCTGGATGGCCTGACAATGGAGTGGGAAAATATAACATTGCCCAAGGATCCCAATTGCCCAGCGTGCTCCAAGCAGCATTAATCGCAAATAGATACTCCGACTCCGATCATAGGCCCACAAAAACGCCCTTAAGATTTAAACCAGCTAGAGCATTGATTATGAAAAGAGATGCCTAACAGCGTCTCGCTCTGACTTAAGTTCCGATATCGAAATAGATATCTTCTCCTTGCTAAATTCGTCGAGTGGCAAATCCTCGACAATTCCATATGATCCCCCTCTGCATTTCACGGGGAACGAAGCAATTAGGCCTTCATCTATACCGTAGCTGCCTGTTGTTGCAATGGCCATGCTAGTCCAGTTCTCTTCTGGCGTCCCCTCAACCCAAGTTCGAATGTGATCAATTGCTGCGGATGCTGCGGATGCTGCGCTTGATGAGCCTCTAGCCTCTTGTATTGCTACACCTCTTTGCTGAACTGTAGGGATAAAACTTGTTTTAATCCAGTCATCATCGACAAGATCGACAGCCGGCGTTTTGCCTATTAATGCGTTGGACAAATCCGGGTATTGCGTAGCTGAATGATTGCCCCATACCGTAACTTTCTCAATCGCTGAAGTAGATGCTCCAGTCTGTGCTGCTAACTGATGAACAGCACGGTTGTGGTCAAGCCTCATCATCGCAGTGAAATTTTCTCGGGGCAAATCAGGAGCATTCATCGCTGCAATTAGAGCATTAGTATTAGCCGGATTACCTACCACCAGCACTCTAACATCGCGATCAGCGCTGGCATTAAGAGCTCTACCCTGCCGGGAAAATATTGTTGCATTTGCAGTAAGAAGGTCGCTGCGCTCCATTCCAAGACTTCTAGGTTTTGCACCGACCAGTAGCGCGATTTCAGTGTCTCCAAAAATAATCTCTGCGTCAGAACCACTGACGATCTCAGATAGCAACGGGAATGAGCAATCTTGCAATTCTTTGACGACTCCATCTAGCACGCCCATGGCCTCAGGTATTTCAAGAAGTTGGAGAATAATCGGTTGATCTTGGCCAAGCATGTCACCAGCAGCTATCCGAAACAATAAGCTATAACTGATTTGTCCCGCGGCCCCAGTGACTGATACACGTACAGGTTTTACCATAGTTGCACCTCAATAATAGTAACTAATAATAAACTAGCTTGCAGTTTTCTAATGCTGACGTTACCTAGATCGTAACATCAATCAAAAAGTCGGCAAAGATTAACGATAACATAAGAGCTCAATTACAAAAAAGTACGGGCATCGGAGCCTCTTCAAGTATTTGAGTGGTTGGCCCTCCAAAAAGCATCTGTCGTAACCGACTCTGTGTAAAAGCACCCTTGATCAATAAATCGCAGCCATACTCTTCAGCAAATGTGAGCACTGATCTACCAACACTTAGACCAGATGAATCTATTGACTCTACCTTGCCGTTTATGCCCAACATTTCTAAGCTTTTTGCGATTTCCATGGCATTTGGACCGGGCACCATACCACCCTCTACTTGCAAGATAACTAGCTCTTCGCATTTCTCCAAAAATGGTCTTGACGCTATCAACGCTCTAACTGATTCGACACTACCGTTCCATGCGATCACCACTCTTTTGCCAATACTGTTAGGAACCTGCGATCCGACAACCATTACTGGCCTACCACTGTCAAGAATAAGATTTTCGGCTACCGCTCTCCAATGGGAGGCGTGATCGTCAACAGACCGCTCAATAAGACTTAGATCAAATATTCGCGCATATTCACCAATATTGTTTGGACTAAAACTCGTCATGTCTCGCCAATCAGCATATCCACTAGTTGAGGAGGAGCTAGTTGCCTTAAAAGGAAGCTCAAACCTTGAGACTAACGCCCTAAAAAAGGACTCTGATAGTTCACACTCTCTCAGGGCCTCTTGCTCGAAATACAGCAGATAATCACCTGGCAATGTAATCCCTTCTCCAGCAATAAGGGGCATAGTTTGGTGGTAATAAGCTCCTTCGATATAGGAGTTATGCTCAGATGCTATGAGACATGAAGAACCAACCACGCCAGTAGTTGGTCGGCTGGTATTAAACGGAAGAAAAAGACTTTTTATTTCATACACTTTGCTAGTCCAATAAACCTGGAGATGTCTTTCTTTTACAATATGTTATGGCTTAAATTTCGCTCCATGTCTCTCTGAGAGCGCTTGTAACGTTGTGCCCACCAACCTTCTACGCCAACCCTCTAATAATCGCGTGTTGGTCATCCCCTGTGACAATTTTCTAATATCTTCGCGAGTGCCAATGGCTCCAATAGACATATCATACGCTATGCTACACTCTTTCAGGCAACTCCACAGTATTGACTCTCTCTTCTTATATCCCGCTGTCAGGGAGTCTTTAGCTTCCGCAAATGTCTGATGATGCTCTAATTGTAAACCACTCTCAATTGCCTTCAGTATTGGTTCTCTCCATTTTTGCGAACGCCGTTTTGAAATACCGTCAATTGCGCATAGCCCAGCTAGATCACGCGGCTGCTCCACTGCAATCTGCAATAGGTCCACAGCGCTAATTATCCACTCCCTAGGCTTATCAAGCCGCTGCGCCTCTGACTCTCGCCAAATAGCGAGGTTCGCTATAATACTCTGCGCTGTAGGACTCAATCTTGATGCTCGTGAACACAACTTGCTAATAGCAGCCTCAGCGCTAACCTCTACAATATTTCTTTTTGCTAACTCCTGACAATCCTCATAGACCCACTCCTCACGACCAAGCAACTCTAATCGTTCCCTGAGTTGATAGTAGAGGGGTCCAAGGTAGCGTGCGTCGTCCAACGCGTATTTGATTTCATTATCGCTTAGTGGGCGTCGACACCACTGAGTTCGAGTATAGGCCTTTCCTAAGGTTATACCGCATAGCTTTTTAACTAGCGCTCCGTACGCTACCTGATCTCCGTACCCACAGAATTGCGCAGCGATCTGAGTATCAAATATGTGGCTAACTTTTTGGGACAATACAATACCAAGAACCTCGAGATCCTGCCGCGCTGCATGGAAAATCTTTAGAACACTGCAGTTTGACAAGACATCTCCAAATACAGAAAAATCTATGTCAGCAGTGGGATCAATGCATACAGTCAATTGGGGAGTTCCAACTTGTACTAAACAAAGCCTTGGATAATATGTGCTAACCCTTTCAAATTCAGTGTCTACTGCTACCCATGGCATTGTAATAACATGCTCACAGATTTGCTCTAGCTCCCCCTGCGTCTGAATCATTCAATTCCTCCATCATTATCTACATCTACTTGAGTAATTATGGCGGCAAACCCCTGAGGCCAGCCAAAATAAATAAGATTATCGCAATATTGATTGATGTAACTGCACAAGATGCTATCATTCAATGCTAACGTATGTTGATATTGGACACTTTTTTGGTTACTAACCCTAATGACTAGTTATTTCCGACTGTTTCTCGACCTCTGCCTGTTTAGACAACCAGTAACAAATGTGCCGAGGTCAGACACTCTTTTATTAGTGACAGGTGCAACTGCTATTGTAACAGGCGCTCTTAATGCGTCGCCTGACGAACGTCTTTCAAGCGCCTTATTTCTTGGTGCATCTCAAATCCTCGTATTCGCCATCGTAATATGGATGGCATTACGACTTCGGGGACTTCGCGAACGATGGACCCAAACCATGACAGGAATCTATGGAGCAGTGACAGTGCTGCAACTACTGACAATTCCGCTGTCAGCCTGGCACGCGAGGTTAATTCCAGTGGAAGCGCAAGGCATGGCTCTAACACCACCACTTCTAGCGATCGCGGCTATCTCGATTTGGACGCTCGCGGTTATGTCGTCAGTACTAAGGCAGGCAATGCAAATTCCAATAGCTGCGGCTGTTTTGATAATAATTGGATGTCAGCTACTGCTTCTGATGCTCGTCTTTTCTATGATTGGATCAACCTAGTCCGAACATGATCTACTGAATATGTAACTCTAGCTGAAGGAGCACTATTATGGTTAAACCAATATTGATGACTTTCTTTCTCCTCGCGCCATTGCTAGCGCCAGTAAACGCGCAAGAGTTTATAGAAGACGTGCATTATGTTCGGCTAGATAAAGCGCATAATGTGCAAACCGGAGAAAAAATTGAAGTCGTGGAACTATTTTGGTATCACTGCCCCCATTGCTATCGACTGGAGCCGCACTTAAATAGATGGCTTAAAAACCCTCCTGATTATGTTGAATACGTAAGAATTCCAGCAATACTTACCAAATCTTGGGAATTAGATGCAAGGGTATTTTATACATTTGAAGCGTTAGGCGTCTTAAATGAGCTACACGGCGAATACTTTGATGCTATACATAAGGAGCAAAAGCCGTTCGTCACTGAAGAGGAAGTAGCGACCTGGGCAGCGAACTACGGTGTTGATCGAGCGCAATTTCTTAATCAGTACTTCAACGGATTCACCGTCAACACCGGAGTTGAGAGAGCGCGCAAACTCACACGAGAATATCAGACCGACGGAGTTCCTACCATTATTGTTGATGGAAAATATCGAACAAAAGTATCTTTAGCTGGCGGTCATGACGAATTGATTGATCTGATTAATCACTTAGCTGGCATAGCGCGGGAGGAGCGCCCATAGGATTATGGATCGGATGGCTAACTTTTATGCCGCCAATATCTAACAACACTGAAATATTCTTCCATGTTGGACTTGGGAGAGCCGCATCTACATACCTACAATACCGCCTCTTCCCTACGCTGAAAGGGGTCAAGTATATACAACGAACACGCTTTCATTCGTTATCTAAAATAATTGCCAGGAGTCCAGAAAATAGATATTTAGTGTCAAGAGAAGCTGGTCGCCGGATAGAATCCCGACTTCGTGAATGCGCGAGTTACGCGCCCCATGGAAAAGTCATATTAGTTCTTCGTCGACATGATCAATGGATCGCTTCTCACTATCGTCGATACTTAAAAAATGGTGGGAGCCTTCCCTTCGAACAATTCATGGATTTGACCAGCAGCTCGCCTGTTCTATGGGGCAAGGACAACCTTCATTATATGCAAATTATCAGCCTTGCGCAGCGCTACTTTAATTCAACACCTCTAGTTCTTTTTCAGGAAGAGCTACAATCAAACCCAAACAGTTTTATTAAGCGTCTTACTTCGTACACGGGAACTTCCTGCAACCACGAAAATATTGATCTATCACCAGTTCATCAATCTTACAGCTCCAAAAGACTTAAAGTAGCCCGGTATGTTGGTGGCCTTCTCTTCTCTGCAACACCATTAGCTCACCCACATCCAGCAATTCATCGCGCCCAGCGTCGAGTAAAATTAATGTTCTGTCATCTAATACTGGCATTTGCCCACCTTATTCCAGAGTTTCTTGTAGGGACGGATCCATTGATTCCCGAGGTGCATCTCAGACGAATTCGTGAAGAAACCTTGAGCGATTGGAATCAATGTGTAGAGTTCGCTAGCAGCAATAGCCCCACTTCTGACCCTATATCCCTTATTTAGATGGAGTCAACTGTTTAGCACAAAGATCCGCGGTGGCTCTCTCTATCCCAAGACGGAGGATAGCAATCATATCGTCTACCTCAGATTCACTGATTAGAAGTGCTGGAGACAATACACACATGTTAATAAGAGGCCGGACTAATAAACCAAGAGATTGGCAATGCGCATCAATACGTGCTCCAATTTTATAGTCCGCCTCTAGAGGCTCGCGTGTATCTTTACTTGCTACACACTCTACGCAACCCATGAGGCCAAGACCTCTGATATCTCCAACTATCGGAAGATCAATTAAACTCTTTAACTTCTCCTGCATATAGCAACCAACGTTGCGAGCATTCTCAAGCAAATTCTCTTCCTGAATAATTTCAATGTTGGCTAATGCTGCTGCGCAAGCAACTGGATGGCCAGAATATGTGAATCCATTGGCAAAAATAGACGTATTAGTTGATAAGGAATCAACCTCATTGATTAGGCGATCCGAGATCAGTACGGCACCTAATGGCGCATAACTCGATGTGATACCTTTAGCTGTAGTAATAATATCTGGCACAATTCCAAACACTTCTTCCGATGCAAACCAATGCCCGAGTCGGCCAAATCCGGTCACAACCTCGTCAGATATATACAAAACGTCGTATTGCCTGCAAATTTGTAGGCACCCCATATGATAGCCGGCAGGTGGCACAATAACACCACCTGAAGCAAGTATCGGCTCTGCAATAAATGCTGCCACTTTGTTTGGACCTATATCCAAGATCGTCTCTTCTAGTTCTCGGAGTAGATGATTTACGAAATCTTTTTCATCCATGTTTTTTGGCATTCGATAAGGGTTTGGAGATGTGAGAAAATGTACGAGCTCGCTCTCAAAGTCTAACCAATTCTTATCTCGAGACTTGCCAGAAACAGACGCCGAAAGATATGTACTTCCATGATATGCATCATGCCGAGAAAGTATATGCTTCTTATCATACTGCCCTCGAACATTGTTGTAGAACATGACGAACCGCAGTGCAGAATCTACTGCTGTCGAACCTCCGGTAGTGTAGTGCACGCGATTGAGATCCCCAGGCGCCATTTCTGCCAACTTAGTTGCTAACTGAGCAGAAACCTCCGTCGGATGGCTCCATGGACTCACATATGACAATACAGCTGCTTGTTTTGTCATAGCATCTACAATTCGTTTTTGTCCATGACCTACATTGTTACACCACATACCGCCTGGACCATCTAGCAATTTATTTCCATCGTTATCGTATACATATATACCATCTCCATGAGATATAATCGTGCGCTGATTAACTGATTTCCCAAATCCTTCCCATGGATGAATTACACGGCTATCCATAGCTAAAATTTTCTCTGTTTGCGTCATATTGCTATCCGCTATATATCATTGCTTGTTCTCGTCGAAATGATGGCTTGTCGGGATCAACTTTCTCATCAAGCTGTCTTGCATATCTGTGGCCGTCATAAACAGCCGCAGCTATCGTGGATGGAGCCAAACAGTCTCCGATACGACTAATTGTAAAGGGTAAAGACGTCAATAATTCTTCTGACTCTCCTGCGAGATCAAAATAGAGATCATCTAGTGGCAGGCGTGCTGTAACTAAAACTAACGAGCTAGCACTATATGAGTATTTAGCGCCCGTACTATTGCAGCTTGTAATTACTTCATCATTTTCAAAAGCAACCAGTGTTTTTTTGCATACTAACGACACCTGATGTTGTCGTAAGCTTGCTTCAATCCGATGTTGCTCCATTGTGTTCTGAGTCCAATGAGAAACTTCAGGTCCTGGGGTAATTACTGTAACGTTGAGGCCACGGGAACAAAGCAATTGAGCGATTACTCCACCCATATAGTAGTGATCATCGTCATAGATAACGACCGGACTACTAATACTCTCAACTCCTGCGAGAACATCATCTGGTGTGAATACATTATCTAATTTACCTTTCTCCAGAACAGATCGCCAAGTAGCCCTACCAATACCATCACATCGCCACAGTGAACCGGTAGCAATCACAACATGCTCTGCGGAAAATTCTTTAATGTCTTTGACCTGCATTATGCTCCCAGGATAAAACGACACATTTGCTAGCTTATCAATTTGGCCAAATCGATAATCTGTAACCCTCCTCCAGCTCGAGAGCCCAGGAAGTGTAGCTTCTTTAGTAACTCGACCCCCGCCGTCACCACCATCTGCGATGGTGACCTGATAACCACGCCTACCTAAAGAAACTGCTGCCTCGAGACCAGCAGGCCCCGCACCAACAATGAGAACGCTTGCCGATGACCCTCTTGGATTCATGTATTCTGGATGCCAACCACTTCTCCATTCTTCACCCATTGTTGGATTCTGTGTACATCGTATCGGCGACTGTGTCCAGTCGCCTGAGACACATATATTGCATCCGATGCATTCACGAATATCGTCCAATCTACCCTCCTCAATTTTCTTGGGTAGAAAGGGATCAGCAATTGAAGGTCTCGCCGCACCTATAAGATCAAGCACTCCTCGCTGAATCTGTGCCACCATAAGATCTGGCGACGTAAAACGGCCTACACCAACAACAGGCTTCGACGTAATCTGCTTCACAAATGCGATATATGGTTCCTGATTACCCTCATCAGAAAAACGCGCCGTAACAGAATCGTTTGCCCAATCACTGACATTGACGTCCCACAGGTCGGGCAATTCTGCAAGCATTTCGACAATATCTCGGCCCTCTGACATGCAGCAGATACCCTCCTCACCAATCAACTCGTCCACCGCAAAACGGAATGCAACAGCGCACCGATCGCCTACGGCTTCTATTGTGTCTGTTAGGAGTTCCCGCGTCAGACGCACCCGATTCTCTAGTGACCCGCCATATTCATCACATCGCTGGTTCCACCGACGACTGATAAAATGCTGGGCTAAAGTGAGATCGTGACCTGCATATACATATATGATATCGAAACCAGCATCTTTAGCTCGAAGCGCAGCTTTACGATGCCATCTACGGATTGCTGTTATATCACGTCTTGTTACCGCATAAGCTTGAACTGGATCATAGCTTGCTACTGGTAAATCAGACACGCCCATGACTGGCAATCGGCTATATCGATTGGATACCGCATGGCCATTATGGACGAGCTCTACTGCTGCTAAAGAGTTATGCTCATGTACCGCATCTACCATTATCTCAAGACGCTTTTGGTCGTCTTGATCCCACAGCCTTGCTTCTCGATATGGCAATACGTCACTGCTTGGATGGATGTCACATTCCTCAGTAGCCACAACGCCCCACCCACCTTCTGCCTTCATGGCTCTCATAGCGGAAACGCTATTGGGCATAAGGTGTCCCATGCCATTACAGTGAGGCACCTGATAAAAACGATTTCTTGTTTTTACCGGCCCAATGTTAACCTTATCAAATAGAATGTCGTAACGTGGGTCTCTGTTGTTCATATTTTGACCAAAGAATATTAATGGTATTTGAATAAATGGAGATTAGTTATCCTTCATGCCTGCTGGAACAATACAGCGCCTCTATTTAGGAGGTCCGCTATTTAAGCTTTGTTCCGCCTCTCGGAACATATAATTGGGGGGATTAGTCTCAGCGCGCATCAAGGGTATAGCAGCGCGAAGTCGGTTATGGAACTGTATTACACCCGACTCTAACCGACCATATGAACTCCGTGGGTAAACACTCGTCAACACAGCTTCCCGCATCCAATCAACAAGCTTCTTGTCTTCCTCGCCGGTAAGTGTATCTATTCTCCTGCTCAGGTATCTTACTGCCTGAGTAGCTCGACTAGTATCCAATAAACCATATTCTTGCTCGATTATTAACGTACGATCTACTGCCAAGGGTAGGCTTGCGTAAAAACCAACCTTTTCTGGGTAGAAGAACATAACTAGATTGGGAAACAGGCTAATATACATCCACAGTCGACGATTTTCATGAGGTAGATAACTATATTCGGGCAATATTTTCTTGTAATGATAAACACTCCATTGTCTCGCTGTATAATCATCCACCGTACCAGTGGATAGCGGAATATCACCTATAAAGTCATCGCAGTAATCACGACCATAGAGCTCCTGCAAGCTAGGATGTGCAGCTGGTACGTGGTAGCCCTCATTATCTACATCATGAAATGTTTTCCAATTAGCCTCAATTATGGATCTTGAAGCTGGTCCTAGAGGTTGTACCTCTGTCAGCTTGTAGGGCTGCACCAAATCATATACAGGCGCTAGCTCTTCAGCAAGACTATGACCGACCGACTTAAATCGAATAAAAACAAAACCACACCATATCTCGCACTCAATTGACGATAGCGATTCAGTATCAATATCTAAATTAGCAAACTCTGCCTTCCGAGGCACGCTCTTTAGTCGGCCGTCGAGATGGTAGGTCCATCCATGGAAAGGACAAACTATAGCTCCCGAACAATTTCCGGACGATGATTCAACAATGCGGGAACCTCTATGTATACAAACATTATGAAATGCCCTCAGTTCACCTGACTGTCCACGAATCACTATCGATCGCTCACCACCAACATCCATTGTTTGATAATCACCAGGATTACGAAATTGCGAAATATGACCAACAAGAAGCCAGTGTCTATGAAATAGACTCTCATGCTCAATTTTGAGCAATTCGCTACTTTGATATGTCCAGGACGCCAAAAGCCGATTGTCTGTTAAATTTGCTTCAATCATAATTAGCTGCCAACCCCCATGTCAGCTGGATCAAGACGGATTGTAAAACGATCCCTGAGCGCGCTATCTAACATCTCACCGAGATATTTAGGATAATGACTCGATAATATATCTGCTACTCGGTCTCGCGCATTTGTTCGAATATCCTTAGCTCCATCAACCTCCCAATCTTCAATTGAGGATCGATCTGCTATGGTTGGATAGAGATACTCTGTTTCCATCACCTCGAGTGTTTGTTTTTCCGAAAGAAAATGGCCCGGTCCGGATAACACCACCTTGCGGATCACGTCGAGGGATAATGTATCATCTGTTACTTCAATTCCACGTAAAACTCTTTGGATATATCCAATCATATCATTATCAACAACTAAGGATTCGAAAGAGCAGCCCATTAAACTTGCCACCATGCCAGCACATTCGCCAATAGAATTTGCACCAGCTAAAGCTGCTAATGTGACATTTATCCCCTTTTCAAAACCAGCTTGGTTATCTGGAATTTTTGAGTCAGTCATTCCAGCGCTTACACTGCATGGTAAGCCATAGAAGTTTGCAATTTGGGCTGCTGCTGCATTCAAAAGACCCTCCTCACCTCCACCTCCAGAAAATGCACCGGTGCGAAGATCCGACACAAAAGGCCAAGATCCCAATGTAACGGGATAGCCTGGAACCACAAGCTGAATGAGCAGAATACCGGCAAGAGCTTCTGCGATTGCCTGTGCTAATGCACCAGCCAATGCAGCCGGTGCTGTAGCTCCGGCTTGTGGCGCAACGACTATCCAAACAGGTGAGCCGAAACGAGTTGATGCTATACACACTTCGCTATTCTCAGTTGCGTACGTTAGTGGCGATACAACACAACAACCTCCACCGTTGCAGAAAGGGCGATCTCGAAATGCCTTCTCGCTACCCGCTATTAGCTGCGCCATTATTAATACTGGATCAACATTATTTGCGCTATCAAAACTCAGGGCAACGCTCTTCTCAGTTGCAGCAAAGCTTGCATAGGCTGTGTTGATATCAGCCTCTAATTGATCACTAATATCGGTTGGAACCACCCATCGCGAATAATCATGTATATGTTCCAATTTATCTATAATTCGCCCGCAATCATAAACATCTTTAAGTGTTGATGGTCGGTATTTGCCGGTCTCATGATCGAGTATTCGAACCGCTTCACCAGAAGCGCCGAAGTGTACTCGCGTACCTTTATACTCAACATCGTGCTGTGGATTTCTACCGTAATAAACCAACTCCTTAGGTGATGAGGCGATAATATCTTCGACTAACGATCGTGGAAAACATAATCGTCCATACTCATTAATGTTGCATCCGGACTCAAGGGCACGTTGTTCAAGAATAGGAATTGGGTTAGCCATCCCGATCTCCGAAAGCATAGTAAGTGCGGCGTTATGCAAGCGACTAAGATCAGACGCTGCGAGAGGCCTATACTGTCCGCCATGCTGACCCGGCGTAACTACGGAGGTGACTAATGTTCGAGCATTTCGAGTGCGAGTTCGGCGCCTTGCTGGTCGTGTGCTAACCACTTGGGTTGCGCCTCTTGCTTCGCGTCTTTAATTTATTCTCCATGTAACTTCCCCTGCGGCATATGCATTAATCACAAACTGTGATTCAGTCTGCAACACTATCTCCTACTCGTCCAGTATTACTAGATCTGAACTATCCCAGCTTATCCATAGATGACTCCCTGCTTGAGGTGCAACGCGGGAATTTTGCATAGACACTGTTATCTCAATCGAACTATCTTCGGCGCGAACGATAAAATAAGTGGATTTTCCGAAATAGGCAGAACGCTGCAAAATCACACCGATACTAGAATCAGTTGGGCTAGCTCCAATAGATAAATTTTCGGGTCGTATTACACATGAGACTGTTTCTCCTACTGCTCTTCCAGGTCCAGAATTTCTTATTTCGACTTTCCCAAATATAGGTAGCTCTACGCTCAGTGCTGCACTACTACGACTTAGCACAATACCTTCAAGCAAGTTTATATTACCGATGAAGGTCGCGACTGTCCGAGACACTGGTTGCTCGTAAATCTCTCGAGGTGTCCCGACCTGCTGGATGATTCCATCACCCATAACAGCCATTCGATCCGACATCGTTAGAGCTTCCTCCTGATCGTGAGTCACAAATACAAAAGTTATTCCAATCTGCTCTTGCAATGTTCGGAGTTCAATCTGCATCTCCTCACGAAGCTTCTTATCAAGAGCGCCCAACGGTTCGTCAAGCAGTAGTACCTTAGGCCTCATGATCAGCGCTCTCGCTAATGCTACACGTTGTCGTTGCCCCCCAGAAAGCTCATTAGATTTTCTCGCCTCGTAGCCTGATAACTTGACCAACTCAAGCGCCTCTGTTACTCGTTGCGTAATCTGCGCTTTTGAGAGTCCGCTTTTGCGAAGGCCGTATGCGACGTTTGCTGTAACATCTAAATGAGGAAAGATAGCGTAACTCTGAAACACCATATTCGTCGGTCTTTGGTGCGGTGGCACCCCGTTCATTTCTATCCCATCAATTATGATCTCTCCCTTGTCTGGCATTTCGAACCCAGCTAGCAATCTTAGTAGCGTGGTCTTTCCGCAACCTGAGGGTCCCAGCAACGAGAAAAATTCGCCCTTCTTGATGTTTATAGAAACATCATTAACCGCTATTACTTCGCCAAAGCACTTTGAAACCGATAATATTTTGATATGATCCATGGCAATTGATCTAAGAATATTTACCGGATTTTTGAGGTCATAGATGCTAATGATTGCCGTAAGGCCATATTGTTATTCCTCTGCCGAATCCACTCAGCAAATGCAATAACAATAAAAGAAGCCAGCAAAATACAAGCACCAAGAGCCAAGACACCCGGCAAAAGTTTTGGAAAACGTAGCTGGTTCCACATATAAACAGGCAAGGTAGGCTCTGTGCCGCTCAAGAAATACGCGACAATGAATTCATCAAACGAAATCGTAAAACACAACAATAAACTTGCAACGATACCAGGCAAAACAACAGGGAAGGTCACTCGCCAAAATGTCCACCATGAATTTTCCCCAAGATCTGCTGAAGCTTCTTCCATTGATTGGTCAAAACCTTCAAATCTAGAAATAAGTACAGCAATTGAGAATGGCACACAAAGCAACACATGCCCCAATGCGACTGATAACAACGATAACGAGCCGCCAGCTTGCAAAATAAATATTAACAGCGCTACAGCTACAATAATTTCTGGAATAACTAAAGGTAGCATAATGATAGCTAGCACTGGTTTTTTCCCTCTCATACGATAACGTGTTATCGCCTTGGCACCAAATATCCCGAGGATGGTACTAAACAGAGCCACGAAACCTCCTACGCGAATGCTATTAAATAGTGACTGATGCATTGCTTCGTTTCTAAACATCTCCCGATACCACTCAAACGTAAACCCGCTCAATGGAAATGAGAAGTACATCGAATTATTAAATGAGAATAACGGTAAGAATAGCACTGGAATGTAGAGAAAACCCAGATATATGAATGCATAAACAAGCAATGACCGGCTAGTATTTTTCATAAGCTATTTTATTCGTCGAGTCTCAGCGGATATTCTGAGTAAGGGTCTTAGAAACTAGAAAATATACTATTGTAATGACGGTCACTACAGCCATCGATGATAGTGATAGTGCAGCACCTAGAGGCCAATTACTCCCCCGACCAAACTGGAACTGTATCGCATTGGCAATCATGTATCCATCGGAGCCTCCGACTAGCGAAGGTGTTACATAATCTCCAACAGTAGGTATAAAAATTAGCACGGTGGCCGCGACAACACCAGGTAAAGACAGTGGAAGTGTTATACGAAAAAAGCGCGCAAGAGGACTATCCCCTAGATCAGTAGCCGCCTCTAGCAGTGAGCGATCAATTTTTTCAAGTGACACATAAATTGGCAGAATCGCGAACGCAGCCCAAGCATGCGTTAGAGTGATTATAACAGCGCTTGGGTTATATAGAAGCAGCGTAATAGGCTCGTTAATGATTCCCAACCACAACAGGCCTGAATTGATAACTCCGTTATATCCAAGAATTACTTTCCAAGCAAAAACACGCAACAAATAACTTGTCCAAAACGGTAATGTCATCAGAATGATCCACAATAATTTCCTACGTTGTACGTGAAACGCAACAAAATACGCCATAGGATATGCCAATAGGACTGTAAGAAAAGTAGTCATTGCTGAAACGACTAATGAGCGACTAAAAAGGACCCTATACATCTCATTTGTAAATACGACAATGAAGTTATTTAAAGTCAGAGTAGTATCAAATTTTGCATAACCTATTTGTGTCCATAAGCTCAAAATAATCATCCCAATAAATGGAATCAGCATAATGCCAGCCATCACGAGTATCGTTGGCGACAGAAGCAAGTATCCCTTTAGACTTTCGCTTCGCTGCAACTTCCTCCGAAGCTTTTGAGTAGTCTTATGATAAATATTCATATAACGAATAGTTTACACGCAGTATTTGTTACTTACTGAGCTAGGCGCACAATCAATTTGCGGCATGTATGGCATGCCATCGAGGGTATGACGCCAGAGCTAAATCAAGATTATCTGCTGGCCTAATAAGTAGTGGGCGGCGGAGTTAGTTATCATACTAACTCCGCCGCTCCTAAGGCTTATGATATATTGATATCGCAGATCGATATGTCAGAAGCCAGTCTTAATAGCTTCAAAATCACGATTAATCCTTGTCTCTACCTCGTCGGACTGTGGTATTCCAAATACTCCTGACTCCATATAGGCTACGGGATCGGCATCTAGGCCAAGAATTGCAAGAGTATCTGGATCAGTAATCGAGAATGCTTTCTGATTTGCGTGTCCATAACCCCAGTTTTCCATTAGATATTGCCCAGTTACAGGAGATGTAAGAGAATTAGCAATGTCATGTGCGCCACTATAATTCGGCGCATCCTTATGCAACATCAGCCCACAAAACCAAGTCATTGTGCCCTCTTTGGGGCTTGCAAATCTCACTGGATGACCTTCCCACCATAACCCAACGGGAGTTTCGTTCCAACTGATAGCCATGACAACCTCACCTGAAGCTAGGGCCTGCCCAAGTGATGTCATGTCGTTCGTAAACATTCTAACTTGCGGCCTTAACTTCTTCATCAATATGTTAGTTTTTTCAATATCTGCATCAGACATTGGCTGCATTAGATCAACGCCCGCCAAGATCGCCATGCAATACCATGTATCAGCCGCACTATCAATCACCGCTATCTTACCTTTATATCTCGGATCGAAAAGCATTTCCCATGATTCATCTTCTGGCTGAATATCAACTAAGTCAGTTCGATAAGTAATGGACGTTGCACCCCACTCGATTGGTAAAAACCACTGGCCACGGTAATCCTGAGCGCCATGCATTTTACTCAACTGTGGGAAAATATCATTTAGATGCAACAATTGGTCATTATCCCATGCTTGGAACAAACCAGTCTCTCTCCAACGAATAACATCGGTACTGCACGGGTGGACTGCATCTACGACAAATCCTGCCTTCATCTTAGTTAGGCCTTCTTCTGCATCGCCGAAAATTGCATAGTTTGGTGGGCCACCATACTTATCCGCAAATGGACCCGAAGTAACAACCTCCCCAGCGCCAAAAAAATTATCATCGTTATACCCACCCCAAGTGAAGTAAGTTGGCTTATCGGCCGCGCGGGCAAACTGCATACCCGGCACTGCCGCCAAACTTACCCCGGCTAGGCCTAGCTGCTTAAGAAACTTCCGTCTATTGATCGGCTGCATGTAGCGTTGCCTAAGGCTGCTGCGATTATCCATTTGATCCTCCTCGTCAAACTTGACATATATTGCGGTTTCTATAATTAGACGTGTGTCACACAACCTACCCTCGTTAAGGATTTATGTCTACAATAATATGAGCCCCATTGGTAAAGTTTCTGATTTACGCCAATCAGACGAAAATCGATAGAGCGAGCCTGACTACTTTTAGAATTTGAATTCCTACTGTAAACCGTTATTTTGCTGGGGTTCGATGCAAGGCATATGCCTATCGTGGGCGAATCAAAGCTCTAGAATCGAGCTATTAGGCTCCCTAAATGTGCAAATAGTTAGGAAATGCGTGCAATTTCCACTACAAACTATTAAAATCACTACAAATTATGTCTTTCCAACCACGCTTTTGATGAGAAACAAAGCTCTCGCGGATGGCTGGCGACGTTCCGTGTCACCCCAAGCGCCACAAAACCTGAGACATGCCATCAACTACCGCACCGGACAGCCGAATGCCAGAAACTAAGCCAATCATAAAAAAAACGGTGCCTGATATCGAGCTAGACCGTGAGCAATTCGCACATCTAGAATACGTCGTAGTCAAGATTGAGAAAGCCGAGCTCCCCAGCCTCTCGGCAACTGGTAACTGCTACCGATACGTTGTCGCAAATACAGTATCTGAAGTCACTGGATATCGGCAAGGAACTAAAGAAGAGGTGGTGCATTACTGCGGCACTCTAATCGAAGACCTAAATCAGAGAACTATCCCAAAAAAGAAGGTGTGAACACTACAGCGTAATTATTTTGTCTTAGTATTTTCAAGCACGTAAAACCCTTAGATTATCGCATTCGCTTAATCACCCCCACCTAATATTTGAAGCGACTTATTTCTAACCGTACCCTATCATCCAGACATACATCGAAACAATTAGCATGCATATAAAGGATGCTAACTGTCTCCTTAAAAATACAGGCTAGAACACCTAGTCTGGTATATATTCCTATAATTACTAGAATCTCGCCGCCAAAAAAGCGAACTTATTTTGACCTATCTTTAATGAGAGCACCATGAGAAACCCAACAAACAATATTTACGAGGAATCATCATGAAGAAAACTGTTACACATGAGCTAAAACTTGAAAAATCAACAAAAATTATTTTACTTATTATTGCGCTCGGTGTTTTTGCGAATGCATTGGAGATTTCACCTCCAATCACAAACGCTTTGGCGGAGACGCTTAGCGGAAGACTCAATATTCATTTGCACCATAGCGGCATCTTAACCTTGATGCAATAAACAGTGTTATTGCATCATTGATTGATAGATGTTACAGATAGCAAAACACAGAAGCCTGACGATACCATAATGTCAGTGAGAGAATTGCAGATACTAGGAGATCAAGGAGCGCTTCCATATGAATAATAATACTGCCAATAAAAAAATTACTCCGGGAACGACTACCAATGCAATAATTGCTAGGAGGCGAACCAAGATACTATATTTTAAAATAGCGCCATATAGCGATGACTGAAAATTATCTATAATTCTTGCTATATACCAGACCATTAGCCATGGAATTAGACCCGTAATTAGCCAAACGACGATATATACCTGACTAACCTCTACTTTGGTATTGTCGAGAAACCAATAACCCATCGCAATCCAGGAAACGGGAATAACTAACAGTAACACTGGAAAAAGTTTTTGCGCAAAACTGAGTAGTTTATCCTCTGGCAATATGAGTAAGTCTCCTTTGGTAAATTGATAGATTCATCAGGATCAATAATAAACAACCTTCTGTGCCTATATGATTTTGCATTAATACGCAATTAATAACACTTTTGCTACCGAAGAACAGTACAATATCAGGGTGAGCGGAGCATTGAAAAACATTCGAGAACTTTATATCCGAAATAAATGCCATTATTGCGAAATTGTCATAGACATAATTGATGAGCTAGGTATACATATAGACTACCGTAATATTTCAACTTCAAAACAGTACAAGAAACGATTAGTGGCTAACTGTGGGAGGGCCACTGTACCTGTACTCTACTATATAGCAGACAACGGTAAAGACTGCTGGCTCAGTGAATCTGACGAAATTATAAGACACTTACTGCAAACACACGGTTAGGCGCTTACTAGCCTCCTAATTTTGCAACGCTGAAACAAACTCCCATCGTAAAGAAGACGCCCACTTACGTGGGCGCCGTGATTGGTCATCGCAGTGAACATTGTCACTGGAGCATGTGTTATTCCACTAGGAGGAGATATCCTCTAGTCTCCAAAAAACACCAACGCTCACCACGAGTAATGACATATCACTAGACATTGGATCACCTCCTTGTATGTTTATTTAGGGGTCTTCATTCTAGAACGATTTACCTTTTACCACAACGTTATCTGAATACACACAGACTATGGATTAATTAGCGAACAGGCTCGAACGACGTCGGCCGCGCTGTGATATAATCTGTCCTATACATCTAGTTCTCAGTAATAAGTAAAAAGAGTTAGAGGCGATGTCTGCCTCCTCTTGACCAATAGTGTGGACGTTCTTAAATAACCAAAGAGAATGATCAAACTGATGGGAATAATAGATGCCTCACCCTAAAATGCTGCTAGTTCTTATAGCTGCTAGTCTTGCTGCGCTTAGCGCATGCAATCAATCGGGCACCACGACCGATACCGGGCATGCCACCATCACTACTGTGCCAGAATTTAGAGGACTGACTCTTGATCAAGCAGCTGAGCTCTACTTAACAGCAGGCTTTACAGGGAAATTTATAGCCAAGAATAGTGGTGGATGTACCGCAACTACAAACGTAGGCACAATTTATGCACAAACTCCTAAACCAAAAAATGTTATAGCTTCTGATTCTAGCTTATCAGTGAGTCACGGCTGTTTTGATATAACTATAATCAGCTCCGGAGAAGGCACAGTTACTCCGGGTGGCGTTAAGAATGTCAATGGTTACTCTATGCTGAAGCTAAGTGTTTTAGCAAAAAAGGGGCATATTGATAATATAGTTGAATTTGATGGTGTCGCCGCTCAATTGTCCGGTGACCACCCAAACCGTTATTTCGTTATTGGTCCAATAGTAAAAGCGCACAACTTCAAAGTAACTTTCATGGATACAGTCAGCACTCCTGGAGATATAAACACAAGCTACGTTATCTCGACTTCTGTTCAATCTGGCGATTGCGCCTTTTCTCCCTCCGGTGATATTTCTGTGTTAAAGGGATCCGATCAATCCATTACCATAACGGTCAATTCTGGAACGTTATCAGTTCTCAATGTTGATGGCGTTGCTGAAAACTGTGCGGCCGGTGGCTGCACTTATAGCTTCTCAAATATTACTTCAAACCATACAATTGAGGCAGTATGCTCCTAACTGCTTCAAAAGCTCGAATCACCCAACTTGTTCGTAAGCGCAACGAGCTCATAAAGCTTGTCCAACGCCGCACCAGAATCTAGAACCTTGCGTGCTTCATCCACCCCATCTCTCAGTGATCTAGTTCGATCTCCCGCATAAAGTGCTGCACCGCTATTGATTGCAACCATGTTATAAGCAGGTCCGCGCACTCCAGATAAAGCCTCCAAAATAATATCTAAACTTTCTTGAGGAGTATCTACTTGCAACTCCTCTAATGAGCCCTTCTCGATGTCGAAATCCTGAGGTCGTACTGTGTAGCTAGTAATGACATTGTTTCGCAACTCTACGATGTCTGTCTCTGCTGCAATGCTAATCTCATCAAGACCATCTCGTGAATGAACAACTAAAGTATGAATGCTGCCAAGCTGCCTGAATACTTCACAAATTTTGCCTAACCATTTCTTATCAAAAACGCCAACAAGCTGATATTTTGCATCAGCCGGGTTCGTTAGGGGACCTAACAAATTGAATATTGTACGTACACCGATCTCTCGACGGGGGAGCATTGCATGTCGAGTCGCACTATGATGGGCAGGAGCAAACAAAAACCCAATACCGATTTGCTCTATAGTGTGGGCGGCCTGCTCAGCCTTAAGATCAATATTAACACCAGCGGCTTCAAGTACATCGGCGCTACCTGATTTACCGGTCGCTGCTCGATTTCCGTGCTTTGCTACTACGCCACCATGCGCAGAAACAACTAGGGCTGCAGCCGTTGAAACATTGAAAATACCTGCCCTATCCCCTCCTGTACCAACAGAGTCGATTACTTTATCATTTGACACTTTTACACTAGTCGCAAAGCCTCGCATTACACGAGCGGCGGCAACCAGCTCCTCAACTGTTTCACCTTTCATTTTGAGCACGACCAGAAATGCTCCTATCTGTGCAGGAGTCGCCTCACCCTTCATTATCAACCCCATAACTGACTCCATCTCAACAGTGGTGAGATCTCTTAACTGACTACAAGCATCTATTGCGTCTACTAGATTCATAATTGTTCTTAAGAATTACGTAGCACTACTAAGGAATGAGCAGTGTTGCTCCCTGAGTGCTCCTCGACTCCAGAGCGATATGTGCTGCTGCTGCTTCTCGTAACGGAAATTCTTGCCTGATGTCCGGCTTAACAACATCCTTGGCAATTAATTCTAGTAGCTCGCCAGCGCATGCTTCTAGATCTTTCCGATGGGCAGTATATGTCATCAGTGTAGGGCGAGTAAGAAATAGAGAACCTTTATCCTGCAATACACTTGGGCTGATTGGATCTACTGCTCCGGACGATTGTCCAAATAGCACCATCATACCGAGCGGACGAAGACACTCCAAACTTTTCATAAATGTCTGCTTCCCTACAGAATCATAAACAACATCAACACCACGACCACTTGTAATTTCATCTACTCGAGAAACAAAGTCTTCATCCCGATATAAAATAGGATAATCACATCCGTGCGAAATAGCAGTCTCTGCCTTCGATTCAGAGCCTACTGTTCCAATAACTGTGGCGCCAAGGTACTTTGCCCACTGGCAAGCTATTGTGCCCACGCCACCTGCAGCTGCATGTATTAGTAAAGTCGTGTCTGACCCCACTCGAAATGTTGTACGAAGCAGGTATTGCACTGTCATACCTTTCAACATAACTGCAGCAGCAATACGATCATCAATGCTATTCGGAAGTCTAATTAGTCGGTCCGCTGGCATTGATCTCTCTTCTGAGTATGCTCCAAGTGGTGGACTCGCATATGCAACTCTATCACCAACATCAAGATCAGCGACCTCCGATCCCACCGCAGTTACAACGCCTGCAGCTTCCAACCCAGGCGTAAACGGCATCACGGGAGACTGATAGACGCCACTTCGAAAATAGACATCGATATAGTTTACGCCAATAGCAGTGTGTCGCAAACGAACTTCGTCCGGTGCTAAGCCATCAAATCGCGCTTGCTTCCAGAGTAGCGCATCTGTCCCGCCAGCCTCTACTACTTTTACTTCAAAACTCATTAGCAACCCTCATATTGATTAGATACCTATGTTATAAATTTTGCCTAATAATTTTTCTACATAGCGTTAAATTCTTTTTCTACCATCACCGATACATCTGAGTAAAATCCATTAAAGTTTGTTCGGCACGCGCCTCCGTAGGCGCCAATTTGACCAAACTCAATCCAGTCACCCTCCTCGATGTCACTTGGCAAGCTTAGCGTTGCTGGATAGATATCGAGCGCATCACATGTCGGGCCATACGCCGTGAATGCAATCGCTCTACTAGAAAATTTCCGGGTCTGAATAACCCTAACTGGTAATCGCAGTCCATACTTTTCTTCAATCATATTGCCGTACATGCCATCATTTAAATAAAGAGCATTATCCTTTCTGAGCTGAATCTGGACGATCAATGATTCGCCACCTGCTGATAATGCTCTGCCTGGCTCACAAAACAAACGGCAGCTAGCTGGTAACTGCAAAGATTCGATAGCTCTAATAATTGCATCCATATAGATCTCTAGATCGGGTCCGGAGGAATTAATATATTGGGCTGGGAATCCTCCTCCGATATCAATACATGATGGCAATTGGCCAACTGATTGAAGAATCTGAGCTGTCATTCGTAAACCAGTCTCATAGCCTTCGACGCTCAGGCACTGCGAACCAACATGGAAAGCTATTCCATATCTGAAGCCTTTTTCTAGCACCTCACGAACTAAGGTTGTAGCTAGATCCAAATCTGCACCAAATTTACTAGATAGTTCGTAAGTAGCCCCGGAATTGTCAACCGCGACTCTCACCACTAGCGTTACATCACTAGATGGCGGAATCAACTCTGATATCTTCTCAAACTCAGATGGATGATCAATGACAAAGTAGTTAACTTTATGCGCATAATACGCACGCTCTATCGCACTTCTACTTTTTATTGGATGCATAAAATAAGCAGAACCATCGTCAAACATTTCTGATATTAATTCTATTTCAGATAAAGAAGCGGTATCAAAATGTCTGATCCCTGCCCTATACAGCTCATTTAGCATATGCCTGCTTGGGTTACATTTAACAGCGTATAAAACATCGCCTGGAAAATGATCGCAAAACTTCCGAGCGACTCTATGAATAGCTGCTGGACGAACACAATAAACAGGATAATCGGGCTCTAAATCCTTAACAACCAATTCTGGTGACTCATACACTAAGAGAGGGTCATCGTAGCTCTTATTGGCATCATACATACAGTTTTCCTCACATACAGGCGGTATTTATTTATTTTCTACCAGGGTATTGACTGATTTTGACATACAAAGGCACTTGAATGCTTTAATTTAATTTACATAAAAGTCATTTACTTAATACCAAGATGGGATATTCCTAAATACCCTGCTCTTATTGCAAACATTGGGTGAAACAAAGACCTACGCACCTGTTCGTCATTATCAACTGCTAATTATTACTTTTTCGTTATGTAGAAATTTCAAAGAATAATTGACATCAAGATAATGTTCGGTAATATACTGTATATATTTACAGTATTTACGATAATTTTTAAATTGATTGACTACGCTGAACTG
The DNA here is from genome assembly GCA_002724185.1 of Acidiferrobacteraceae bacterium. Lineage (GTDB taxonomy): Bacteria > Pseudomonadota > Gammaproteobacteria > Arenicellales > UBA868 > CAJXWH01. Next base: position 66,417 of record PBOB01000002.1, on the reverse strand, counting down.
CACTGCATATCTAATTTCACATTTCTTAGGGGGGCATCACATCCGGAGGAATTAGTACAGCAAGCACATAAACTTGGATACAGGGCGTTAGCCATCACCGATGAATGTAGTGTCGCGGGTATCGTAAAAGCACATATCGCCGCAAAGAATTGCAATCTGCACTTAATAATCGGAAGTGAGTTTCTATTTTCTGGCGGTCTGAAGATTCTAATTCTTGCAAAGAATAATTTGGGCTACTCTAATCTAACACGCTTAATCACGCTTACTCGTAGTGCTGCCCCAAAGGGAAAATATTTAATTACTAAAGACAACATAGAAAATTCGACACTGACTAATTGCCTATTCATCATATGTTGCAATGCACATTTTGGGAATAAAAATGATTTAAAAGATCGATATAACAATCTACGTCATAACTTCTTATGGCTAAATAGTTTATTCCCTGGTCTAGTATGGATTGCCACACAACAATCTATTAATGGATTTGATCTTGATCACTTAACCTACTTAAAACGCATTAGCAAAATAGACAACGCACCTTTAGTCGCTACTGGCAACGTTTGCATGCATATACGCGATCGACAAAAAGTCCAAGATGTAATGACCGCTATTAGGCTTAAAAAGACAATATATGAATCTCATCATCAATTAAATAGCAATAGTGAGCGGCATTTAAGAAATCTCAACTTACTACGAAATTTGTATCCGATAGAAATGCTAAGCGAAACAATAAATATTGCAGATCAATGCAGTTTCACTTTAGATGCACTAGATTATTCTTATCCAGATGAATTTACTCCAGAAAGTTTGAATAAAGACATTTACCTGCGGCGACTAACTATTCAAGGAATGAATAACCGCTGGCCCAATGGTGCATCCTTGCCTATCCAAGCACAAATAGATATCGAGCTCGAATTAATTAAAGATCTTAGCTATGAGTCTTATTTTCTCACCGTATATGATATTGTTCAATTTGCTAAATCGCAAAATATTCTCTGTCAAGGTCGTGGATCTGCAGCTAACTCCGTTGTCTGTTACTGCTTAGGTATCACCGAGGTAGATCCTACGCATATCAATCTGCTATTTGAGCGCTTTCTTTCGCGTGAAAGAAATAAACCACCTGATATTGATATAGATTTTGAGCATGAAAGACGTGAAGAAGTTGTGCAATACATATATGCAAAATATGGCAAGGATCATGCAGCACTAACATCTGCTGTTGTGAGATACCGCCCTAAAAGCGCTATAAGAGATGTTAGTAAGGCGCTAGGATTGGAGCAAAAAACAGTAGATCAACTAACAAAGAATATATCTTGGTTAGATGGAAAAGATGTATCAATCGAACAACTACAAGAGGATAGAGTAGATACAGACGAACCCATAGCAAGTGATGCATTAAACATCATAGTTGATCTAATAGATTTCCCACGACATCTGTCGCAACACTCTGGTGGATTTGTTCTTTCTCATAAACCTCTATGTGAGCTAGTTCCAATTGAGAATGCCTCTATGATAAATCGTACAGTTATTCAATGGGACAAATATGATCTTGAAGCGCTGGGACTGCTTAAAATTGATTGCCTGGGATTAGGTATGTTAACTGCTATTCATAAAAGCTTCAAAATGATAGCGAAGCATCATGGCCAATCACTTACGATGTCTACTGTGCCACAAAACGATGGCTCGGTGTATAAAATGATTAGTGCGGCAGATACGATTGGTGTTTTTCAAATAGAATCTCGAGCTCAGATGGCAATGCTTCCACGACTACGCCCGCAGTGCTTTTATGACTTAGTGATAGAAATTGCTATCGTACGTCCTGGTCCAATTCAGGGGAAAATGGTGCATCCGTATCTGAAAAGAAGAGAGAGCAAAGCACTAATTACCTATCCTAATAATGACATACAGCAAATACTTGGGCGTACTCTTGGGGTGCCTATTTTCCAAGAACAAGTAATTCGGCTTGCAGTAGCAACTGCCGGATTTACACCAGGTGAAGCAGATGATCTTCGTCGCTCTATATCTACATGGAAAGGAATTAATGAGTTAAAAAAATATAAAAAAAAGCTAATCAATGGAATAGAAAAACGCGGTTATGGTAGAAGTTTTGCATATCAAACTTACAATCAAATTCTTGCATTTGGAGAGTACGGATTTCCTGAATCTCACGCTGCCAGCTTTGCCTCAATAGTCTATGTATCTGCATGGCTAAAGCGTCATAAAACTGCAATTTTTACCTGCGCAGTTCTTAATAGTCAACCAATGGGCTTCTATTCCATATCACAACTCATCCAGGACGCACAGCGACATGGAATCACTATAAACCCAATAGACGTTACTATTAGTAGTTGGGACTGTACGCTTGAGAGAAGCAATCATGGAGATATGATTCGATTGGGCCTGCGACTAATTAAAGGCCTGAATAAAAACAAGATGGAAAAACTGATAAAAGTGCGTTCTCAAAAATCGTTCTCCAGCATAGATGATATAGCGGCAAGAGCACACCTAAGTCAAAATGATCTACAGGCTCTTGCGGCGTCAGATGCGTTAAAAATGATCATTAAAAGTAATCGTAGGCAGGCTATCTGGAACGCCTCCAAGCCTAAATACTCGAAACTAAGCCTTCCTTTCCCAGAGCATTTCGAAGGAATTCCACTTTTACACCGACCCACTAGCTCTGAGGAAACATATACCGACTATGCAAATATGGGGTTCACGCTTGGCCCACACCCACTGGCCTTATTAAGGACACAACTAAGAGAACTTAATATAGTTACTAGCGCTGATCTCTACAAATACACTGCTGGCTCACGAGTTAGAGTAGCGGGATTAACAATCATCCGACAGCGGCCATCTAGCGCTAAGAATGTTACCTTTATCACAATTGAGGATGAAACAGGAAGCGCTAATCTAATTATATGGAAAGAAGTTGCTCAAAATAATCGTGAAACGATAATTAATGCAGAACTGCTAGGGGCGCTAGGCATAATTCAACGCCATAATCAAACAGTACAAATAGTAGTTTGTGACCTCTTTGACTACACCAAGATGCTGAACGAGAAAATAATTCAAGCTAGAAGTTTTCGATAGTTTTTTTAACTTGACTATTTACTATAACCGCAAACATCTTGGGTAACCTAAATTCTTCTACAAATTAAATGGTAGATTATTTATTGCGCAAGCAGCTTGAACAGTATTACGCAGCAAACATGCTATAGTCATTGGACCAACACCGCCTGGAACTGGAGTTATTGCACTGGCAACCATACTTACACTCTCGAATTCAACATCGCCAACCAGTCTAGTCTTTCCATGCTTGCCATCTATCCGATTAATTCCAACATCAATTACTACTGCACCTGGCTTAACCCACTCACCAGTAATCATCTCAGCCCTACCAACAGCGGCAACTAAAATATCGGCTTCTCGGCAAACATCTGGGAGATTCTTTGTCCGTGAGTGACCAATAGTTACAGTGCAATTTTCCGCCAACAACAAGGCTGCCATTGGCTTGCCTACAATATTTGACCGGCCAACAACAACTGAATTCATGCCAGACAATTTCTCACAAGTTCTTTTCAATAGCATCATACACCCAAGTGGCGTGCACGGCACCAGATTGGCATTTCCGGTAGACAGTAAGCCAACATTTCTAAGATGGAAGCCATCAACATCTTTCATAGGATCGATGGCGTTAATAACAGCGTGCGAGTCAATAGAGTCTGGCAGTGGTAGCTGCACAAGTATTCCATGAACATGAGGGTCCGAATTTAACTCATCAATCAGATCTAGAAGTTGGCGCTCACCTACATTTTCATCAAGGTGGTAGTCATAGGACTTCATTCCTGTTTCAATGGTCTGCTTTTTCTTGTTTCGAACATATACCTGGCTTGCGGGATCCTCGCCAACAAGGACAACTGCTAATCCGGGCGTTATTGCATGATTGATTTTGAGGTCACTGACATGGTCCGATACGCTCGTTCTGAGCTCTTCGGCACATGACCGTCCATCTATTAATTCCGCCATATAATTCTCCTACTTACACCGCAGCAAGTCGTACTGCGCAGTACTTAAACTCCGGAATCTTTCCAACTGGATCTAGAGCTGAATTTGTCAAAAGATTAGCTGCAGCCTCCACGTAACAAAAAGGCATAAAGATTTCTTTGCTTCTTAGACCTGGATCGACCCGCGCGTGCGCTATTAGTTCCCCACGGCGCGATTCAACACGTACTAAGTCACCTTCATGAATCCCTAAGGAAGTCAGATCCTCTGGATTCAGTGAAACAACGGGCCTGGACTCGATAGCATTTAAGACAGATGCCCTACGAGTCATTGCCCCGGTATGCCAATGCTCCAACTGTCTCCCAGTCATTAACACGTTAGGGTACTGCTTATCTGGTCGCTCATCAGCCCAAATTAGTTTGGCTGGTACAAATCGGCCGCGACCACTTGCCGTAGGAAAGCCATCCTTGAATACAACACTCTGCCCATTATCATCATCATCTAAACACGGATACGTGATGCTATGTTGTTCATCAATACGGCTCCAGCTCATACCAGAAATACTTGGCATAGCACCGCGCATCTCTTCAAACACATCACTAACATGTTTGTAGGACCAATTTAACCCCAACCCATTAGCAACATCTTGGATAATCCATAGATCTTGTCGCACCCCTTCGGGACAATCTATTGCCTTCCGACCCATTTGCACTCTGCGATCAGTGTTTGAAAACGTTCCAGTCTTCTCCGGGAACGCAGATGCAGGCAAGAAAACATCTGCATATGCTGCGGTTTCGGTTAGAAATAAGTCCTGTACTACTAGATGTTTCAACGATGATAAGCACTTTCTAGAATGATTAAGGTCAGGATCAGACATAGCTGGATTTTCACCCATGATATACATTCCGCTAACTTTCCCAACCAACGCGGCGTTCATAATCTCAACAACTGTTAATCCTGGATTATCATCCAGGATTGTATTCCAATAAGCCTCAAACCATTGTCTGGCGCTATCATCATCGACTCTCTGATAGTCGGGAAAGACCATCGGTATTAAACCTACATCCGATGCTCCCTGCACATTATTCTGCCCTCTAAGTGGATGCAAACCAGTCCCCGGTCGCCCAAGATTTCCAGTCATCAGTGCAAGTGTAATTAAAGCACGAGCGTTATCTGTACCATGGACATGCTGTGAAATACCCATTCCCCAGAAAATCATTGAATGTCTAGATTTTGCATATAAGCGCGCAACGTATCTAATTGTTTCAGAATCAACGCCACACAAAGGAGACATCGCCTCTGGACTATAGCCATCCATATTCTCTTTTATGCTCTCAAAGCCTTCCGTATATTGCGACACATACTCTTCGTCGACCATTCCTTCCTCTATTATCGTATAGATGATGGCATTGAGCAGAGCAACATCGGTGTCTGGCCTAAACTGTATAAAACAATGTGCATGCCTAGCCAGGTCAGTACGACGGGGATCAATGACAATAAGCTTGGCATTTGATCGGGCAGCATTCTTCATGAAAGTTGCTGCAACTGGATGATTGCTTTCTGGATTGGCACCAATAACAATAATCACTTCAGCGTTTTCGACATCCGACACCTGATTTGAGACAGCTCCTGAGCCAATACCTTCCAATAGAGCCGCGACTGAGGATGCGTGACATAAGCGAGTGCAATGGTCAACATTATTAGTACCAAACCCCGTCCGCACTAACTTTTGGAAAAGATATGCCTCTTCATTACTACCTTTTGCAGAACCAAATCCAGCCAACGCATTACCGCCATGCTCATCTCTAATCTGCCGCAAACCATTTACTGCAAACTCAATTGCCTCGTCCCAATCCGCCTCTCGGAACATTTTTGACCAATCAGATGGATCGAAGTATTCATTTAGACCCTTAGGAATACCATCTTTTCGTATAAGGGGACGGTCAATCCGCTCAGCATGACGAACATAGTCAAAGCCATATCGGCCCTTAATACATAAACGACCCTTATTAGAAGGGCCGTCACGACCAGTCACATATTTTATCTCATTACCCTTAACATGATAACTGAGCAAACATCCCACGCCACAATACGGACAGACAGAGTCTACAACTCTATCAATCTCTTCAAGTCCGGCTTTCCCCGACGGCATCAATGCCCCAGTTGGGCATGCCTGCACGCACTCGCCACATCCGACGCAAGAACTATCTCCCATTTGATCGCCAAGATCAAATACGATTTCTGATTTCACCCCACGGTTAGCAAATCCAATCACATCGTTGGCTTGCTCCTCTCTGCATGCCCGCACACAACGTGTACATTGAATGCAGGCTGACATATTGACGGTGATCGCTGGATGGGAATTATCTTCGACATGTCTATGGCGGTCACCGTAACGAGACGATTGGACACTTAAATGTTTCTTCCAGTAGTCTAGTTCAGAATTATTTGAAAACTCTACATCCCCAACTTCTCCACTTAACAATTCAATCACCATTGCCTGCGATTTTCTAGCACGCATACTGACTGACTGAACTTTCATATCGTTTTCAGGAAACCTACAGCATGATGGCGCTAGAACCCGCTCTCCATCGATCTCAACTACACACGCACGACAATTTCCATCAGCTCTTAATGAGTCAGAGTAGCATAGATGAGGTATCTCATAACCACAGCGTTTTGCTGCCTGCAGGATAGTCTCGCCCTCGTGTGCTTCAAGCATATCCCCATCCAAAGAGAATAGGACGCGATCTGCAACAGTTTTACGGCTATTATTCACTTAATACCCACCTCTCCCGGAAAATGCCTCATAATACTTCGAAGCGGATTTGGGGCAGCTTGTCCAAGCCCGCAAATTGATGCATCCTCCATAACAACGCAGAGATCTTCCAATAGATCCGAATCCCAAGACTTATCTTGCATTAGATTCCAAGCTCGATCTGAGCCAACTCTACACGGTGTGCACTGTCCACATGACTCCTGTGCAAAAAAGCGCATTGCATTACGCGCTGCTACCACTACGTCGTCCTCTGTCGAAAGCACAATAATTGCTGCTGATCCAATAAAGCATCCATGATCATCAAGAGTATCAAAATCAAGAGGGATGTCGGCTAAAGTAGCAGGCAAAATTCCGCCTGAAGCACCACCCGGGAAATATGCATATAACTCATGGTCATCCATCATCCCGCCACAGTATTGATCAATTAACTGATTAAGGGTTATGCCAGCAGGCGCTAAATGCACCCCTGGCTTCTTGACTCGCCCACTTACCGAAAAAGAGCGCAACCCCTTACGACCATTATAACCATGACTGGAAAACCACTCCGGCCCACGCTCTATAATGTCACGCACCCAATACAAAGTCTCGCAATTATGTTCTAAGGTTGGCCGACCAAATAAACCAACCTCAGCTACATATGGAGGTCGCAAACGAGGCATGCCACGCTTCCCTTCGATTGACTCAATCATTGCGGACTCTTCACCACAGATGTAGGCGCCTGCTCCACGACGTAACTCTATTCTTGGCAGAATTCCAGAATATGCCTGCTCCAACTCCTCGATACTGTACTGTAGGATTTCTAACACTGCTGGATACTCATCACGAACATAAAGATAGCAAGCCTCGATGCCTACAATTTCGGCAGCAATCAGTACTCCTTCTAAGAATCTGTGTGGATCTCTCTCTAGATAATAGCGATCCTTAAATGTCCCCGGCTCACCTTCATCAATATTTACTGCCATCAGACGCGGACTTTCCTGATTTCTCAGTATTCTCCATTTTTTTCCTGCTGGGAATCCAGCGCCACCAAGGCCCCTAAGCCCTGAAGCCTCAAGATGAGACAGCACCGACTCTATATCGATGGACTTATCTTTACATCGGCGAAATACCTCATAACCATTACTATCTCTATATTCTGCAAAGCGAATCCACGGCTCTTTAGGGACAACACTAATGCATCCTTCTTCTATGCATTCGAAAACTTTCTTAGCATCCGCTCTCGCAATAGGATATTTGCCAACTACAGCGACTGGCGCTTGATCGCATCTACCGACGCATGGAACACGCTGAATTCGAACCTCACTAGTTTCTAACTTCTGAAGCTTTGAAATAAGGAATTCCGCGCCGAACATCTCACAAGTGATTGAATCGCAGACTCGCACTGTTGTTTCTGGTGGGGCCTGCCCGCCATCCGCTATAACATCAAAATGGTGATAGAAAGTTGCTACCTCATAAACCTCTGCTGTTGATATATCTAATTCAGATGCTAACGCAACAAGTTGGCTGCTATGCAAACAGCCGCTGACATCTTGTAAGCAATGTAAATACTCAACAAGAAGATCTCTCCGTGTTGGTAAATGCGCTATGGCTGAACGGACAAGAGACAAAGCAGCTTCGTTTACACGACGACCTCTGCTTCTTCTAGGCTTTTTTACAGAATTGGGCGATTGTGATTTCTTGCTCATTATTATGGAATACGCTTTACGTGCCGAGAGATAGTTCCCGCATCATTGTTTGCCAATATTCAACGCAGACATGCTTTGTATGTCTAATTGTCTCTCAAGTAGTATAGTGGTTCAAAGCCTAAGTTGAGGTAATATTGTTTTTGGACCAATTGCGAGCCACTCAACTCAGATTTCAACAGCTAAAGAAATTAAGTATGATGCGTATAAATAGGATGAATAGCAAAGAACAGCGAGATTTGGAAAATACTCTACCCGACGAGATTAGTAGAGATGACTGCAAGTTAGAGCTAATCAATATTAGTTGTATTAAAGCAGAGTGTGAATTGTTTTCTTCAATAGATGCCGAACTGCAGCCTGGAGATAATCTACAAATTGAAGGAATCAATGGGTCCGGCAAGACAACATTGTTACGCATCATATGCGGCCTGACATTTCCAGAATCAGGTGAAATTCGATGGAATGGCGCTTCAATACACAAAGACAGACAGTCTTACAATGAAGATCTCGTCTATGTGGGGCACGCGCATGGCATCAAACCACAGCTAACACCTATAGAAAATCTTAAGATTGAACAAGAATTTAGCACTATGGATGATTCTATGACTATAGAAGAAATTCTTGATAGGGTCGGACTCTTCCAGTTTCGCGATCATAGCTGCTCCACACTATCAGCCGGTCAATGCCGTAGAATTGCGCTAGCTCGCCTATTGATGCGAAGGGGTCGGCTTTGGATCCTAGATGAGCCCTGCAGCAATCTTGACCATTCAGGATTCGACCTCGTTGGAGAGTTAATTTCATCTCACCTCGCTCGAGGCGGTATCAGTATTTTTGTTAGTCATCAGCCAATTCCAATAAGCTCTCATCATGCGAGAGCTATAAGACTGTAGAGGCTGTTGCACATGTCTGCTAATCGCCTCAGTCGTGCCTTAGCAGCACAGTTAAAACGTGACCTAAAAGTGGCATATCGCGGCAAAAGTAGCGTTCTGAACCCAATAGTATTTTTTATAATTGTCACATCTATCTTCCCCATGGGGATTGGACCAGTTCCTCCACTATTAACGCTGATCGGTCCAGGAGTTATTTGGGTCTCTGCTTTGTTGGCAACACTATTAGCTCTAGAAGGATTATTTCAAGGCGATCATGATGACGGCTACTTAGAACAGTTACTCTTAAGTCACTACCCGCTGCCACTACTAGTTCTGGCGAAAGTCGGATCGCACTGGCTTATTAGTGGATTGCCGTTAGTGATAGTTGCTCCCATTTTAGCTCTATTGCTAAATATTGATCTATCTGCAATATGTGTAATGATATTAGCCTTGCTCATTGGGACGCTAACATTGAGTCTTGTGGGCGCAGTTGGCGCTGCACTGCTTGTGGGTACCGGCAAAGGTGGGTTATTACTATCATTATTAGTTTTACCACTTTATGTACCAGTTCTTATATTTGGGGCAAGCGCTGTAGGCTCTGCAACAAAGGGCATTCCATTTCTCGGAGAGCTCTATGCGCTTGGCGCGCTACTGGCTCTTGCCCTAACATTTGCGCCAATTGCTATCTCGGCCGCGTTGAGGGCCAGTTTAGATTAACCTTAAACTCTATTCGTCAGTTACACAGCCTTCGCTCGCTGTTTTTACATTCTTTATATACTTATAAAGAGTGCCACGCGTTGATTTGTACGCTGGCATCTTCCAGCTCAAACGACGTGCTTGCAATTCTTCATTCGTTAATTTAACTTCTAAGGTATTACGTTCGGCATCTATGGTAATTTGGTCGCCGTCAGCTAATAATGCTATTGGTCCGCCTTCTTGAGCTTCGGGAACAACATGGCCAATAATGAATCCATGTGAACCTCCAGAGAAGCGACCATCCGTTATCAGCGCCACTGAATCACCCAGCCCTGCGCCCATAATAGCTGACGTTGGAGTCAGCATTTCAGGCATACCCGGCCCACCCTTTGGCCCTTCGTATCTTATAACTATCACATCTCCTTCCAATATCTTGCCATCTTCAAGAGCTAATAGCATTGCTTCTTCGCCGTCAAATACCCGTGCAGGGCCAACAAATAGTTGACCTTCCTTGCCTGTAATCTTGGCTACCGCTCCCAAGGGGGCAAGATTGCCCTTAAGTATACGTATATGACCCGTTAGCTTTATAGGATTGGACAAAAAATGGAATACATCTTGTTCCTCGCTTAATGACGGTACGTTCGCAACATTTTCAGCCAATGTTTTCCCAGTTACAGTTACACAAGAACCATCTAAGAACCCCTCCCCTAAAAGATACTTCATGACCGAGGGTAGCCCCCCATTATGATGCAGATCCTCCATCACATATCGGCCACTTGGCTTTAAATCCGCTAACAACGGTACCCGGTCTGATACCAGCTGGAAATCTTCAATAGCTAGATCAACATCGACCGAACGGGCCATAGCAATCAGGTGTAACACTGCATTGGTTGACCCCCCCAGCGCTGTGACAACTACCATAGCATTCTCAAATGCGGATCGTGTCATAATATCCCGAGGCCGAAGATCTATCTCTAATAAATAACGTATTGCAGCTCCAGCATACGAGCATTCATCTAACTTATCTTTAGCGGTAGCGGGGTTTGACGAACTATATGGTAACGACATGCCAAGCGCCTCAATTGCAGATGCCATAGTATTCGCAGTGTACATTCCTCCGCATGCTCCGGGCCCAGGGCATGCCTTGTTTACAATTTCTTGACGAGCGTCGTCACTAATCTTGTTTGCCAAATACTCGCCATAACTTTGGAAGGCTGACACGATGTCTACAGTCTCTTTGCCTACATAGCCTGGCCGAATGGTCCCACCATATACCATAAGAGAAGGCCTATTAACTCGCCCCATTGCCATTAGACAACCAGGCATGTTTTTGTCGCAGCCAGGTACAGTAACTAGCCCATCGTACCATTGGCCACCCATAACAGTTTCAATCGAATCAGCAATTAAATCCCGAGACTGAAGAGAGTAACTCATCCCTTCAGTACCCATAGAAATCCCATCACTTACACCAACGGTATTGAATCTCATGCCAACTAGACCAACATCCTCTACACCCTCCTTAATAACAGCAGCAAGATCATTAAGGTGCATGTTGCATGGATTTCCCTCCCACCAAATGCTAGCAATCCCGATCTGCGCTTTATCCATATCTTCTTTCTTAAGACCGGTGGCATAAAGCATTGCCTGAGATGCCCCCTGAGAGCGTGGTTGTGTAATCCTGGAACTCACTTTATTCAAATTGCTGCTCATGAATTTCTCCATAAAAATGCTTTACATGTATATTTTCGGACTCTCATTCTCTATCACTTCACGTATAGATTAGCTTAAAGCATAGCAGAACTGCACACCAATAAAATAATTTCTGCGTGATGTCTATCTAGAAGGCAATTATGGAGCATTACTTAGAAGCCGGATGAACTCAACCATGTCGAGCGATACCGTGACGTTGTTATGATCCCCTTTGACGCGTAAAGGTATTGCGATATTATCAACCTGATCTGTAATAATAGGTCTCGCGGCTTTAACTGAGTCTGCCCAATCTAAATACCACAAAGTGTCAAAAGTCGCTGCGCCTGGGAGATATCGGCCCTTTGCCTTAACTGTAATTCCCGACGCGTTAAAAGATGCATTTTCGATAACAACTTGCCCATCTTCAAGCCCCAAAACTAACTCTCCATCTCTAAAATCTATAGCATCATCGCCTCCTTGCCCGCTATTCTCGATTCCAAGCAAGCGACGACCATCGTAAATGTACTCTCTTATTGGCTTGCCAAGAAACTCTATCCCCCCGAGCTTTCTCAGCCTGCCATTTGGGATAGCTAGCCTGACCGTACCGTTAACTCGAGCTAGAGCAAACTGGTCAAGTGGGTGAAATAGATGTATATCTAAAGATAGATCCTGCGCATCTAGTATCTCAGCGAACCCAAAATTCCGTAGCATAGGTAACAGACTAACATCGTGATATATCTGACTAGAGTGGATCGTTATGCCGTCTGATGAGTGGTCTATAAATACATCGATCGTAGCGCGGCCCCCATATAAATCAAATTTAGCTTCTTTTGCCCCGATCTGCATATTCCTTGAATACAATGGAATGTGAATATTTCTCAATTCGACACCATTCCAACGAACGCGACTGATTCTGATATTGCCACGTCCTTGCGGTCTCCAGCGATAAAGTAATTCACCCAAAGCCACCACACCAAAGCCCCTACTAAGGATCACTGCCCCTTCTGGCGACGATATCAACTCCACATCTTGCTCTATGAGATCAAAACTAAACTCATAAGCCCCTGATGCTGCGTCAGTTAAAGCGGCGGACAGTGAAGACTCTTCCCAATTAAGTTGGAATGCCTCGATTTCAGTAATACTATCTGTAACCGAAAAAATTGCGCTCCCAGAAAGAGCTCCTTTAATTTTAGGGAAAGACATATCAGGCGACACCTCGAGCGAGTCAAACAGCTGGTATGGATCAGTAACGTGAAATGCAATGTCTCCATTAACGCCTAATTTTCCTGATCTAGCCAATGACCATAAGATATCGCCTATAGCATCATATTTGGCAAAGTGTCGATGTTTTTCCAATTGTTTTAGCGCATCAGATAGCTCAATCGAGTCGAAGTTGGCTCTTAGATCTAGCAAAGGCATCAACCATGCAACAGTAGTATTTGTCATTACAACGCTTTCAACCGATGTTGTATATAGCATCCGGTCGCTGACTATCTGAAATTCCCGATCATCAACTGCGCCGCTTACGCGTAGCCCGTCGACATCGAAACCCTCCCACTCCTCCCTTACTTCAACTTCCGATGCCTGCAAAGAAATGAGAATTCGTGGCGCTAACAATTCTAGATCAACTGCTTTGAACATAATCGGGCCAAATGAAGATCTTCTGCTTACACTAGCACTCGCCTGCATCCTAAACCGCTCTAAGGATAAGTTGCTTCCAAAATCAAAATCTGCAAAAAAATAAGCGCGACCATCGTTACCTACAGAAGAGGTGCTTAGCTCGATCGCCGATAGTCTCCTCGCTATTTGTGTATTATTATTTTTCCACTCAATAGAACCATTGGCTATGGTGAGTCCAGAATCAGCTAAAAGTAACAAGCCTACGCCTAAGTCAGTTTCTGTAAGTGGTGCACCGTCAGGCCTTATAGCTGAAGATAAACTATCCCAATTAGTTGTTTCATTATTTATGCGCATAAGGCGTACATACGGTGTATCGAGCACAATCTTTGGAGAAAGATGGCCAATAAATAGACGATGTAAAGCGAAATGTGCAATTAGCTGATTTGCTCCAAATAGATTTTCTGTGCCAATCGCTGGGTCTTCCTTTAGCGCTACGTCGTGAAACGAGAGTGTAATTGACGGCCAACCTTCAAAGAGCTTCAACTTTAGCTCCATATCTCCACTAAAAATAACTTGTGATTGAAGCCTTTGCGTTGCCCATCTGCTAACCTGATCGCGATGATCTGCCAGCTCAAACCAAAAGCTTATATACATGAATACGCATAGCGCCAAAACAAGTATGAGCCCGATAGAGTAACTGACAAACCTCCTGGCCCATTTAAACATCGTTACGATAACATCGCCCCTTTGGAAGATTTATTAGCTACAACATCACTGCCTGATGACCTTGTATCCTGGTAGTAGCATTGTGGCAGTGATAACCATGATTGCGCCTCTTCTATAACCCTTATATCAGCACCTGGCGCAGTCGCAAATGATGAAAGATGCCGTCGCCAGGAACGCGCCCCAGGAACGCCTTGAAACAGACCTAGCATATGTTTGGTTATATGGTGTAATCGCACGCCATTCTGCAATTGTCGCTCTATGTATACCTTGTAACGCTCAAGCACCTCTAGCGGTGTAATCTTCGGCTCAGAGCTACCAAAAAACAATTGATCAACCTCTGCTAGCATCGCTGGGTTTTGATATGCCTGACGACCAACCATTACGCCGTCAACGCGACCTAAATGATTCTTAGCGCTCTCCATGCCTTGAATACCCCCATTAATTATGATTTGCAGATTTTCAAATTGTTTCTTAAGCCTATATACAACATCATATTGAAGTGGCGGTATTTCTCGGTTCTGTTTAGGGCTCAAGCCATTCAACCATGCCTTTCTCGCATGAACTATAAATATATTGCAACCAGCGCAAGCCAGAATTTCAACAAACTTTCGAAGATGATCATAAGTATCATGATCGTCTACGCCAATTCGACATTTTATGGTTACAGGAATGCTTACTTTATCCTGCATTGCTCGGAAACAATTAGCTACTGTATAAGGCTCCTTCATCAAAGCGACACCGAAACGGCCAGCTTGCACACGGTCACTTGGACATCCTACATTAATATTAATCTCATCAAACCCAGCTTTCTCGCCGAGATCAGCGCATACCGCCATTACTGAAGAATCACTTCCGCCAAGCTGCAGAGCTACGGGGTGTTCAAGCTGGTCATGACGAAGAAATTTGGTGGTCGCACCGTTCACAAGAGCTAGAGCTGGCACCATTTCGGTATAAAGCATAATGTTTCGAGAAAATAATCTCAAAAGATATCGATCATGCCGATCACTGCACTCCATCATCGGGGCAATACAGAAGGTATGGTCAATTTTTCTCATAGACTGCCTTTAGTGATTGGCTTACTGAGGCACGGTTCGCCATGATTAAACCCACTGCATTATTGGGG
This sequence comes from Acidiferrobacteraceae bacterium, assembly GCA_002724185.1. Lineage (GTDB taxonomy): Bacteria > Pseudomonadota > Gammaproteobacteria > Arenicellales > UBA868 > CAJXWH01. The sequence continues at coordinate 51,231 of PBOB01000002.1, read as the reverse complement.
TATATAATTAGACTTCCACACCAGAAATAGTATCCAAGCCCGAAACAGTAACAACTAACTGTCTCTCCGTAGCTACAGCACGGTGCTCCCATAAGTATATACCCTGCCATCTACCTAAGTTTAGCCGTCCTCCCGATACAGGTACAAAGAGACTTGATTGAGTCAGCACAGTACGGATATGGGCTGGCATATCGTCTCTCCCTTCACTATCGTGCAGGTATAGATAATCATCTTCAGGCGCAATCCTTTCCATGAAAGTCTGAAGGTCTCTATGTACATTAGGATCTGCATTCTCTGTTATGATCACTGAAGCGCTAGTATGTTTTATAAAAATATGGCATAGCCCGACGCTGATCAATGCACGCTGCGTATAATCTGATATCATTCCCGTAACGTCGATAAATTTTTGATGATGCGATTTAACTACCATGGTTGTTTGTTTCAACAATGTATTAGGTGTCATAGCACTGCCCTAGATCTTGGATGGAACTTTTATGCTAGCTAACCTAACACAATCAATCGAACAGATCGAGAAAATCGGAGCGGGGAGCTCGCTATCGCAGATATCTTGCGGCATCGAAAAAGAAAGTTTGAGGATTTTGCAAGATGGTTCGCTCTCGCAAGCAGCACATCCCAAATGCCTTGGATCTCCACTAACCCATCCATATATTACAACTGACTACTCCGAGTCTCTTATCGAGCTAATTACACCAGTCTGCACCTCTGCCACAGGAGTCATTGAGTCACTTCACTCACTTCATCAATTCGTAATTCAGAACTTACAGAACGAATCCCTCTGGGCCGCAAGTATGCCATGCATCTTGAACGGAGAAGATAATATACCTGTAGCTAACTATGGAAATTCTAATATAGGAAAAATGAAGCGTGCTTATCGCAATGGATTATCGCATCGCTATGGAAAAACCATGCAAAGCATTGCCGGCATCCACTTTAATCTTTCACTTAGTGATGATTTTTGGAAACTATGGAAGGATGCGCAGCATTCAGATCTACCCCTGAAAGACTTTAAGTCGCAATCCTACTTTCGTTTAATAAGAAACTTCTACCGCACATACTGGGCTATTTTGTATTTGTTCGGCGCCTCACCCGCAGTGTGTGGAAGTTTCCTTAGTGGTCGTAATCACCATTTGATCCCATTTGGTTCCGGAACCTACTATCTTCCTAATGCTACTTGCTTGCGCATGAGCAAAATTGGATATCAAAGTGAAGCCCAATCACAAATTAATATTAGTTTTAACGGTGTGGTTGAATACTGCGAATCACTCATTGAAGCGACCAGTAGTCCATACCCACCATATGAAGCTATTGGCATTAAACGTGACAATGAGTATTTGCAGTTAAATTCCAATCTACTGCAAATAGAAAATGAGTATTATGCGCCTATTAGGCCAAAGCGAATAGCGCGACCCGGAGAAAAACCTACACATGCCCTGAGAGAGCATGGGGTTGAGTATATTGAAATTCGTAGCATAGATCTTAATCCATTTGTGCTAGGCGGAATAGATTCTACTGGGGTGTTATTTCTTGAATTACTACTACTTGGATGCTTATTCAGTGACGACACCCCCCTATCCCGTAACGAATTCTTAGACCTTACAGTAACCCATGATAAAGTAATGACAGGTGGCCGAGACTTAGATCTGATTGTGGAAGATAACCTTACTATCACTACAGCAGGTCATAATCTACTTGATCGCCTTGAGCCCCTTTCAGAGCTATTAGATCATTATGGAAAACCAGGATACACCACCGCCCTTAATGACCAGCGGGCTAAATTTGACACACCTAAACTAACACCCTCAGGGCAGATTCTCGAAACTATGACTGACAACAATCTTTCATTTTTTTGTTTTGCAATGGAGGAATCCATAGGACAACATCAGTTATTCTCAAATAATAAGTTATCGAGAGAACTATCAACACAATTTACCGTAGATGCTGCCAATTCAATTCGAGCACAAGAAGCGCTGGAAGCAGAAGATAATGAATCATTTGATACTTTCTTAGAACGGTACTTTTCCTCATGAAATCCGGACGATATTGATCGTTATTTCGTCAGACCAATCAACCAATAGATTTGCGCTAACCCCGAATCTCTGCCAAACTTTCCTTAAACTCAATCCAAGCTAATCGCTAGAGAGTAAATCTTTGACTGACCTTATTGACACATATCGATTTCTTGATAATTCGGTTTGGAGCATTCTGCTTCAAGTATTTATTGTAACTTTTGTAACAGCTATTATAGCCCGTCTTGTACGCTCTATCGGGAGCCGGATTCTGCAGAAAACCGAACGAACTACCACATGGTGGGACGATGCAATGGTGTCCGCCGCAGAAACACCTATACGAACAGCTGTTTGGATTGCGGGTATTTCGCTAGCAATCGATATTGTTTATGACCACGTTCCGATAGCAATTTTACAAGCTGTAGACCCAATACGAGATTTGGGATTAATCGCATCACTCGCGTGGTTCTTATTGCGACTAGCAAAACAGGCTGAAACAAGATATTTAGAAACAAAGTCGGGTCTATCGGCTAAAACAAACCCTGCTACGGTAAGCGCAATAGCTAAGCTAGCGCGACTTTCGATCGGCATTACAACCATACTAATTGCACTACAAACACTCGGATTTAGCATCTCCGGAGTCCTTGCATTCGGAGGTATTGGCGGGATTGCTGTCGGTTTTGCGTCACGGGATCTACTTGCTAACTTTTTTGGAAGTTTGATTATTTATTTCGATCGACCATTTCGTGAAGGTGACTGGATTAGATCGCCTGATAAAGATATAGAAGGCACAGTAGAGTCGATTGGCTGGCGGGTAACGCGTATAAGAACATTTGATCGTCGGCCAATTTATGTTCCAAACAGCATCTTTGCGTCTATTACCATAGAGAATCCGTCAAGAATGACTCACAGACGGATTTATGAGCTAATTGGAATTAGATATGCGGATGCCGAGGTACTTGAATCGATCATAGTAGCGGTACGCGATATGCTTGCCGTACATTCTGGTATCGATACGGATGACCTAATGATGGTTAATTTTTCACAATTCAGCGCTTCGTCTATCGATTTCTTTATCTATGCTTTCGCTCGAACAACAGTTTGGGCCGAATATAATGAAATTAAATCGGATATCTTGATAAAAGTGAATAACATAATCATGGAACATGGTGCTGAAATAGCCTATCCGACTCAGACTCTCCATATTCCGGAACTTGCTGCGAGAGATTCCCACATTACGACAAATTAAGCGTAAACTGGATATAGCTAACAATGTTCTTATGACGACTCATATAACAGTATTTTAAATAGCCAGTCCAGATGCTGTTACTTCTTCAACGAAAACGATAGAATTACCCTTCGTCTTAAGGTGTGATCTAACCCTAAAGGCTACGCTTTAACTATCATAGTTAACTTCGGAGAATCTTAATGAGTATCCAGAATATTGGCATTGTTGGCGCTGGAACGATGGGGAATGGGATTGCACAAACTTGTCTTACGCATGGACTGAATGTACTGCTTCATGACACCTCAGAACTACTACTTGAGCGCGGCCTAAAAAGTATCGAAAAACGATTAGATAGACTAGTCGCGAAGGAGGCGCTAACAGAAGCTGATAAACGCGCGTCACTTGAGCGTATCTCTTGCACAACAAAACTACAAGATTTTTCTGATAGTGACTTTGTTGTTGAGGCAGTTACTGAAAGTCTAGAAATCAAGATACCTATTCTTGCTGAGCTCAATAAAATATGTGGGGCTGATGTTGTGCTTGCATCTAATACGTCATCATTGTCTCTTACTACACTAGCAGCATCAAGTGGGCGGCCTGAAAAGGTCATTGGTATGCATTTTTTCAATCCAGTGCCACTAATGCGGCTAGTAGAGATCATCCGTGGATTACAAACGTCAGAGGATACATACCAGATTACACACTCGCTAACCACATCTCTTGGTAAAGAGCCGGTGATAGTAAAAGATAGTCCAGGTTTTGTCGTTAACCGGATGCTAGTCCCAATGATTAATGAGGCCGCATTCATCTTATACGAAGGATTAGCTTCTGCTGATGAAATTGATTCTGCGATGAAGCTTGGAGCCAACCACCCAATCGGACCACTCGCACTGGCAGACATGATTGGAATCGACGTATGCCTGTTCGTTATGGAAGTACTTTTAAGAGAGTTCGGAGATTCCAAATTTAGACCCTGCCCTCTCCTAAAACAAATGGTAAATGCAGGCTATATGGGTAGAAAGAATGGCAAGGGATTCTTTGATTATAGCAAGTGAAGATTTAATCTAGTTTAATCCTATCATGACAATTTCTCCTTCACTTTTAACATAACTGATGCGGCATCAGAGGCTAGCTTCGGCATGCTTACCTCCTCAAACATATCCCTGCGTTTAGGCTTAGACACAGGTGGAACATATACTGATGCGGTGCTGATTGATGATAGCAGCAATGTGATAGCGCAGGCTAAAGCATTGACCACTCATACCGATTTATCAAATGGAATTCGAACTGCTTTAAGCAAACTTCCAACGACTGAATTCGGCAAAGTGGTGCTAGCCTCTATTTCTACCACTTTGGCAACAAATGCCGTAGTAGAGGGTCGAGGCGCACCAGTGGGTCTATTTCTCATTGGTTATAACTCTTCACAAATTGAGCGAAGTAAACTCCATACGTTAGTTCATTCCGGAAGAATTATTTCTATTGACGGTGGACATGATGCTATAGGTCATGAATCTAAGCCTTTCGACATTAACGCTGCGCGAAATATGCTAATTCAATGCAAAGATAAAGTGTCTGCAATTGGTATTTCTAGCCAATTTGCTGTGCGAAACCCAAGTCATGAGTTAGCCCTGAAGAAACTTGTCAAAAAGCATACAACCTTACCAGTAACTTGCGGGCATGAGCTTGCATCATCACTTGATGCGCCACGGCGAGCCATAACAGTTGCAATTAATGCGTCTCTCATTCCCTATATTTCAGATCTGATTATCTCTGTTACCAATATTCTCAATGAGTATTCTATACAATCCCCACTGATGGTTGTTAAGGGGGATGGCTCACTAGTTAGCGCAGAAGTCGCTCTAGAACGTCCAGTGGAAACTGTTATGTCTGGTCCTGCAGCGAGTATCATTGGCGCTCACCACTTAAGCCAAACCGCCGACGCTATAGTAGCTGATATGGGGGGCACAACAACGGATATTGCTGTTATTGCTAATGGCCAACCACGGATCAGCACAGGCAAGACTTTTATCGGTGACTGGCAGCCGATGGTAGAAACAATTCAGATCTCATCACTAGGACTTGGTGGTGACAGTGAGGTAAGATATCAAGGAGGCCTCGGCGTCGCCATAGGCCCTCGACGTGTAATCCCAATAAGCCTGCTTGCTGAACTATACCCCAGCACCATAGCCATGCTTGAGAATCAACTTGCTGAACCAGTAACATCGCGGAGCAACAGATTTGCACTACAGCTGCACGGTAATGAGATGCAACTATCGCAAATGTCAACAATTGAAAAAGATGTATGGCACAGGCTAGAAGATGAACCAATATCTCTAGAAACCTTTACGCGGGCGTTTCCTGATCAAGCGAGAGCCATTGCAAGTCTTGTTAGGCGCGGCATGGTTATTTACAGTGGCCTTACACCATCAGACGCAGCTCATGTATTGGGTCATGCTAAACATTGGTCCTATGAGGCGGCCGTTCTTGCAACTAATATCTGGGCCCGACAAATGCGCCACGTCTACGGTTGGAGCGCTATCAATTTAGGCGATACAGTGGGTGCGGCTCAACTAATTAATGACTTAGTTATCAGTAAGATAGTCTCTTCATTAATTCGGGTGTCTCTTACCGCCGAGGACGCATACTCATCTATTAGTAACTATGACTCTATTACTGCAACAATAACTAATTTAGTTACCAATACCCATCGCAGTCAGAATGGTCTATTTAGTTTGAGCTTTGATCCGCATGTGAGGTTAGTTGGTGTTGGCGCGCCTGCATATCTCTACTATCCAGAAGTCAGCAAAATTCTACATATCTCTAGCGTGGTGCCACCGCATGCGGATGCAGCAAACGCTATCGGTGCTGTTGTCGGTCGTATAGTACAACGACAATGCAGAGTTATTACTCAGCCTGCTCTTGGCATATACCGGATACACGACACTAGTGGCCCACAGGATTTCTCTGAATTAGAGCATGCAATTAAACATGCAACCAAGGTCACAAACCAAGAAGCCTACGACGCCGCGATTCATGCAGGCGCAGAATCAATCAAAGTCATGAGCTCAACTAACATCAAATCAGTTGATCCAGACGATCTCTCGCCAACAGTATTTTTCGAATGTACTGTAATTAGTACGGCTACCGGCCTCCCAATGATGCGACACTAGTCTATCTATTTGGAGGCAATATCTTCTCAACAACACCTCTGGAGCTGCACTAGATAAAAACCCATAGCTGCTATCGCTGGTGATCTCTATGTTTCCTCCGACAAGCGCCTTACCACATAAGGCAAAATACCACCATTCAAGTAATAGGTCCATTCCATCGGTGTATCAAGACAAACTTTAACTTTGAATTCCATAGTAGTGTCATCAGAATATGTAAGCATAATTGTTACTTCATCCGCACCAACTTGCATGTCGATTATGCTATACAACTCAGAGCCATTAAGTCCAAGTGTCTTACGTGACTCACCAGAAATAAACTGTAATGGCAGAATGCCCATTCCCAATAGATTTTGACGATGAATACGCTCAAAACTCTCAACCAATACTGCCTTCACGCCCAGAAGAGAAGGGCCCTTTGCTGCCCAATCTCTTGAGGATCCTGCCCCATATTCTTTCCCAGCAATAACAATCAGTGGGACGGTCTCAGATTTATAACGCATAGCCGCGTCAAATATAGTAGTTTCGGTAGTGCTTGGATAATGGCACGTCACACCACCGAGAGCACCGCCCACCATTTCGTTAGCTAAATTCGGATTAGCAAAGGTGCCTCTAATCATTACTTCATGATTCCCGCGCCTAGCGCCATATGAATTGTATTTCTCGTTGCTCACCCCTAGTTTAGTTAAATAAATACCAGCAGGGCTATTGTCTCGAATTGTGCCTGCGGGTGAAATATGATCTGTAGTAACGCTATCACCTAGCATTACTAATGCTCGCGCATTCTTTATATTAAGCAAGCCTGGGGGGTCTTTAGTAATGCCATCAAAATATGGCGGCTTCCTGACGTACGTAGAATCAGGATCCCAATTAAATAAATTTGATTGGTGTGTTTCAATTTTCCGCCATCGTATGTCGCCTACAAAAACATCTGAGTACTTTTCCTGAAACATCTCTTTTGTAATGCTACTCGATATAACTTGCTGAACTTCCTCGTCAGTTGGCCACAAATCGCTTAAGAAAACTGGATCGCCTTTCGAATCTGAGCCTAAAGGTTCTCTTTCTAAATCAATGGCCATAGTCCCAGCTAGCGCGTAGGCTACAACTAATGGTGGGGATGCCAAAAAATTCATCTGTACATCAGGATGAATACGCCCCTCAAAGTTTCTATTTCCCGACAATACTGAGCTAACGACAATTTGATCTGAACGAATCTTATCGCTAACACTATTCAATAATGGCCCTGAATTGCCGATGCAAGTTGTACATCCATAGCCGACCACTGAAAATCCTACCGCTTCAAGTTTCGTGAGCAAACCGGCATTCTCCAAGTACGACGTTACCACTTGGCTGCCAGGCGCTAGAGACGTTTTAACCCAAGGTTTAACCTTAAGGCCTCGTTGAGTCGCATTACGGGCCACGATTCCTGCTGCCATCATTACATTTGGATTTGAAGTGTTGGTACAACTAGTTATAGCTGCTATAACTACAGCTCCGTCCTCTATATCACGAAACGTAGTGCTGGTAACTGGTCGACTAGCCTCTTCAATTACTTCTTTTTTTTTGATCGCAGTAATATCTGACACTACCTGATTCTTGGATACCGACAATGGAATCCTGTCTTGCGGTCTCTTAGGGCCAGCAATGCTAGGGACAACTGTCGATAAATCAAGCATGACCTCACTAGCATATATAGCTTCCGCCACACTATCGCCACGAAAAAGGTTTTGCCGTTTGCTATATGCTCTTACTAAATCTATCTGCGACTCACTCCGATTAGTAAGCTGCAAATACTCGATAGTTTGCTCGTCAATAGGAAACATTCCACATGTCGCGCCATATTCCGGAGCCATATTCGATATTGTTGAACGATCAGCAAGTGACAACTTATCCAGCCCATCGCCAAAGAATTCGATAATTTTTCCAACAACCCCTTCTTTTCTTAACAGCTCAACTATTGTCAATACCAAATCTGTCGCTGTTGCATCATCCGCTAGAGCGCCTTGTAAACGGAAACCTACCACTTCTGGAACTAGCATCGTAAGTGATTGTCCAAGCATTGCTGCCTCCGCTTCAATACCACCTACACCCCACCCTAAAACGCCAAGCCCATTAATCATTGTAGTATGTGAATCAGTACCAATCACAGTATCTGGTATGGCCCAAGTTTCATCATCCACTACTTTTTTCGATATTACCGTAGACAAATATTCAAGATTCACTTGATGTACTATTCCAGTCGCTGGAGGAACAACACGGAAATTATCAAACGCATTCTGGCCCCATCTTAGAAAAGAGTATCGCTCGATATTTCTCTCATATTCAAGCTTCGAATTCATGTGAAGGACTTGCGGTGAACCGGAGTGGTCAACCATCACAGAATGATCAATTACGAGATCGGTAGGGGCAAGAGGATTAATTTTGTTCGGATCGCCACCCAATTCCTCTATAGCTTCTCGCATCGCGGCGAGATCTACAATAGCAGGAACTCCTGTAAAGTCCTGCATCAATACTCGAGAAGGATTAAAGATGATTTCTTTCTTAAGTTTTTTACGAGCATTCCAAGTAGCTAATGCCTCTATGTCAGCACGACTAACATTATGCTCACCTTCTATTCGAAGCAAGTTCTCCAACAAAATCTTAATAGAATACGGTAAGCGATTTAAATCCGATGTTGTCACCAATGCATCTAAGGCATGGAAAGTATATTCTGCATCATGAGTACGTAAAACTTGTCTAGTGTTGAAACTGTTCATAAGTAATAATTAAATTTGGTTTGATGTTCTAATAGCCTGTAAGATTGTCGACTTTCTCATGAAATTATGTCACCCCTGCTTTTGTAAGCAAGTCATAAAATTCCTGCTCATCTAATATCTCAACTCCCAGGTCAAGCGCTTTGTTTAATTTACTACCAGCATTTTGGCCAGCAATCAACATGTCCGTTTTTTTGGAAATAGTAGAACTCACTTCTGCTCCCAAGCTGGCAAGTATTTTCTGAGCCTGTGCGCGATTCATACTAGACAGTGTTCCAGTCACAACAATTGTCTTTCCTTCAAGCATATCGGACACTGAATCAATCGGAGCTGGCTCCGACCAAACAATGCCAGCCGAAAGCAATTCTTTGACTATTCTCTGGTTATGCGGCTCCGAAAAAAAATGAGTAATATTGCTCGCAACAATAGGTCCAATATCTGGTATAGCCTGCAGCAATTCGGAATCAGCGTCAATTAAACTATCAATTGACTTGAATTTTTCAGCCAATTCGACTGCTGTCTTTTCGCCTACCTGTGGAATTCCAAGTGAATACAAAAATCGCGAAAACGTAGTCTCGCGACTTGCCTCGATAGCCCTCATAAGATTCTCTGCAGACTTCTTACCCGAACGATCTAGCTCGGCTATTGTTGTAAAGTCCAGGCGATAGACATCTGAAACAGTTTTTAGAAGACCCACGTTAACCATTTGTTCGATAATCTTACTACCCATACCATCAATGTCCATGGCTTTTCTTGACGCAAAATGCCTAATAGATTCCGTAATCTGTGCGTTACAAATTAGCCCACCACTGCAACGCATTAACGGACCTTCATCGGTCTTGACAATCTCAGAATTGCAAACCGGACATTTTTTTGGAAAATGATATCGCTTCGAATTTTTCGGCCTACTTTCGAGTAGAACCCCAATAACTTCAGGAATTACATCCCCAGCTCGCCGCACGACCACTGTATCACCAATACGAACATCAAGTCGCCTAATCTCTTCAAAATTGTGTAGAGTTGCATTAGACACAGTCGCACCGCCTACAAATACGGAATCTAGCCGTGCAACAGGAGTTGCGGCACCTGTTCGTCCTATTTGTATCTCAATATTTCGCACTCGTGTGAGCTCTTCCTGAGCTGGAAATTTGTGAGCTAGGGCCCAACGTGGTGCGCGCGACACAGATCCAAGAGCATCCTGATGAGAGTAGCTGTTCACTTTGTATACAAGCCCATCAATTTCATAGTCCAAATCATGCCTCTTCTCAACAAAATTAAGATACTTATCCAGGCAGTCAAGGGGGCCTTTGGCTAGTGTAGTTTCTGGGTTCGTTCTAAGGCCCCAGTTTGAAAGAGCATCTAACATCTCAATATGACTATCCGGCATGCTACCCCCTTCGATTGCGCCGACGCCATAGCAAAATATTTCGAGGGGGCGTGATCTGGTGATACGTGAGTCTAATTGACGCAGACTACCGGCAGCGGCATTACGGGGATTGACATAGACCTTCTCTCCAACAGCTTTCTGATGTTGATTCAACAACATAAATCCAGGCAGAGGCATGAATATCTCACCTCTGATTTCAACAAAGCTTGGCCAGTCAGAACCGCGGAGCCGTAGTGGAATAGACCCTATACCACGCACATTTTGAGTGACATCTTCTCCCCTCGTACCATCACCCCTAGTGGCTGCCTTCAACAGTACCCCGTCCCTGTAACTTAAGCTTACAGCTAAGCCATCAAGTTTCAACTCAACAACATAGTCAATATTCTTTATCCTGAGATGTTCACGACACCTTCTATCAAAATCCATAACCTCCTTATCGCTGAAAGCATTCGCAAGAGATAGCATTGGAACTGCGTGTTGCACCTCACCAAAACTACTTACTGGTTTACCCCCCACACGTTGGGTTGGCGAAAAAGACATAGTTAGTTCGGGATATTTCTTTTCAAGCGATTCGAGCTCTAAGAAACATCGGTCATATTCGACATCTGGGACTTGAGGCTCTGATAGAACATAGTAGGCATATTCATATTGCTCAAGCAATTCAATGAGTTCTTTAACGCGAGACTTAGCCTTCTGTGTTGCCAAAACTAGATCCTTGCATTGCTTAGTAGCGCTTACCTCTTTGTTAAATCCTTATTAAAATAATCTCAGGGCATCTCTCGATCCGGCATCAATTCCGACACGCCGAAATATTTCCTGAATATATCCAACTTGCTCACGAATATTAAGTAGATCATTCTTAGAGATTGGGTCTCCGTCCGGATCCAGTAATCTACCAGACAGTTTTGCACCCATGTGTAACGCAGTATCTACCATTTGATCATAAACTGAAACGGGATCCTCTACTCTCGGCACACTCATAAACAAAACTAGCTCGCTTGTTGCGGACTTATCTACTCTAGAAGTATCTAGCCTGCCCGGTTCAACACGATCCGCTAATGTAAATCCATTAAAAACAGAGTCCGAGGTCGAAAAATGAAACATGCCTTCGTTACCCATATACATATCACACTCTTCAGCTAGCTGCTGTATCGTGTCATAGCTAAATTGGCTGTTATCAATCGAAGAAATTATGGTTATAACGAGTAAGTCATAATTTTTGCAAAATCGGTCAAGGTTTATCGCGTGGATAATTGCTTCTTCAGCTGTCATATTAAATTGACATTTCCTATCGAATCTCTCTGCTAAGTCGTAGATCAGATTATTTGTGCGGGTTAGTTCAGATTCTGTAATTGCGCCCCGATCTCCAGCAAGTTGTACGCTCACCACCAGATCTGTGAACACATCAGAACTTCCGCCCTCTTCAATATTGCTCCAACCTTTCGTAAGCTGAGATCTTCCATATATCGAAGGTATGCACTCGTATTGCGGCTCATGATGGCGAAAAATCGAAAGAGCGTCATGGTAGCTCGCAGTTGTTGTCCCAGTAAGTTTTGCCCAATAATCAATCTTTAGCGGCGTCTTGCCGAATTCTTTATCCAGTACAAGCTTTGACTTGATGTCGTTAGACGCAGTAGATGTGCCTGTCTGAGTAAGTTTCTCGCCCTCCTGGAATTTTTTTATAGCTATTGGCTCGAGCCTAAATTGGTTTGCCGGCACAAGAGAAGGCTCTCGATATGAATGCCGAAGATTTGTTTGAGTGTCGCCCTTTACTGATAGACGTTTAGATAACCCAATGATTCTATGAATAGAAACACTTCTACCTCCAAGAGATAATCGATTATTGATGTAGGAAACCACTATTATCAGGATAAGTGCTAAGGCACCAAGAAATACTAGTGCAATCTGCAAACTCATATTAATTTGTCGCCATGCCAACAGCTTGATCGATATTAACTGAAACGATAGCTGAAACTCCTGGTTCGCCCATCGTTACTCCTAGTAGTATATCAGCGGACTCCATAGTGATCTTGTTGTGTGTTATAACTAGTAACTGCGTCTTGTCTGAAAGAAAGCGAAGCGTCGAACAATAGCGCTCAACATTTGAATCATCTAACGGCGCATCGACTTCATCCAGTATGCAGAAAGGGGCGGGGTTTAGCCTAAACAAAGCAAATAGTAGAGCTACAGCTGTCAACGCTTTCTCTCCGCCCGAAAGCAAATGGATATTACTGTTTCTCTTACCGGGCGGCCTCGCCATTACTGTCACGCCTGATTTAAGTAAATCGCCCTCAGTTAACTCTAAAACGGCGCTACCACCACCAAATAGCTGAGGGAAAAATTCACCAAACCCGCTGTTCAGCAGATCAAAGGTTTCTCTGAATCTCTCACGCGTCTCTATGTCTATTTTCTTTATAACGCTCTCAAGTGTGCCCAATGCCTCGACCAAATCGCTATGCTGGCTGTCAAGATATTCTTTTCTCTTTAATTGTTCTTCAAATTCATCGATAGCGACCAGGTTAACCGGGCCAATTTGACCGATCTTGTGAGCTAAACGTTCAGATTTTTCAATCCATTTATCTTCGCTGGCTTCGCTATCGAGATTAGCCAGGATATCGTCGATCGAATATTTCTCCGATACAATCTGCTCATTCAGGGATTCGAAACGGACGCTATGCTCTTTTTCAACCAATCGATGTGCTTCTAGCTCATCACGCGCAATGGTCATTTGCCTCTCACATTCCGAAAGCTCGGCCGATTTTCTTCTTAATGATTCTTCACCGTTGGAATATATTGTTTTTATGCTATTTAAGTGTACCTCGGCCTCACCGCGTGTTTCGAGCAATTGCTGCAGTTGTTCTTCATAATTCTGATCTGGCTGGATCTCTTGCAGCAATTGATTTTTTAGCTCCTCTTGCCTCTCCTCCAGCCTCGTAGATTGTATCTCCAGCCGGTTAATAGTTATCCGAGTTGAATCTAGAGACACGTTTATTCCTTGTATTTCAAGCTCTGCCTTATGTAGTGTATTGCGTTGCTCGTGTACATCATGCCGAGCTCTTACCAGTGCTTTGGTTAGTTCGTCGCGGTCCTGCAGCAATTTGTCTCTTTCTTCTTCGAGCGAGCCTGTTTCATCTTCTGCTAATGAAAGATTCCTCCTCGCCTCGGCAACCTCCGAACCAATACGTGTAAGCGTCTGAATTAGTTCATCACTTTCAACGCGAAGTTGATTGGATCGAGTTTGAATCTGCGCAACTCTAGCTTCCTTGGCTGCAAGAGACTGCCTTACAGCTGCTAAGTCTTCTTGGAGCCTGTCAGATTCTTCTTGCTGAGCACGCTGGCGTGTTATTGCTAACTGATTCTCTTCCTCAGCACACACCAGCTCCTTTTGCTGCTTATTGATGTCACTAGACAACCGATCCTTGTCTGATGAAAGATTGTCTATCAACTCGCCGCGAGTGAGAATTCCATGTGTCGCACTCTGGTCTTCAGGTGTTCGCAGCCAGTTTTGCCCCACTACAATTCCATCTCGAGTGACAACGCATTCCGAATGCTTAAGTGAAGATCGGCGCAGTAGTGCCTGCTCTAAATTGCTCGCAACATATACACCTGTTAGCAATGATCTTAAATCACATCTCTCGCTATAAACATAGTTCAAGATTGAATCATCTGAAAATGCCTCCTCGTCATTGGCTATACTAGATTGTATAAGGAAGAGGTTTGGCGCCAAAAACTGATGGTCAGATGAAGTTAGAGCATCTACCGTCTCTACTATCACGCCAGCAAGTCGATTACCAAGCATTACATCCGCGGCAATTTCCCAACCACTACTTACCCGGACTTCCTGCGCCAATCGAGGAGCGTCAGACAAACCTCGAGAGTCCAGCCAATCATGGTAGCGCTCATCATCTGAAGTAAGCGCTGCCTTTTGCAAGGCGGCAAATGATGCGAGCTTGCCACTAACCTCGTGCAATGATTGGCGTTCCTTATCTAGCTGTTCGCGAACTGTATCTATAGTTTGCCTGCTTCTATCAGCTGTTCTACTCTGTTCCTGTATTCGTATGGCGCAAAACTGAAGCGCTTGTAACTGTTTATCTACATTAGCTCGCGCTGCATCAATATCTAACGACTCTTCTTCCTCCAAAAGTGATTGCTCTTCCTCGTCAAGACGAGCTAATCTCTCTTGAAGATTCATATCTTGGGAGTCAAGTTGAATAATTCTATTACGCTCCACTTCCTGCTGCCGAGCCGGCTCCGACGCTCGCTCAGTAAACGTATCCCACATGTGTTGCCAATTATCTAACTCGCTCTCATATGAGCCCAATTGTTGTTCACTCGATGTCAAACTCTTTACTTGAGAGGCTCGCGATTCACGATGTGCAGTTAAACTTTTCTCGAGCGAAGCTAGTTCCTCATCATCGATAGTCTTTTGGGTTTTTAATTCCAGAAGCGATGACTCAAGTCTTTCTAGCTCTCCTCGTTGCTGATGTTCCGTTTCTTTGGAGTGCTCGATGTTTTGCTCGACGGTTGCGATATCAGCACCTAAAGAATAAATGTCTCCTTGGGCTACATTAATATTTTCTTGGATAGTAGATTGATCCGCTCGACACTTCTCAATGCTAGATTCTACTTCTCGCTGCCTCGCCATATGTCTATCGACATCTGCAGTCGCAGCAGTCGTTATTTTACGCTGCTCATCGATCACCTTCTTTTGGGAGAGATAGCGCACAGCTAGCAGTTCGCCGATAACCAAGCGTTCCTCCTCTTTTAACTTTTGGTAGCGTCGAGCTGCTTGCGATTGTCGTTGCAATTTGCGCAATTGAGAGGCAAGCTCAGTCCGGATATCTTCCACGCGATCCAAATTTTCACGAGTATGTCGTATGCGTGTTTCTGTCTCTCGGCGTCGATCTTTATATTTCGAGACACCTGCCGCCTCTTCCACGAAGGCTCTTAGATCTTCTGGACGCGCTTCCACTATTCGCCCAACCATACCCTGTTCAATTATTGAGTAGGATCTATGACCTAAACCGGTACCACGGAACATATCCGTTATATCTCTTCTCCGACATCGAGTATTATTAATGAAATATTCGGAAGCCCCATCTCTCGATAGTTTTCTCTTCACAGAGATTTCAGAAAATGCAGCATAGTTGCCAGGAGCACGTCCTTCGTTGTTGTCGAAAATCAACTCTACTGATGCTCTACCCACTGGCTTCCTCGAGCCTGATCCATTAAATATCACATCAGCCATACTGTCGCCGCGAAGATTGCGAGCAGAGGATTCACCCATTACCCACCGAACAGCGTCTATGACATTAGATTTCCCGCAACCATTGGGCCCAACTATCCCAATAACGCTGCCCGAAATATGAATTGACGTAGGGTCAACAAATGACTTAAAACCCGCAACATGGATTTTATTCAAACGCATATGCTATTTAATCAACATCTGTCAACGGAATTAGATTGCTATGATACGAATCATTAATTAAATAATCCACTATGGAAGAGGCGAAAACTAGCAAGAAATTCGATTGGAAAACCAATGTTGTGTGACCATATAATTATACCTTAGTTGGTGGATTTCAGAGCTAAATTTTGGCTGTTTAGTTGATATTAAACCACTCGTAGGGAGTTAAACAATGAGCCTGCAGATCGACGCTAAATAATGCACTCACTATATGGCAAATTAGGAGGCTACTATCAATATTTTCCCTGATTTCAGGACTAGTGTGATCGGTCTATTGCGTTGTCATTTTTACTCTGGTATAACGCGCCCCGTCCATATGTCTAAGGGAGACTAGTTATTTATTGCCTGGAGATCAAAAACAATGCCTGCTGCGAAAAAAAAACAAGAAAACAACATACATGGAATTAAACCTTATCGCCAAAAACGCGGGGAAAAATACATGAATGAGGCTCAACAAGATCATTTTCGAATGATCCTATCAGCCTGGCGTAACGAATTAATTGATGATACCGGACGAACAGTTCATTCAATGCAAGATGAAACCATTAATCTACCGGACCCGAATGATCGAGCAACCCAGGAAACAGATAGATCGCTTGAGCTGCGAACACGTGATCGTGAACGTAAACTTATAAAAAAGATAGAGGAATCTATGGAGACTATCGATGTCGGTGATTACGGTTATTGTGAAGCTTGCGGAATAGAAATTGGCATAAAGAGGCTGGAAGCAAGACCAACGGCAAATTTATGCATTGATTGTAAAGCTCTTGACGAGATTCGTGAGAAACAACATATTTAGTATATACCTCAAAAACTAGTAACTGTTCTCTTGTCTAGAATTAACACATTTTTCAGATGGCTATGCCTTCTTGAGTCGGACCCATAACGTTATGTTTGATCTTCTTATACACAACGCAAAAGTACTCACAATAGATGGTGAAACCGTAGATAGCGATGTAGTCTGTCATAATGGAAGAATAGAAAAAATTGCGGACCGCGTGGATGCCAATGCAACTGAAATTATTGATGCTGATGGACACCTGCTCATGCCAGGCGTTATTGACCCGCAAGTACACTTTCGCGAACCTGGAGCGCCACATAAGGAGGACATTAACTCAGGATCTCGAGCGGCTGTGCGCGGAGGCGTTACAAGCTTTCTGGAGATGCCGAATTGTAACCCTCCAACTATTGGCCAGGAACAGTTAAACTGGAAGATAGCACGAGCAAGTCATTCATCCTTCGCAAACTTTGGGTTTTTTATTGGCGCTACAAAAGAAAATCTAAAAGAGCTCAATGACGCTAATCCAGTTTGTGGAATCAAGATTTTCATGGGTTCGAGTACAGGTAATTTACTGGTCGATGATCAGCAAATCTTGGATAAGATCTTTTCTACAGGCGCTAGATTGATCGCGGTCCATGCTGAAGATGAATCGCGCATTCAGAAAAGACACGCTCAGTTAACTCAAAACACTAGCGCCGATATACCATATGAACGACACTCCGAAATACGAGATGCTAAGACAGCCCTTATCGCCACCCAAAGAGCTGTGGATTTGTCTAACAAGTATGGACGACGACTTCATATATTGCACTTGTCTACTGCGGAAGAAGTTAACTTTCTTAGAAACAACAAATCAGCGCATATCAGCTGTGAGGTTGTGCCAAATCATTTATTCTTGTCAACGGATGACTACGCAAGCTTAGGCGCCAAAGCGCAAATGAATCCACCTTTACGTGATGTCAACAATAGCCAGCATCTATGGCGCGGTCTTTATGACAATGTTATTGATATTATTGCGACAGATCATGCCCCACATACTGTTGATGAGAAAAGCAAACCTTACCCAAATTCGCCGTCCGGTACACCAGGTGTTGAAACATCCTTGCCTCTAATGCTTACGGCAATGGTGGCCGGCCAATGTACATTGAAACAAATTCAAGAATGGATGTGCACGGGCCCCGCCAAGGTTTATGGAATACAGAAAAAGGGATTGCTTACAGAAGGATATGATGCTGATCTTGCGCTTGTTGATATCAGAGCATTTCAAACAGTTAAGGATTCCGAAGTCTTTAGTCGAGCTGGATGGAGCCCTTTTGCTGGAATGCGACTCACAGGATGGCCCATATATACAATTGTCAACGGAAGAGTTGTTTTTGATCATGGAGTTATCAGGGAAGGGGTATTTGGCCAACCGCTAAGTTTTCATGGATCGGATATCCACGATTAACCCCTCTACATACGCGATTGTTTCGAAATAAACCAAATCTCGATGAGCGTTTTTATCCAGCATGGTGGTGCAGGAATCCTCATGCACAAACTCTCTGGCCCATATTTGCACGCAAACTTCATCCTAAACCAAAGTATCGACGGGAAAGAATGATACTGCCTGATGGAGACTTCATTGATCTTGATTGGCTCGGCCCAGAAACAGCAGATTTACCAATTATTCTGATTCTCCATGGCCTTGAAGGATCCTCAGATTCTCACTATGTAAGAGGATTGACGACGAAACTAGAGAAACATAATGTGCGATCCTGCGTAATGCATTTCCGCGGGTGCAGTGGTGAGCCAAACCAACTGGCAAGAAGCTATCATGGGGGTGAAACTGGCGATCTCAACTCGACTGTACAGCATATAAGATCTAAGTTTCCTGGAACCACCATTATGGCAGTAGGTTATTCTCTTGGCGCTGGGATTCTATTGAAATGGCTGGGAGAACAAGGCTCAAACTCGATACTAGCCGGTGGTGTCGCAGTTGCAGCGCCTTTCGATCTAGGGGCTAGCGCAAAAAAGATGGAGCGCGGAGCATCAAGACTTTATCAGTTCTGGCTATTAAGAAGTATGAAAAATACTATCCGACGCAAATCACATCTTCTCCAGGAGCATATTGATATTGCTAAACTTCTTAGAACAAAAACCTTCCAGGCGTTCGATAATATTGGCACCGCACCAGTTCATGGATTCAACAATGCAACTGATTACTACTTGAGCGCTAGTTGCGAGAGTTACTTGCTGAATATTACCACGCCGACACTGGTAATCAATGCGATTGATGACCCGCTAATCTCCAGCAATATCGTTCGGGATAAAGAAAGACTGGGCTCCGGAATCACTATTGAGTTGTATCAATTTGGTGGCCACATCGGATTTGTTGCAGGCAATTTACCCGGATCATCCAATTATTGGCTAGAAGATCGTATCTGGAATTATATTAACTCCGCCGATGTTCTCTCATAATCAGCTCTCGATCATAGTCCGACGATCTGAGAATGCTTGATTTAAAGTATTAGAATCCATGTATTCTAATTCACCGCCTACCGGCACGCCTCTTGCTAAACGACTGACTGTAATATCATACCCTTTCAATAGATTACCTAAATAATCAGCAGTAGCCTCTCCTTCTACTGTAAGATTTGTGGCCAAAATGACTTCCCTTATCGGGTCTGCCTCAATATTTTTAACTAGTAAGCTGATCGCTAACTGGTCTGGGCCAATGCCATCTAGCGGAGAAATGTGCCCCATCAAAACTAAATACAGACCATTGTAGGCGCCCGCTTGTTCAATTATGTCAAGATCCGCAGGTGTTTCGACAACACACAACAGCTCCGAATTACGCTTTTCGGAAGAGCAAATTGCGCACAGTTTAAGTTCACTAAGATTATTGCAACGACCGCAATGAGTCACCTTACCTACTGCATTAAGCAGCGCATCAGAGAGCAATCGAGCACTCTCTTGATCTCGTTCTAGCATATAAAATGCAATCCGCTGCGCACTCCTTGGGCCAATCCCAGGCAGGCGGCGTAATGCATCCTTAAGGCGTGTTATGGGCTCATTGCTCACCATAATTTAGAACGGGAGATTTAGGCCGGGAATGTTCATTCCGGATGCCAACGAACCCATCTTCTCTTGCGACACCGCCTCAACTCTACGCACTGCGTCATTAAACGCTGCGGCGATTAAATCCTCAAGAACCTCCTTATCATCGCACACAAGTGAATCATCAATATTGATATTACGAACATCGTATCGACAAGTCATAGTTAACTCAATCAATCCGCCGCCAGAGCCACCAACGACTTCAATCTTTTCGAGCTCTTCCTGCGCCTTTTTAAAGTTATCCTGCATTGCCTGCGCCTGCTTCATTATATTGCTCAACGGGCCTTTCATAGCTCAACTCCTCTGTTTGCCGGACTTGACGGAATCAGGAACTACTGTTGCTTCAAAACGTGCCATCACCTGCTTGACCGTAGGATCCCCTAATAAAACTTCATGTGCATGAGCTTTTTCTTCGGCTGCGTGCCGGGCGTTACTGGCTGCTGGCGTCTCCATTCTAACTGTCTCACGAGTCTCTTGGATAATATTCAACTTCAATGAGTCCCCCAAAGCGCTTCCTATGGTTTCCTCGATGACTCCTTGGCGTTCTTGATTGTGCAAGTCTTTCATAGCAGCCGCGATATTAACTGTTAAGACCTGGCCTTTATACTCTAGTGGTGCTAGATTCATTGCTAACTCCCGCGTTATTCCTTTAAGATCACTTTTATTAACAAGAGATGCCCATACTTCTGGGTCGGATATCAATTGGTCATCACTCAAAGGGTTGCCGGGTAAGGCTGCCTTACCATCAATCTTGGAACTTGTAAGAGTATTGCTTTTTGAGCCTCTTGCACTCTTTTTTGTAGTCAGTGTCGTACTGTTTTTCGAATGGCTATTCTTGCCGCCAGACTCATTTGGATCTGAACTGACGGCCATCTTGGAGTCTCCCTGATATTTGCCTGGATAGAAAGCAACCATCCTTAATAGTGTCATTTCAAATCCACTGCTCGGATCGGGCGCCAATGGTTGATCACGTTTTCCATATAACCCGATTTGGTAATAGTACTGAGCATCTTGAGCAGAGATTACATCAGCAAGTTCGCTTATAGAATCAACATCACCGCCCCTAGCTTGCAAAGCTTCAATAGCAACATGATAAAGCACGATATCATGAAGCATTAACAAAAGATCGTCTAGAACCGCATTATAATCTAATGCACGCGACTTAATGTCTTGAACAGCAGTTACTAATCCTGGGATGTTGTTTTGTGAGAGGGCTTTCACTATCTCTCTCAAATAGTGACTATCGATCATGCCCAACATCTGGCGCACAGCTTCATCCGTAACTTTGCCATCACCAAATGCAATAGCCTGATCCAGCAAACTCAAACCATCACGCATGCTGCCTCTCGCAACTTGAGAAAGCCGTCTTAATGACGACTCTTCATAGTCAATTACTTCTTGGCGAAGAATGCTCTTCAAGTTTTCTTGAATCTCCTCAATATCAATGGCTCGCAAATTGAACTGAAGGCATCGAGATAAGATTGTCGCCGGCAACTTCTCAGGATCTGTGGTAGCTAGTAAGAATTTGACATGTTCAGGCGGCTCCTCAAGCGTCTTCAGCAATGCGTTAAAGCTGTGCGTAGACAACATATGTACTTCATCAATAAGATAGACTTTGCATCTGCCCTGAGTCGGCGCATACTGAACATTCTCGAGAATTTCTCTGGTATCATCAACCCGTGTTCGGGAAGCAGCATCGATTTCTATTAGGTCAATAAAACGTCCCTCTTCGACCCCCATGCATGGCACGCAATTGCCACAAGGTTCGGATGACATTCCCGATTCGCAATTAATAGCTTTGGCTAGCAATCGTGCGATAGTTGTTTTTCCAACGCCTCTTGTCCCTGTAAATAGGAATGCATGGTGAAGCCGCCCTTGATCAAGAGCCGCCATGATGGGCTTCACAGCATTGACTTGCCCAACAACTTCACTGAAATGTTGAGGCCTATACTTTCTTGCTAAAGCTTGGTAGGTCATGATTCCAATCGAACAGTTTTCTTAGTCTATATCTTGTCGGATAAAACGAACTACAATGACACGCATACTGGAGACGGCGCCGACCAGCCCAGTTCCAGCACCCAACACGGCTGCTGCGGCTGCTTCCTTCCGGACCTGACCGGGTTCACAACCTGTCGCCACTGGAGAGACCAATCGCCGCCGCCATAGCCTGTTTCATGTTTAAAATTTCACAACTAGTTTATCATTCATTGACTAGCATGAGGGCACGCCTAGGCGGTTCTTCTTACGATACAATAATATCCGTCAGGTGGCGCGCCAGCAAAAAAGGGCAAAGAACAAACCTTCTCAACGACCATTCTACCAGCTGCACATAGCTCTTGGAATAAATTTTCAAATCCGGCAGACAGCCAAATCTCTCTGTGAATAGTACAAGCAAAAATACCGTCAATCTCTAAAAGTTCGAGTACGCGTTGGAAAGCGTCTGCTCCAACATGCCCATGAGTAAAAGTTCCACACGAGACGACCCCTGCATAGCTTGATTGCTGAAGTATAAACGGATGATTTAAATCGATTTCAAATAAATCTCTATAGACCTCTTTCTTCCGTGCCTGTGAAAGCATATCTGTTGATAGATCTAGGCCATCTATGCAATCGAATTTATGCTCCGTGAGCTGCGCACCAACCAAACCCGTACCACAACCCACATCGAGCACACATATGTTTTTCTTGGGCTGCCAATCAGAAAACATGCTTGCGACAGTAATAGGAGCAGTATACTTAAGTTCCCCTTCAAGGTGCTGGTCATAGCTCGCAGCCCAATCTTCATATAAACTTAGCGTCTCTGTTACACTACTCAAAGAATATGCGCGCGCCAACAAGTTATTCGGATTATCCATCTTCTGAATATTCTTTTTCCAGCTAAATATGCCTTGATTGGTGAATGGTTGCAGTCCTCGTTATGGTGCACGTACTGACCAAGCTATAAACGTTTATAAGTTTAACTGAATATTTGCCCTCTGATTGTAAAGATACACAATTTTCTCAGGTATGAGACTTGCATAAACTAACGTGTTAGCCTAGCACAATGTCCTTCGCAATTACCAAATGAAAAAATTCGGTACAGTATCGCTCTTCGTTACAATACTCTACCTCATCCACGGCAATAATCTCCTAGCAGGTGATAGCCATGAGATGCTCCAGCCTTTTGAGGCTGTGTATAGGATAGAGGGTTGGGGTGTAGTCGAGATCCAACGCACAGTGACGCTCTCATATGATGCGCCGATCTATAAGATGAGCCTGGTCAATGAAGTCACTGGACTTGCATCCCTAACTGGCTACGGTCCAATAGTTGAAGAGTCACAATTTAAACTTATGCTCGGATCGATAAAGCCGATTGTCTATAGTAATATTGATCAATCTGAAATATCCCATCTGCATGACTCAATTCAGTTTGATTGGGAGAGCGGGCTAGCACGCTCGCAAAGAAAAGAAGAGCGCTTTATTTTTCCAGTTGAAGTCGGCGTACTTGATCCGATCACTGTAGAGCTAAGTGTACGCCGTGATCTTATTGCTGGACGCCCCTATGACACATATCTAGTTCATGATGTTGAACAAATTCGAACGTTTCAGGTTAGCCGTCTAGATAACGTGACAATCGATACTGAGCTTGGCTCTTTCGAGGCTATCCATCTAATCATTGATACTGGAAGAACGAGCCGACTCTTACATTACTGGCTAGCACCCGACATATCATATCTACCTGTTCAGATCATTCAGTACCATAATGGCAAAGTTGAAGTACAAGCCACTATCCAAAAATTATCGTTAAAATGATGTCGTAATGTTTTTCATCACTAGGACTTCGTTGCGCGTATCCTGACTCCTTCTTTGCGCGTTGTATTGTCCAATAGCGAAACACACGCATAGATGGTGCGCAGCGTGGGAACCGAAATGTCCGTAATTTCGGCAAGTTCAATTACTACACCTAGCATACCTTCTATCTCCATCGGTTTTCCTGCCTCAAGGTCCTGCAACATCGAGGTCTTATGCTTACCCACCGCTTCCGCTCCGGCAATTCGCCTTTCAATAGGAACTCTAAATCCGGCGCCAAGCTTTTCTCCAACCGCTTGAGCTTCGGACATCATGCTGGTCGCTAAATCTCGCGTCTGTCGAAACTGGCAGATGTCGACAAGGGTCGAATGGGTGAGCGCGCTTATCGGATTAAATGTAAGATTGCCCCATAACTTCAACCATATTTCTGAGCGAATATCATCAAGCATACGTGATTTAAAACCAGCTTCAGTAAAAATCGCTGCCAAACGCTCCAACCTACCTGTTATTGAGCCATCTAGCTCGCCAACAGGAAATCGATTGCCTTCAATATGTTTGATCACGCCAGGCTCCGATATCACAGCCGCCGGGTAAGCAATACATCCAATCAGGCAGTCAGGATCTATGCCATTGAACAACAACCCTCCTGGATCCACAGTTTCAACAACTCGACCGCTGTACTCACCTTTAAGTTTTTGAAAGTACCACCACGGGATGCCATTTTGCAAAGTGACCATCAAGGTATCTGCACCGACCAGAACAGAGAGATCATCCACTATTGGTGCAACTTGATGCGCCTTTAGTGCCAGAAGAACAATATCTTGTTTGCCAAGATCAGAAATCTTGTCCGTGGCGGCTATGGGCCGTACAACATGACTTCCAGCATCATCAAGTAATCTGAGCCCATGCTCCCTAATCGCTTGCAAATGCGGGCCTCTAGCAATAAGAGAAACATCACACCCAGATTGAGCCAATTTCACGGCCATGAAGCCACCGATTGCTCCTGCTCCTACCACACAAATCTTCATACTCTACTCCATTAATATATTTAACAAGAAAAACACACTCCGATGACTAGCACATCTAGCATCGGCTAGCAGTCAGCCTTTCCATCTTAACCATAGCCGACTGCCTTTAGTGATAAAGATTTTTTATAGCCATCATTCTCTTTTTAGCTTGTTTTCTTCTGGATACACTCGAACTGGAGGAATTTGTTGCAGGCACAGCTGTCTTTGAATGGCCTCCCAGTACTCTACCCCCATCAAATCACCATGCATTTCTCTAAAAACATGTATTAACTCGCGCTCTCGAATTCTTAGCCCTGACTCAATTTCCTCAGGCAAAAAAACAGTGCCTTCCTCGAAAAACCACTCGGGAACATCTTCCTCCCCCTCAAAACGCTCTCCATTAGATCGAATCTTGACATCGGTGAGAGGCTCCAAAGCATCGTAGTCAAAAAGATAAACCTTCTGGTATTGGCTAACGCCATAATTTCGAGCATCGAGATCTTTATTGAAGATATTTGCTGCTGCGTTATTCTTGATACAGTGGCCCAAATTGACCATTACTTTTTGCCTCTGTAACGCATCTGCTGTGGTTAGATATACTGGCAATGGTGTCACCCGCCTTTGAACGATCAAATGCTTAAATAAAATAGCATCATCCGACATTACTACAGATTCTCCTGCGCTCTCTAACAGCTCTTGGATGAGGAGTGTGCTGAAGTATATTTTGTCAAACTTTACATTGTAGTAAATGATGTTATCAAGCATGCTGCCGGTACGATTAATTTTATGGACCTGGCTATATTTCATCAAAACAGAATCAATTCCCCTGAATTCACCCCACTTGTATGCCGCAGTCGGTGTGTCGCGTATTACCTTGAGGCTGTATGAGGATCCGACAGACTGAAATCCAATAGCAACAGTGCCTTGAAAGCCAATTGCGGTATCAAAAACAGAATTGTTATCCTCTAGTTCTGATGTAAGTTCCTCCATCACAGCAATCTTTCCGAAATGATTAAAGCCAATTGTTGAATAAATGAGGCCCAACGGACGGTCAGGCATTATGCTGCTCAGAAATCTACAAACTTCGTGATAATAGTTATTAGCGACATGGAAATTAGCTAGAGTCGAGCTAAATAGATTGTGTACATCTGGAACTGAGTTGAGTACGGCATCAACATATATACCATCATCGGAATTTAGTAGTGCTATAACCAGTGGAATAAAAGTGTCGTCTGATAATCTGATACGGCCAACAATATAGGCACCTCGATTCCGGAAAAACCCCCCCTTTAGTATCTCTATCCGTATAACTGTTTGTCTTCGTGCGTGACCTTCTAACATCTGATTTAGTCTCGCCGAGACCATTGTGGCATCAACGGATGGACTCGCAAAACTACAACTAAACCTTGGTACCGCAAAAATATCTAGTATCGTTTTAGTGTTGATAGTTTCAGGTAAAAAGGCCTCTAGATAATTTTGTGGTAAATCACAATCCTCTTCATTAAAATCAGTACGTAGATATGTTACCGGTTTCCATTCGCTCCGAAAAATTGCTCTTCGCACAGAGTGCATGTAGGCTAGCGCTAGGTCCGCCTCGTAACGCCCACGGATATTTACAAGATATTCTTTCTCTACAAGGAGCCATAGTGACTCCTCTCTGGATACTGCTGGAAACTTATCTGTAATAATTTGTGAGATGCTATTCATGCTAACACTGTACATTGATAATCGATTACGACTTGCCGTTAATACACCGCTATAATCGCGATTCTCAAACGCTGTCTTTGCTGAATAGGTAATCGTTCGAAATTCTTGATAGAACCGATCAAACTCCACAAGGATCTGTGAGCAAATAATCGTTTCTGGTCTAGGCGTAGGCAGCTGGCTCTCGGAATAACATTCACTAATCATTTCGGCACTATGGAATGTCGTTCCGTACAATACGATATCTGCAAAATACCGCTCAAACAACAAACAGGCGGATCAGAATCATTAGCCGTAACGGCTACGGTAGACCCAACAAATAGATTTGCGTGGCAAAGAATATTAGCTGCCAAGTTGAATATCATCTATTGCGCCTACATCTGAGATAAATTCCTCCGATGTCACTTTAGGTTCTCTTTCAAGACGCACCTTCTGCACCCTGATACCACCATCACCAGTCGACACAACTAAATCTTTCTTGGAGCTGATGACGCTGCCCGGAGGGCCTAACACGGATTCAACTTTTGAAGAGCCGAATAACTGCATCCTTTTCCCGTTCAATGTCGTCCATGCACCCGGTTGTGGGTCGCAGCCCCGAATCAAGTCATGCAACTGATCCGCGCTTCTCGACCAATCGATAAATGCGTCGTTGAGCCCACACCATCCT
Source organism: Acidiferrobacteraceae bacterium (assembly GCA_002724185.1). Classification (GTDB taxonomy): domain Bacteria; phylum Pseudomonadota; class Gammaproteobacteria; order Arenicellales; family UBA868; genus CAJXWH01. The sequence continues at coordinate 24,158 of PBOB01000002.1, read as the reverse complement.
TCATATGAGACGTTTTCAGCTGGCTGAGCAATAGACGGTGCTTCGCCCTTTCGCACTAGATCGACTGCCTCTACCATTGCTGACACACCCATTGGAAATAATTTGTCAAAATAAAGAGAGCCCAAAGTATCATCGGAACCAATAGCGCACTGCTTCTGCATAAGAATTGGACCTGTATCAATACCTTCATCAGGCCAGAAAATTGATAGGCCAGTCACAGATTCCCCAAAGATTATTGGCCAGTTTATTGCGCTCGGACCTCTATGCTTTGGTAGAAGCGACGGATGATACTGAATCGTACCTAATGTCGGTGCATTCAAGATGCTCTCCGGAATCATCAACGTCACATATGCCATCACACACAGATCAGACTGAAGAGATACAATTTGATCTAGGACCGAGGCCTCCTTGTAAGATTCGGGCTGATAAACGGTAATCCCAGACTCAATGGCGAACTTTTTCAGCGGATCCGTACGACCTCCCTGCGCATCCGGCGCGCAATAAACGGCAACAACATCATACTTTTCGGAAAGAAGCCTTTCTAGAACAGCTTTCCCGAACGCTTGCTGACCGTTAACAATTATTCGCATCAAACTTGACTCGATGATAGTTTAGCTAAACAGCGCCGTCGCCTCGAATGGACGCTATCTGCTCTTCGCTATAGCCGAGAACCTCTTTTAATATTTCATCTGTGTGTTCGCCTAACAACGGGGATCGCTCAACGACAGTTGGTGAATCTGACATCTTGATTGGATTTCCGACACTTAGATAGCTGCCGCGAGTTGGATGATCGACCTCAACAACTGTTCCAGTCGTTCGAAGTGACGGCTCTTCAGCTAATTCTTTCATTGATAGCACTGGACCACAGGGGACATTGAGTGGATTTAGTACTTCCATTATTGCAAACTTCGTATGCAGCATAGTCCACTTTTCAATCTCTTCAAACATCTTATCCAGCTTTGGTAAACGAGCGGCTGGAGTGCTCCACTCTGGATCATCTAGCCAGTCCTCATGGCCTATAGCCCGAGCCAAACCTTCAAATGAGGCCGCTTGCGCGATTACATAGATGTATGCATTGGGGTCAACTTCCCAGCCCTTGCATTTAACGACCCATCCTGGCTGCCCTCCACCAGACGCATTGCCTGCCCTTGGTGTAGCTTCGCCGAAAACACCATTTGGATACTGCGGATATTCTGTCAACGGACCATGTGCAAGACGCTGTTGGTCTCGGAGTTTAACTCTGCACAGGTTTAAAACGCCGTCTTGCATTGCGCATTCGACTCTTTGCCCCCGACCAGTCTTTTCTCGTTGAAACAAAGCGGTGACAATGCCTAAAGCCATATTGAGACCTGTACCTGAATCGCCAATTTGCGCGCCAGTGATAGTAGGTGGTCCATTATCAAAGCCTGTCGTGCTGGCTTCACCCCCAGTGCACTGCGCGACATTTTCGTATACTTTGCAGTCCTGATAAGGGCCAGGCCCAAACCCTTTGACTGACGCGTAAATGATTCTTGGATTTATCTCTTGAATCCGCTCCCAACTAAAGCCCATTCGATCTAAGGCGCCGGGCGCAAAGTTCTCGGCCAAAACATCACACTCCTCGATCAATTTTTTAAAGATCTCTTTACCTTGCTCTGTCTTCGTGTTTAAAGTAATGCTTCGTTTATTGTGATTCAACATTGTAAAATACAGACTATCTACATCCGGAATATCTCGCAACTGCGCTCGGGTGGCATCGCCAGATCCGGGTCGCTCTACCTTGATCACGTCAGCTCCAAACCAGGCCAAAAGCTGGGTGCTGGTGGGGCCAGACTGGACATGGGTCATATCAAGAACTTTCACGCCATCAAGCGCCTTCATAACAAACCTCCACTATTTGTTGTACCGCCACTCATTTATACATAGTCTGAGCTTTCGTCCCCGGGGCATACTCGGTAGGATCGACCCAGATATTTATTACAGCAGACTTACCTGTCACTCTGACCTCTTCTCGCGCTCTCTGTAGAGCAGGCGCAATGTTGCTTGCTTCCGTTACCTCTTCGCCATACCCTCCGAGCATCTCCGCAAACTTGGAAAATGGGATATCACCAAGCAAGTTGCCCGCATCTCCTCTTTCCTCGCCATACTTTGTAATCTGGCCAAATCTTATCTGATTCATAGCAGAGTTATTTCCAATAACCGCAATATAGGGTGAGTTAAATCGATTTGCAGTCTCCATATCAAATGCTGTCATGCCAAACGATCCATCTCCGTAATAACACAAGACCTCTTTGTCTGGATGTACCAATTTTGTAGCTAAAGCGAATCCGGTGCCAATTCCGAGTGATCCGAGTGCACCAGGATCCATCCAATTGCCAGGTGCGCGTGGCTGCACAGCTTGCGCGCTTATCGTCACTACATCCCCACCGTCACCTATATAGACTGTCTGATCAGTTAAAAACTCATTAAGCTCCCAGGCTACCCGATAGGGTGATATCGGATTCTTATCAGTCATAAATTGCGGCATTAATTTCTGTGTCTTCTGATCCTCCAGAGACCGAAGCTCGGCCATCCATGATAACCGTTCATCATGGCCATTATTGCTAGATTCGGTAGTCGCATCTAGGACCGCCTTCAAAATCGCACCTGGATCACCAACGAGACCAAGGGTTACATCGCGGTTCTTCCCAACTGTGCGATAGTCCATATCGATCTGGACAACATTGGCGTCATCTCGCAAACGCTTTCCATAACCCATTCGAAAATCAAACGGAGTGCCTACAATCACAATTACATCCGCATTATTGAACGCATCTCTTCTGGTTCTATGGAAGTGATGTGGATCACCTGGAGGCAAAATACCCCTTGCAGCACCATTGAAGTAGGCCGGAATATTAAGTTTTCGTACTAGCTCGACGGCCTCTGTGTGACCTCTAGACATCCAAACCTGACTTCCAAGAAGCATAGCTGGACGCTGCGCTCTCATAAGCATCGAAGCCAAGCGGTCAATATCGACTGGATCACCAATACTGCGGGTTGAACTCCTATATCTGCCACATTCTGGCACGACCGCCTTATCTCGTGATACTTCCCGATCAAGCACATCTCTCGGTATCTCTAGGTATGATGGACCCGGCGCACCAACAAAACATTCTCGAGCGGCCATAGAAACCATATCGGCAACTCTCTCCGTGGAACGCACGCTAGCTGAAAACTTTGTTATGGGCGACAAGATGTCCACATGCGGAAGATCCTGTAGCGATCCCATCTTATGTTGTGTCAAAGCGCCCTGACCACCAATATGCAACACTGGGCTCTCCGATCTAAATGCGGTCGCGATGCCCGTCATTGCGTTAGTACAGCCAGGACCGGCTGTAGTTACAACACATCCCAGTCGTCCAGTTTGACGAGCATAACCATCAGCTGCATGAGCTGCTACCTGCTCATGCCTGACATCAACAATACGGATTCCTTCATCTAGACACCCGTCATAGATGTCAATTATGTGCCCACCGCACAAAGTAAAAATAGTATCAACACCCTCAGCCTTAAGCGCCTTAGCAACGAGATGACCTCCGGATATTAGATCACTTGACGCGCTCTTCTTCGCTAGCGTATCAGTGGCGGTTTCAGAATTTCCAGTTAATTTTGTATTACCATTCATAGTCAAGTGCCTCAGCATCTACCTTAATGTAATCTTATTAAGATATCTATAATCTTGTTCTTGCCGCTCCTTCCTACAGTGTTCTTTTTCTGCGGAGGAGTTGAATTAGTGGTAACGCAAACATGATCAATGCAACCACCATTATCGGCCCTGATATCGGTCGAGTAAAAAATACTAAAAAATTCCCATCGCTCATAATTAACGACTGCCTCATAGATGTCTCAGCTAACGGACCCAATACAATTGCAAGCACGGCTGGCGCCATAGGGTAGTCCAATTTTCTCATTAAATAACCGGCCACACCAAACGCAAAAATTAACCAGACATCATGCATGTCCTGCGTGGGGGCATAGCCTCCAATAACGCAAAGTACGAAAATAACAGGCGCAAGAATAGTAAAAGGCGTTCGTAGAACGCTAATAAACCCAGGGATGAATGCTAGATTGATAATGAGCGCGAAGAGATTAGCCACATAGAGACTAGCAATCAACGCCCACACGAAGCTCTGCTGCTCAACAAATAACATAGGGCCAGGCTCAAGACCCCATATAACCATCCCACCTAATAGAATAGCTGTCGTGGGGGAGCCTGGAATTCCGAGAGTCAACATCGGCAACATAGAGCCTGTGCTCGCTGCGTTATTTGCGGCTTCCGGAGCAGCGACCCCATTAACATTACCTCTGCCAAACGACTCCGGATCCTTCGACATCTGTTTAGCTACTCCATACGCCATAATGGAACCAGGGGTAGCTCCTGCAGCCGGCAGTATTCCAACAAAATAGCCCAAAAAAGAACCCATGACTGTGGCTTTAAGCGTTGAAATTAGTCCTCGAAGATTAGCTAAGATTCTTCGTACAGTAATATTGGCTTGAGAAACAGAAACCTTTCCTCCCGTTTCCTCGATTGTCCAGAGCATCTCGCCAATCCCATAAATCCCAATCGCAAGTACCAAAAAATTAATGCCATGATAAAAACCAGGCAACCCTCCAAAAATTAGGCGAGGTTCTCCACTGATTATGTCTAAGCCAACTGCGCTTAAAGCCAAGCCAATAAATATAGAAAACAGCGTCTTCGGAATATCATCCCCACCCAAACCTACAAAAGTAGCAAATGCTAGAATCATTAGTGCAAACTCTTCTGCAGCTCCAAATGCCAATGCTACATCTGCTAGTGGTGGCGCAAATAGCGTAAACAAAATTACTGATATTGTGCCGCCAATAAAGGAAGCTCCAGCCGCTGTTATAAGGGCGCGATCAGCTTCCCCTTTTTGTGCTAACGGACGACCATCAAAAACAGTAGCAACCGCAGTAGAAGCGCCAGGGATGCCTAACATAATTGAGCTAATAGCGCCGCCGTACATAGCTCCATAGTAGATTGCTGCTAGAAAAATAATCGCCCCAGCAGGCGGCACCAGAAAGGTCATGGGCAGTAAAATTGCCACACCATTAACCGAGCCAAGTCCTGGCATTGCTCCTATAAATAGGCCCAGCGCGCACCCACCAACAATTAGTGCAATATTTAGTGGAGTTAATGCAGATGCAAAACCCTGGCCTAGTAAGCTAAGAACCTCCACGCATCATCCTAGATCTAATCATATAAGTTATTTATCAAGTTAGTATTTTTACATAAACCAATCGTAGAGAGGATAGAACAATATCTCAGTCTTACCTTTGGGTAAAGTAATCCTCAATGCTATTTCAAAAAAGAAAAAGGAGACAATTGGTGTGGCTAAACTTATTGATAGTGAAAGTAGCCAACGATGCGCTCCGAGAAAGCGCATATAAAACAGAAGAAATAAAGGAACCGAGAAATAGACACCGATTATATGTATAGCTCCTATCATTACACCAAGTGATCCGGCAACGATACAAAACATTGAAAAATCTGAGCGCTTCATATATACAGCTGTCGACTGAGACAGTCTACTAGCGCGTCTACTCCAACGGAAGATGATCCATATACAGCAGCCGAACATTCCTGCCGAAAGCCAAAAAGGAAACGCCCCACCGCCTGGACCTTCACCTGCGATCCAACCGATGGGGAGTTCAGCGCTCTTCCACATCAGATAAGCAGAGAAAGCTGAGAGAACAACAGCCATTATCAACTCTGCTTTACGCATAATGCTATATGATGCTCACCTGCTACTCGATGCTTATCTCTATATCTCGCCTATGCCCTCAAGCATAGTCTGATGAATAGCCTTTTCGCCTGCCCAGTAGCTTTTGAGAGCAGTGCCCGTCAAAAACCCGCCACGAAGGCTCTTTTTAGCCATATATTCCTGCCATTCGTCAGACGCATACACCTGAGCAAAGACATTGCGATAGTAGGCTTCTGCTTCCGGACTCATCCCAGGCGCACCAACCACACTTCTTTGCATAAAATATACATAATCTTTGCCCAGTTCGCGAAAAGTAGGTGCGTCCGGGAATAGGGGAAGACGATCAGGTGTAAACGCAGCAATAGCCTTCGTCGTCCCGGCCTCATAAAATCCCAACTGCTCAGACGGATTATTTACCGTAGAATTACAATGCTGTCCAGCTAATTGCTTTGCAACATCTCCACCACCCTTAAACGGCACATACTTGATGTCGAGTCCATAAGCCTGATTCAGAAAAGTTGTCAATAATTGATCTTCCTGACCCTTGCCGGTGCCTGCCATAAGCCAACCATTGCCAGCCGCTTTTGCAGCGGCAACGAAATCATCAACGTTGTCAATGCCTGAATCAACGTGAACCCACAACAAAAACGTATCTTCCGCCATTCGCCCAATTGGAGTAAATGTTGATATGTCTACATCTAGACTCGGCTGGCGAAGTGGTGTCGTATAGAAACTATTTAGGGTTACCATGATTGTGTGGTTGTCACCCTGCTTCTGTTTCATGTGTATCAATGCTTCAGCTCCAGAACCGCCAGGCTTATTGATAGGCACAAGCGGCTTTGACGATAGATTATGTTTTTCGACAATACTTTGCATAAGCCGTGCCATTTTATCAGCACCACCGCCCTTGCCAGCCATAATTACAAAATCAATCGGCTTTTTTGGAGCCCAATCAGCCAGGGCAGCTCCCGAAATACACAAACCCAAAGCTGCTATCAAACCTACTATTGAAGCACGAAAAACAATAAGGGAACGAATCATATTTTTTCCTCCAAGCGCAAAATTAACCTTTACAGATGTCGCAAAATATAAGACATCCAGAATTTGTTCCGCTCTAAGCAGCTTTTGAAGAAGCAGCAGTACATCCTCTAAAGAAGTTCGCAGCGTCACACACCTAGCGTAGACCAGTACAAGCTAAAAGTAAATGAAATCCCGCTCCTCAAAGATCAGAACTTTTTTTGCTCCATATAAGAATTTGTGATTTTACCTGCCTAGCTAAAACCAGCATCTTGTTGCGACTAAGAGCCCTTGACTCTTAGAACGATTTTTCCAAAATGCCTGCCCTCCTCCATCATTAGATGAGCGTCTCTCGCTTGATCGAGAGAAAATACTTCTGAAATTGTAGGAATAATCTGCCTACTTTCGAAGAACGGGCATACTTTCTGCCTAAAATCATTGATTATGCAACCTTTCTCAGCAACTGATCTTGAGCGCAAAACCGACCCGCATATCTTTTGTCGCTTCACCATAAGCGTACCCAGATTAATCTCTGCACGACTTCCACTAGTTACTCCGATAATCAATAGGGTTCCCTCAATAGCTAAAGATCGTAGATTAGATTGTAAATACGAGGCTCCAACATGATCGAGGATAACATCCACACCACGACTTTGAGTGATTCTTGCTACTTCTTTTTCGAAGCTAGTTTGCTGGTAGTCCACTACATAATTAACCCCCATAGCTTCAACTTCTTTTGCCTTTCGCGCAGATGCGGTTACTACGACTGTGGCCTCTGGTGCTAAAACTTGGCACAACTGAACAGCAGCCGTATTGACGCCACCTCCCCCTCCATGAAGAAGAACAGTATTTTTTGTCTCAAGGTGGGCGATCCGGAAGAGATTTAGATAGGAAGTTATATAGGTTTCGCAGATACATGCAGCCTCCTCAAACGACATTAGATCAGGAATTTTGATGAGGCACTCCGGATGAGCAATTGCAAATTCTGCATATCCACCGCCACCAACAAGAGCGGCAACTCGCTCGCCTAATCGCAAGCCTGTGACATCCTTGCCAATCTCAATGATTTCTCCTGCGACTTCCAATCCTAAAATTTCTGACTCTCCTGCGGGCGGCGGATAGTTACCTTCACGCTGCACAAGATCAGGTCTATTCACGCTAGTCGCAAACACCTCTATCAAAACCTGATTATCGCTGGGAGCTGGGCGTGTAATGTCCATTAACTTCAGAACTTCTGCTGATCCAAAACTATCCATTACGATAGCCCGCATGTGTGATTCCATCGGAAATCCTAGTATTAGCCGTGAGATGAAAAAATATTACCTAAAGGACGCAAACCATCAATTACCACCTCTACATGGTCCTGGTCCTTCATTGATCGAGCCCCTAAAGATGTGCCGCAAGCAATTACATCTCCGGCACGCAAAGTTTGGCAGTGCGAAAGATAGCTTACCAACTCTAGGGGTGAAAAAATCATTTCATCAACGGTATAACTTTGTCGCTCTTCACCGTTTACTATTGCTCGGATAGACTGATTCTCCGGCTGGAATTCTGTATTGATTGATGGGCCGCACGGAGCAAAAGAGTCAAAGCTTTTTGATCGACACCACTGCTCATAACCATCCTCCTCACGTATGATTTTTACCGCTGTAATATCATTAATTGCGGTATATCCAAATATATATCTCACGGCATCTTCTACAGCTATCTCAAAAGCGTCACGACCAATCACTACAGCGAGCTCCGCTTCGTATATAACAGGACCATGGTAAGTTCGCGGCTGTACTATTAATCCCTCTGGTTTGAGTAAACAACTCGGCGCCTTTATAAAATACCAAGGATGTTTTGGCTTTGGAAGGTGCTGCTTTTCTCGTACAGCGTCAAAATTATTCCACATACCTAGAATAATTGCGGTACGAGGCACCGGATACTGTAGCGCTACCTCCGACAATGAGAATCTCTTACCGTCTGGCTCGTGATCACAGAACATGTCACCACTACAACTAATCACGGTATCCCCCTCAAGCATCCCAAACCCACTGTCGATACCCATAGCATATCTAACCCATTCAGTCATCCCCGAACTCCTTCCTCTCTGTAAATATTCAGTCTTGTAAGCGACGATTTAAAGTCGTCTATTTTGAGCCCCTACCAATTGCGTTAGGCTTTTATTATTAAACCAGCAGCAACCGCATAAGAACGTAACGGAGAGTAGGTAATTCTAATGCATTTTTTATACAGCAAGAAAACTTCCTGAAGCCGATATAATTGAGAATGCCTGTTTTTATAACATTATGGGACTACATAGGGGCAGGCGCAAAAAACGATATGGCGGAGAGGGAGGGATTCGAACCCATTTTTTGTACCACTAAAAATGACTTATTATCGATGTTTTTTGGACGCCCTACAAAAGACAGTTAAACTTTTATCCCATATGGTATCTCATGTTTTGAGTCTGGCCTTATCCGCTGTAAATACATCACTCATTTGGCTTCGTTGGAACGCTTCACCAACGTTCTTGCGATCGGTATATCGGCTGGCGCAAGGGGATATTTCTCNAAATCAACTGGNTCTACCCAAGCNATTTGATCATGAACTGTNAGTGTAGGTTCTCCTCTGATCATATGANCCTCAAAAGCCTTCAANAANAATTCTCCGTGTTCGNAAACATAATGNCTTTCAGTGATNAAANCTCCAACTTCAATCTCGATATCCANNTCTTCACTGAGTTCTCGCTTGAGGCATGCTTNTTCGTTCTCACCNGGCTCAACTTTGCCCCCAGGGAATTCCCAGAAACCNCTAAGCGATTGTCCGAGCGCTCGTCGAACCACCAACACCTGCCAAGTATTATTTCGAATCACACCGGCCGTGACAATTTTCATAGCGCTATCTTATTCCTATCAATGCTGATGCGCGACACCCATTTAAGGGCAGAGGATTTAGTGGGGAGATTGGGGTAGTGAAGCTATTCTCTAATTATAGTTGGCAATCCCCGGCAAGCCGAGCTCTCGCCCAATTCCACTAAGTACTGGCCTACCTTTCAGAAGACCATGCTAAAAATAGAGTCGAAAATAGAAAAATCAGCTAGGTTTTTTTAAGTATGTTTTGAGCTAGTGCAGCATGCATGGCAACGCCGATTGCCATCGCGTCTTCGTCAAGCATCATTCGGTTTGAGTGACACGGCGCCGTAGCCTCGTTTTTCGAACCGACCCCAAGAAATGCAAATGCACCGGGGTATTGCTGCAGCAGATATGAGAAGTCCTCTGAAGCCATTAATGGTTCTGGCATATCAATATAGCTCTGTTCTCCTAACAGAGTTTTTGCAGTGTTCTCGATCACAGAAACTGCGCTCTCGTGATTGATTGTTGGCGGATATCCTCGCTTCAATGTGATTTCAGCATGCAGCCCATGAGCCATGGCAATTTGATTGATCAGTTTTTGAATCCCTTCGGAAAGTTGATCACGAGAACCCGACGACAAAGACCGTAACGTGATATCGAGTTCAGAAGATTCAGGAATGATATTGTTGGTAGTGCCCGCTTGGATTCGACCAACTGTGGCGACTACGGGATCGAACACACTGAAACGTCGGGTTACGAAAGCTTGTATTGCCTGGACAACCTCGCAAGTCGGAGGGATCGGATCGGAGGCTTCGTGGGGTGCAGAACCGTGGCCACCGTGGCCGATAATTCGAGCAAGGATCGTGTCGGCGGCAGCCAGGATCGGTCCTGCTCGACATCCGATGGTGCCGGCGGGGAATTCAGGGAGGACATGAAGTGCAAAGACTGCTTTGGGCTTGCTGCCGGTTTCGAGTAATCCCTCTTCTAGCATGATCTTAGCGCCGCCCCATCCTTCTTCGCCAGGCTGAAACATAAATCGAACGGAACCTGCAAGACGATCACGGGTTAGGTGTAATAGCCTGGCAGCGCTGGCCAACATAGCAGTATGTGCATCGTGGCCACAGGAGTGCATGCGGCCCGATTCTTTAGATGCAAATTCCAGCCCGGTGTCTTCAGTCATAGGCAAAGCATCCATGTCACCCCGAAGCACTATGCTCGGACCTGGTTGTTCACCCTGCAGCGTAGCAATGATGCCACTTGTCTCTTTAGAAAGACTGATCTCGAGTCCAAGCCCCTCGAGCGCATCGAGAATCGTATCCCGCGTTCTCGGAAGGTCTAGGCCGAGCTCGGGATGACGATGTATCTCGCGCCGAACCGCAACGGTCTGAGATTGCAGTTTCTGTGCTTCTTCCAGCAGTGGATGTGTCATGAGTGCTGCCCCTTTTCGACTACCTTTTTACAACTTGTATATTGTTCTTCTGTAAGTAATTCTTTATATATTCCATGTTACAACACAATATGATGGATTAATCTATTTAGTGACTGATCATAAGAACCTTGAGCCTGCATTGCGCAGTAGAGATCACACCCAGACCTGCCACAGGTATCAGCTGACACATAATCCTCATCCTTTAAACTGCTTTAGTACTTTACTCAGCCTCTTAGTAGGCTGTATTGATCTACTGATACTACACCTAACTTTGGGTTATTTACAGCTATCTGTATCCTCGGGAAAGGCTAGTGTTTATCCTAAATAATGGGAGAACATGGGAAAAAACGACAAAACGATATGGCGGAGAGGGAGGGATTCGAACCCTCGATACGCTATGAACGTATACACACTTTCCAGGCGTGCGCCTTCAACCACTCGGCCACCTCTCCAAATCACCCAGAGTAAACTAGTCTTGGACCGCATGCAAACTGGAAATAACTTATGCTAACTCTGTAATTCCACGAATGAGCCTGCTGATGCCATCTGATACCATACTGGGATGAATCGCTCCATATGAAAGCCTTAAACAGCATCGATCTCTGACGCCAAAAGCAGCACCTGGAATCAGCGCTACACCATACTGTTCGATCAAAGAGCGGACTAGTTCCATATCTTGAGAGTTATGATGTTCCAAATCGAGGAACATGTAGAATGCCCCCATAGGCTCAACAATTTTTACTTTGTGCTTAATTTCCTCAAGAGACTCGAATATACTTTTTCGAGTTTCACCCAACTCACGAACATGCTCCTTGATATATTTCTTCCCCACCTCCAAAGCTCCTACCGCCGCAAATTGACTTGCTATAGGTGGGCATATCACATTTGTATCTTGCATTTTCTCAAGAGATGTCTGCAATTCTGCTGGTGCAACTACATATCCAATACGCCAACTTGCAAAACCATATGACTTGCTCAGAGAATACATAGCTATAGTATGCCCACTAGAACCATCTATAGACGCTGGTGAGAAATGTAAACAATTTTCATATGTAAAATATTCATATGCCTCATCTGAAATGTGGTAAATGTTATGCTCCAAACAAAGTGAATTGATTTTATGTAATATTTGTTCGGAGTACACAGCTCCCGTGGGATTGTTCGGTGAAACTGTGACAACTGCTCTCGTCTTCGAAGTAATAGCCTGTTCTATTCTCGCAAGTACCGGCTGGTAATAAGCATCTGTTTCTACAAGCACTGGATTACAGCCTGCAATGTGGATAGCCATTTCCTGGTTAAAGAAATACGGAATTAAGAGAATTATCTCGTCGCCTGGATCAGTGATGCTTAATACAACATTGAGGAAGCCCATATTGCTACCCGCAGTCACTAGAACAAATCTTTGAAGCAGGTCAATTTTATTATCTGAAATTAGCTTATTAGTGATAAGGTCTCTCAAACGCTCTATGCCAGCAACAGACCCATACCTATGATGTGTTGCTTCTGCCCAAAACCCCTCAAACTCTTCTCTTGCTTGTGCGGGGGGCGGATAATGAACTACACCCTGACCTAGGGATATTGTTCCAGGATTCTGGGAAACTAGCTCATCAATGATTGGAATAATAGCTGGCTGTACTGATGCTAATCGCTTGGATCCTGCGTCGATCATCTTATAACTCCCATGGACATATCATTAAATTCCAGATTTGCTAGCATGCCCGCAGTGTTTATGCGACGAACGTAGGTATTTCGCCATCATAAGCTAAGTGAACAAACTTATGTTAGATATATCGATACCGATTGAAACAAGAAAAGACTACTGCCCTACCTCCAAATTGTTGTAGGCAAGCCTTAACAATTTGTTTATCATATTCCATTGACACTGCTATTTTTCTGCTTCCACACCATGATAGGGCCTAGCTACTATATGTTTACGATCGTGATGCGGCCATTTAGAACTAAATTCTATAACAAAAATTGCTTTCCTTCAGTGCCTTTAGAAATATAAGTACTAGGCATATGAAATTCCGGCTTCCACCGCAGCTACTTCGAAAGCAAGCACCTCCCTCAACGACATCAACGACCCCCTATACTTCGTACCCACTTAAGGTAGGATCATCACTCGGGCATTATTCCATTGATGAGGTAATTAGCCAAACACAAAGCGGCTATACCTATCTAGCTAATAACCGAAGTATAGTTGTCGAAGAATATTTTCCAAAAGATATAGCAATTAGAGATGTCGATGGCGCATCGCTACTCCTCCACAATAAAGATAATATCGTTGCTTATGAGAAAGGCTTATCGCAGTTCCTGTTGCTAGCGAGAGTATTAAGCCAAATCGAACATCCAGGACGAGTGATCCATTACCAAGAAGAGAATGGTACAGCCTGGTACGCTACTGAAATTTCAGTACTTGCATCGTTTGGAGATTTACTGAACACAGGGAAGAGACTGCCTGAAAAATCATTAGTGTCTATCTTCTACGCAGCAATTGAATATTGTTACGCACCGCATAACAATGCAATATTACATCTCGACCTAGGGCCACAGCAGATCCTACTGTTAAGTGAAGAAGAAGTTATTTTATGCGGCTTTAATGTTGCTAAATCATCGGGGGTTAGTGAGATAGAGCGAAATAGGCCATATTATCACGCCCCTGAACAGCTACATCTAGCTGGGAGACTCGGGCCATGGTCAGATCTCTATAGTCTGGGCGCTCTTCTATATCATGGCTTAAGCAAACATAGTCCGCCAAGCGCAGGTCGTCGATATACTAGCACTCAGCTTGGCCATGAGGATCCATTAATTCCCGCCGCAAAGGTAGGAGCAGGATTGTACTCGCAGGATTTTCTAGAATTAGTTGATGTTATGCTCATGATGTCTACAGGCGATCGGCCATCTGACATTAATCATTTTCTGGAAGAATCTGAAACTAGCGATGCGCCATTGAACGACGATAGAGAAGATATTGCGCACAAAAACCACTATGACCTGCGAACACCAACATACGTTAACGATCTCGACCCTAACGCCTTCGCGCATCAAGCAAACTCGGAAGAGTTGACGACAACTGTACTTTCCAATGAAGAAGGCAAGCATCGGCCAACAAGTAATAAAGTCGCAGATGCGCTTGCAGATACCGCGAAAATATTGGAGCCTGCTGATACAGCTAATCTCTGGGCAAACCGGGAAAAACGTGATCGAGATGCAGTTGAGCCATTAGTCCACTCTAATCCAAAGCTTGCTCCTATTGGGGCAAATGCACTAAATGATAGACATTTTTGGCGTCAGCTACTTCGGCCGTCGAGCCTCTCAGCAAGAACCGGTGATTTTATTGGCCGTTCAACTGGAGATGTGATGAGCGGGCATTCATTCACGAACCGAAAACTAAAAAATAGTCGCCGCGATTCTATACAGATACACAAGAAATCTCGCATAGGTTGGACTATCTCCTTTTTCCTCCTATTGCTAACAAGCTTAACTGGGATCTGGTACGTGTATCAGATAAAGGCCACGACTGATATTCAACCTACCCGAATTCAAATTATCAGCGAACGTGAATCGGAATCATTAAACCCACTTACATCCCATACTACCCAGATTGAAGATATTACCGCTATTGTAGTTAAACAGGTTCAATCATATCTGGATCGTGGGAACCTATCTTCTGCAAGTGATCTAATATCTCTTCTCAGAAAAACAAATATTTCTAGGGAACAGATCAATCAACTTTATAACGAACTTACACTATTAGAAGACAGAGAACGACAAACAGAACTACACGAGAACTTGTCTGAAGAAGAGCAACTAATTCAGCAAACCACACGAAATAGGACTGTCGATAATCTACTAAAGCAGGCAACTGCTGCTTATAAGCGAGGTGAACTGCTAAAGCCAATAGGCTCTAATGCTCTCACACTTTATCGAGCAGCACTTGACTTGGATCGAGGCAACCAACGCGCCCGAAATGGAATAAACAGTATCATGTACCATTATATTGAAAAAACTCGGAATGCTATCCAAAATGGCGATTATGATAACGCAGAAACTTATCTCAGAAATGCTGCTATTGTGGACCCGCGGGACTCAAGTATTGATATACTCTCGGAGCAGTTAACCGCTCGTCGACTATGGTCGCAGCGTGAAACTTTACGCCTCGCAAATATTGCTGCGCGAGAAAAGGAAGAACAGGTCGCCGCCCAAAGAGCAATGATGGCAAACCTGTCTAACGGGATCAAAGCCTACTATAGAGGTGATTATCTTAAAGCATACAGTTTTCTTGTGCCTCTCGCTGAATCTGGTATAGCAAGAGCTCAAGTTCGAGTTGGGACAATGCTACTATATGGTCGTGGAGTGGCTAAGAACAATCAAGCTGCAAAACTCTGGCTTAGCTCGGCACTAAGCTCAATTCAGCTTGCTGCTGCGAGAGGTGAATCTTGGGCACAGTCTGATTATGGAGATTATTTCGCCGACGGTGCGGTACTCAAGAAAGATTATGGTCAAGCAGTTGTCTGGTATCGTAGAGCAGCTGACCAGGGCTATCCACCCGCTCAAGCTAATCTTGGTATTATGTATATGCATGGTAACGGCGTCACTCCTGACTGGGACAAGGCAATTGACTGGTTTCGTACGGCTGCGTCTAGAGGCAACTATGCAGCTCAAGAAAATCTCCGATTATTAGATATTTGGCCAAGCGACGCCGGTGGATGATTATCATGACATACTCAGATCTATAAACTATGAAACCATACAATCCTATACCTCTTGATTTTAATTACCTCAGCCATGACGAAATGCTCTCTCGCTCTCAGCAATTCCTTGAGCATATGATTAAGCGTCGGACAGTTCGCAGCTACTCAACGCAAACTATCCCAGAAGTTGTAATCACAAACGCAATCAAAGCCGCAGGTAGTGCTCCTAGCGGAGCCAATATGCAGCCTTGGCATTTTGTAGTTGTTAAGGATCGCCAGACAAGAGCAAAGATTCGAAAATCTGCTGAGGAAGAAGAACGTGAATTCTATACTCACCGCGCTTCTCAAGAATGGCTTGATGCGCTCGCGCCTCTCGGCACAAATGCCGACAAGCCGTTCTTGGAGTCAGCTTCTTTTCTTATTGCAATATTTCTGAAAAAGTTTTCATATAGCGAAGGCAGCATCCGACTAAAGAACTATTATACAACCGAGTCTGTTGGGATCGCTTGCGGACTTCTTATTTCTGCTCTGCACTATGCCGGTGTAGCTACCTTGACACACACGCCAAGCCCGATGCGCTTCTTAAATGGGATCCTAGACCGGCCCAAGGAAGAACGGCCCTACCTCTTACTTGTTGCGGGCCTCCCATCTCCCGATGCTACAGTGCCAAATATCAGCCGCCATGAACTAAGTGAGATAATGACGTGCCTATGACATTAATTTATATAGAGCTTATCTCTCGCCGAGCGCTCTTAATCTAATGAGAATGAGCAACAATCATAGCTGTAATTTCATAATTATGGCGGAGAGGGAGGGATTCGAACCCTCGGTAGTGTTGCCACTACGCCGCATTTCGAGTGCGGTACATTAAACCGGACTCTGCCACCTCTCCTATGTTTACAGTATTAAGTGCTACCAAAAGTCCTGACCTCTTTTGGGGTCAACCTATTATATATACGCGTTTATCGGTCTTCTGTCTAAGTTAGCTGGATTCATATTATTTTAGACAATGTACTGTTCTCTAAACAACATTAAGCTACATCATGAATAACACAGCCGATAACTACAGCCCGACTCTATCGAATGCTGGCCAAGCTCCATCTGTGACAGTCTCAGTTCAGAACTCATCTAACAATACTTGTTCGGCAGAAATTGCAGCTGAGCGTCCACTTACGATCTATATCAATAAACAAGAGACAGTGACCCTGCTTACCCTAGGCACACACCCAGAACTATTAGCACTTGGATACCTATGGAATCAAGGACTTTTTGATAATCTACATAATATAAGGTCTGTCTGCGTCGACTGGAACAAGGGGTCTGCAAGTATTCAAACTAGCGAGCCTCTTACAGACAACAATAGCGTCATTAATCACCAAGCCGGTCCCGCTCGTGTATCCACAGGAGCTAACCCAGTGATCTCGCGAACCGAAATCTCTACTCTTCTTGAGCGTATATCGGACTGCAATCAACTCTATAGGAGAATAGGCGGAGTACATGGATGTGCGATCTTCCATGGCGCTAAGCTGGTTTACTTTGTTGAAGACATCGGTCGGCATAACGCTACTGATATTGTTGCCGGTTATATGTGGCTAAATGGAATTTATGGAGGAGATAAAAAGTTCTATGCGACAGGTCGATTGACTTCTGAAATCGTTCTTAAACTATCTCGTATGGGTATTCCTACTGCGATTTCACGGTCTAGCATCACACATCTTGGATTAGAGCTAGCCCAGGAACTAGGGATTACCCTTATAGGACGAGCCAAAGGTCGCCAGTTTGTTGTGTATAACGGAAGCATAACAATTCCGGACGCAACAAAAGACGGCAATTAATTTTAGTACTATTCTATCCTGGTATGGCCTGATACCACCCATCCTTAACAACAAGCTTTACTGGCTGCTCGTATAAATCAGTTAGATTTTTTTCGGTTAGAACGACACTTTTTGTATCATCTGCAACAATTCGGCCCTCCTTCAAAAGTATCAGGCGATCTATCTCTGGCGGAATTTCGTTAAGATTGTGAGTGATGAGCAGCAAAGTTCGACCCGCCTTAAGAAGACTGCGCATCGTTGCCAAATATTCGAATGTCCCTGCTAAATCTAGCCCTGAAGTAGGCTCGTCTAACAATAAATGTTGTGGGTTATTGACTAAGCACCTTGCTAGCAGTAGGCGTCGCTGTTGTCCTGTGGAAAGTGACCCATATTCTCTATCTGCCAATTTATGGATTCCTAATTGCATGAGCACAGCTTTGGCTTGCTCTCTTTCTTTTTGGGTAAAATCCTGATGCCCCCAGACGCCAACACTGCCATGGAATCCGGAAAGCACAGTCTCAAACCCCATGGCTTGTTCCGCGTAGCTGTATTGTAAATCACTCGAAACCACACCAAATTGTGAACGGAGATTCCAAATGTTTGTTCGTGATTCTCCCAGAATGCGCACTACTGAATGAGTTTTAGCAACAGGATATATTTCTCGCATCAAGACTTTTAATAGAGTTGTTTTTCCGGATCCATTAGGACCTAAGATAGCGACATTACAACGCTGGGCTATAGTCAGCGATAAATTTTCAAATACGAGAGTTGCGCCACGGAAAACGGTAGCACCTTCAATCTGAATTAATGGCGTTAATCCTAACTCCATTCTAGTCCAATAAGCCATTTATGGAATACGTCATTAATCTAGTGAAATCTCACGCTCTGTTTCAATTTCACTCTGCGATCTTAGATCAAAACTCTGCAAGTGATTTCGGAGCTGTGCATTAATTCCATCTTTATCCACTATCAATGCCCTTGTTACCAAGACTAGCGATGCACTCTAACATAACAACATGGATGCATTAGCGTTATAGAGTAGATCTCTATAGTCTGTATTTGTATTTTTAAAAATAACTGTATATAATAACAGTATATATTTATAGACAATTAAAATAACGATGAAATATGCCAGAAAAACTCACTAAACGACAATTCCAGATTTTTGAGTATATACAAAAAACTATCGAACATTCTGGTATACCGCCTACACGATCAGAAATAGCCAGCCACTTTGGCTTTCGGTCAATTAATGCTGCAGAAGATCATCTGCGTGCTTTGGCGCGAAAAGGTGCTATCAATCTACAACCAGACACTTCTCGAGGCATACAACTTCTACACAAAACTGGTATACCTGTCATTGGTGAAGTATCAGCTGGTCACCCTATCCTGGCAACCCAGAATATCGAAGAGCACTACCCACTACCAGCCTCTTTATTTAAACCGCGTGCGAATTATCTACTACGAGTTCGTGGTATGAGCATGCGAGATATTGGTATTTTGCATGATGATCTCTTAGCGGTCCATAAAGCTCAGGAGGCAAGTAATGGGCAAATTATCGTAGCAAGGCTCGGTGATGATGTTACGGTCAAACAATTTCGCCAACGTGGCAATATCGTAACTCTTCTAGCAAAGAATCCTGAATTTGATGCAATTCGCGTGGATCTACGACAACAAGAATTCGTTATCGAAGGTATCGGAGTCGGAGTTATCCGCAATGGGAAACTTTTATGAAGATTGACCTAATTAATAAAAACAGAGCAGTATCTAAAGGCCTTTCAGGGATCAAGAATTATCCTATCTTGCCTACGGGATATACTGAATTAGATCAATATTTACCCGGAGGGGGCTGGCCTTTAGGAACACTTATAGAAATTCTTATTAGACGTATGGAAGAAGTACCTTTATGGTTAATTATTCCTGCGCTGCAACAACTGAATAATGATTCAAGATGGCAAGCTTGGATCTCCCCGATCCATATTCCATACGCTCCTGCACTAATGAGCGCAGGAATAGATCTATCTAAGGTACTAATCTTAAATCCACCTACACATAAAGACGTAGTGTGGACAATAGAGCAATGCCTATCCTCTGGTGTATGCAGTGCAGTAATATTTTGGCTGCAAACACTAACCAACAAAAATTCACGCCGTTTTAAGTTAGCAGCCAAGCACGGTGACAGTTGGGGTATATGCTTTTGCTTACTAGATCATGCGCAACATGAAACAGTATCGTCGCTCAAACTTTCATATCGACCAACTCGTCATGGTGCTGACATAAATATCCTTAGATGTACTGGAAAAAAACCAAATAAGAATTTGCAAATTAATCGAACTATTACTTAGATATCTAAACTAGAAATAATATAGAGCTATAATCTTGCGCCAAAAATCTCTGGCAGATTTCGCTAAAAAGCATATACATCATAGCTGTAGTTCTGATCTGCGTGAATATCCGCTAACTTTAATAGAGCAAAAACTACAAAATAAGACCTCTACTAAGTGTTTGTGGATGGCGCTCTACTTCCCCTCGCTTCCTTTGCTGGCTACTGGACAACATTGCAATAACAACCCAGTTGCTATCTGTGAAAAGATTGATTCTGATTCTACTCTTATTTTTGCAAATACGGCTGCCCAAATAATCGGGGTTAATTCGGGTATGCTTTCCTCTGAAATCGACGCTTTTAGACCACACATCCAAATATTAGAACGTAATAGAAAAAAAGAGAAAGCGATAATTGAACAATTATCCGTCATTGCGAATGATTGGTCTCCAACTGTTGTAGTTAAAGATAATCTGATATTACTGCTAGAAATTGGATCTACTCTTAGATCACACAATGGATTAACTCCACTAACGAAGCTGATAAAACAATCTATTCCAAGTGAAATAGAAGACTACCATATGGCTATAACTCCAACTCCAGAAAGTGCAAAACTTTGCGTGATGGATAATAGAAATACTTATCTAGTAACTTATGCGCAATTAGTTTCACACATTAGAAATATATCAGTTAATAAGATTGAATTGTCGAAACAACAATATAAATTTCTCTTTGATCTCGGCATAAAAACAATAGGTGATCTTTTTCGACTACCACGAAGTGGCATTATTCAGCGCTTTGGATTCGATTTTCTAAACTATATTGAACGCTTAACTGGCAAAGCTATTGATCCAAGACCACTTTCTAAATCTCGCCCTCTCTTTTATGCAGACATTGATCTTGAGGGAGAAATTACTACTATCCAACAGTTATTAGCAGGCATAAGAATATTATTAGTAAAACTTGAACAACATCTTAATAATTCCTACGCCGCAATTAATCAACTTGAGTGGTATTTATATTATGAGAATAATAGTTATGAGAAGCTTTCAATTGGGCTAAATCAGCTGCAGCGTAATTTCGTTAGTCTTTATAATTGCTCTCAGCTAGCCCTAAGATCTTTATCACTCTCAGATGTAATAGTTAATATTGCCCTATACGTTAGACCTCAAACAATATCACAACTTGATAATGTTCGATTTTTGACTGCCGTAGATGAAACAAAAAAGCACGATTTCTTAGATCGGCTATGCGCTAGAATAGGTAATCACGCCATTAATGGTATTTGTTGTAAGATTACGTATAAACCCGAGGCTGCATGGGCGTACTGTATCCCCAGCACTAATAGTTGCTTTTTTTCTGTGGGAGCCCGACCGTTCCTGCTATTTGAAACACCTCGCCTACTTGCTACTAAGGATACAAGACCCTATTTTCATGGACCATTAAAACTATCTAAATGTGAACGAATTGTGACAAACTGGTGGGATAAGCACACTGTAAACCGCGATTATTATGTAGCAAGAAGCAATTGTGGGCTACTGTGGGTATTCCGAGATATATGCACTAAGCGCTGGTACATTCATGGTAGGTTCTGATTCTCTACAACTCCATATGCTGCTTTCAATATCATAAAATGCTAACTAAATGCAATCGCTTTCATTTAAGCTACCACTTTTATAGGACAAGGACCGAATAAACGGTTTGCCGAGAAAGGAGCAATATGGAAGAAATTACTTGGAATGACTTTAAACGCATCCAACTCGTAGTTGGAACTGTAACATCTGCTCAAGAATTCCCTGAAGCTAAACAGCCAGCGTATATTATTCACGCCGACTTTGGTTCTGCCTTTGGTATTCTAAAATCAAGCGCTCAAGTGACTGACCGCTATCTTCCTGAGGACCTAATTGGCCGGCAGATTATTGGCGTGCTTAACTTCCCGCCAAAACAAATTGGTCCAATAAAATCCCAATTTCTTGTTACTGGATTTACATGTGAAGATGGAACAGTTGTTCTAGCTCAACCAGACCAGCAAGTGCGCAATGGCTTGCAACTAGAATAGCATTATCAACAATCACGCTAACCAACAGAATATCAGGAGTTTAGTTTGCAAGCTAGCTCTATTTGGCATCCATCAGTAGTTCTGAGCCATTCACAATTGCTGAATAATACCCTGCCGTTTTTGGAAGTATAAATCCAGCATAATATTTCGAAGTGAGGACTTTATGGGAATAGAAGCTAGTGTTGTGCTTTTCCTCAATATATTTCAGCGCTATAGATGAGGCTCGCATCATCTGCCATCCACCAGCGACGATGCCCCACAACATTAAGTAATTGAACGAGGCTGCAAAAGGCAACCGTGGATCCTTTCTCTCACTGTCTAGGAGCCATGCTGTCGAATCCTGCAATAATTCTAATCCATTCATTGTACCCATGTTAATTGATAGCACCTCTGGTGCATTTTTAGCATTTGAATCCTCGATATCGCGTCTAATCAGTTCGATAACTTTCTGTATCATCGCGCCCCGATCTGAGATCAGCTTGCGCCTGACTAAGTCCGCTGCTTGAATCCCGGTTGTCCCTTCATAAATCGTTGTAATACGCGCATCGCGAAAATACTGGGCCATCCCTGTTTCTTCAATAAAACCCATTCCACCCATAACCTGAATACCCTGGCTGGCTATATCATTTGCAACCTCTGAACTCCATCCTTTTACTATAGGTGTCAGGACATCGACGATAACTTGGGAGTCTGCACGCTTTGCGTCATCAGGGTGTCGTGACACAAAATCCTGTGCGGATGCGGTATATAAGCTCAACGCACGCATTGCTTGAATCTGGCACTCCATTTCCACCAACATGCGCGAAACATCTGGGTGATTTCGTATAGGTACCTTCTGCGTATTTTTTGAGCCAACTGAATAGCCCTGGACTCGTTCCATGGAATAATCTAACGCTCTTTGATATGCGCGGTCAGCAATCGCATATGCCTCAATACCAACAGCATGACGAGCCATATTCATCATGATAAACATATATTCTAATCCCCGATGCTCCTCGCCAAGCAAGTGCCCTATAGCACCCGACTCGTCCCCATAGGAGAGAACGGCAGTTGGGCTTGCCCTAATTCCTAATTTATGTTCCAACGAAACTGTTCGAACATCGTTTCGCTTCCCTGGATTGCCATCAGAATCCGGAATAAATTTTGGCACTATAAAAAGTGAAATACCCTTGACACCACTTGGAGCATCTGGAGTTCGAGCAAGGACTAGGTGTACAATATTTTCAGCTAGGTCATGATCGCCATAGGTGATAAATATTTTCTGACCACTTAACTTATAATGCCCTTCCGGAGTCCGGACTGCTTGCGTCCGGATACCACTCAAGTCAGAACCGGCTTGCGGCTCGGTAAGGTTCATAGTCCCTGTCCACTTACCACTAACCAACGGCTCAAGATAAATCTTCTTTTGCTCTGCAGTACCTTGCAGGCAAATAACCTCAGCTGCTGTCTGTGTAAGCATCGGACATAGTGAAAATGCCATATTTGATGCGTCCCACAGCTCCTGCACCGCGACTCCAACCAGACGCGGCAATCCTTGCCCGCCATATTGACTATCAAATAAGAGGCCCGTCCACCCGTTTTGCGAAAATTCACGATATGCGTTTTGCCACCCCGTTGGTGTGGATACGATCCCATCAACTAGATGAGACCCTTCAACATCCCCAACATGATTTAGGGGTGCTAGAACTTCAGATGCAAATTTTCCTGCTTGCTCTAAGATCGTCGCGACCAACTCAGGAGTAATGTCTTCATGCCCCGGTAGCGCACAGACTCCGCTCAGATGCGCAAGATCTGTTAATACAAATGCAATATCCTCAATCGGTGGCCTATAATTTTGCATAGTTGTCCTATTTCTGATCTTAGGCTAATTTAGAGATGGTCACACACTATGCGGATGCTTAAAGAACATCTCGCTAGTGCGTTGCCCGTTGAGTGCGTCTCGCCAAGCTAACTACTATCTGCTCTCACTATCCTTCCTCATTGACATAGATTCTGATACTACACACAAAATTTCAAACATCATTGTTGCCCCCACGAGAGCAGTATTTCCGCTTGGATCGAATGGCGGTGCAACTTCAACAACATCTCCACCCCTAAGATTGAGGCCGCGCAAACCACGAATCATTATTTGTGCCTCAACACTCGTAAATCCACCAACTTCAGGTGTCCCAGTCCCAGGAGCGTAAACAGGATCTAACCCGTCAACATCAAAACTAATATAGGTAGGGCCATCTCCGACTA
>PBOB01000001.1 GCA_002724185.1 Acidiferrobacteraceae bacterium | reverse complement strand
AAGTTAAGTAGGAGTGCCTACAACATCTACATTATGCTCACTTTTGATTGGGACGATGTCGGTATTAGTCACCCTCGCGTTCAGAAAGCATTGAACCGACTTATTGAAGAGTTCGGTAAGTGGTATGTGTATGTTCGCATGTCCTCATCTACCAATGGTCTCCACGTAGTGATTGCAGAAAAGACCTATGATGAAGCATTAGGAAAAACTATCCTTACCGCAATTCCTTTGGAGCCAGAACAGAGCCAGCAGTGGCGAACCAAGTTCGCTGAGGAACCATGGCTCCTTGAGTGTAAGGGACGGCTGGAATCAGACCGACCCCGCGCTCAAGTGGGTCTGGCCGTAGGACGCCTCTTTGGACAAAAGAATGGTGACTCTTGTGGCCCATGGGTTACCGCAGCACGAGCCCTACAAGAAGAATCCGTTATTCAAGAATTACAGGATGAGATTTTATGAAAGATACCTACACACGGTTACCTTATGTAGAAAGGCAAGCATTAATTGGTCTCTTCACCTATCGAGCGCAAACTCAATACGCCTATTTTATTGATGGCCAAGGACCGGAAGCGAATGGTGAGCGCATTGTTGAAGCACTTGAAGAGGGCCGAGTTTTGACTTCTATACCTCTTGACGAATATACCCGTCAGCATTAAGTAGCGGAACTTAACAATTACTATCATGGAAATCAATCGTATCGGTAACTCCATTCTGCATTTCAATTACGATAGCCTCCAACAGATGCACGACGCAGGCAACCGTTTTCATGTTTACTATGAAGACCCCATCCATAAAGGAAGCCTCCAAACCGATAATCAAAATTGGAGTGGTTACAATTATCCACAAGGACTCATTACTTCTATCTCACCTTCCGAATTAACGTTAGCGGAACGTGAACTTCAGACATGGGCTCTTCGATACCCGAACCATTACATTATTCTCACTTATCAGAACCCTTCTGTTAATCGAACCCTCATGCATGAAACCGCCCATGCCTTGTATTCTACGAACCCTTCTTACCGAGAAGAGGTTTTAGCGGTTCTAAAGAAGCGCGATTTGAGTGCCATCAAAGATAAACTCTACAAATACGATGATGAAGTGCTTTTAGATGAAGCCCAAGCATACCTTATTGAATGGAATAAGATGGAAAAGAAATTAGGGGATGATGCAGATTCTTATCTATTAACTCATCGAGAATTACGTCGTATTTACAATCGGTATGCGGCCCGACTCCACCGAGTACCATTAAGTAGTTGAGAGGAGAGGATTACCTATGGCCTGTTTTACCACAAAACAAAGAGAGAAGTGGGAGGCTCTCTACAAAGAGTCAGAAGGTAAAAAGTGTCCTTTTGGTTGGGTTAGGCCAGATGCAGAACAAATGCAGGTCCTCTATGAATCTGGAGGTGGAGGAGAAGGAGAGATTATTGCTACGAGTGATGAACTTATCGCTCTCTTTGGTTACCCACGTTTAGGAGAATACAAAGTTGCTTTCAATTGGGACATCATTAAAGAAGGTCACGCAGAGATAGAAGAGATTAGAGAACATAGTAAAGAATGGGATGCTGGCCTTTGGGCCCGATTCAAAAGGTTGTTTAAGAAACCCCGTTGGGATTCCATGAAGACTACCAGAACATTCAAACCATATATCAGCATTTATGATTGGAAAGCAACTTCTTGTTATGCCAGCCGGTTACCCTCTCCCTTAAGTTTTCTTCGAAAAACCAACCAATCATATAACGTCTGTGCATTGCAGAAATCTACTAAGGTTTGGATGCCACTTAGTTATAGCCAACAACAGGATTTCAAAAAGAATGGTTGGGAGACGGAGAGCATTGACGGTTACCAATGGAGTGTAGGTAGTAATTTTAGTGGCGCATCCACGATTATTCAATCTATGTTAAACACTTATCGGGATGGATATGAGGGTCCACCTCTCCTTAATTACCCACATAACAAAATCAGGATACCTCAATACCAAGGACAGAAGATTTAAGTAGGTGTTCCAACTAACCAGAAACCATGGCAACCACTGAAGAGGAAATCCGCTATTGGCCCCGTATTGGGATGTATGTTAACCGCAAGTTTGCTGACGAATGGATTGAGCGTCTTGGAATTACCGGACGCGTTCTCGATGATGATATCGAAGAGTTCGTTGATGTAGATTCACCCACAGCCGAAGAATTGGAAGGAGAAATTGAAGAACTTTTTGAGAATCCTTTCGAAGAAGCAGAGTTGTCCACTGAGAATGAAGCCATCATGGAATTGATTAAGTTCGAATCCGATAAGAAGGCATTTATTCTCTCTAAGAAAGATGAAGGTATGACTCTTGATGAGGCCAAGAAAGCATACGAAGAAACAAAGGGAGATTTGGTCCGTGAACATTTGGACCTACCAGAAACACCTGAAGGGGTCACCCACGCGAGTCAATTGGACGAGGGCGACGAGGAAGAGTAAGCCTAATACTCTTCCACAGGAGAAAGGAGCGGTATGTCTCAGGATGAAAATAAGGATACTGAAAACACTGACGACACTACCGACCCAAAGGACACGAAGCCAACAAAGGCAAAACCCCTCCCACTCACTGAAACCTTGGTTTTAGATATCGTTGATTATCTACTCAATAACAAAGGGTATGGTTATTCCACCCAGATAAGTAGTTTCATGGTTAATTACAAACCCAGACGTTATACTTCCAGAGAAGTAGTCGGGATTCTTAGAAATCGCCCTATGTTTCGACATGCGCAATCAAAAGAACGGCGTGGAGGCATTAGATGGAGATTGGACTTATTAGCCCTCTCTCGATATTTAGAACAGAAGGGTTTTCAGAATAGAGCAGAAGAACGAGGTATCTATGAGAAGATTCAGCAATTGAAATGGTCTCAACTTAAACAGACAATAGATTCTTTAGAAGCGATGGATACTCGGGAATTAGATGATATCTACGAAAGTATCGCAACGTTGTGGTCCTAATGAGTGAACTCCATATTTTCACTTACGGTAGTGATATCTCTAAGATGGATACTTTATTAGCATCTGCTCATCTCAATGGAGTAGAGTTAAAAGTTCGAGGAGATAAAGTCCCATGGAGAGGGAACTTAGATAAATTAAGTCGATTACACGAGGAACTACAATCATTACACCCAGAAGATATCTTCATGTTTGTTGACGGTTATGATGTCGCTATCGTTAGCGATACTGATTACATATTAGAACAATTCTATTCTTATGATGCACCTTTTGTAATTTCCGCGGAGAAAACTTGTTGGCCTGATGACCATGTGGCCATGTATTATCCAGAATCCGATTCTGATTATGCTTACGTTAATTCAGGCACCTACATAGGATATGTATGGGCAGTTAGCGAATATTTTAATTATTGTGCTCAATATGAGGATTATCGTGTCCCTCCTTTTGATGGATATGAACCCATTCCTCACGCTGGCTCGGACCAACGTGCTTTAACCACATGGTATTTGAATCACCCTGAAGAAGCAGTTCTCGATGTAGACCAAAAGATATTTTCTACATTAGCCAATACTCCCTTAGAATCATTTGAATTGACTGCACCTAACAAGGTTACTAACTTAGAAACTAAACACCAAACTGGAGTTATTCATGGGAATAGTCCAGCAGGAATGAAGACATTGATACGCCTGTGGTTTCGTTTACGTTCACTCCCAATCATTAAGTAGTAGGAATAGCAACCATCAGTTATGTCTGAAGTGTTAAAGGGTCGACCACAGCCCTTATCTTCAATCCCTGTCCCTATTAATTGGCTTCATACACTTCAAGGCAAAGCAGCCTTCCCGCTTCAATTCATTATGGTAAGTAGTTATGATGATGAAGAACCTGATGCTTTCTATTATGAGAGTTGGAATAATATTGATGCAGTAGGTGCTGCTGGTAAAGCAACCGGAGCGGCAGCCGGTGTCCTTGCAGGAATTGACCGATATGATATGCATTGTGTAGATAAAGAAACCAGCCTTAGGTATTGTGTTTGGGCGGAATTATATTATGAAGACCAGAAACCACATATAAAGTATAGAGATACTGACGACGATGGGGTATTATTCAAGAGTTTGGGTACAGCAATGAATAGAATATCGGAATCAAGCGCGGACAGATATAGAGAGATTAATAAAATGTGGGCCCAAAAGAACTTAGCCGAGAGATGGGCGAACGTGGTTAACTTTGAAGTCCACCCTACCATGGACCACAGTATGGGGCTTACGTTAGGGGCCTTATTGCTGGCCCCTTGGGAGTTGGTAAGAGAAACTATCATGCCCTCTGCTCCGGCCTTTAATTGGCCACCTGACCCCGACGAAGAGGATGGACCAATAGACTTTCCGGGATTTTTAGGGCCTGACCAATGTGTAATGAACTTCTGGGGACAAGATAACGATACAGCAGACTTTTTCCTCTATCGTCTCCCTACTCAGCGTCCGGTTTAATCAGATAATTCGGTTAAATATCCCAATTCGGCATCCGAATGTTTTAAGTATCAAGAACAACCAGTTAACGTTATGGCTAAGGCTGAACGCACGTATTTTATTCGTCGATATCAGAAAGGAGTCAAGAACTCCGGAACTAATGATGTCTTCATTTCGGAAGAGCCGATTGAGTTAGATGACTTCGTTCGTATTGCTCACAATACAGGCGATGGCAAGTATTTGTTAGGAGAACGAGGTAAAGGAATCCGTGGGTTCAAAAAGATTACCGATTGTGTAGTTGAGCCTCTTCCCGAAGTTCCCGTTGCCGACCAAACGGTATGGAACTCTGAGTTCGTTAGCGTTAAGAAGAATGTTCGCTTGGCTGAAATGGAAAATCGAGACTTGATGGACCTCATGGGTTCTATGAGTCGTTCTAACTTCGCTAATGAAGGTGAATATGATAAGTTCCGTAGTGACCTTTCTGCACTTCACGCTGAGTTTTCTCGTCGAGGATTCGCAGGCGATAACGCTCTTGCTGCTGAATCGGCTTTCACAGGAAAGTCATTGGCTCAGGAGTTGCCCATTGCTGGTGCAGGATTCTCCCCTATTATGGCCGGAACTATTGGTGCGCTATTGGGCGGTGTAGTTTCATGGATTGGAACATCTCACCATTACAAGAATAAAATTGATGACTTGACCCGACGTATTGATGAATTGGGAGCAACAGTAAAGGAAGCCGAAAGCGCAGTAAAGAGGGCCGAAGATAAAATCGAGAAGACAGCGAAGACCGCCGAAGCAGTAGCAAAGTATGATGCTAAGATGCAAGGAGATAGCCTTTTCCTTTCTCAATTTAATCGAATGAGTGGCCCTCAAATGCGTTAGGCATGAGGGATTATTATGACTGATATACCGCCATTAGAGCCTAAGACGGCAAAAATGAGTAGTATGCTTCAGAAGTATAGGGATATCTTAGAAAAAGAAAGAGAAGATACTCTGCGTCAACAATTTATGGACTTCTTGGAAAAGATGGAAGTATCTGATGAAGAAAGAGTAGAGAGTCTTTATGGAGATTTCCAGATATTTATGAATAACATTGAGAATGACGAAACTGCGCTTCAAGATAGAGTTACTTCTGCTATCCAAAGTGAGTTCCTTTATCGAATCATGACTTTGAAAAATAGTTCTCGAGAAAGAGAGTTACGAAAGATTACTCACGAATTATCTGGGTTCATTGAAAAGGCAGCACACAATGCCGAAAGCGAACAACAGTTCATGAGAAACTTGCTATCTAATTCGCTCCGAGCAGTAGCCGATGAAATAGAACCAAAGAAGGGCCGACAACCCGGACAGTCAATGCATGAAGCATGGGCAGATGCAATGCGTTTAGGATTAGAGTTATTTCAACAAACACAGAAGTATTAAGTACATGAAGCACTAAGTGAAGACCATGTCAGAGTTTGATGAGTTCATGAAACCAGAAGGAGGCGATGAGTATCGCAGCCATCAGGAACGTAATCGTCAAGAAAAACAAGAGCGAGAGCGCAAGACATCCAAGTCCTCTTCTAAAGAAAAGCGTCCCGGTTCATTAGTAGAAATGCTTACAGGAACTGATGATGCAGCCAATCTCGCTCAGAAGTTTAACTTAGACCCAGATATGACTGAACGTATGCTTGTTCCATTAGTTAATCTCTTAGATAAATATGGGATTGGAGAAAATGTGGCTCAATCAGATGCAGCCAATTCTGCAGTAGGTATTGCGGATTTCCTTTCGGATATTGCTCCCGTAGTTAAGGGAACTGCTGAATACTTTTCAGGTAAGCGTCGTGAACTATCCGAAGAGGATAAGATGCTTTTGGAACAAATCCAGCAATCCCAAAGCGTTGAGGCTAACATGAGTCTTTTCCTTGGAGAATCGGATGAAGATGACTTTGGTTTTGAAGAAGAACCTACACCCCCTCCCGCACCCACCCCTATTGCTCCACCGACATATGAAAATCCCTACATTGAAACAGGAAAGAATCCTTTTTCCGAAGGAGTAGATTGGGCAGAAGTCATGGGTATGCGAGAAGAGAATCGTCAACAAGCCCTTAATGCTAACACATTCACCGATATGATGCCTGCGTCTGGAGATGGTAGTGTTCTTCCCGGTTTGGAAGAATTAGCCGCTCAAGCAGGACTCTCTAAAAGAGAAGTATTGAATAATGACCGACAAAGACGAACTAACAATCACGGTATGCCAGAGCCAAGCATGGGTGGAGCCCACTTAGATTTGGGACTTGATGAAATCGAGCAAGCGATGGCCAAAGAACGAAAGGTAGCCAAGAATAAATCACAAATTATTGATGCTAACCTTCCGACTCCCGATAGTATTGACGACCACGACCCATTAACCTCACCCATGTATATCACCCCTTCGATTGAATTAGGACAGATGGAATCCCTTTCTGAACTCCAAAATAAGGCAGATGAATTAGCAGCCGAAGAATCAGCAATGGCACCCGTAACCCCGTTCGAGGACCAAGTGGATGATTATGTAGAAGAGATTCTCGAAGATGAGGATAACTTACTGGATTATGCACCAATGGACTTGATGGGGGACGTGGACGATGTCGGCACAGACGAATGAGTTAAATCCCATTTGGGTTAGGTTTTGTTCTGAACGTATGCCCCTCTGGTTAGAGTGGTTACGGAACATTGATATCAATTCCCATTTAGAATTAGCCGAACGATTTATTGCTTTACATCCTCATTATCTACCCAACGCACGCACAGCCGATTCCTCATATACAGATACTTTCACTAACCTAATGGTTGATGAGGAGTTCATGGGACAGGTTTCTGATAAGGGACTCTTAGTGTGGGCTAACTCTAACTTTCTCGACTTCCTCGATGCATTAGATGTTTATACAGGAGCCTATCCTGAAATCAATGTTATTTCTCGTTACTTTGAACGACACATTCAGTGGTTCAACAGGTTGTATGCATATTTGCGTGCCAAATTAATCTTGCATTTGCGAGAACAAGGCCGAAATATATGAGCCCATACGGCATTAACAGGGCAGTCTGTTAACGTTAGCGGTAACTTTAAGTAGCAGTACGCGGTAACGTTACCCATGGCATTCACGTCCCAGCAATTGGCATTCTACTTTCTCAAATGTATGGGCTTTGACGGAACCAGCATCGTTAAGTTGATTCATAATCAAGGTATTGGTTTCGCTAATGTTGACCCAAATAAAGATTCGTCTTGTAAAGTGGCCGCCTCTAAATATGCTAAAGGTGAGATTACTCCTCACATAGAAGACTTAGCCCAAGCATTCGGTTTTGGAGATGCTGCAGCACAAGCAGACTATACTAAGAATGCACTCGCAAGTTACAAGAAAATGGGATGGCCTAAGGATTACTATGGTAGAGGTAGCATCAAAGTAGATGCGGCAGGTATGATTGCTGATGTAGGCACCACATTGGCTGCATACGCAGGAGGCTCGGTAAGCGGTATCGCTCTTGGAGGAGGTGCAGCATCCATGCCACTTGCAGCAGCACCAACTGCATCACCAACCACAGAACCCACAGAAGTAACTGAAGTAGTCGTAGAGGAAATCCCCTCCCCCGCACCCCCTCCCCAACCGGTCTCACGAGACTTAGTGCGCGGGTTAATGGGTGACGTTTCTATTCCAGCAGGCGATTATCTAACCAATACAATTGTTGGTAAGGACATTTTGGCTATCGGTCTGGGTGGTAATCTATCTACTGCTTCTGATAGGTCACTCAACGAGCAATATTGGACCACAAAAATGGAACAGCCAGAGCCACAAGCCCGCTTGTATCAGTCAGACGGACCAGTATACTTGACTCTTAATCCATTCGCCGACAAGGATAACTATTCCAATGCCGGTGTAAAGAACGCAGTTAAGATGGTAATAAAGATTGTCCGAGGACAGCCACTCATGTATGCATTTTCAGATGCGGCAGATGCTGATGTTTACTCATTCACCGACCGAGGCGAGGTTCAGAATCTCGCAATTCAATGGTCAGACCCTAAAACAGGTATGAGCACACCCGAAATTGTAGCATTTACGATGACGGATGGAACTGCCTATCGTCTGGAAGATGTTCCTAATGATGAATTACCATGGGTTAATACTCCCGGCTTACCATATGGAGATGGAGAATCTGCATGGATGTTTACTACTCCACAAGATATGTATCGTTCAATTCAGGAAGAAGCAGATTGGTCAACAGGAGAAGAAGCACCAGAAGAAGCAGAAGAGGAAGACCCCTTTGCCGATATGGCAGGATTATTCGCTACCTCAGCCCCTCTTCCATCAGGTAGCACATATATTCCACTCGGTATTACAGATACCGGATTAAGGTTCCCACCTACTACTGAAGAAAGTGCTTACTATTATGACCCAAGTCAAATGAATCTCTATGCGAGCCCAATTATGTATGAGGGCACAGCCCAAGAAAGTCGTGTGTTGGCTCAGCGTCCGTTTAGTGAAGAAGAAGCAACTTCGTTAACTTTAGGAATGGAAGGAGGAGATTATCTCCAAGTTGTTATCGATATGTTAGATGTCGGTGCTGCACCAACTGATGAATACTCTGGTATCGATAACTTATCAGAGAATGCGGTTGAAAAGCGCATCGTTGCATTAACATTCCCCGGCGATGAGTTCAAACTCAGCCCAGCAAAGTCCGATGGAGAAGGTTTCTGTTTAGATGGCGAAGTTGCAGTTGACCCCGGCACGCACATTGAAAGTATTTCTATTAACAAAGAAGGCGAAACAGTAACTTCTGCTAAGATTACATTTACTAATGGAACATCCGCGATGATTCCAGATACCGCTACCGGATTCTTTGCAGCAAAGAATGTAGATGACGGTATGATTTTCAAAGGACGTGTAGCAACCATGAGCACAGGAAACACCGAATCCTACTCAGGATTGTATGAAGGTAACGCGCGTGTGCGTAAGGAAGGCCGTATTGACCCCAATATGAATCCAGTATTACCTGATGGCACTCGTGGTGCTAACTCAGGTGCATGGATTGATAAGACAAACTTCAATATCGTAATTCCGAAAATGATTCGGTTGGATGACGGGACACTGAAGCAAGTATTGGTAAGGTTAACCATGATTCAAGAATAAGGAGTGATTAGGATGGTAGATGATGAATTAGTAGAAGACATAAACGCAGAAATTGCGGCTCTGGAAGCACTCCTCAATGAAGATGGTGTCGATGTTGACGAAATTGAGATGCAAATTGAACGGTTGCGAGAAGAATTGGCCACGGCAATGAGTGATGACGCAGAAGTGGCTGAAGAAGACCCGATTGAGGAAGAAGAAATTGTAGAACAGACAGAGGAAGAAGCCCCTGTGGAGATTCCTCCTGAAGAATTAGAAGATTCCGAACCCGAAGAAGTCGAAGAACGAGTAGTTCGAGATGAAACTGCATTGGGTGCTAACATTATTACTGCTATCAACGGATGGAATGAGACCAACACTGGTCGCAAGGGCGGAGATATTGCCGCACGCCGTGAAATCATCAATGACCTCTTTGGAACTTCCATCATGGAAGAATTGGCTAAGATTGACCCTACATTCTCTAACATTGAATTGGAAATCCCCTCTGAAGACGGAGAGTATTACGATATACTGCGCACATACGATGATGCAGACCGTCGACCCCTATATGTAGAATTGGCATCCAGCAACCCTACCGGTCCGACCCCTCGTGCTCTCGGTAAAGTAATGAATAGCATTACAGATACTCATTTTAGTTTGAGTGAGATGGATTATTCCACAGTAGTAGATAACGTATTGCGTTACCTCAAACCACGAGTTACTGCATTCCGTCGTCAAGCACACATGGAAGTTCACTTTTCTTACTTGAGCCTATTGCGTGCATCTATGAAACATATTAACGATGTTTTCGGTTTCGATGACCAAAGACATTTAGAAGCATTTATGTCTGCATGGTTAATGAAAGACAGCACTTGCCGATTGAGTGGTATTCCCGGAACTGGTAAGACCACCGTTATTGAATCTGCTGCGGTTCTCTTGTGTAACTCATATGGATTCAGTTCCCGCCCACGATTTATTGCACGTCTGGAAACCGATAAGGTTGAAGGGCCCGGTGGAGTAAAGCGAGAAGTTATGGTTTACCGAAAGGATATTCCTGATGAGACTTACGGTGAAGGAGAACAACGAACTGCACGTTATGAATTACCATCTGGTCAATCATATAACGTTCTTTATTCTGACTCAGAACGTGGTCGAGGAATTAAGGATTCTTGGGAAACATGGCGTTTCCGTGATTGGGAAGAGAACAATAAGGTTTCTGGTTCCTACATTTATGACTTCCGTTTCTTGCGCCGACGTCGTTCTCGTCGAACAGTTATCGCAGCCGGCGATGATTATGTAGTTCGAAAGGATAGTTCCTCAGAATATACTAAGACACCAATGAGTCCAGACCGTTACTATGAGATTCTATTCAATTATATGCTACCACGTGAATTGGTTTACAAGGATGTGGAATCAGGTATGTATCAACACCCTAACCGCCCTATTCTCGGAGAAGAGGGTAAAGTTACCGGTCATGAACAGATTTCTATTGCTAAGAGAAATGAATTAGTTCCATATCTCATGGAGCCTTTGGAAATCGTTCTGAAGAATTGGTCATGGACAGGAACTCAAATGTTGGCTGACGTTAGCGTTAATATTCCTGACGGATACGCAATGGCCCACCAAGTAGATTATAATTTCTTCTTAGGAGACCCATATGCACCGTCTGTTCAACGTAAGTTGGATGAATTGACTGAAGAATATACTGAACTTACGGGTATTCCTGAATTAGAAGGCATTGAGTGGACTGAACGAGGTTCGGTTACAAAAGCAGTGCCTGCTCGCCCCGAATTGATTCATACAGCCGTTAACTATGGATTGGTAGACCCAAACATGGTTGGTGTTCCTGATTATGAAGTTCGAATCAAGACCGATACTGGTTTGAATGAAGGATTCGTTCTACGTGAGTTCCTTTTATCTACTTACTATGATGAGCGTGCTGCACCAAGTCAGACTACTAACATTAAGAGTATTGACCGTGAAATGCGACAAGAAATTGGTATCGCTAAGATTGACGCTGATAAAAGAGCCGACGAGATTCTTTACGGTATCGATATCCAGCAGATTACTGAAGAAGGGCTCAAAGGAAGCGTCCAAACATACAAGTTTACACCGGTTCCTCGTTCTATCGTTACCCAACCTGTGAAGTTCTTTAACGAAGCAAACCGTTCAGGTGCTGGTGTTGAAGACGCAGTTCTCGGTTTGATTGCAGAGCGTGAAGTTGAATATCGAGGTCAAACTTTCGATAGCCCTAACTTCGTTGCATGGATGGATACCAACCCTCACCAGAAACCTAACGACCTTGCATTCACCGACCGTATTGATATGGAATTGTATTTCGGAAGTATTGGTCTCGGTGCTCGTCAAGTAGTATTGCAGAACTCATTCGGACCATCGAAGTCTGGAGGCGGACCAAAACAGAAGTTGATTGAAGGAATCATGTCTAATGCAGAAATCCGACCACTTCGTTTCCACGAACTACAAAAGGTTTGGCAATTTATTGGCGGAAAACCCGGAACCGAAAATTACGGTATCCAGTTTACACCACCAAACGTTAAGACCGGTTACAACGGTCTTCGTGATATCGCAGTGGTCTCTGTATTGTTTACTCAAGCATGGCAATCTCGTATTGATGCCGCTTCGGCTGCAGGTATTGGAACAGATGAAGGTTTCGTTCTGGAAAGCACACAACCAACTATGCGACACAGACTTTCGGAATCTAACTCTCCATACTTCAGCCCATTAGCCGACATTTCTCGTGCAACTTACGATACTGTTATCAACGCTGGTGAATCATCCCCAACACGAACATGGGATTATAGTAACCAACCACCGGGACAGTTCAAGAGAGTTCTTGGTTTCCGTTTCAGTAATTCGTTGGTTAAGATGAGTCGTGCTCTCGCTTTCTTGCGTGGTAAGGAATACGTAACACGGCAAGAAATCATCGATGCCCTCCCATATGTTACAGGACATAGAATGGGTCGTGCGCGGGCTGAAAACCGCGAAGCCTTCGGTGTTACCCCAACATCATTCGCTTCTGAGCAAGAGTTCGTTAAAGAAGCCATTGTTTATGGTTTCCTACTTCGTGAGACTAACTCTTCTTTCGGAACAGAGACGGCTGGACAAGTAGAATCATTCTTCGAGTCCTTGGATTCTTTCTATGCACGATGTAAGAACCTCTTGAGTTCTTGCCAAACATATGTGCAGTATGAAAACATAATCTTGCGTCCTCTACAATCTGCAATCGCTAACGGTAACCCAGCATATTCCCCAATTCACTGGCATTTGGCTATTTCCGTTGTAGAAAGTGAGCGAAGTGGCGCGACTAACCTGCGCAGACAAATGTATGAAAAGTCTATGAATACACTCCAAGCCCCAGAAGATAGTGAAGCAGACTACCCTCGAATGGTAGGACTCTATGCTGACCGAACTGGTTACCCCGATAAGAGAGGCTTAGGGAGTAAGTTTGCTATGAGCGAGGATTTCAGTATTTATGATTATCTCAACTTGCGTGGTCTAATCTGTAATGAACCTTATGTGTTCAGCGATGACCGTGCCACACTACTTTCATTGGTGGATTCACAAATTGATATTATTGCTAAGGGCGGAATCTCTGCTGGGGAATATGATACATCATGTAACCCAATTGCGGTTTCAACACCCGGTTTCCCATTCGAAGGGGAACGAGGTGGCCCATCTGAACCACTTGGTTGGACTGGATACGGACCAAACCCAATGTTCTACCCATGGAGAACTTACGGTGATACATTAGGTGCATACGGTATGGTTACCAGTGGCGATACTCCATCTATTACTACCATCCTTCAAACTGAGAGCGAATCCAATTTCGATTTCGCTGGATTGCAGGTAGAAGCCTCAGCAACAAGCACTGCTATGGCTAACCAAGAAAAGATGGTAATCGCTAATATCGATACTTACAAACCTAAAGATACTGTTCGAGAAGAAGTTTCCGGACTTGTAGAGTTCGAGAATACCCTTACTCGATTCAATACTAACTTCAGTAAGTATGCAGCCGGTGACGGAGTGATGCTCCGAGGCACTATTGATAACGAAGGTAATTCCATCCTTTCGCCTACTGACGAAACAGGTAACCCACTTAAGACACCAAGTGGAAGCAATTCCCTTTCTGGTTACATTGAGCATTGTAAGGATTTGATGAGCACCCTACTTACATCCAACAAGAAAGATATCGTTAGCGAGACATTCACAAAACTTGACTATGAAAATGGTCGTGGAGTGATGGCTTGTTTCCCGCTTCAGCACGCTCCAGCCGCTGGAGTTAGCACCGCATTACAACGCACAGCGGGCGGAATGGGTTCATTGCGTCTGTGGTTACGATTCGCTGCAATTGCGGATTCGGCTGATGACTTACATAAGCCGGGTAACACAATTCCGTTTATCTTTATGGTGGGTATCACGTCTGACTTTGGTATGTTGAACCCAGAGAATGGTAAGATTCAATATTTGGAAATGAGTGACCGACGTCCTTATACTCACGCCACTTATGTAGAACCAGATACAGGAACAGGAGTTCGGTTTATCGATACAGGTAACCTTACCAAAGAAGATGCAGTCTTCTACTTGACTGAGTTTAGCGATTCTCTTTATTGACCGTTAACCTTACATAGTAGAAAGGCTTAGGTTTTCATATGGCAAAGAATGACTTCGTCGCAAACATCCGCGAACGTGATTTCCCTCCAGTCATGGTTGCTACCTATCGTCGACTTCAGAAGATTTACGGAAATGCAGCACAGAAGGCCCGATTACGAGCGGATTTGACTACGAATCACCGTATGGATACTGACTTAACGGATGTTCACGTTGGATTAGCATCCATTGCTCAATTTATTCCTCAAAATTACATCTTGCCTCCCAACACCCCTGATGATTTATTACATAATCAAGACCCAGAGTTGTTTGCTCCCGGAGAAACGTTAGCGAGTTTGGCTGCCGAGTTCAGTTTGGCTCACGAATTAGGTCATCTTACTGTTCACCCCACCGGTTCTGCTGGCGGTATTACCTCCTTTGGTAAGTTAGCAAATAAATTACCAGTCGAATCGGAGGATGCAATGAAGTGGATGAATGTTATTTCGGACCTTATCGTTAACCATAACACCTATACTGCAACCAATGTAGTGACTGGTAAAAAGGCCCGTTCTCGCCAAAATGAAAGAATGATGTTAGGTCACACCATTACATCTACCATGCGAGAAGCAACAATTCCTACTCGTGCACCCGTTCAAGGAGCAGGAGGAAGAACTACAATGGCCGAAGTGGATTTGGCATTAGTTCAACATGGAAAGATATTAAGAGACGGTGTGGATGCATTTGGACATCCAGTAGTTGATAATCGTTACCAACCAACTGCCCCATGTACGGCTGAGACTACCAATAGTAATGGAGTAACCGTAATCTGTCCTTATCATGCAGATGGACCCAATCCCAGAGTTCACGACCGTGGTTGCTATGATAATCATCGTTTGAATGGAGATAGCCCTACAACAAATTGGACAACTTCAGCAGGTAAGCGCGTCTTAGTGCGAACAGAAGATGCAGAATGGAGAGGAAATACTCAACAGTTTACTGATGAGCCCCCAAATACTACACCCTTCTATCAACGTTTCCAAGGACAAGGACGAGGTCAGCAGTTTTATCCATCAATTGCTTATACTCTTGCTCCACAATCCTCCCAATATGGTTTCTATTCAAATGATAGGTTAATAACTATTCGTGATGAAGCACCCGGTGGAGGTCGGGTTTCTACTTTAGATATTTACAATTGCCCCTCCAGCCCAGAAACTGCAGTGGGTAACGATGATTGGGTAGTTGCCTTTATGCAACAAGAAAGTCTGGACCCTTCGATGCCTATGTGCCCGGGTGTTACATTTGAAAGAGCATCCCCATTGTATGGAAGCACCGACTGTAAGACAGCGAGCATACCAATTCGTGATAGTGCAGGAAAGAAAATCCAATATGAAGTGGGAGACGTAAAAACCTTTGATTCCCGCTCGGCTAAAGCAGGTTCCATGATTTGGGAAGCACATGAGCCAGAAGCATTATATTATTTACCTGCCGTGAAAATGTGGGTTCCTATTCGGTATGTGGAATATGTTGACCCTCAAACAGGAAGCCAATGTATGAATATTTGGACTAATTGGTTCGGATGGGGTGAGTTCCAACCTATGGCTCGTTATGATGACCGTGAAGCGTATTGGAGATTCTTAGGGCTTCAGTTGATTGCTTATCAATATGCGAGTCAGTATTCGGTTTTGATAGATGGAGTTATTCGTAATTATAACAGTGTCCCCACAGATGGCACAACTGCTGGGAAGTATTTCATGAAATATATTGGAAGAGATATGCATCGTGCGATGGAGGGATACTGATGGCTTACGGTGGAGACAACTCATTCAATAGCCAGATTGGTTACAACATTATGGAGAAAATCTTCGGGTTACTCTATGAACCTATCGGTAAAGGTAAGAAGCAACTAAAAGGACACCCTACCAGAGATAAGGCAGGAACAGGGTCTAAAGAAACTACTGTTAACTATTTCAACAATAACATGGCCC
Source organism: Acidiferrobacteraceae bacterium (assembly GCA_002724185.1). GTDB lineage: Bacteria > Pseudomonadota > Gammaproteobacteria > Arenicellales > UBA868 > CAJXWH01. The sequence goes on along the minus strand of PBOB01000001.1, from coordinate 45,337 downwards.
AGATTGTCGAATTGATGAAAAACTTCGTAGATGGTTTCAAAGAAATCCCTCCAGAAGATAGTTTTGATTCCGGTGTGTGCGTTTGTCCCCATTGTTATCGTCGAGATTATTTATGGGATTTCCAAATTACAGATGTTGTTCATTGTCCTACCACCCATGGACTCGGTCAATGGTATGGGCCTGAGAACGTAAAGTTAACAACGGACCCATTCTCACGAATGCCATCATATGCCAAACCATGGAGAACATTAGTGCGAGTTACTTGTAATAACGTTACTACTTGTTTAGATTGCTTCACTACTGCATATGAACATGTAGACCGATGCCCTAATTGTGGTAATACTGACTTGAGACCCGGAGTCAATAATCCAGATAGCAGCGCGGGTTCATTAGTTTGGGCTGGCTGTGGTCAAGAATCTTTCTTACTTACTAATACCAAACCTAAAAAGGTAAGTCAACTTACAGTAGGGGCACGAACCGGATGGGGACGACCGTCGGGTCAAGGTTTCCAAGCCGGACAATATGATAGAAATGCACAGGTGCCAGTTCCCGGCCCACCCCGAAGTAATCCATCAGAAACATGGACACGGATGGGACAAGCCCACCAGTATCGTTATGAATTACGCCCACCATTGCTAACCAATCAATACGTTAACGATTTGACGCAAGGATTGAAACAGTTACCTATTTGCCGTGTCCTCTATACAGACCCAAGTGGTCGGTTCCAAGGAAAAGGGCAAGCATATCCAATTACTCCAGCAAGGCAGGCTTACCATAGTATCCCTATTTATTTCTGCCAAGCCCGTTCTAACCAACGTTGTGGCCAATGTGGTCGACAAGGATTGCCCAATGACGCTATTGATTGTCCTAATTGCGGTAACTTTATTCTGCAAGCCGATTACTGTAATACTGTATTGTATGGAACGCAAGTTTGTTCTACGTGTGGTGCAGTTGGCCAACCAGATGTTATTAATCAAAATAAACAAATAGGGATGTCCGGTATCGGAGGTAGTCGTGATTCTAAACCTGACTTACGAAAGATTGTAAGTAATCAACCGTTAATGAAGAAAGAAGTAGGAATAAATGCCGCAGGACAACAAGTTCAAGGGTATGCTCCAGATATTCGAAAAATGCCATTCGGTGGATGGGGTGGCTCTCCCGCACCAGTGTGGAGAATCCGTCTGATTGTAGATGAACGAATGCCCGAAACCAAACGGTTACTTAATCAAGCCGGACTTTATAGTTTACGACCTATCCCGCTCAACCCACCTGAACCTTACGATAATCCCGATGTATTAGCCGGTGCTGAGTGCCCTAATGAATTGTCTTTGGGAGCAGTTAACACTATGGTTCCGGCAGGAGTTCCCGATTTAGTTCCTGATGAGCAAATCGCCCAGTTGATTGCACAATGGATTACAGGCACAGGGGCTTCAGGTCCTGATGGCTCGGCTGATAGAGACCCTCGAACTGAAAATGATACAGGTTTATGGACTTTAGAGATGGACCCTTTCACCAACTGTCCCACTGAAGCCGCAATCAATGGTCTTACCGAACCCAACTATGAAGTATTGATTAGGGAATGGATATACACCAATGAGGCTATGTTAACCGTAGACCCTACATTGCCTATTACTGCTCAGACCTATATTGATGAACGCTTTAATAAGTTCTTAATTGGCCGAGTTCGTTCATGGGTAAGGTATAATTTGTATCTTTGTTCTCAAAAGTCAGGATATACTGCAGAAAACGGTAGTGGTTTTTGTTATGTAGTTAACGAAGCCCGCCCCCGTGCAGCCAATAAAGATTTGAGGACTGGTCGGTGGATGCCATCTCGTTATATTTGCACTAATTGTAAGCGACAAGTGGGAGAGAATCCAGAAGACACTCCTAATCCTTCCTTGAGTGGACCCGTTCCTCCTGCTTCTCGTGTAGGAGAATCATGTGATGTTGTTCGATATCGCCCAGAAGGTGATAAGACCCTCATTGAGAATTGTAACGGAACTTTGATAGAACTTGAAGGGACTTGGGAATGTTACCACTATGGACGCATCGACCCACGTTGGAATACCACAGGAGATTTGAGAATAGAAATGGAAAATCCAATTACTGGTGTAGAAGAAACGGTTATTTCCCGTGCGATTACGATGGATTGGGAACATTTCGATGGTGTGCAAATTAAAATGATGAGTGCAACTGGAGTCAACCCACCTCGTTTCCATACAGTAGCCCGACCTAAAGGAGCCAAGAATCAAGCCGATGAATCCGAGGGTGTAGTTTTCATTCCTTACAAATGCTTTACTTGCGAAATGGCTTTCGACCGAGGAAGTATTATCTTCGCGCGCGTTAAAATGAAACATCTAAGGTTAGTAACACCGTGGGATGGAGTCTTAGGTAGTGCAACTGACCCACGTCAATGGGACTTAGCCGATTTCGTTACCAACCCAAGTAACTATGTTGAATATGTTGAAGGTTGTGGAGTTCCATTAGATTTCATGGTTCGTGAATATGTGTTTGAGCGTTCCGGTATCGATACTGAATACGGAATGAGTTACACACCTTCCGATTCACTATGGGGACCTGCCAAGCCAATCATGTGGGGTATCCCAGATGCAGCCATGGGTAATGATGGAAAAATGAACCTCAGCGAGGCCGGTTTCCGAAGCATTTAAGTATCACAACAGGAGAGATGAATATATGTCGGAGTTCTCAATAGGCACCAATGTGGGAGGGGTTGAACGCCAGTTCACCTACCACGAGGTTGAACCAATTACAATGGGTGCCCCCTTAGATGAAGACTATGTGCCTCCAATTCACAGAGATATTTTCCAAACCATTGTGGAATCTTTCAAGATGCCGGAATCACAACGTGAACCGTGGGCCCCAAAGGGACAGAAAGGTTGGGTGCTTGCAGACCCAATTTCAGAATTGATTCCTGAATCAAGTATCCCTCTTGGACCCGGTATTTTACCTTCCACACGACAGCGTCGCATGGTCAGGAACCCAACTGGTACGCAAGGTATTGCTACCCACGTTAATCTTCTAATTGACGTTTCGGGTTCTATGGGTAATAACGGTGGCGGAGAATATGGTTTCGTGGATGGTTACCCAATGGGTGGGGAAGACGTAGCCCGTATTGCTGCTGCTTGTATGGTAGAAGCATGTCGAATGAATGGCGATTCTTTCGCTATCTTTACTTTCGGTCGCTCAGCCTCCAACATCATTAGGCCCGCATGTCGTGATTACGATGATGTAATTAACTGGATTCTGGGTCCCGAGTTGGCTGGTTCTGGTAACCAACCATTCGCTGGGACTGAAGGAAGCACGAATCTTCAACATGGTATTCGTTTGGTTAACGAAGAAATGGACCGAGTAAAGAATCAAATTAAGGGTGCTATCACTATCGTTATTTGTGACGGTTACCCTAATGGTGGCGACCTATGTGGAAACCAAAAAGACCACCTTTTCTTCGATGATTGTGAGCAAGCCAAATATGGTGTCGCTCAAGGACCTACTCCCGGAGAAGCATTCGCAGTTGCGCGTGATGATAACTATCATCGTGATAACTATGGACCCGTGCTCTACATTTGGGTAGCCGGTGCAGGAGGTAACCCAGACCTTGTAGCCCAATGGAATGAAATCATTCGTGAAAACAACCCGGGTCGTAATTGTAGTAACTGTGTTTTGGACTTTATCGTTAATGGTGGTTCAGGAGCGAATGCATTCGGTGGTGCTATCATGGATATCGCAAGCGGAACTGGTGGTAACTCATCTATTCTCTCGAATTGCGAGTAAAGAGGCGCGATTTTAAGTAGTTGAACAGAAGAGAAGATATTATGCCTTACACAGAAAAGGATGCTAACCGTCTCCGAGCAGAAACTCGAAGAACATTAAGTGTCTTTGATGGTATCATTATCGGTATTGCCGCAATCTCATTGGCACGAGGAGTAACCTCCTTAGAAGATATTCATATTTTTCCTGATGAAAAAGAGAAGAGCGCATGGGCTTCAATTGCATTAGGTTTAGTTCTCCTTTGGATGAAAGGGGACGATATCAAGAACGCTCTCAACGTTTAACGCTACCTTTAAGTAGCAGGGGCTCTGATTAAAATACGAGGGCTATGCTGAATAATCCACCTACTGATTGGTTCGCTGCAGAAGATACGGCTCCAGTTGCCAAACCCAGTAACCATGATAAGATAGTTCTATCAGAAGATATTGTATTTCCCGCTCAAGCAATTACCGAAGTTCTTTTCGTTGCCGGTAAAAGAGGTAGTGGAAAATCTTGGACTGCTGGAGTGATGATGGAAGAGATTCAGAAGTTAGGTTTACAATTCGTTTGTTTTGACGCTCTGGATGCTCACATTGGATTAGGCGCACTGCCAAACGTGGAGGTTCTAAAACCAGAGATGGGTAGAACCATCAACATGGCAGGCTTGGTTAACAAGTTGGCTCAACCGGGAGTTAGAAAGTCCTTAGTAATTAATTTGGGTCATCTACCTTTGGCTAAGCAGCAAGAGTTAGTAGCCGATTATTGCACATCATTATTGGAAGCAGGTCCACTATTCCGAGATAATAACAAACCGTTAATGACTTTCCTTGAAGAATGCCAAGACCTTGTTCCACAAGTAGGCCGTCCTGCTTCTTTTGACCCTATCGTTAGGCTATGCAAGCGTGGTCGTGCTATGGGATTCGGAGCAACGTTAATTTCTCAGCGTCCTGCTGGTGTTAACAAAGAGGCACTATCGCAGGCTTCTATTTATTTGGTTCACAATGTTATTAACCATCGTGACTTGAAAGCATTAGATGACCAACTTTCTTTTGGAACTGATAGAAAAACGATTCGTCGTATTCTTTCAGGAATTACAGCAGCCGCAAAAGGTGAATGTGTTTGTTTCGCTCCTGAGTTCTTTAGAGATAGAGGTTACATTGTTATTGATAAAGTTCGTGCTGATAGAAGAGCCGAACACGCAGGTAAGTCATTAGAAGTGAAAGTGGGTGGCGGTCATCAGACCCCAGCCCAAGAAAGAGAAAGTATGCAACCTTTGGATTCTATTACATCGTTAGCGGAAGTGGAATCTTTTGGGATGGATAACAAACCTGCTTCATCTACCCCCTCATTAAAAATGGCTCCAAGCCCTGATTCTACTAAGAAAGAAGAGGATTTCTTTAATCCGTTCATGCCTTCAGTTGAGTATGACCCAGAGCCATCTAAAGAAAGAGGATTGAAATTGAATTATCATGATGCCGAAGAAACGCCCGCAAAGAAAGGGCCTAACTTCAAACCAGTTATCGGAATTGTGGCTTGTGGTTTATTGGCAGGAGGATTATACTTAGTTACTACACCTCAACGATAGGTTTAGATAGGTGTAAGGTGGTGGTTATCTCATGGTGCGATTTCGTAGTGGTGAATCCTATATTGCCAAACGCACGTTAGAAAATGCACTCACGCGAAGACAAGGACAAGTAACGTCTTGGTTAGAAGCAGCCGCTACTAATCGAAATGAACCTTTCGATGTACATTCACAAGTAGGGGATTTTGAAGAATGGGTGAAGAAGAATTGGTCAGACTTTACCCCTAAGTTTCCAAGTGATGCATTTGAAGAGAAATATACAGTTCCTCGAAATTATGCCTATACAAAATTAGATTTAATGCCGCTCGTGGCAGTGAAGCAAGCCAAACAACGTAAGCGTGATGATGCCGGTAAGTTAGCCACAACTTGGACATTCGTCTCTCCGGGAAATGGAGGCACTGAAAATCTTCCTGTTGAAGGAGATTTGAGTCACTCAGGAGGCTGGCTGGGCCCCTTTCAAACTAAACCTAATAATGGAGAGTTCCGAACAGTAATGCCTATTGATGTTATCGCAGATGGGGATGCAGTCGCAGCCACAGAAAGAGGTTTTTATGACCCAGTAACCGATAAAACATATGGATTCACAAAAGGAAGTGGTTACCGCGGGGATTTTTCTGTTTTAGATTCCGCTACTGCCCTCAAACTTGATGATTTAGATACTTGGGCTACTGAAGAACCGCGTTTATTGGTTGGACAACCTTATTTCAAAAGACGAGGTCAATGGCAGAAATCCAAGATGGGCGTAGGGTTTCTTATCAAAACAAAAGAGCCTCTGAAAATTAATGCAGGGAATTGGAACTCTCGGAATTACGTTAATCAAAGAGTTAACGCAGGTATGACTCAAGATGAAGCAGAAAAAATTGAGACTCTTAAGACTCCCAATGGCTATGTTTATTTTTCACCTATGTCTTCTAACCAACGTCTTTACATTACTGACCCTGTTGGTATTCTAATGAAGAAGTTTATGGCAATCAACTGGCCGTTTACTACTATTACACGTGCATTATACACAGAGGACGAATGACCATACCTTTAAGTAGTCGAACAGACCAGTCACAAGTATGACCCAGCCAGTTGTATTCGACAATAACACGATGGTAGGAAAGTATCCGTGGGATTCAGAAAGCGGTGCAACGCATTCTTATGATACGCTGAGCATGGCTGTGATGACGGATAACGCTCCCCTAATGCAATCGCCCTATGAGTTCGTAGATGAGTATCACGCAGAATCTACAACCCCAGAAGGTGCCGATGAAGGACAGACAGGAGACCAAGGTGGAGACGCCGATGGTCAGAACTTTGGACAAGACCAAGGTGAAGAAGACACAATGACCGCTCAGGCAATGCAGATTCCCGGGCACGTTGTTGAAGCAACTTCCAAGATTCCAGTAGTTGGACCTGCTATTGCAGCCACAGGAATTATTGGCATTGCAGCAATCATTGGTGGAACATGGTGGTATATGAGCCGCCGAAAAGACCGTGAATCATTCGCTGCAATGTACAACGCAATGGAAGCACACGGAACCCAGTAACTTTAAGTATCTGAACAAAGGAGAGAATAAACATGCACGCAAATGATTCCAATCGCGCAACCCGTGGAATGCCATATCAACCTAACTTGGCACATTTCCCAGAAATTGATTTGACGAAGGATACACTTCCTGCTCATAATGCTCTACTTTCAGCATTCAGTCCTGTGGCTCCACGCCCGACTGCACCTATCGTTAACACTCCAAGCATGAGTGTTCCACAAGGAGCAGGTCTACCACTTGAAGAAATTGTATTAGGTGGCGGATACGGTCAAGGTGTTGTTCCAAACTCACCACGTCCAGCCCCTCCAGTAATTAGCACCCCTCGAATCTCACTTCCAGTGGGAGTTACAAAGGCAGATTACGATGTAGATTCTTACTTTAACAGTGGTTTCTGGAAGGACCAGAGCCAACTTGTCCCAGAATCTTCCTACATTCGTCCATCTCACTTGCTTGAGATTTACGGTAGTGGTGCAAACTATGACGTTTCTCACTTAGATATCGTTCGCCCAGAACAACGCATGCCAAGTATGATTAACCACGGTGTTGATGAAGTATTCGGTAACAATGCAGAATGGGAAACAGACCGTGCAAAGATTCGCCCGACTAACCCTCGTGCATTCTCAGCCCCACCTTCAGTTAACATGAAGGCTCTGAGAGCAGAATCCAAGCGCATCCCAATTAACAACATGCCACTTATTCCAGCACCAACAGGCCCACGCCGAAACATCAACGGACTTGTGTCCAAGAGTCTCGGTAAACCTAAGCCAGTTGCTATGCAAGCAGAATACGTTGCTCCACCAGTGCGTGCGCAAGACCTCGGTGGTCTCGTAAACAGCAAGTATCGAGGATTCGGAACCGGTGTCGGTCGTGCTTTCGGTGCATCCGCTAACCTAATGCACTGAGGCGATAACAATGTTAGACAGAATCGATGACTTTATCGGTGATTTAGCAGAATTAACATTCAATGTATTGGCTATTGGAGTCATGGGTATTTCAGGTAAAGCAGTTTATGAAGGCGTAAAAGAAAAGTCATGGACTGACCTCCCTACTACTGCACTTCCATTTTTGGTATCTGCTTGGTGGGTAAGTAGCCAACCATGGCATAGCACTACACCCATTGAGATAGTTAATGGTTTCAAGGCTGATGTCGAGAACATTGTAAGCGATGATGAAGACGATTGGGACGACGAAGACCAGTGTGATTCTTGCGGAGATTGTTGGGATTGGGGTAATTTCTGTGATGATTGTGACGATTGTCCTGACTGTTGCGAATGTGACGAAGAAGACGACGACGAAGGCGACGAAGACGAAAACTGAGTCTACGGCAACCTTAAGTAGGTGTTTTCCTTACTGAAATACATGCCAGAAGGGCCCGAAGTGGCACACACGACTCATTGGCTAAATGAGATGCTGAGTGGCCAAACTCTGGAAAAGGTTCAAATTATTGATAAAGATTGGTCAACTAAACAGTTGCGCAATGAATCTCAAGCATTTCTTGATGCATTACCTCTTACTATTGATAGTGTAGAATGCAAAGGAAAGTTTATTTACTTTACATTAGGTGGCGGGGAATGGCATATTCATCATTGGTTAGGTATGTCTGGTTCATGGCGTAAGAAAACAGATTGGAATTGTCGTATGACTTTTCATACTACTAATGGAAATGTTATCTATCGTGACCCGCGCAAGTATGGAGGGTTTAAGTTTTACCAGAACAAACCTGAATTACTAACCAAGAAATTAGAAAAGGACTTAGGGCCTGATTTGTTAACCAGTAACATTACGTTAGAAGATTTTACTGAACGCTTGAATGGCGAACACACTCGTAAAGGATATGGACACCGTAACATTACTGATGTGCTCATGGACCAAAAGGCATTTGCTGGAATCGGTAACTATCTAAAAGCAGAAATACTGTGGAAAGCCCAAGTATCCCCTCATCGTCAAGTTAGTTCCTTAACATCTGATGAGATTGAACGTATCCATGATGCCTCTATTTCTATTATCGCGCACGCATACGCGAGTAAAGGGCATTCATTCCGTGACTACCAAGCAGGAGATGGCAAAGGAAAGTTCCGTTGTGTAGTATATGGAAAGAAGAAAGACCCCGATGGAAATGCAGTTATTATTGAAGATACCCCTGATGGCCGCGCTACTCACTGGGTGCCCACAGTCCAAAAGTAGGTTTTAAGTAGTCGGAACGCTGAGAACTGAATATGGCTACCCATCTCTCTGCGGCCGAAGAAGCCGAAGTTTCTCGAACATGTGAACGAGGTTTGGCCTCATATTTGGCAGACAAGCATTCACAGAACCGAGCAAAATCAACTCGCACAGGCGTTATCGTTGGAATCGTTGGCGGTATCGTTACATTTATGTTAGCCGAACCAATGCATTTCAAACCCGCATACGCAGCCATCCCAGCCGCAGCAGGAGTCATGTCGGGTCTCGCACACGGCTTACTTACTGATGATAAGCAGGATTTGACTTACGAAGAGGAGTTCAATTCCGTTTGTAGTTCTCTGGATACTGAAGATGACGAAGAAGAGGATGAAGATGAAGATTTCTGAAATAAGGAAGTCTTTAAGTAGTAGAACATCCCACACATAAATACCAATCAGGTGAACATTATGGCAAAGACACCAAGAAACAAGCGTGGCGCAGCACTAACACAGTGGCAGATTCTCGTTTCCAAGCATGGAATGAAGAAGGCTAAGAAGTTGTATGCTGGTTACAGACAAAGAAAAGGAAAGATGTATTACAAGGGCGACCTAACTCGCAGATGGACCAAGTCCGGTGGAATGACTCAGAAGGGAGTTAACACTGGTGACGCATGGCACATCGAGCGTGGTCTCACTGGCGGCGGCAAGGTCGCTGCAAAATACTTCCCATTTGGTAGCGCAACAGGTATCAACAAGGAAGAGAAGTGGGAAACCAAAAAGGGACGCGCAGATAAGCGAGTTTGAGCCCCAACACCATAGGGGTGACGACAAGTGAGTTCCAGAGTAAACAATATAATGAAGTTCGGTGCAGGCGTTGCCGCAACCTACCTCATTTTAGAGTTCTGGAAACAACGCAAGTCCGCTGAAGGCGTTAACAATCTCGACCTCACACCAGAGGTAGCCTCAATGCTCACCACATCGATTGTAGAACGCCCAGTAGATAACGCTAAGTTATGGTCCCAATACGCAGGTATTAACTATGATGATATGAGTGTTTACGCTCATCAGAATTACTTTACTAACAAATATACTCAACAGATGGAACAACAGGATAAAATGCCGATGTATCCGCCTGCAAATGCATATGTTGTAGGGCCAATGTTTGGACCCGAAAATCCCCATGGCGACCCAATGACTTATTGAGGTGCCACATATGAGTAACTTCGATTACCATTATAGTAAAGGGGATAAATATCCCGCAGATGATGTTATTAATAATTTGCGTGATGCTAACGACGCTACTAAAGCCGAAGCCGTAGATTGGCTCATCGATAAAGGATTTCTACACAGTGACGAACTTTACAATGCCGCATATATGTTGGCTATGGCTGACGCAGTAGGCATTTCATATGATGGGAAATACAGTGACGAGGATGACGAGTGCCAATGTGTAGGGGTCTGCACTTGTGACTCATGGAACTCTGAAGATGAAGATTATGACCCCACCACTTTTTGGCGTATTATCGGGCTTACAGAACTTTCGGACCCCTTACCGAAACCCGAAACACTATCTGTTGGTCCTAACAAACGACCCCTACGGATTGCCCCACATTTTCCATTTTATGATTGGTCCTTACCACAACTCCGATTAAGGGCCGAAAAGTTGAGAGAAATCTGCCCAACTTGTCGTATTGCCGAAGAAGAATATTTAGAATACTATGATACGACTTCTGATTGGCCTCAACCTATCAGTTGGCGTGACTGGATGATTAATGCACTACAAGAAGAGGATGGAGCACACCAATTTTCTCTGCATGGGGCTGAAGATGATAAACCCGTTGGTAACCCTAAGAGATTAGGGCGTGGAGTTGATTGGAGACCTCATGAAGATAATTACCTACCATCACAACATGATAGGATGCGTGCAGAAGCATATCGCGGTTATTCTTACGAAAGACCTATGTTCATGAAAGTTCTTGGATTAGGATTAGTGAGTGCTTTTGCTATCGCACTATTGAAAATTGATTCCGATAAAACTGAAGATACAAACGAGTAACTTTAAGTAGCGGAACGAGCAAGATATCTTTATGTCTGATTCGCCATATGACGAATATGATTTCGAAGGAATGCCATATACAGGGCAAATCCATCCTAATGATAGAGATTTTGATGCTCGATTAGCCGACCGAAATAAGGATGGCCAACTTTCTTCATGGGAACGTGCTGTCGGTAACCAAGTTGCTCGTGGCACACGTCAACACAAATCATCTAAGTTTTGGAGTGGTTGGGAAGATAAGGATTCCCGTTTGTTCCATCGTGGTCGATTCTATGAGCGCGATTCAGAACTTCCACGAGGTTTCTTGAAAGACCCACATTACCAAACTACTTACCGTTGGGCAGCCGAAGATAAGGGCATCATGGGAAATAAAACACTATGGGCTCTTGGTGGACTTGCAGCAATAGCACTTGTAATTCCTAAGTTCTTGGGACAAACAAGCACTACTAACGATGTAGAGACTAAAGATGCTGAAGGCGATTGTGGATGCAATCATAATAAAGAAGGAGAAACCGAAGCCTTCGATTCCGAATATTCAATTCACAGAGTTAATCCAGTAGTTGTTGAAGGTGCTCAAGATGTTTACGGTGCAGAAGGTATCATTTCTGCACGAGGACTTTCTTTGAATGCAGATACAGGTTGGACTATGCCTCCAAGCCCAGTTGCTTACGAAACACCAACCGGTGCTATGACTAACGTTGATGAGATGTTTTATGACCCCATGAATGATTTCATGCCAGAATACCGTTTCCCATCACCATGGAGTCCATCATACAATCCAAGAGATTCGTATCGACCAGCAGATTATCAAACCTATGGTTCCTATACCCCTCGATTCCTTGGCCCAGAATATTGAGGTGTTAACGTTGGAATGTCCATACTGTAATGGAACAGGCGAAATGGAAGGTTCTGACCTACATGACGATATGACTCATTGCCCCGTCTGTAATAGTTATGCTAAGACTGGTTTGTGGGAAGCCGATTGTGGCCACGCAGGTTGCCAACAGTGCATTAGTTCCGTCGAAACCCCTGAAGGAGAATACTCTCATTGTGATGATTGCTCTGCAGATGGTGAACATTGTGAAGAGTGCGGAAGTAACTATTTGTTTTTTATGGTAGGTCCTGAGGAAATCATTAATGACTACAACGAATGTAGCCAATGTAATGCAGTAATGTGTAGTCATTGTTTTGACTATGACCACAACCCTTGTCCATCAACAGGAGTTTATCGTGCAGATACATATTGGAATCCAGAATCAGATTATGATGAGGGAGCAGCCGGCATGGTAGGTATTGTAGGTATTGCAGCGTTAACGTTATTCACTTTGGCCGTCGCAAAGGGCGTCGCAGCCGGAAAGAAACTTTAAGTAGTCGGAGTGGTGACTTAATCACATGGCTGGACGAATGCGTGACTATTATGTGTCTTCTGACCCAAACACAGAAGCCAAATATGATTTCGCCAGTTCTAATCACACTATGTTCATAATGGATGATGGTATCACTATGCCAGAAGGTGCATTTAGAGATGCAGTTCCGGGAAATACCTTTGAACTAACTCCTCAGGAGTTAGGTATGAACATGGAGGCATCCCCTTTCGCTACTGAAAGTTTCAGTGCGGAAGCAGGAACTCATGTAGTCAATCCCACCCACGAACAAGAATCTCGTGAGGTCGCATTCCAAGAGCGGGATACGGTAGGAAGTGCTCTTCCAACGAATCGCCCGCTCGTAAAAGCGGCAGAATGGGCCAGCACAAATGCAGGGTTAACGATAGGAACGGTAGCGGTCTTAGGTATCTGTCTTTATGGGCTCTTTACCATTAGTTCCCTAAAGTCCCAGATAACAGAGATGAAAGATAACATTAAAGATTACGCACGCCGACCAAGGCGGTGATGTATCTATGTTGCCCCCGGGCCCGTTAGCAAATCCCAGTGGTTTTCTTGGAGATGGTAGCCATAAGTGGGCTGTCGGAGATACGGTTACTTCTATTGCTATCGCCACTACCCCCGAAGAAGCGGACCCAATTGGAACGATTCGGAGAGTATACTCTGACCGTGCCTTAGTTCAATGGGGCAAAGAAGGCCCGTTTTCTCAAGAACGTTTCCATGACCTCGTTTGGGTAGGACCACCAGAACAAATATTTACACCCCCAAGTTTTGGTTTTAGTGTTCCTCACTTAGAACTCTCTGCAGAGGGTAACCGAACTTTGTTTCCTCAAGAACATTTACCACTCTTAGAAAAATCCATTAACCGAACCAGTGCAAGTTCTTTTGGACGCTCTCTCGCACACGCGTATCCATTCTCAACTTCTCCTCCTTTGGATGCACGCCTTCAACCCAAAGGGTTAGAGGCGATTCGTCTTTTCCTTGATAAGAAGCGAGATGAAATGAAGCAATTAGAAAAAATCGGTGGATATGATTTCCGTGCAGAAAGAATTGATACGGCTGATGTGGGTTATGCCGTTGCAGCCACCGACCAACCTACTGCAACTTACAAAAGTGTTGCTGAAAAATTGAAGGAAGTTGGATTAGATTTACAGAAAGGACGACGTAGTCCCACTGATTGGACAGTAGTTTCTGACCAAACTATTGGACACATAAGGTTAGTGCAACGTATTCCTGCTGAAGCATGGACTGGTTATTCCAAAGGAAAAGGTCAACAAACTGTTGGAGATATTTCGTCTGCCATTAACCGTTTAGGAGTAGAAGTAGAAATTGAGGACCTTAATACAGGAGAGTATGGTAGTGACCGTGCTTTTGAGGGTAACCAATTTGAAAAACAACAAGAACTTTATAATGATGTAGAAGCATATGTTAGAGGAGCAGTTTTCCCGACGGTTTCTTATCGTAATATTGGAAGAACTACTGCAGGACATGAATGGAAGCCCGGAGATTTGGTTAACGTTAGCCGTCCCGGAAAACAAGGAGGCGGTTTGGCATTAGGTCACATCCGTCGAGTTTACCCTTCTGAAGTAATGGTTGAATGGCCAGCAGATAAATTGCATCAAACCCCTTGGACTACTCATGAGGACAAGGATGAACTTATCTTTGTAAAGCATGACCCTGAGTGGCTTGCGTTAAGAGAAAGAGGCATTAATTTGCACCCAGCAACGTTCCGTGCAGAAGCAAGTAAAGAAGGCTCGAAATTAGCCGGTGGTGCGGAACGACCTGTTCCCGGATTAGGTCATCCATACAGTAGCCTTACTGAAGAAGGATACATTTTAGAACACTACATTGAGTCCAGAATGTTTGGACCCAAACCTGCATGGGCACAACAATTACAATTCGATAATGTAGAGCCTTTCAATCCTCTCAAAGAAGAACACGACGTTTGGACGGAACATGATAAAATTATGAAAGGTATATTCAAAGAATTAGATTCCAACCCATTTACGAAAGGTCATCGGTCAAAATATAATCTAAAACTGGACGACTTGTGAACATAGGTAACTTTAAGTAGTCGAGCCGGTGATAAATGAACATGGACAAGCGAACGCTTACTACTGGTGTCGTATTAGGTGCGGTTCTTTTCGCAATAGATTCTAAGACGAATCTCTTTAGCAACATTAAATCTACTGTCTTCGGTGCTGATGGGGTTACACCCGCAATGGCTGAAGCAGTTCAGGTTGAGAGAAGTGGAATCACAGCAGACGTAGTTCCAGTTTCACAACAGCAAGCATTTATGGGATACCGTTTCCTTGACCTCGCAGGAACTAACACAGTTGTTAACGTAAGGCCATTCGGACCCGGTGTCGCAGATGAACAATTTGTTTACGCTAACCCATGGGACGCTGGTTACTCTGACGCTGAATTAATTGCAGCAGAGAATTATAACGCGTTTGCCGCAGAAGGTTCTCCTGCTCCCGGGCAGATTCCAATTAATGAAGACCCGACCGGTAACCAACTTCAAGCATCACATCATCCAGTTTCCTTAGACCCAGCAGCAATGCGTGGTGTCTATTATGATGGACGAATGCCAGCCCCACTATTACCTCCAGAAGTTAATACAGATATGGCTTACGCAGTTACTCCATTCAATGCACCTTTCGTTACCCCACCTTCTGAATACATTGGGGCTAACCGATTTGGTGACCTAACAATCAATTCAGATTCCGATGCACTTAATGGAAGATTTGGACAACCGTCCTTAGAACCAGAGGTTGATGCATCCTATATGGCGACCAGTGTTGGCAGTGGATATCTCAACGGAGATGCCGCTGGAATGGGTACGACGATGCCTTTAAGTAGTTGGAGAGCCGGATATCAACTCAGCAGAATTAGCGATACAGAAGTAAAAGCAATTCCATTTAGTGGCGGTTATGAATTATATTTGAGGAGAGTGTGATTATGAGCAACAAGTGTTTAGTAACCAGTGAAGATTACTGGGGAAAGAACGAAGATATGACTGCCCCTATCCTACCCAACGGTCTTTACAAGATGTGGTGGGTAGTAAAAGAAAATGATTTCGGTGGACTTGATGACGAAGCAAAGTCACAACATTACCGATGCGCACTTTATTATGAAATCGGAAAGAAAGATAATCACGGTTTCAGACCATCCGCCCTTAACGGCGACAGTAGCGGTGTTGAAGTAGAACTTGAATACGCTGCACCGGGTGACGTTCAGTATGCAGTTGCATCTCCGCGTGCATATGCAACAGGACAAGACCCAACCATGAATGCCTTCAATAGAGATTGGGGCAGTTACATGAATATGCTTCAGGCTCCACCAAAGGCTAAAACAATGAGTGAGATTGTTTCAGAATTGACTTCGGTCCTAAAAGACCCAGCCAATATGATGAATCCCTCAAATTATGGTAAATATGGTGGATTAGGACAGTTTACAGTGAAGGAGATTGTTATGACGGACGACGTAGATAAAATAACAGAGGCTTTAGAAAGCCTACAAAGCATGAACGCTGAAGAAGGCACACACGCTTTCGCAGCAGAGAACGACGATATAATGAATGTGGTAACCGAACCGGGCACAGAAGATGGCGTACAAGGCCAAAACTCTGCTCCCGATTCCGGCCATGGCGTGACTGAAGCATTCGGTCGCTCCACAGCCCCTGTTGAAGGAACACTACTACATGCAGAAGAGAGTTTATTGGATATAGAAGCCAATGAAGCACTTGCCGATTACGAGGGTCCAGATTCGTCCGTTATGGATTCCGCAGGCGGTTCAGGTCGTGGAGTTACTTTCAATCTTGGTGCAGAAGAAGATGCATCCGAACTTGCCGACGCAGTTGTCGGTGAAGAGCGCGCTGTTGGCGATGCAAATCCAGAGACAATTCCAGAAACTGCTCCAGAAGCAGCAGCAATTGTTGATGAAGAAGCCGGTGATGTCGTAGGAACTATGGCTATTGGCGCAGGCGACACCCATGGTGGTGGCGAGAGCGTTGGTGCAGTTATGGATTACGACCCAACTGCTGCAGACCACGGTGGTCCGGCAGATGACCCATCCGCTTCCCAGTGGATGCCTCGTGATGAAGGTGTCGTTACTGGAGAAATGTTTGGTGCACAAGAAGATGACCAATATGATTTCGGTGATAATGCAAGCGATGAGCAATACTGGCCAGTCGGTGACGGTCATGTTATCGGTTCAATCACATCCACAAGTCAATACGACCCATTCTATCGTGCAGAAGGAGAAATGGATTTGCCCGTTGTCGGCCAAGTTCACACTAAAGACCTCTTAATTGGTGGTATCATTGGTGCATTCATCCTTCCGATGATGGCTAATTGGTTCAATAAGGAGTAGATTAATATGGTAGGCCCAGTACAAAGAGATAATAAAACACGCGCATGGACACTTTTTGGTTCCGAAGGAGCAAATGGTGGTCCAGAGACAGACCCAACCCTTGATACTTACTCAGGTGCAGACGCAGTTGAAGATGATACTGCGGGCGAACCTGAAGGAACATCAGAAGAAGTTGGAACAGGTAGCGAAACTGAAACTGAAACAGAAACTGAAGCAGACCAAGAAACCGGAACTAACGGAACAGATGCAGATGGTGACGCAGGCACAGAGCCTTCTACTACCACTACTTCAAAGAAGAAAGGATTCAGTATGCCTAAGATGGGAATCATGGGTAAGCAAGTCGGAGTCGGCGCACTACTATTGGGTGCTGGTATGGCATGGTGGTTCATTGGTCGAGGACGCAGAAGTGCAGCCAAAGCCGAAGAAGGACACTGGAACTTTGATGAAAATGTTCAAGATGCACCTGTAAACGCAGACAATTTCGAGACTGCAACTCACAACCCTAATGATTATGCACCTCACACCCCACTAACTTACGACCCAGAAGGCAAACCTTTTGAGTCCGAACACCACAAAGGTCAAGGATATGATGACGAACAAGACGAATCTCTTGGTGAAAGAGACGGCAAGAAGTCACAATCCTTCAAAGACCGTCGTGATGAAGCCGGTGGAGAAGATAAAGCCATGAGCAAAGAACACCGTAAGTATGACGATGTTGAAGCCATGGATGCAAAAGATGCTGAGTTTTCAGAATCCCAGCGTGAAAAGTTGGCTAAGAAAGGTCTTGCACTCCCAGATGGTTCATTCCCAATCCGCAACAAGCAGGATTTGAAGAATGCAATCAGCACTTACGGTCTTGCGAAGAACAAGGGTCGAGCAAAGTCATGGATTAAGAAGCGTGCAAAGCAACTTAATGCAACTGATATGCTCCCTGCTAAGTGGCGCAAGTCTTGATTACTTACATACGCGTGCGCGCGTAGTTAGTATTAAGTAGGATAAAGAGTTATCGGCAAGTATGAGCGATAGTTGGACTCCACCCGAATCTCACAGTATTGAGATTGATTGGGCATTCAAAGTATGGTATAATCCTGATGAAGGAACACAACCTGAAGAAACCTTTGCTGGTTATGGATGGACCGGTGTCGTTTACGTTGATAAGGATGGATTAACTCATCCTGTTGTCTATGAAGGAGTTTTTAATGTGGGCGATTTAGACCCACGAGAAACTACACCATTTGCAGACGATAATACTCATCAAATTAGTGCAATGTGGAGCCGTCCTTCGCATGATGAAGGAGAACGGATTGCGATTCTCCAATGGGAAGGAGAAAGTAAACTCAGTCGTTTTGCTACACCTACCCATCCTTTCTTATCATCTTGTCTAAAACATATCTTAGAAGGTATTAACCGTGGTATTCCTCCGAACCAATGGTTTCAAGAAGACCAAGTATATTTGGTTAAGGCAGCAGAAGATTGGGAAAATGTGCCAGAAGATTGGACTATCATATTCAATCCCTATGAATAATCATCTTTAAGTAGTAGCACGGGCAAAGTTACTGCATGGCTGACGACGGTCTATCAGACACTCTTCAAGAATTGAGGGCAGATTTGATATCACAGCACGCTGAAGAGGGTGAAGTTCAATCACCACCTGAAGGTAATGATGCTCCGGCAACAGAAACTCCTCCAGAATCAGAAGCCCCTGCTCAAGAACCAGAACCTGCTCCTCCTATGGATACAGACCCAGTAGATGTTGCCACTCCAGAAGTTACTGAAGAGGCGCAAACTGAAGAAGTTCCAGTTCCAGAAGAACCACAAGCACTTCCACATCAATATGTTCCACCACCTCCACCAGAGATGGTTGACGGAACAGGTCCACCCACATTCCCTATGCGTGCAGAAAATACTTGGGTTACTGCCCAATCTATTGATGTAGCATCCATGCCTCTTGCAGATTTCGAATTATTTTTGTTCCCAGAGATGGGACACAGTGGATATGAAGCAGGACAAAGAACTCTTGCACGTGTAATGGCTAACTTAGCATCCGCTGGTTACTATCCAGAACCATGGCAAGCACAAGTTGCTGCAAGTTTGTGGGCAAGAAAGACTTACAAAAACACTGATGTAGATATGACTCGAAAGATTTTAGAGCGAGCACCTGCTGCTGAGATTCAAGGTTTGATGCCTAAAACACATTCGGCTGCTGCCGAAATGTTCCAAGCAGAAGAACCTGAACCTTCAAAGTGGCAGATGATGGACAAGGGAACGGCCGTTGTAGGCGGAATAACGTTACTTGCCGTAACAATACCCTTTTTAATTGGGAGGAATAAATGATGGCTAACACAGGAGCATTGATTGGAATATTGGTTATTGGCGGGGCTGGAATGGCTTACGCTATCAGTAAACAAAAGAAGACGACAACATTACCACCACCCGGAGGAGTACATTATACTCCACCTACTAATGGCGGCTCTGGTGCAGGAGATGGTGGAGAAGATACTGATGACGACACTACTACCTCTGATGATAATGGCACCGATGATACGGAAGATGATTGGACTGGATATGGTGATGAGACTGATTATATTGTCCCTACTGCCAGTTACCTTACAGAATGTGAAGCCCTCTGGGATAATGATGGTAACCGTAAACAAAATGAATGGCGACTTATCATGACTGGAGAAAAGAAACATGACCAAGCAGGAACTGCAGATATCGAAGGCTATAAGTTCCGAGTTTATACCGACAAAGAAACATATTTCCCCGGAGAAACAGTTACTATCTTAGTAAAGAAGCAAATATTTGATACCACAGGAAGTGACCATTGGCAAAGTTGGATTAATGCAGGCACAGACCACGGAGAAGATTTGCGTCAACGTCTTAAGGTTATGAATACTACTCTCGATACACAACTTACGGATACCGGATGGGGTAGTTCGGATGCCACTCGCACCGGTCACAATATTGCTAACCTTACGGGTTTAACTTCTGATATTACAAAAGATGTGGCCAGCAGTTCAGATGTGAAGAGCAAGTGGGGTATCAATTATTTCCAAATCCAACTTCCCTCAACTAATGCAGAAGCCGTAGGTGCATATTCTGTTCTCTTTGGTATGGATGCGGAACACCGACCTTCTTATGAGAAAACTAAAGATAATGCTTTCAAGGTCGCACCAAGTGAGTGTTCTTCTCCTCCACCGGCCGATGCAGCAGCAGAAGGCGTGGACCAGATGCGTTTAGAATACACTCCAGACATCCATATTCTTCCAATCACATCGATTAATAGTTGGCAGACACATTTTTAGGGAGCAAGGTAACTTTAAGTAGTTGAACGGATAAGGTGTAGATACATGAATCTCGACTTGGCTATCACAAACACGCTCAAGCGGAATCCTATGGAGAACGCAATGCACGGCGTTATGAGTAACTTTGGTGCTCAATACGAATTGAATGCATATCCAACTGTGGCGAAAAATGCAGAGGACTTTATTCCAGTAACTGTTGGTGTAGGTTCACCTTCATCTATGGTTCGTCCTTCTGTTCCCGGAGTTACTATCGCAGATGCTCCACTTAATGCTTACCAAACAGAGATTCCCGGTTACAGACTTGTATTTAGTCCAAGCGGAACTTCTAAGGTTACTGGTGCATCCACTAAAAACATTTGGTGTTTGTATCGATTACAAGAAAACAGTCCGGGATTCTGGGCTCGTCTTATGGGTAACGGAGAAACAACATGGACAGAAGTAGTCGTTGCTGAGAAGAGCGGTGCTCGTTCTTCATGGAGAATGATTAACACTATTAACGCTCTACCTAATATGGAAGCAGCAGTAAAACAAGAACTTACTTCCTCTATTGGTGCACACATGAATCAAGGTGTAGTTCCAGTTCAAGAGATTTCAATTGATATGGATGCTTCCCAAGTTTACAGTGAAGTTCCAGATGCTGCATTGATTTATGGCCTACAAACTGATGAGGGCGATATTACCGGTAGCCAACCTATGGCCGCTGAGAGTTTCGGAAGCACAGGTGCAATGGAACTCGGTATGGCTCCCACATATAATGGCGTAAAGGTGCAGCGAAATAATACTTTCATGGGAGATACCATGATTACAACTCCACTAAGTCGTGCTCAAGCAGGCATGATTCGCACTCCATTGGGAGACCCAGTAGGTGTTCATACGGCACCACCTACAAAAATGATGAGTCATAAACAGATTCGTAACAGCCGTAGTCTTTAAGTAGTTGAAACGCGAGGTAATAAACATGGAAACTCCAGAAGTCGTCGACGAATACATAGATGATGTAACATCCCCGACAGTTCTATACACTGTTGTTGGTGTTGCTGGAGCAAGTGTTTTGGCAACAGCGTTCGCTTTTATTCCATTCGATGTGCTACCATTGGGTAACGTTATCCGCACTGGTGCACTACTTGGATTGGGTGCATATGTTATCAACTGGGGACAAGACCAGTTCAACCCCGGTTATGAGTCAATGGCTAACGTAGCAGGTGGACTATTGTTCACAGCAGGTTTCGTTACCGCAGTTGCTTCAACTACTGCATGGGCAGGCATCCAAATCCCCGGTATGAGCAAACTACAAGAATTACTTTCCCCAAGTGCATCACTTGGTGCTGAAGGACTTGGTGGTGGCGCAATGGCAGGCGGAACAGGTATCATGTCTGGAATTGATGACGAAGTTAACACACTCCCACAACAAGGGTCTGGCCGAGTTATCGGACAAGCAACTCTTACAATGAGCACTTCTGATATTAAGAATGCAGAAGAATATGAGTGGGATTTTATTCCAATGACTGAAGATATGGCTAACCGCTACCCAGCAAGCGACATGATTGCGTCTGTTCAGGAGCAAGCCCCTCTCGGTCACGGTGTAACACAGAACTTTGGTGCAGAAACTTCTAACAGCACTGAAGCAATTACACCCGGTATCGATATGGATGGAGCACATTCATCCACAGATACTATGGGTTGGAGCAAGATGGACCCTTTCCAAACAGGACAGAACCCATTCGTTGAGTCAATCCACCCAACAACCCCTTCCTATCAGCCACCTGTATGGTATGCTGAGGACGAGCCAACTATGGAACAACCGGCTTACCCAACCCCAACTCCTGAAGTTGGTGGAGTTCAGGACGTTTGGACAACATACATCCGACCTTCACACACACTTGGAAGCGCACACCCTTCCGGACACGGAGTTCAAGAGTGGTTCGGTGCTGAACAATCCATGACTACTTATCTTGGAAGACATATGGCTGCAGCAGAAGGCTCTGGCCACGTAATAGGACAGTGATTAAAATGATGGATACAATTAGAGGATTGATTTTGAACGAATACACAGTAGGTGGAAGCCTTCTTTTGGCAGGTTTTGCAGTTGCTTTCGGCAAAGAATGGGGATTCATGAATATGTCCCTTGGTCCAGTATCAGTTAGAACTCTTGTAGGACTTGTTCCACTAATCGTTGGTGCAAGTGTGCTACTTCACGCAGTCCGCCACCAGAATATCCCAGTGGTTTCTGATGTTGCAGGCTACGGTGAACAAATTGTAGGCATGGTTTCGGGCCCAATCGAAGCAGAACTTTGAGGCGATTAAAGATGCGCGAACTTTTATACGGTATTTCTTTCCTTACAGTCGGTGCTTTGGGTATCGGTCTCGGTGGCGGTGCTATCGGTGACTGGGTTATGGCCCCACTAACAACAGTTATGGGTTACGAAGTTACACCTTTCCGCATCATGAGCGTTATTCCTTTCCTTGTTGGAGCAGGAATTGTTCTATCTGAGATTAGTGGAGCAAACGTTCCAGTAGTTTCCGATGCAGCAGGTATGCTCGAAGACATAAACCCAATCTACTGATGGTAAACATCAAGTAGTTGATTAACCCATTTACATCTATGGGCGTCCAGAAGAAGTATACCGGTGCACGTGCAGGTATTCCTGTAACTGATTGGCAATTACTTCAGCGCGCTTACATTATTATTGCTAAGAGATGGGGTATTTATCAAGGTAAATCCCATATGCCTTACAATGATACAGAGATTTTTCACTTCAATAGGGGAACCAAACGGTATCGGCTAACTCATTATCCTAATTCATGGTCCGGAAGTTGGCAAAATAAAGTTATTTCTATGACGGAAGGACCCAATGAAGCCTATCCTCAGCGTAGAGAACGTTCAGAGTTCTTTGCCGCAGGTGAATATAATTACGCAGCACCATGGTTAACATGGTTTATGCGCATCACCATTGCTCATGAATCCGATGGCGATAGTTTGTATTTGGCCGCGCACATGTATACTGATAAGGAAGTAGAAAGTTTCCTCAAAAGTAAGGGATTTTTTGAAGTATATGGAAACGATGATGTCCGTATCGAAACTAAACGATGGTTACCAAGAGATTATGCGGAACAGACTGCCACAACGGAACTTGAAAGGGTTCGTATAATGGATGAAGATGAGTTAATGGAGGTAATTAGTGAGGACGTTCAGGAATACGATGATACAGGAGTTACGTATTTTACATTACAAGAAATAGGACCGGCACTTATCAATCCCTCTATTATCAATTGGCCCATTAGTAATGAGATTGGAGGACCCTATACAGAATACACCCCGAGGTTCCTCGATACATATAATCTATAACGCGCACGCGTAAGGAGGGTCAAAAACCGCAACCTTTAAGTAGTCAAAAATACTACACTAATACATCGGCGAACACTTTGCCGTAGAAAAAATAGGAGAATGAAAAATATGGCAATGAGAAGTCAAGTATATGAATGGGCAAACCTCACCAGTTCAGGTACAAGTCAGATTCGACGTTCAGCCGCAAGTTACCCAGTGACTGTTGCTGCAAACCGCGAATACGACCTGTTCATCGGTGGGATTGGTAATAACATCACCAAGCCGGCAGAAACGACAGCAACACAATTCGTGGTAATCGAAGATATCGCATGTTCACCAAACCTGAACAGCAATGTCCAGATTCGAATCAACACCACTGATTACTTCCAGAACCCTGACGTTACCAACATGTTTGGTATCCCCGGTCTGGCAAGTCCTTACCCTCGTGGTGCTGCAAGCGGTCTAAACGACGAAGTAGCAACTGGTTCAACAGTAACAAACCAGCAAAACATCTTGAAGTCGTTCGATTTGTACCCTGACGTTTACGTCCTACCGGGTCAAGTTTGGCAGATTCTTTTCACAACTCGTGATGGTACAGAGTCCTCAAACGGAACAACTGAAGTTTTGGCTGCATTCGTGAAGTACACTCTTTATGACGGTCCAGACGCACTTATCGCAAACAAGTTGCTCGAACTTGGTGTGACTATCAACCCAAACAACGTGGATTGGTACAAGCGCAGCCTAATTGAGCAGCAACAGCGTGCATCAGTCGCAGCATCTGCTGCAGCAGCAAATGGAGGTCAAGCCTAATCGGGTTACCCGACAGGAGACAATAATAGGAGATGAAAAATATGGCAATGAGAAGTCAAGTATATGAATGGGACGCCACTAACTATGGCGCAGACACAGTCGCAACAGTCACCAACCAAAGTCAGCAATTCAGCATTTTCGTTGGCGGCGTTGGAAACAACATCACCAAGCCTGCAGAGACCACAGCAACAGAGTTCGTGGTTATTGAGGATATCGCTACCACAGCAACAGATTTCCTACACGCAGGATTCGCTGGTTCATACCGTGGTCTTTACGGTAGTGCTGGTGCAGGTGCAACCTTTGGAATCGTAGGACCTCGTTCCTACGTTCAGGTTCGTATCAACACAACCGATTACTTCCTCGACCCGGACAATGTCCCAAGCGATGGAATCCCCGGTTCAGCGAGCCCTTACCCACGTGAAATCAACTACCAACCTTCCTTCAACCTTTACCCAGACGTTTACGTCCTACCGGGTCAAGTTTGGGACGTTCTGGTAACTTACTACAACTGTGGTGGTTTCGCAGCAGGTACAAACGGTAACATCGCTTCCAACGAACTGATGGCATTCTGCAAGTACACACTCTACGACGGCCCTGATGCTCTAATCGCTAACAAACTGTTGGAGATGGGAATCAGCATCAACCCGGGTAACGTTGACTGGTACAAGCGCAGTCTGTTGTCTGCTCAGTAAGTCGATTAGACTCACACTGGTGGTAACCCCGCTCGATAGGCATAGCCGTAAGGCTGTCTGTCGAGTAGGGTCCATTAGCAGCGATTCGGACGGTTTGCATTACCTTTAAGTAGATGTGTGGAGTAGATTACTCCATGGCAGTTCGCTTTCAGGTTTACGAGTGGGCTAACCTTGCTCCTCCCGGTCAAGTTGTATCTTTGATTGGGCGACAAGCAGGTGATGTTCCAGTTGCAGTTCCCGCAAATCGGCAGATTGATATCTTTGCTGGTGGCTTAGGCGTTAACCAAACGGTTGTTGCTTCTACCAATGAGGTTCAATTCGTCGTTATCGAGGAGTTTGGATGCAGTCCTTACCTGAATAGTTTCATTCAGATACGAGTAGGCACTACGGATTACTTTGAGAATCCCGATGGAGAAGTCAATTATGGTGTGTCCGGTAGGGCAATGCCATACCCACGGGGAGGTTCTACTCAATATGGGACACCCGGAGTTCCCGACCCACAAGGTATTCGCGTTCTGAAATCGTTCAATTTGGACCCACATGTGTATATTCCACCCGGTCTAACATACCAAGTTTTGTATACCAGTCGTGACGGCACCAGTGGAACACCAGAAGTAGTATTAGCATTCATTAAGTATATGCTTTATGACGGAGCGGACTCCCTAATCGCATTACGGTTACTCAAAATGGGACTTGGTGTAACGGTTGAGAACGTTGATTGGTATAAAAGACTCCTTTTAGAGAGTGAACTATCACTACGACAAAGAGTATCACCAGTTGACCCCGAAGATGCCCCTGAGAAGGTTTAAGTACAGTAACGAACTACCATCAGTCATGGTAGCATTTGATGTTATTATCCCTATTTACCAAATACACCCTACCATTTTACGTGAGTGTTTAGAGAGTGTATTCACCCAAGAACATGAAGATTGGCATTGTTATGTTGTGGATGGAACTCCACATGATTGGAAACATATTGATGCACACAATAAATTGATACAAGAGTATCAACAACGAGATTCTAATCGCTTTTCTTATCACATTCAAACGGGTATTGGTGTCTCCCAAGCCCGCAATCAAGCAGTTTACTGCGGGCAATCTCCGTATCTCGCCTTCCTTGATGGCGACGATTATTGGTTTTCTAACCATCTATCGGTGATTGCTGAAGAAATTAAGAACTCAGAAGGACATCGTTCAGAAAAGCGCGCAGTGTTATGGTTTACTGCTCTCCGTAATGAATTAGTTGTTCCTTCTGATAACCAAACCTTTGAAGTAACCATTCAAAATGAACTCAATGCTTACCGTTCCTATTCGGATTGCCCCATTCATCGTCAGTATTGGTATTTCTGCCACTCACCTTTGTGGACTACCACAATTGTAGCATCCCGTGCTGCATTCGAGCGCATAGGAGGATTCAATGAGTCCTTAAGTTACTGTGAAGATATCGAATGTTGGTTACGTATGATGGGTGTGCCCAGTGCAGATGAGGACTATGGAAGCCCGCATGGTTGGGGTTACGCTACCTTTGTGGACCACATTACTGCGTTCCATCGTGAGCACGTTAACGCTATGACTGCGAACCCAGATGTGTCTGAAGAGGCCGATTTTCAAACTCCACCACACCTCAAACAAGAAGTTGCAGAAGCAATTGTTGAAGGTGCAGAGAAATGGGCTTTCGATTACTTACCTTGTCCTCCCGAAATGGAGTGTCCTGCAGGAATGTCTCCAGACTTTTGGAAACAAGTTCTGGAATGGTTCGAAGAAGGAGATGCAAAAGGTTACCGAGTAATCCATAAAGAAACCGAAGTTATCGTTGCTGGTCAATGGGACCATCTCATGACCCCTGATGACGATGATGACTTGGAGGCACTCTGGGATGTTTGACGTTATTATGCCCATCTATCAAGTTAATCTTGATTATTTGAAAGAGGCAATAGATAGCGTTTTGAGTCAATCATTTTCTCATTGGGAACTATGGATTTGTGATGGAACACCGGAGACGTGGCCCGATTACGAACTACATTGTGAATATATGGAGTGGTTAGTAACTCAAGATGTGCGCATTCATTGGGTAATCCAAGAAGGGCTCGGAGTTAGTGCTGCTCGTAATCAAGTTGCTGCTTTAGGTAGTGAACCATTATTGGCATTCCTTGACGGAGATGATTACTGGGAAACCAATCACCTCCTTGAACATTATGCTGGAAGTATAGGAACCCATCCATCTGGTATAAGATTTTCAAAGATGGAAGCGGAAGGAACGTTACCCACAGATTCTGGTAACTTTGTAACCCACATGACCCATACATTACACGAATACAAGTCCTATATTGATTGTCCAGAAGACAAACACTATTGGTATTTTTGTAATACACCTATTTGGACACCTGCCGTCAGTTGCGGTCGTTATGATTTCGAAAGAGTTGGTGGTTTTGATGAAAATATTCCTGTTAACGAAGATTTAGAATTATGGTTAAGAATTATGGGTATACCTGAAGGTCCTGATTATGAAACGCCGCAGATTTGGCGAAGTGCTCACCTTATCGATACCGTTACCGTTTACCATCGAGAGCATAGTGAAGCCACCACCGAAGGAGGAACACAGACAAGTGCCTCTCCTCAAATTATTGCCGCCATTCGAGAATCTGATGAAGATTGGTTGGACATGTATGAACACTTACCTAATCCAACTTCGATATTGAGGCCAAAGTGGGCCGATTTTGAGTTTTGGTATGAAGTGCTAACATGGTGGAGGCACGGAAAGAATAAGGGAGTGCGACACAGTAACTTTAAGTACGATATCGCCCCTCATGTTAATTCAGCACTCGATGAGGAAGCCGAAGAAGATGAAGAATTAGAAAGATTATGGAGAGATAAATGATGGACTACGACGTTATTGTGCCTATTTACAAGATGAAAACAGACTTTTTGGACCGATGTTTACAAAGCATTGCCGACCAAACTCATACGGAGTGGAAATGTTTCATTTCCGATGGGACTCCGGAAGATTGGGAGGATTATGAGGAGATGATGGATATCGTTAACAAATATGTTGAACAAGATTCTAAAAAGTTCATTTACCTCCGACAATCTGGAAAAGGAGTTTCTCAAGCCCGTAATGAAGCCATTAGTTTAGGATGCGCGCCATATGTAGCATTTTTGGATGGTGACGATTATTGGTATCCAACTCACTTGGAATGGTTAACAGAAACTATTGAAGAATCTGATGACCATGTCGTCATTTGGTGGGATTGTAGTGATATCGTAATTCAATTTCCTATGTCCAGTGGAGAAGTTCATACTATGCAACGGATTGCATCTTTCTTTGATGACGCCGATAAGTGTCGTCAAGATTTAGGACATACTTATTATTACTTTATGGGACATCCACCGATGACCAGTAACGTTATTGTTACTCGTGAACGATTTGAAGCCGTAGATGGTTTTGATGAAGAACTACAAATGGCAGAAGATACCGATTGTTGGATGCGTATGGTAGGAGACCCACGAAAAGTAGACACAACTTATGGATTCGGTCAATTGGCTGCCGCAGGTGGTTGGCATGAGATTGGACCTCACCAAACGATTTCAGGAGGGCAACAGACCTCCGCAGCCGAAGGTGGCGACCCTCTCGCAGTTTTCCAAGAACAAGTAACTCGTATTATCGTTCCACGACATCCGCGACCCACCATCGAGGATAAACCCGAAGGCGTAAGCGATGAGTATTGGTTTTGGTTAGTGGAAAGCACAGGTGGTATTGGACGTAGTCGTATGTTAGTAGGTAATACTCCATATAATGAAATTGATGACCGTAAATCGTGGCTTTGAAAGACACCTACTTATAGGAATACCTCAGGTATTAAGTAGGTGCTAACATAACTCTCTTTTATGCCCACAGACATTTCGCCTGAAGCCATTGTTATGAACTCACCCTTTGGTGATTTTTCTTTAGAGACCGAAAGTATCAAAGATACTGTAAACTATTTGGTAAANAATGTTCGGCGTACTGACCGNCTAAATGCTGATATTGAAGCATGGGTNGGCAAGAGCCCTGAAGCNAAACAAAAGGACTTTCANTCTCGTGTTTACATCATGTGGGCACANTCNGTAATGGAAGTATTGAAAGAAGATTATGGGATTGTAGATATCAAAAATTATCATTATGGGCAGAGTTATACAACGCCAGTTTATCTTGATGAAAATGTAGGTGGAACTAACTATAAAATCCCACATCGTTTGACTCTCTTCTTAGAAAACAAAAAGAATCCTTCCGAACGTATTGCAGTTTCTTTCTACCCCTACGAAAAATATGATGTAGAGTTACGTTTTCACTTTAGTGATGAATCTACTGATTTCTCTACCCTCTGGGACCGTATTGAAAATCATTTCTATACCAAAGGGTTACTCAAGGGGCAGAAGTTTGATGCTAAGTATAACATGCTTCAAGTGGAAGAAAAAGATTGGAGCGATATCGTAATTAAGGATAAGATGAAGTTAAAACTTAACCGTAATGCTATCAAGTTTTTAGAGAACGTTACCCTATTCCAAGAGAAAAATCTACGCGCCAGTCGTGGAGTTTTGATTACTGGACCGCCGGGCACAGGAAAGACATTATGTTGTGAAGTTCTGTGCAAATATACCGATGCGACAGTCATTTACGTTACTCGTGATTGCTTAGAACACACTGGAGATATATCTGGTGTCTACAAGTTAGCCCGTAAGTTAGCCCCAAGTTTGGTTATCTTTGAGGATATTGATACTTTAGGTGGTGTAACACGTGAAGTTGGTGACCATCCTTTGTTGGGTGAGTTCCTGAACGCACTTTCGGGTGTAGAGAATAATGCTGGTGTAGTAACTTTAGCCACCACTAATCATCCTGAGAATCTGGATTGGGCTCTTACCGACCGTCCGGGTCGTTTTGATGTTCGTTTGGATTTCGGTTATCCTGATGATAAAACTCGTAAGTCTATTTTCGAGAAGTATCTCAAACCCTTCAAGACTAAGAAGATTGACCTCACCGGATTGGTTCGTAAAACGGAAGGTTATTCTGGAGCATACATTCATGAAGCGGTGCAGACTGCCTATATGTTAGCATTGGAAGATAGTGGTTATGACGACACTAAAACTACTATTACTCAAGCATTCATGGATGAAGCCATGGTTGGGTTAACGGAAATGCGTGAACAATTAGGTAAGCGCGTGGAAGGCCAATCTACCAAAGTAGTGGATGAACTATACAATTAAGTAGTTGAGCCGAAGACTCTTTATCATGACTAAGGTCGTAAAGAGCACTGATTTTAAGGCGAGCGTTCGCCCTACGGTGCCTCTTAATTTTGATTTTACCGAAAGTGTTGAGTTCATTTATGAATATCCAGAGGTATGGATAGTTTATGCCAGCGATATTTATCAACGGGACAATAGCGATAGTGTTTCGGAGGCTTACAATGCCGATTACGAATTGGTTTATCATGATTTGGAATATGGAATGAAAGGGACACCATACCCCTTCCGAGACCACCATACTATGCAAGTATTTGCTACATGGGAAGATGCTATCGAGTTTATCAAAAGATGGAAAGAAGTGGTTATGCAAAGGTGGGTAGATAGGGAAGGGCCGGCTAACGTTAAGCATTGGGGAAAGTATGGACGTCTGATAAAAGGCCGGAAGGGTTGTCCTTATGTTTTACCAGAAGTAATCCGAGAAGCCTACATTTATGATGGTATGCCATTAGAGGATATTTTTAATCCTTACCAGACATATCATACAGAACACGCTAACACGACAATGAGTGGAATCCCTCTTGATGAAAATGGAGTCAATCCTGAGACCGACAAGTATATTCACATGTGGGAGCGGCCCATTACTAAAGAATGGATTGAAGATGTAACGGTGAAAGAACAAGTAGATAAGTGGATAGAGAGAAATTGGACTTACTATGATAATTATCAGGCTCGAACAGGAAGACAGTTAATTGAAGATGATAACCCTCATAATTTGAGTTGGGGCTCTATCCGAGACTTCTTTGCCCATCCAACAGTTCCCAAGTTAACGAGGAGCATGCACACAGGGACTCCAGATATTGATAATATCCCTGAAGATAAGGCATTTGTTGGTAAAGGAATAGTGTATCTTGCCGAAAGAGATGCGGATGGTAACCTTGATTATTATGAACCCACAGATGTAGAGCCGCAACGAGCGATTCGTATGGAGTGGGAAGTGAGGGTGCATAAACGCCCTGTCCGAACTCTTTAAGTAGTCGTTCCGTCAATCTACTCCCATGGCTGAGGAACCTTTAGGTGACGATACTCGGACTCCTTCTGGAGAATCTGATATTGTTGATGAATGGATTGGTGCTCTTAAGGATTCATTAGAAGATGGTCCTGTGCCAGTAACTGACGCAGAAATGGCTAACTTAGAGGAAGCCATTATGGAACAGATTGCTGACCTATCCAATGAAACCATTGCACAGCAACTTGAATATCATAGCATGGTCTTAGCCTTTGCTACTATGGCAGGAGATATACCGTTAGCCGAGGCTGCTCAACAAAATGTAGAACTTTGGGAGATGTGCGCAGCACGTAAAGGGTTTGAACAACAATGGGAAGCAGAAGGAAACGTTACTTTCGCAGCAGAGTATGGAAGAACAGGGACACTTTCCAATCTTTTCAATTTCAGTAGCGGAGATACAGAAGCACTAAGTGGATTTACTCCAGAAGAGTTAGCCACTTCCAGTGCAATTCATGGCGATTTCAATCAAGCATCGTTAGGTTACTCTGGACATCAAAACTTAGAACTTCGTGGAGAAGGTATCACTTTTGAAGGTGAAACTTACTTTGAAGCCCCAATGGATGTTTTCCAGCCCGGTCGTGCGGATGTAGAGAACTCGGTATCTGCTTGCATTAGGCATGCTAACAGTGCAACAGGCAAGAGTTGGAGTCTTTACACCCCATACAAGCCTAAATATTACATTCACACTTCTGACCAAGGACAAGTTAAGGGTCAAAAGGGCGTTTCCAATAAGTTTATTGTATTCTTAATCGTCAAAGAAGATGGTGTTGATAACTATCGAGCCTATAATGCCTATGCCCGAATAGGATACACGCCCGGTCGAAATCAAGTTAAGGTTAACTACAGAGGCAACTCTCTTTCATATGCTGAGCAAAGTAATCAGAAAAAGATTAATACGAAGACTCGTGCAAGTCGTAGCAAAGGGACTTACGTTAGCCGAAAATATGCTGAAGAAAGCAAGCCTAACTGTGGTTGTGGTAAAGACCCATGTATCACATATGGTGCTGAGCCAGAATATGATGCCGAACAATTTGAACTCGCTCACCCTTACAAAACCGGATTTAAGATGTATCTGGGAGCCTTGGGTGGCACAGCGTTGAGCGTAATTGGGCTCCTCGCATTAGGAAACTTACTCACAAGAAACAATTGAACGAAAACAAAAGGAGAACGATGAATATGGGAGAAATAACAAACTTTGTAATGAATACCGTAAGTTTAGCGGTCGTTGCTGGTATAGTTGCATTTGGTGCTCGCGCTGGATGGAGACTTTCACAGAACGTAATGGGTGCTGAACAGAAAAAGACAGTCGTTAGAGAAGCACACACAGACCGTGGTCTGGTGGCTCAACAAGGAATTGTGCAGAACAGAGGTGACTTAGAACGGGTTTCCACTAACCGTGGTATCCAATATGGTCGCTTCGTTGGCCAAACACTACCATCATATGGTAGCGGTGGTGACGATTACTTGATGGCTTTGAGAACAACAACGACAAACGGCACAGTAGGACAGAACTTCGCAGGAAGTGCATTCCAGAACGGTTGATACGGTTAACAGAGGTGAAGTAATATGGCAGTAGATTTCGCAGAACTACGTAACCAGATTCTTTTTGGAGAGTCTGAGGGCGCAGAAGAGCGACCTCCTTCTCCAGCAATGGAAGAATGGAAGGATAACAAGACCCGTGGTCTGGCTATTGTAGGTATTACATTCCTTGGTTTTGGTGCTTTTGAGGCTATGAAAGGCGGATTAGGTATCTTTAAGGCGAAATCAGGTGAAGATGGCGAACTATCAGAAGACGGACATAATTATCTCCCAGTCTTGATTCCAATGTTAGGCGTTCTTCCATTCGGTATCGCACTTGGTCGCATGTGGCGAGGTCTTTCTTGCCAAGATGAAATCGAAAGATATGAAAAACTTGTTCAGGCAGCAGAAGAGGAAGTAGAGAGGCACGCAGAAGAAGCCGTTGAAAAGGCTGCTGAAGATGCCGCACATGCTGAGTCTCATGATATGCTATACAATTCAGATTATTTCCAGCCCTCTATCGCTGGTTTTGACTTTGGAACCATGGGTGCTTTCGGCCCTGCAATAGGACAAACTCCAGTTTCCTATTCACGTTCGGATAGCCTCGGTATGGGACTTGGTTGGTGAGATATTCATAAATTGTTTCACTCGCATACCTTTAAGTAGTTGGATAGATGAGTAGAGAGTATGGTCACTTACCAAATCTATTCAGTTTCAGATAAGGCTAAAATTGATGCCGAAGTTACTGAAGTGCGTGAAGTTTCCGGTTCTCGTGGTGTTCGTTACCAAGTTGTAGGCGTTACACCCGCAGGAAAACAAGTATCTACATTCTGTAATCAACAGACTGCAGACGATTTGCGCTCTCAGTTAGGCGTTTCGGTCCCCGAAACTACTGAACTTGCTGCTGAGGAAGAAACTGAAGTAGTAACTGAAGAAGTAGAAACTACTGAAGAAGAAATCTTGGACAGGATTGTTGAGATTCAAGAAGAGGCAGACGCAGTAGATATTGAAGTCGATGAGGGTGAAGCACCCGTTATTTCTGACGAAACAGGCGAACTTATTGAGTCTGAAGCATTCGCAGCAGAAGAAGAACCTGTTAACGTTGAGGAAGACCCCGGCGAAACCGAAGTTATTGCTGACGAAGATGGCACAGTTATGGCTGCTGAAGGAGAAGCAGAAGTTATTGAGCAGGAGGAGCAAGAATACGATTCCATTCCAGATGCAGGGACTGAAGAGTCCCCTGAAGCACCAGCAGAAGATACTGCTGTTGAAACAGTTACCGCAGTTGAAGACACCGCAGAGGGCTTAGTTCCACTCGGTGAACAGATTCCTCAAGGATATGGCCCTGTTTTGGGACAACAAACCCTTGAAATGAACTTTGGACCTATGCACGCAGAAATGGAAGAACTCGTTGAAGTTGAAGAGGACGAAGGAACTCCCAGCGGTGACGAATACGCTATGATGGAAAAGTTAGTCAAGTTAGAAGAAAAACTTGAGAATACTGAAGATGCAGACAAGCGTAAGAAGATTGAAAAACAAATTACTACTCTTTTAGGCCAGATTGATGATATTGTTGCTGAAGATGCAGACTCCCTACGAGCATATGACCGTGGAGAAGTGATGTATTACGACGACGATGACGACGAAGGCTATGAACTCTGGGAAGATTTCGGTGCTGAAGATGGCGGTAGCGGCAGTAAGTTACTCATTCCGGGCCTTGTTCTCGGTGGACTTGCACTTGTTGCAGCCCTTAAACCTGACCTCGTAAAGAATATGTTTGATTCATTCAAGAAAGAATGAAGCAGTAACTATCTTTAAGTAGCAGTGTAACTGATGTTATCGTATGGTTGACCGCGAAAAGCATGAAATTAGTGAAGACTTTGCAGAGCAGCAGACTACTCAACAACAAGCAAAGAGAAATGCTTGGAGAGCCCTTCTTATTCCAGCAGTAGGTTCAGCAGCGTTTTTTGCTACCACATTGGCTAACGTTATCAAAACTTATCGAAAAGAAGGATGGCCCTCAGGAGCATTTACAGTAACTGATAAGGTTCTTATGGCAACACCCTTCATTATTTTTGGCTTAGCGATGCATGAAATTGCTACCAATGGTGATACCAAAGTTACAGAACAGTGATAATTATGGTAAGACGCAAAGTTCGACGAAGATATGAAGTTCCACCCGGAACTTATCGGGTAGAATGGGCTAACGTTAATCCGTCGGGAGAAAGTTATGTCGACTTTGAATACAAAGGAGGTTCGTGGTCAAACTTTGATGACGCTTGGATGGACGTATTTGTAGAGCATGCCGTTCCTAAAGTTACTCAAGATGGAGAGAAAATGGGCGAAATGCATCAATTTGCAGCAGAAACTCTTGGCAAGAAATCGTGTTGCTGCGGGGCTACAGAAAAACTTCCGTGCGAATGTATGAAACTTGGAGTCATGCAATGTAGTTCTCAACCACCTCGCTGTCCTTGTTATCAAGCCATCAAAGAAGATGAAGATTGGGCTGAGCACGGTGTTCCTGAAGAAGAAAGTTACATGAGCACTGATTGGCTTAAACGTAAGTTGGGTATTAAGAGAGCAGAAGGCACACATCGCGCAACTAAAAAAGACTTAGACGAAATCATTCAAGAAATAGTAAACATTGTTCATGACCCATCTGACCTATCGTCTCATGACGCTTTGATGAGAATCAAATATCTTTTAGAGAAGCACGGTTACGATGAGCGTGATTGGCAGGCCAATGCAGAGGAAGATGACGAATATGATTACGATGAAGAAGAATGGGGAGAAGGGCCCGGATGTTACATTTGCGCTCCCCATGTAGGCTGGGAAGAAGCCAATGAAGCCGATGCTGAATGTCCTCGGTGTGGCGCAGGCGGTATTTGTAATATTTGTGCTGATGCTATTGGAGAAGGAGAAGGAGGTTGTGATGAATGTTATCAATTTGTGGAAGTCAAAGACGCCGAAGATGCAGAAGATTACGGTGTTCAACCTACTTGGATGGCAGAAACTGAATTAGATTCCACTAATCTTACCGATTGGGCTAACGCTAACGATACTGATGATATGAAATACCTTATTGGTGGTTTTATTGGAGGCGTTTTTGCCACTGCAATAGGCGCGATTGCGGGTGAGTGGTCGATTCAGAAGTTCAAAAGCAAAGGTTGGTTGTAAACAAACTCTTTAAGTAGCAGTGTTAACCAAAATTAACCATGCCCGGCTACAATATTCAATGTGACCCCGGTGATTTGTATACACGAAAGTGTTATACTGTATACTGCACTGATGCATCTGGTGCTTCCTGCGCCTGTGGTTCAGCAGGGTGCACAGAACATAGAGAAGAAATTATTGCTTACACAAGTGGGGGAGACCCAATCTCCAAACAAACTACTAATTTGCCGCCCGGCACAGCATGGATTCCCAGTTTAACCACATTAGACCAGTCAGGTAATGCATATCGTCCTTACGGTGATGCAGGTATTCCATGGACCCCTTCAGGAATGGCTAACGTTGGACAAGGTATCTGGCCAGCAGGAGAAACCAGTTCTCCATCTCCCTCCTCAGGTAGTTCTGCACAGTCAACTCCAGTAAGTGGGACTTCCGCAAGGTCCCAAGTTACTTTCACTCGAAAAGAAACATTAACGTTAGCAGGAGTTGGAGTAGTAGCCACTGCTTCACTCTTTGGACTAACAAAATGGTTGAAGAAAAGGAAAGGAATGTGAGATAAATGGGAAATACAGGACCATTCGGACCCGGTAGTGGAGGCATAATGCCTTCTTCCGGTGCAGACCCACAAGATTTCTATTACATTAACTATGCAATGCCCGGAGCATATGCACGTCACATGTATGAAACAAGAACTTGTGACCCGCTCTGGAATACTTTTGGATGTAAAACACAACCGGGAGTAGTAGGCGACCAAGATTCAGGTTATATTCAAGAAGAGGAAGCAGACGCAGCCGCTACTGCAGATGTAGATAGCACTGGTGATGCTGCCGTCCAAGAAGTCATTGAAGATGACGTTAGTAGTAACGTTGTTCCAGCAAATGCCTCCTTGTGGGATAAAATTAAGATTTTGGTTACTGGAAAAGCCGCAGAAGGAACTGGTGGTAACAAGAAGATACTGGAGGCTTTAGCCGGAGTAGGCATTGTTGGAGGAGTATACTATTGGATTATGAAGGATGCTCTTCGTAAGGATGCAGAAGGAGATTTGTATGAATACGAGATTCTTTCCTTAGATTCCAACATCGATATCGGTGCCCGTGACCTTGTTGATGCTTTCATGAATGATGACGTGGAAGAAACATTGCGTTACGCTGCAAGTGAACAATTGGGTGTTAACTTTGGGTTGAGTTCCATTGATTGGAGCATTGCTCATGATGTAAACGTCCCCATTAATATTAGCGGCACTGTTTACGAAAAGATTCAGGCTTGATGACTACCTTTAAGTAGGTCACAACACTCAGTCTTCATATGGTTGACCCGTTTACGGAAGACGCTTGGAAACAATATCTTTCCACACGTCGAGAACAGTATATGGTTGACCGTGCTCGTGGTATCGGTCCTGAATATCAACAATCCAAGCAACAATGGGATGGAATATTTGAACAAGAGTGGACCGTTATGGAAGAGCGTCTTAACGCTGGCATTGGCCTTGATACAATCGATGAACTGCGCATCAAGAACCAATTTGGCGAAGACTTCTTTGAAAAACAAATGAATGATTTAATTGCAGCAGAGGTTCACCAAGTGGCCACTGAGTTCGAAGAAGTAGATATAGGAGATGGTAAGTTACTACCTTACGTTTACTATGAAGATTTCATGATGCTTTCTAATCAAGGTATCTTTAGACTGGAAGAGTTCCTTCTGGATAAGTCTCGTAAATGGGAAAAGAAGATTATGGAAGACATCGGTGCTTATGGTTACCAAAAAGTAGGTTATGTAGAAATATTTGAGGAGGTCGTGTTACATGTTACAAGAGCAACCTGATTGGGAAAAGATGGAATATGCGAAGTTTATCAGTTGGAAACAAATGGTATTTATCTTGTTAGGAATTGCGTTAATAGTTCAACTGATTGCTCAATTTATTACTCCCACATCTATGGTAAACTATCAACTGTTGGCTTTCATTACTGCTACTAACGTTGGAGCCGTTTTGTTGGCTATCTTAGCGCAACGCTCAGCCGAAGATATCCGTGATATGTATGTGAAAGCCTTTACGCCATCCTTTTATGCAACCGTTTCAACGATATCAAATCTGCGCGAAATCATGGTTATGGAAGCGGAAAAAGACGGTAAATCTTTAGATGAAGAATTAGAAGATTTAGGACCTAAATTGTATGGTTTCTTCCGTGCTTACGTTAACAGTAAGAACCCAGAAGCAGTCCCAGAGGTGCCCGATATCCAAGTAGCCGAAAATCCAGCGTATGATTCAGAAGAGGAGTTATTTCAATAGCAATTTGAGACATGAAACCCAAATTATTAAGAGGGAGAACGATGAATGTAATAAGTATGGCAACGTCTTCCATTAGAAAAATATGGGCATTTTTGTTATTTGGGTTAGCGATTGCGATGCTGTGGATTGCTTATCTTTGGAGAGATGGCCCTCTGCCTCCGGCAGAAACTGCACTTCGGATACAAGAATCGTTAGCACTTTTGGGACCCTTTGCTATCCTTCTGGACGTCATATTGATTGGTGCGGTTTTATATGGGATTAAGCGGTCTATGGAGTCTCATAGTAAAGACGGGTAGTTTTAAGTAGTTGAACAGCGCAAACAGTTACATAGGAGTCAGTTTCGAATGGCAAATCAAGACCCACAACCAGAGGTATACACAACCGAGCACTCATACCAAGTCTCGGCTGCAGGCTCTGCTGCCGCACCAATTGCAGCAGGAACTTCCAGAACAGTTCAAATCTATACAAATCAAGCAAACAATGAAGAAGTTCGCGTTTACGGTCTTGAAGCACAAGTAATCAGAACAGTTTACGATGATTCGGCTTCTACCACTACCACATACTATTCCAACGTGTTCGGAGACAACACTTACAATATCAACAGTTTCGTCGATTTC
Source organism: Acidiferrobacteraceae bacterium (assembly GCA_002724185.1). Lineage (GTDB taxonomy): Bacteria > Pseudomonadota > Gammaproteobacteria > Arenicellales > UBA868 > CAJXWH01. The sequence continues at coordinate 6,473 of PBOB01000001.1, read as the reverse complement.
GATGTTACTATCGGTATTGGACCGAACAATGTTCCATCTAATGCATTCAGTATTAGCAAGATTGCTACCTGCTGCAACACTTTCGCATTCCCAAGCCCGATTCTTATCTTGTTCCAGCAACCAGTAAGTATCGTTGTTTCCAATAATCAAACTATTCCATTGGCTCCTGCCCTCGGCGGTGGCCAAGACGCAGACAGTGATGACGTCAAGGTTGTTCTTAACTTCATTGCAGAATTGGCAATCCAAAAGGTTGCTTTCGCTGAAGGCGGTGTTGGTTACCCAATCAACCCACGTGGCCCAATCCCCGGCAATCGCCCTCTGTGAGACGCCCAAGAAGCCTTAAGTAGCAGCGATGCTTAACTTAGTAGTATGAGCGTTCGCCGTCAAGGTTATGAATGGTTAGGCGTTATTTCGGCTCAAGAGCAATCAGAGGGACGCCCATATACATTACATGGAACGCCTGTTTGCACACCTCTTTCTTCTACGGACACAGGATGTTACATTCCAGCCATCCCACTTCAGAAACCTTTTGATATTATGGTCGGTGGTATCGGAACTAATGTGGAAATCCCCGGCGAATTGAGAGCATTTCAATTTATTGTGGTCGATAGTATTGCTTGTTGGCCACCTCAAGCCGCTGTTAACATTAGAATCAATACAACTTATTACTTTGCTGACCCAACCGGTCGCACTGGAACGAATACTAATTTTGGTATTCCGGGCCGAGCAGCCCCATTTCCTTCACCAAATGCACAAGGAGTCATTACCATGCCTGCATTATGGAACGGAGTTCAACCACCGCTGTATATATTACCCGGACAAGCATGGGGTATTGATTACACTATGGTAAGTAACGGTGGATGGAATGGAAATTACGACTATACTGACGAACAAGGGCCCAATATTGCAGACGGACAAGTCCCAAGGGCTTACGTTCTCTATTTACTTATTGACGGAGCAGATGCATTAATTGCTATGAAGTTACTACAAGAATCGATTCCCGTAACGGAAGATAACTTGAATTGGTACAAACGTATCTTGATTGAAAATCAACTATGGGCTGACGTTAACCAACCGTCACCCGAAACTACTGCTCGTGAGTGGAGGTTTAGTTAATGATACGAAAACTATGTTATGAGTGGACCCTTACAGGGAATGGGTTACCCAATTCTACAGATTATCCGGTAGCAGGACAAGGTTTCTCTATCTTTAGTTCAGGTTATGGCTCCCTATCGTTAACCAGACCCGGAGGAACTGCAGTTCAGAATGATACTCAGATTGCCGAAAAACTATTACCGTTCGTTAACGAAGACCAATTTGTGGTTATCGACCATTTTGGTTCCACCCCGGGAGTTATTTGTAGACCACAGTTTAGTGGTGTTAACTTAACCGAATGGATTCCTAATGGCTGGGTACAAATCGGAATCAATAGCACTTCCTATTATCAGGGACCTCAAAATGTGCAATCGAGTGGTATCTCAGGAGATGCAGCCAATTATCCATTAACTAAAACCCCTGAACAGAAGATTCATTATATGCTGAAACCTTCTGTTTACGTAAGACCAGAACAAAGTTGGGATGTAGAGTATACTCTTTACAATGATATATCCGGATATATTACCAACAATACAGATAGCGTTACCACAATTCCCACAACTACAACTTTAGCCCGGGTATTTATTCAATATTGGTTGTTTGAAGGAACTGATGCAATGATATGCCATCGCCTTTTAGATTTAGGTATACCCGTTAACGTAGCAAATGTTGAATGGTATCGTCAACAACTCTTAGTCTCACGTGGATTAGATACGGAGACATGGGAGTATTACTTGCGTGTTTCCCAGAAGTATCGAGAATTAGAAGAGCGAAGAAAGGACCATTACCGTCGTGCAGGACAACGAACTAAGGCATCACCATTACGTGGAAACGGTCGAACGTTTTAAGTAGTTGAATGGAATAACGTTAGTTATGGCAAGAAAACGAGCATCTCCACCAAAGAAAACAGCCCGCGGCACCAAAATCATGCGCGGTAAGCGGTCATCACCCTCAACATCAGCAACTTCCGTTAAGGTTGGAACTAAAATGAGAGGTGGAGATGGAAAGATGTGGGTTTGTAAGACATATACCCGCTCTGGAAAGCGTGTTAAGCATTGGGTGCGGGCTTAAAATCCCCTCGATTCCAATAATCATCACCTTTAAGTAGTCGGAACGTCCACTATTTATTATGGCCTCGAACTATAACGACAAGCGTCGTGACCTAAAGCGTCCGTATCGTAAGAAGGCTTTTCAGACTGGTTACAATCAGGCTGGAGACGCAAATGTAGCCACACCGCTACCGTTTCACAGTTATACCACTGATTTGCATACTGCGACCCAACCGGCACGTCCCGGAATTGATGCACGAACCTATATGCGCGCAGAAAGACCTTCAGTAGAGTCGTTAGATTCATTGAAGCCGCTCGACCAAGCATCTTATCCATGGCATACAGTCCCTTTAGGGGACGCCGCCAACGTCATTCAGCGTCAGAAGTGGACCTTCGACGGCTCATCAGGCAATCCCGCCAACCTCTCGGCGGGTACATGGTGTGATTTCTTAGTCATTAACGTAAGTGCAGACGAAGGAACGAGTGCAACCGGAAGCAATGAGTGGACCAGCGGCATCCCCAATATTGTTTCAGATTCAGTAAGAAGTAAGTATACCCCTCCTCAACTACCAAGTATCAACGTTAACGCTCCTCAAAGAGGGCCCGGCGAAAGTGCAGCAACTGCATCCGGTGACGGTAGTATAGGTAACCTTAACCCTGTTGGTGGCGAAATTAGTGCAGGAGCACTAAGCGGCACCCGAACATTAGGTATGAATGTAGGACAATACTTCCAGATTAGTCGATTCGGACACACAGAACCAGATGGTGCTACGGACCCACTTTCTTCCATAGAATACATGATTTTCCTTGATGGTAACCTTTTCATGTCTTGGACGGGTTTCCAATGGAGTCCAGTTTCACCCTTCCCTTACATGTGGCAGTTCTTACAGCCCCTCAACATTGAAAGACAACTCGTCATGCGTGTTTCTAACCCAACAGGTTCTGGAGCAGCAGTAACCGGTTCCATGGAATCATGTTTCGTTGGATGGACTGAACAAATGAATGGCTTCTTCGACATCATGCATGACCAATTGCAGAGTTAAGGAGGCTAAGTAATGTCGCAACGATACTCAGGACAAAATCCTCAAGTTAGCCAACTTGAAATGACGGAAGTGGACGGTAGTCCCGATGTTAAGAATGTTAACAAGATTGTGGTTTCGAACGGCACGCTAACTGATGATGGTGGCGGACAAGTAACTCTTACGACAGGCGGCGGAGGTGGAGGCGGTTCGCCCGGCGGAAGTAATACTCAAGTTCAATACAATGATTCGGGTTCATTCGGTGGAAACGCAGGAATGACCTTTGTTGCAGGCACAGGAACGTTCACAGCGACCGTTTTAACAGATGGAACAGCACAATTGACCTCAGGAGCCCTTACAGGGCTTACAACGCCTCTTACAGTAGGTCAGGGAGGCACAGGAGCCTCAAGCCTCACAGATGGCGGTATTTTGCTTGGTTCTGGCTCTGGTGCTGTTACAGCGACCTCACAACCTACAAATGGGCAACTTTTGATAGGAAGCACTGGTAGCGACCCTACATTGGCTACATTAACCGATGGTGGCGGTGTTACGGCCACAGAAGGTGCAGGAACCATTACATTGGGAACGGATGGAATCTTAGAGGATTTGGACACTCTGGGAGCACCCACCACAGATGGCGAGTTTATTGTAGCCACAGGAGCAGGAGCATTCGCTTACGAAACAGGTTCCACAGCCAGAGGGAGTTTGGGTATTGCCAGCGGAAATGATACTGCCTCGATTCCATCAAATACAATTACCTCACCATCAGCAGTCATCACACCCGGTATTCCACTTACAGGTTCAGAAATTATTATGATTACTATGGACCTTTCCGACGGCGGAACTAACGGCGGAGGTCTATCACTTTCTGCACCACAATGGGACACTTCTCTGTCCACATCACCTGAGAATGAATTAGCATCAGGTGGAGGTGCGGCCTTCGCTCCGGCTTCAGGACCATTGAATGACCTCTTGGGAAGTGGGGCCCGAATTACTATGGATGGGTGTAGTATTGCGGATATTGATACAGCAGCCAACACTTTTACAGTAACGGGAGCATTAGTTCAGAATGTAACTGGCGGAGCACTCAATGTTCGGTTTAATTGGATAATAATTTCCTAAGGCAATCCTTTAAGTAGACGAAGGGTATACCTTTTCATACTGGTGTTATAGGATGGCGGGAAGTAAGAAAGACGAGCACCCGTTAAAAGAGGCACTCAACGATATTGAGGCCACAAAAGAGAAAGAAACGCCCGCTGAGAAGGTCACTAAACGTCCTACCGTTGCTATGGTTAACTCAAAGGTAGACATTCTTTTAGCCAGCGTAGACCAAATACAAATTGATGTTGCTCGAACTAACGAAATGGTAAAAGCCTTGATTATGTATTTCGCTGAAAAAGAGATTCCTGACCCCGAACCCCGTGATGATAACACGATGTTTGGTTAAGTGATACTATGTGGGACCTGATAGGCTATGGTCTACTGGTCTTGATTTTATTTACGTTACTGGCTCATGCATTGCATTACCATATGATTTTAGTTGTCCAAGATTACAATCGGTTTCGATATGGCCAACGCACAGGACAAATCAAGTGGGAAGATAATCACGTGTGGGATGAACGCAATCTTCCGTTAACCAAAATCCATGTCCGCATCAAGGAGTTTTTCCTGAATCTTAAGGAGAAAATCCGGAGTATAATCGAAGGGTTTAAGTAAGGTGAGCGTTTTTTACGTAAGTTTCTTTATTTTGAGTAACTTTAAGTAGTCATGATGCTACATTTTGAGTATGGAACCTTGGATTGAATGGGGCGGCGAAGAGTGGCTCATTGCTTCGGTTGCATTCATGATAGGTGCAGGTACAGCGTATTCCCAAACTGCTAATTGGTTTACCATATTAGGAAGCGGTATCGTTAGCGTCGCATTAGTCATCGCAGGGTTCAAATTATTTGCTGCCCTCAGGTGGAAGATGGAAGATTCTCCAGATTGGATGGGACATAGAGGTTCTAAAATGATAGGTTACCAACAGGCATCCGCATTTCAACCTGCTGTATGGCACCCGCCGACTCATTACAAAGGATACGAAATACAGAAGGACGAATATGGGAAAGACTATGTATTCAGTGATGGCAGGCTGAGTGGATTAAGTGGAGGTCAGAAATGGTTAACCCAATCCAGCGGATGGGGAGTTATCAATTGGCCACATCTTGATTTTGAACGTAAGTTCCGCAAGAAGGTTCTCTATAATTTCCCCTATTCTAAAGGTTACAAGAAAGGATATGTCCCCGCCGCAGCCGCAGCGTGAACTTTAAGTAGTTACGCTGTTAACTATAAACTATGTGGGTCGGCCCTAATCCTAAGGTCCGCGAGCATTTAGAAGCCCTGAAACATGACCTCAAGAAAGAATACCATGAAACTAAAGGTAATCGTGATTTTTGGTTAGTTGCTTCTGCTGCGTTTGGAACTTATGGGACATTAGCCATTTTATATGGACCATGGAGTGGATGGAGATTAGTAGGGAAAGTTATCGCAGGCGGTTTAGCGACTACAATAGCCATGTGGTGGTTTCTGAGGCCAGCCTATCAATGGTGTTGTGTTCGTCCTCCATACTATCCATACCGGACTAAGGGGCAGCAATGGTTAAGGGATAGAAAATATGATTACATTAGGCGGCGAGAAGACAGACAAGCAGCCAAATTACAGCGTATTCATGATAAAGAACTCAAGAAACAAGTTAAGGCCGATGCAGCATTAAGAGAGAGATTGATATCTCGAATCCTCAAAGTTAACGCCATGATGCCGTTGCCCCTTAACTATTGTTATGAGGGCGCAGCAGGAATAAACCCCAAGGTAGGGGCTTATCACGGAGCAACCATAGAAGCAATCGAAAAAGAGGTCGATAACATGATGACGGAACGAGACGGAGGCGTTTTTGGTATGGATAGATACGAGAAGTGGGAACAAGCATTGCCACCATTAAAGTAGGCGACTCTGAGTTTTTGAGGTGGGGTCTTCAAAGGTCTCTTTCACCCATTTACTTACCTGTTCATAGAGGCCAGCAATGTAAGGGTCACACCCATACATTTCAATGATATCTTCCATCAAGCCATCATACTTTTTGACGGCTCCATAAGGCACAGTTAGGATAATGTTACCCGGACACATGATGAGTTCCCATTCACCCGTAAACGGATTCTTTTTGGTCTCTAATTCGGTGCGACATTTCCCTCCCAAAGGAGCGCGACGATAGGAAGCCCCGCATACTGTGCAACGAACTTTTTGTTGTCCAAAAGCACGAAGGTTACCACGCATA